>NZ_JBAYLY010000017.1:0-62864 GCF_041663825.1 Methanoregula sp.
ATAGAATACGACCGATTTCGTCCTGATTTCCATTGTCGCTTTCACCCGCAAGCACCGGTTCGGTGCTCTTGAAAGCGGACATAAATACTGTCACTATATGAGGACAGAAACTCTGGCACTCTACACTTAGGGTTTCAACAGAGCCAGAATTTCGATATATCATAAACCGTATGATGCTATACACTAAATGACGATTTTTACCTGAAGATATAACGGGTATCAATAAAGAAGTTGCAAACTTCCCCTGCACAATTTGGAGTTGCAATTGAGATCACTGTCGATATCATACATACGGGAAGCGGCAAGAAAATCTTAAATGGAATAATAATTTTGAGAGCGGGACTTGAGTACCCCCACATAACGAAAAGAAAAAATGCAGGAGGTCATCAAGATGTTTCTCGGTATGCAAAAACCGAAAATAATTCGGATACTAAATAGAGATTACAAAAAGAAGAGCCCTGGTTTACATCCATACCTTTTCCATCCCACTATTACAGAGTGTAATCCCACTTTGCAAAAAGAGGAATTTCCCAAACGATACCACTTATTGATACTTATGAGTTACGCGGTTGAATTGGTCTTAATCGAGAAACACCCGTCATAACACATGAAAAAAGGAATCAGATTAGAAACCCAGTTGAGCGATAAAGAGGGAAGTTGCCATTCGATGAATCGAGCGTTTCGATTCGTACCAACTGATACCCGTATGCAACCGCTGAGTTTCCAGCCGAAGAAAAGCCAGCAATAAAAGAAAAATGTGACCTCGCTGAACGATTTCTTTGCGTCCCTGGCATCTCTCGATGCCGCAACACGGCTTGATGCCACGGTGGTATACTTCGATGTTCCACCCGAGATCTTTGAATGATTTTCTGTCGGGTTCTGATGAATCGAGGATATCAGTTGCCCAGTGTTCAGCATCTCCATCCGAATGAACAATTCTGAAAACCTTGATGGAATCATATTGGCGCAGGTGAACAACTCTACCTTCAGGAGGTATGTCAATCTCCGAGATTTGACGATTATATGTATGATCCGGATCCACCAACCTGTTGGATTTGAGGCGAGTACACCCGTGCCATTTCAGAGACCGAATCAGTTTCAGGTTGTCGATACTCGAATACCATGAATCAAAGAGAACGCAATCTAGTTGAAACTTTCGTTCATCAGCTGCCCGGATCATATCCCTAAAAGGGTCGTTTTGTTCTTTCCATCTTTCTCAGGATAATAGACCCGAAAATCAGCAAGGACAATCGCTGTTCCATCAGTCCAGATCGTCGATATCAGGTTGATCCCCTGAACGACCCGGTGGTACTTCCCACTCCAGTGCCGGGTTACCATGTCGATCTAATGAGAATAGGGGTTGTCCAAGGTGCTGTCGTCAATTACCAGTACACCTGTGTCATGCACCACCATCCGTTTTGCTTCGTTATACAGCGCCTCCGTGTGGTGAGGCTGCCTCTCTAATAACCGCTTGACGGAATCATGGGCGATTGGTTCTGATTCGTTTGGCAAGCACCGAGATGCTTCCAAGCATGTGCATGTTTGATACGTCGATATGAGAAAGTTGACAAAATCGTTGCTCGTACATTTCGGGGGATTCACGCTCGTTCGATCTCCATTCCGGGTTTGTATTACCCTCAATGGGTCTTCTTAGTTCTTAGATCTTTCGGTCGGAATCAAGTGCGTAAGTCCTAGATACTAACAGGATGTATCGGGAATGAACTATTTATGTTTGTAAAGGGAACTATTGGTAACATACCATGACCATGGATACTCAGTTTCTAACACCAAAAGAAGTGGCAGAGATTCTTGGCGTCCATCAGAAAACTGTGCACCACTGGCTCCGCACCGGAAAACTTGCAGGAACAAAAATTTCCTATCGAGCTTGGCGCATCCCTCGTTCGGCACTGGAAACATTCTTAGTACAGAACAGCAACATACAACCCAAAAATGCCAAGCAGGTAATAAACAGGGAAGACACGGGAATCACTGAAAGTATACGTCAGGAGGATACCGTTGTTCCCATGGCACCCAATACAACACCAGGTTCAAAGATGAAACTGTACATCCGGGATATAATGGGGGAAGATAACAGGGCACCCTAATTAAATAGATAAAATTCGGCTGGATTGATGGCTGGAACAGTACCAGAAAATTATATCGCCATAACCACAAGAAAAATTAAAACAGAATGACCGTACAGAACCGGAATCGGGCGCATGTTCTTCCGAATGTTGATAAAAGGGGAATGCGCGGAATTATACTATATTCTACGTCCGTTGATTTCCACAAATAGATTAGGGCTGCAAAAAAATTATCCAACTGCAATTGTTATCGGATTAAATCGTTTATCGTTCCGGATCTAAATAGTTGGGCTTATTATCCTCTTTTAATTGGATATTGCCAGGCTCGTAAGCCATGTAATTTTATCTTAGCCATGATTTTCGGCGGTTGAACGATTATTCCATCGACCGTTATTATTACAGCAAAAGCCAGTTGAGATCTCTTTTTTCAAAAAGGCAATTGAAACTTTTAACCGGAGACGATCAAAAGGGACGATATCGTCCCGTATTTCCAGGTAGTTATGGTTTCGCAGGAATATCACCCTAGTTTCAGATATTTACTTGATCTGTTCTCATTCTCATCATAGATCTCGTTCTCATCGGGTCCCTTGGTAATGCACTTGTAAGAGGGGAACAGATCATGTAGGTATTATAATCCGAGAGATCGATTACCTGGCTGCTTTTACGTTCTGATAAAACAAAAAGATCGTAAGTATCTCCCATTCCCTCAATAAAAAATACCAATTGCTACGAATTTTGTTTCAAAATTACCCGGATCATAAATGGGTATTAGTGATTTTTTGTTGAATTCACAGAAGAGGAAGGAACCGGCACCATACATGTTTTTGTAAATTCTCCCTGCCTTAGCATTAACAATAAAAAATAATATTTATTCGTTTCAACCCCGTATAAACCGCATATCGCTATATATGAGAGGATCTAATAATGAACCGAACGAGAGAAACGTCATTAATCGGGGATTGACAGAAAAAAACACGGGAGGATCTACGATGGACGACTCGATTATTCAACAGGAGATCAATAAGTACAAAAAATTTAAAAAAGTTGACGGCGCGACATACCGGAAGGTTAACCAGTTCCTGCGTAAACGCACCTATATAACAGCCCGTGAATGGGCTCTTGCACGGTTATGCACAGATTTCCGCACATCCGGGGGCGCCGAGATGACCTTCATAGGGAAGCATCTCCCGGAACTTGTCCCATTTATGGAAGAGCAGTACTCCCCACAGGCTGTAAACCAGGCACGTCATTCATTCAAGAAAAAGGTACGAAAAGCAAGTGCCACCTTTTTCTACGGGGCGATGTGCGGGTTTTTTACCACGGATGAACTTGACGATCTCCTTTTTGAGGCAAGCGAGATCTCACGTTTTCTCTTAGAAGTCGAAGGGACAACTCTCGACATTGATGAGGAGATCGATATCGAAGACCGGATCACCCGTGTGATGAGAAGCGTGGGAGAGTCTGCAAAGACCATACTCAGAACACGGGAAGAGGATGAAACGGTCCTGAAAGCAGACGCAAAGACAAAAGACACGGGAGACCATCCTTCCCCTAAGTCAAATCACCTCCTCGACGAAAACCTAATAGCCCCCTTAGTTAACAATCCTGATATTCCGCTGGAGACAGGATCAAATAAGACATGGCCCTCTCATGAAATCACGCAGGAAAATACACCAGATGTGGAAATCACAAAAGATCACCCCCCGGTCACAATAGACGTTCCATTAACAGATACACCCGGATCCAGTGAAAATAAGTCATCTCGTGATGATACAGTACACAATACCCAGGAGGACGGGATATAAATTATGAAAATCATCCAGGTTTCCGGGCGGGCAAACACCGGAAAGACCACATTTATCCAGAACCTCATCCTGTTGCTTAAATCACGAGGACGTGTCGGGGTAATAAAACATCTGGGAGAGCACGAATACCTGCTGGATGAGGGAAAAGATACAACAATATTTTTTGAAAACGGGGCCGATATATCAGCAGGAATTGATTCCCATAAATCCGTGATTGCTATTCATACAGACAATCTCGACGAGATGCTCCGGTTTTTCAAAAATGATGGCGTAGATTTTGCCGTACTCGAAGGGTTCAAACAACGAAATTTCGCGAAGATCATCATAGGGGATCTTCCCAGTGACACCTGTGTCTTGCGGAACCCAACAGTTGAGCAGGTTATCTCCTCATTATTCCTGTTCGAAGATTATTAAACCAAAAAAACCAGAAGGATCTTAACAAAGATGAAAATAAAAAAAATGCAGAAACGGCTGTTTGGAACAAACGGCGTCCGGGGAGTTATTGGAAAAGAAATCACTCCGGAACTTGCGCTCCGTATTGGCCAGGCGCTTGGCACGATGAGACCGGGGCACATCGCAGTGGGAATGGACACACGGACCTCCGGTCCGACTCTAGCCGATGCACTCAAGGCAGGACTTCTTGCCACAGGATGTGATGTTGTCGATTGCGGAATACTCCCAACACCGGCCCTCCAGTATATCGTAAAAGAGCACTACGATGGGGGGGCAATGATCACGGCCTCTCACAATCCTCCCGAATATAATGGCGTTAAAATTATCGAACCTGATGGTACTGAGATGGGAGATGAAGAAACCATCCGGCTCGAAGAACAGTTATCAGACAAGTCCCTTCCAACTAAACCCTGGGATCGGGTCGGAACTGAGATCGCAGCACCACACCTTATCGAGGAATATATCCAGTCGATTGCCGGCCAGTTCCCGGAAAAACCCGGGAATGGCATGACGGTTGTCGTTGATCCCGGGTCCGGCCCGGCCTGCCAGACAACACCGGCAATTCTGCAGGCACTGGGATGTCGGGTTATCACCATCAACGGGATTATGGACGGGACCTTTCCCGGACGCTTACCGGAGCCATCCCCTGATGGTCTAAAAGGACTGGCAGCACTGGTTGTTGCAAGCAAAGCGGCATTTGGTGTTGCCCATGATGGTGATGCAGACCGTGCGGTATTTATTGATGAGAACGGATCCTTCATAGAAGAAAACAAGGAATTTTCTTTAATCACGCAGCATATCTGCAGGAACGCGAAAGGCACCATTGTTACACCGGTCAGTACATCCCAGGTGGTTGAACTGATCGCCAACAAGGAAGGATGTACTGTCCAGTATACCCCGGTCGGGAGCATCTATGTCGCCCGTACCATGCGGGAACTGATTGCCGGGGGTAAACTGGTCGTATTTGGTGGAGAGGGAAATGGCGGTCTGATCTTCCCGAAGCATCAGTTCTGCCGCGACGGGGGAATGACCGCCGCCACGATGGTCTCACTTCTCGCTACGACCGGCCAGCGTCTCTCATTACTTGTCGCGCAGTTACCAGAGCGGCATATGATAAAAGAAAAAATTGCAACACCGCACGGATCACGTCTCATTGAACTGCTCAATAAACGATATGCACAGGAAAATATTGATTGTACTGACGGCCTAAAAATTAAACGGCAAAATACATGGGCGTTAATCCGGGCATCCGGCACGGAACCACTCATACGCATCATGGTGGATGCCAACGATAAAAAAGCGGGTTCTGCCCTATATCAGGAAATGAAAAATTCAGTATACGAAATTCTCCAGACATTATCCTGACCGGCCTGATTCCTCCCGGTTCAAGATACCGGGATCTTGCTGGCAGTTCCCCGGTCACGGTTTCATTTTTTTCTCCCGCCAACGTAGGATTTATTCATCTCAATCCCCCCCACAGAGAATGAATAAAGATGATTTCGAAAAACTCTCTTTTTGTACGATCTGCAAATAATTTTTCCGTCGTAGATATTTTAGTAAATCCTGCATTTTTGTTAGCTAATCGAAGTCCTCTAAAGTATTTTCGAGGAGGGCATAGGGGGTGCCTGCATCCTATATACAGATCTTCCGGTGTTATCTCGCTCCGTTCCGGTAATGGCTATTACGGGTTTTCAAAATTAGAGAACTACAGGGCGTACTGGTTTTTACAAAACGGGAAATGAAATGTACAGGATTTTTAAGACGCCGGGTCGATGAAGCCATTACAACTCATCGATATGATGTGGTAACCATGAAAAAAGTCCCGTATCTAACCCTGTGTGCCGCCCTGCTTTTCCTGTTTGCCTGTGCGATCCCGGCGAGCGCCGTTATCCTGCAGGTAACGGTCAGAGGAACCGTGGCGGATGTATCTTCTGCGAATAATACCCTCACCCTGTCAGGCCCTTCGCAGTACGGCTGCGACTATGGCTCGGGCACGTCCGCCCCGGTCTGTTCGTGGACGCCGCTGAATGCCTCAACGCTCACCGGTACCCTCCCGGATCCGGCCGCGCTCTCTGTCTTTGCCAAAGGAGATCAGGCAGTCGCGGTGAGCCTTGGCGGCACGGGCGGGACCTGGATTTCGCTTGCGAAACTGTACGGCTCCGGTGCCAGTGCAGACGATGCGACCGATGAGATCGGCGATATCGGGAGCCTCCCGACCGTGCTCATCGGAGATTACACGGTCACCGAAATAACAGCACCAAACTGTTCTGCCTGCACCGGGACGACCTGCACGGCCACAACCTCGAACGTGACGGTCACGAGCGGGAAGATGACCGTTGCACAAAAAACACTCCTCCCCGGACAGTCGCTCTTTTTCAACGGCAGGAACGATGCCTCAAGCGTTAATATCAGTTTCGTGAAAGGTGAGGCATTGTCGGATACGTGTCCCAAGTATGCCGGTCTTATCGGAGGGGTGCAGCCGGTCTCTGATTATATTGTCCACGTGGTTCCCCCCATTGGGATGAAGGTGACAACGACATTCGGGACAACAACAGTCACCTCTCCAGCAGGAGCGGGTGCATCTGTCCAGGCATCTGCCACAACAACCCGGAAAGCAGCCCTGCCGTTTGCCGCGCTCGGGATTCTCGGCGTTGGTATCGCTTCCTTTGCCATGCACCGGCGCAGGAACTAACTTCCTTTTTTAGTAACCGACCGGTACGATCACAATCTCCATGTACCGGTTCGCTGCAATGCTTACCTGATACACACATGATTCCCGTTCCGGATGGTGATCAACCATCACACAGGTAAGAGTCGGCGTGCATGTCTCGATCGCTGGTTCACTCGATCTCGCTGTCGACCGGGCAAAGGACGCCGGCTGCGATGTCTTCCAGCAGTTCACCCGAAACCCCCGGGGCTGGGGGTACAAGCCGCTCTCCGATGACGACGGTGCCCTCTATAAAAAGAAGTGCGCCACCACCGGTCTTCTCCCGGTTGACCACATGCCCTACCTCCCGAATCTTGCCTCGCCAAAACCCGAGATTTATGAGAAGTCCGTCCAGACTCTTACGGCAGAACTTGACCGGTGCGGATGTCTGGGTATCCCGTACCTTGTCACCCATCTCGGCCACCACCTCGGGGACGGTATGGCCGGCGGCAGGGCCCGGGTGATAAAAGCGGTGAATCTGGCACTCGAATCCTCCGATGCAAAGACCATGCTGCTCCTTGAAAACACAGCCGGGGAAAAGAACAGCGTCGGCAGCAGTTTCGAGCATATCGGAGCCATCCTTGCCGGGCTGTCACAGCCCGAACGGATCGGCATCTGCTTTGATACCTGCCACGCGTTCGCCGCCGGCTACGAGCTGCGCACCGAAGAGGGACTCGCCGCAACCCTCGCGCAGTTCGACGAACAGGTGGGTCTTTCACGGCTTAAAGTGATCCACCTCAACGACACCAAGGGCGATCTCGGGAGCGGGCTTGACCGGCACGAACATATCGGCATGGGGTTCATCGGAGAAGACGGGTTCCGGCGCATCCTCCATAACCCGGTCTTTGCACGCCTTCCGCTGGTCTGTGAAACACCTGTTGACGAACGGCGTGATGACCGGGGCAATATCCGGAAAGTGCGCGAACTTGCGGCATAAAAAAACAGGTATGGGTATGATCCCTAAACGGGAGACCAATGCATCTCTATCGTAACACTTTCATCTTCCGGAAAGGGTATTGATCCGGGGGACGTGCACGAAGGTCATACGTATAGAATACAATGTGGCGAGGAATTTTGGCTTTTCCGGGCCATAAACCTATTGTCCCGGACAAGTAGAATCCCTATGAATTACCGTTTATTTCTTCGGGATTTTACCCGGGCCAACTCTTCCCCGTGAGCTGGTTCGCGCGGCCCGCCATTCTCCCACGTCCTTATTATAGTATACTCCCAATAGTTCCTGCACGAAAGCGACATTTGACGGCACTTCAGTGCTGACCGGGAGGGACGGGAGGACGCTCTACGACCAGAGCGGGTACGGGCGCCCCGAGGGAGAATACATACGGCTCGCGCCGCAGGAAGCCCTGTATCTCCTCCACCGCCAGAAGATCGAGGTCCCGGGTTATACCTTCGATACGCTCCTTGCAAAATGTGCCGACCAGCGCAATTTCCTGCGCAGTTTCCTTGTATACCGCGACCTGCGCGAGCGGGGATATGTCGTCCAGACCGGGCCCCATGATTACCGGGTCTTCCGGCGTGGTGAAAAACCGGGCACGGGAGAGTCGCTCTACCTTGTCCGCGTCCTCTCGGAGCGTGACCCGATCCGTTTTACCAAGTTAATTGAAGAAGTGGTCACTTCACGGAACATGCGCAAGCAGTATGTCCTTGCCGTGGTTGACGACGAAGAAGAACTGACCTATTACGAGATCAAGCTCCAGAAACTGGAGGATTCCCCGCTCCCCCTCCCGGCAATCGCCCCGGCAGAAGCGATCCTTGTCGGGAAGTCCGCGATGGTCCGGGTGCCGCCCCAATCGGATCTCGAAAAGGCCGGCTTTGGGAAGCGTCTCGATGACGAACGGCTCATGGTCTCGCCCGTCGAACTCCTGTACCTGATGGATGCCGGTATCCTCCATGCAGAAAAGGATGGCACCAAAATCACCCCCAAAGAATATTTTGCGTTTGCTTCGGATTCCGACCCGGAACTCGCGGAAAAGAGCAAGGTGTATGCTGAACTGCGCCGGCACGATTTCACCCCCCGGACCGGCTACAAGTTCGGCCACCACTTCCGTGTCTACTGTGGGAAGAACGTCCACTCCGACCTTTTGGTACATGCAATTGAGAAAGAAGCGGTCATGCCCATGAGCGTGATCTCGCGGTCGGTCAGGATGGCGCACAGCGTCAAAAAGAAGATGTTATTTGGCTGCGTACATACTACCGGTATCCAGTTCGTCGAATTTGCGCGGATCAAGTTATAATAATTGAGAGCGTTTCCATCATGACAGAACCGCAGTGCAATCCCTGGTCAAGCACCCCCTCCCTTGACGTCGAGAAGACATTTGCCGAGTTCGGCATCGACCCGATAGCGCCGGTCTTAAAAGAGCTCCCCGTGATCCCGTATTTCATGCGCCGGGGAATCGTGGTCGGCCAGCGGGATTACCTCCCGATTGCCCGTGCGATCAGGAACCACACGCCGTTTCATCTCCTGACCGGGTTTATGCCAAGCGGTCACCCGCATCTCGGGCACCTGATGCTCATGCGGGAAGTGGTCTGGCACACGCAGCAGGGAGCAAACGGGTATATCACGATTGCCGACAGGGAAGCACACGCGGTCAGGGGCCTCTCCTGGGAGAAGTGCCGGGAGTTCGGGAAAGAGTACCTCTCCTGCCTTTTTGCCCTCGGTTTTGAAGGGCAGACCTACTTCCAGAGCAAGAACGAGCGGCTCAAGGATCTTGCGTTTGAAGCGGCGACGAAAGTCAATTTCTCCGAACTATCGGCGATCTACGGGTTTGGCCCTGATACAGCGCTCGCCCACGCGGACAGCGTGATCACGCAGGTGGCCGATATCCTGTATCCGCAGATCGACCGGGAGCCGGCCCCGACGCTTGTGCCGGTGGGGATCGACCAGGACCCCCATATCCGGCTCACCCGGGGGATCGCCCACCAGTTCCGGATGTTCACGGTCGAGGAACGTGAAGGGCTCATCAGCGTGCGCTCGAAGAACGCCCCCGAGGAAGCGCTTGAAGCGGTGAAAAAGGCGTTTCCCCACGCGAAGAAATACGAGGGCCACGTGGATATTAAGGGGGCCGAATGCGCCGATGTGAGTTCACGGGTGCGTGAGATCGAGCGGGCCTGCGGAGGATACGGGTTCTATACTCCCTCTTCGACCTACCATATTTTCCTCCCGGGATTGACCGGTGGCAAGATGTCGTCAAGTATCCCGGAGAGCCTCATCTCGTTCTACGAGCCCGAGGCAGCGGTACGAAAGAAAGTGATGAGCGCCCTCACCGGCGGCAGGATGACGCTTGAGGAGCAGAAGAGACTCGGCGGCGAACCGGAGAAGTGCACGCTCTATCTCCTCAACATGTTCCACATGGTGACCGACGATGCACAACTGGCGGAGCTCCACCGGAAGTGCAAGGCGGGAGAGATCACCTGCGGGCAGTGCAAGAAGGAGACAGCGGAACGGGTGATGACGTTCCTCGCAGATTTCAAGGAGAAGATGGACGTGGCAGCAGAGACAATCGAGGTGTGAGAGCAGATGGCGGAACTGACGTTAAACGAGAAGAGGCTGCTTGCCGCGCTTGCAAAGACCGAAACAAAGTCTGTTGAAGTCCCGCAGGTCGCAGCAGCGATGGATGCGACCCCCGAGGCGGTTGTCCAGTGGGCTCACCTCGCGATGGACAACGGGTTCGTGAAGCTCGAACGCATTGTCAATAAATCATATGCATATACGGAGGAAGGAACCACATACCGGGCTGCGGGTCTCCCTGAAACGCAGTTGCTCCGGGCAATAGGAGACGCAGGTATCTCTCTTGCAGAACTCCAGAAATCTCCGGCGTTCAAAATTGGCTTTGGCCAGCTCAGGAAAAAAGGGCTGATCACCGTTAGTGATGGCACCGTGACCAAAGCGCCGGGAGCATCCACCACTGACGATGAAACTGCGCTTGCAGATCCCAGGGCAGCCGGTGCCCGGGCAAAGGAACTTATCAAGCGCAAACTGCTCACCGAAACCGAGGCCGTCAGTTACACGGTTGCGCTCACTCCCGCCGGTGCAACGCTCGCAGCACATGGTTTTAACCTCACAGAAGAGATCGGCACCCTCACCCATGACCAGATCCTCTCCGGGTCATGGAAGAACGCGAGCCTGCGGAAGTACGACATCCACAAGCTGCCAAAGACCGTCTACCCGGGAAAATCCCACCCGTACCAGCGGCTCATTGACGAGATGCGCCAGATCCTGTTAGAGATGGGCTTTACCGAGATGCACGGCGGGATCGTCCAGAGCGCGTTCTGGAACTTCGACGCGCTCTTCCAGCCCCAGGACCACCCGGCCCGTGAGATGCAGGACACCTTTTATCTCATGGAGGAAGCGCCGCTCCCCGAAGGCTGGGAACTCCTCCGCGATATGCACGAGCATGGCGGGGAAACCTCTTCCACCGGCTGGGGTGGGAAGTGGAACCCCAATAAGGCAAAGCAGTGCGTGCTCCGGACCCATACGACGAGTCTTTCCATCCAGTATCTCGTCAACCACCCGGAGCCCCCGGTCAAGGCGTTCTGCATCGGCCGGGTATACCGCCGCGAAGCAATCGACCCCACCCATACGCCCGAGTTCGAGCAGCTCGAAGGGATCGTGATGGACAAGGGCGTCACCTTCCGCCACCTCTTGGGGTTCTTAAAGGAGTTCTACCAGCGGATGGGCTTTGAGGACGTGCGGTTTCGGCCCGGGTTCTTCCCGTACACAGAGCCCTCGGTCGAGCCTGAGATCTATGTCGACGGCCTTGGCTGGGTCGAGATGGGCGGGGCCGGCGTCTTCCGGCAGGAAGTCACCGCACCGTGGGGGGTTACCTATCCTGTGCTCGCATGGGGTCTTGGCGTGAGCCGGGTCGCGATGTTCCGGCTCGGCCTCAAAGATCTCCGCCAGTTATACCAGAGCGACCTCGAATGGATCAGGAACAGCCCGGTCCATGCCCCGGTAAAAGTCGGGAGGAAAGCGTAACATGGCAATCATCAGCCTTTCCTACAAGTATCTCGAACGGCTCACCGGGACCGACAAGGAGACGATTCTCAAGCGTATCCCTATGATCGGCTCCGAGATCGAACGGATCGAGGAGGATCACGTGGACGTTGAGTTCTTCCCCAACCGTCCCGATCTCTTCTCGGTTGAAGGCGCTGCCCGTGCGATGCGGGGATTTCTCGGGATCGAAACCGGTCTCCCGAAGTACTCGGTAAAACCTTCCGGGATAAAGTTCACCATCGACCCGAAGCTCGCCGGTATCCGGCCCTGCCTCGGTTCTGCGATCATACGGAATGTCTCCTTTGACGACGAATCGATCCTCTCGGTCATGACGCTCCAGGAAGCGCTGCACTGGGCGGTCGGACGGGGTCGGAGTAAGGTCGCCATCGGTATTCACGACCTCGACACGATAACGCCCCCGTTCCATTACACTGCCTCGCCACGGAGCAGGAAGTTTGTTCCGCTCGATTTCACCAAAGAACTCACGCTCGATGGCATCCTTACCGAGCACCCGAAGGGAAAGGACTATGCGAAGATCGTGAAGGATTTCCCGCTCTTCCCTCTGATCACCGATGACGAAGATCATGTCTGCTCGTTCCCGCCGATTATCAACGGCGAGCGGACCCGGGTGACGACGAAGACAAAGAACATCCTCCTCGATGTGACCGGTACCGACCAGCGTGCGGTCAATGTCGCGGCAAACATCATCTGCACCGCGATGGCAGAAGCCGGTGCGACCATCGAGAGCGTTGAGATAAACGGCGTCGCGACTCCCAGCCTCGCTCCCACGGAACGCACCGTGAGCGTCCGTGAGTGCTGCGAGCTTGTCGGTCTCGAACTGACCGCCCCGCAGATGGCAGCGCTCCTGGAAAAGATGCGGTTTGGCGCCCAGCCGGTCGGGAGTGACCGGGTGAAAGTGCAGGTCCCCTGTTTCCGGGCCGATATCATGCACGACTGGGACCTCTTCGAGGATGTCGCCATTGCCTACGGGTACGAGAACTTTGACGTCCAGATCCCTCCGACCTTCTCTATCGGGAAGGAGCATATGGCAAACACAGTCGCCGACCAGGCACGCACGATCCTCTCGGGGATCGGGTACCTGGAGATGATGCCGTTCACGCTCACCAATGAACGGGTGCTCTCCGATTACCTACGGCGCCCCCGCTCGCCGCATGTGCTGCACCTCATGCACCCGATAAGCGAGGAGTACACGGTCGTCCGTACCGATATCCTGCCGCTCCTTTTAGAGATGCTCCAGGTCAACCGGCACCGCGAGCTGCCGCAGCGGATCTTTGCGACCGGCGATGTTGTGGCAGATCTCCTGACCACGCAGCAGCTTGCAGCGGCGAGCACCCACCCGACAGCGGATTTCTCGGAGGCCTACGCCCATGTGGATGCGATGCTCCGGGAACTTGGCATCAGTTACACGGTGGAAGAATCAAAAGACGATGCGTTTATCGATGGCAGGAGAGCCGATATTATCGTTAACGGGAAAAAAGTCGGCGTGTTCGGCGAGATTCATCCCGCCGTTCTCACCGCGTTTGAACTGGAACACCCGGTCGCAGCGTTCGAGCTCGATCTCAGAGCCGTACCGGGATATCCCGCTTCGAAAGATACTCTTTTACGTCTCGGACAGTAAATTTGCCGTAGTGAAAGACGCTTGCCGCAAGGCAGGCGTCTGCTTTTCCTTTGGTAAACCCATCGTAGAAATGTTCGAGTGTCCCGACACCGCCGCTTGCGATCACCGGGATATTTGCCGATTCCGAGATCGCCCGGGTGATCGCGAGATCAAACCCGTTTTTCGTCCCGTCGGTCTCCATGCTCGTTAAGAGGATCTCCCCGGCGCCGCGCTCCTCTGCCTCTTTTGCCCAGCGCACCGCGTTGATGCCGGTCGGCTTGCTCCCGCCGTAGATCACGACCTCATACCAGCAGGTGCGGCCATCGGCGAGGGTGACCGGGATCGCGGCTGCATTTTCCGTGAAGTTCCGGCGGACGTCCATCGCGACCACGATGCATTGCGTCCCGAAGGACTCCGCGCCTTTCGTGATCAGGGTCGGGTCGTGCACGGCGCTCGTATTCAGGCTCACCTTGTCGGCGCCGGCCCGGAGGATCTGCTGGATATCTTCGAGTGACTTCAGGCCGCCCCCGACTGTGAGCGGCAGGAAGAGCCGGTCTGCCGCACGCTGGATCAGGTCGATGATAATGCCGCGTTTCTCTTTTGAGGCGGTGATATCCAGAAATACGACCTCATCTGCTCCCTGTTCGTTGTAGCGCTCGGCCAATTCCACCGGGTCGCCGGCGTCCCGGAGCCCCAGGAAATTTGTCCCTTTTACGACCCTGCCATCCTTTAAGTCGAGGCAGGGGATGATCCGTCGCGTGAGCACCATTTCATTCCTGTTTTCTCCTGCAAAGGCTATTTACCTATCTGACTGACTCCTGCCGCTCCACGCGGGGAAGTTTATGTGCATTGGTCGCCCTAATGAATGGGTACGTAGCAAACTGACGCCTGCCACGGGCGGGTGCAAAAAAGGAGTTTTTTATGAGTACCGGGAAACTGAAAATTGACTGGGCGGCACAGTACATGCCGGTGCTTGCCTCGATTAAAAAGCAGTTCGAGAAGGATAAGCCCTTCAAGGGCATGACGATTGGCATGGCCCTCCATGTCGAGGCAAAGACCGCAAACCTCGTCCAGACGCTCGCCGCCGGTGGGGCAAAGGTCTACATCACCGGGTGCAACCCACTCTCCACGCAGGACGATGTGGCTGAAGCATTGAACCATGTCAAGAATGTGCACTGCTTTGCAAAACGCGGCTGCACGGTCGAAGAGTATTACGCGGCAATCGAGCAGGTGCTCGACGCTGCACCGTCCATTACCATCGACGATGGGATGGATCTCATCCACTACCTGCACACAAAAAGGCGCGAACTCTTAAAGAAAGTGATCGGCGGCTGCGAAGAAACTACGACCGGTATCCACCGGCTCCGTGCGATGGCGGCCGAGAAGAAACTCGAGTTCCCGGTCGTCGCGGTCAACGACACCCCGATGAAGCGGTTCTTTGACAACGTGCACGGGACCGGGGAGAGCGTGCTCTCATCGATCATGATCACCACGAACGCGCTTATCGCCGGCAAGTATTTCGTCGTGGCCGGGTATGGGTTCTGCGGGCGTGGCCTGGCAAAGAAGGCACATGGTCTTGGCGCAAAAGTCGTTGTCACCGAAGTCGACCCGCGCCGTGCCCTTGAGGCACATATGGACGGCTACCATGTCATGACCATGGATCAGGCAGCAGAGATCGGCGACATCTTTGTCACGACAACGGGTAACACGAGCGTGATCGGGAAGAACCAGTTCGGGAAACTTAAGGCAGGAGCGATCCTTGCAAACGCCGGTCACTTCAATGTCGAGATCGACGTCGCGTGGCTTGAAAAACACGCGGACTCGACCGTCGAGCGCGACGGGATTGTCACCTATTTCCTTAAGGGAAAACCGGTTCACGTGCTTGCCGAAGGCCGGCTTGTGAACCTTGCCACACCAAAGGGTATGGGTCACCCCATCGAGGTCATGGACTTAAGTTTCGCGCTCCAGGCGCTCTGCACCCGGTACATCGCAGAACACGGTTCATCCCTCAAGGGCGGAGTCTACGAAGTCCCCAATGAGATCGACGAGCAGGTTGCCCGTCTCAAGCTCGCATCGCTTGGCCTTTCCATCGACGAGCTGAGTGCCGCCCAGAAAAAATACCAGTGCAGCTGGGATATCGGGACATAAATTCCCGTGTCTCCAGATCTCGCTTTTTTTAGATCCTTGTTTTATCCTTCCCGGGCCGCGTAGAGATATTCCTGCGCGTACCCGGAGTATTCCCCGAAATGCTTCCTTGCGAACCTCCGTATCGTGTCGTACTCCCAGCCGGTCAGCGCAGAATCGTTTGAAAGCGTCGTGATGTAATGATCCCGCATGATCCGCCGGATCCAGACATCGACCGGGAATGATTCGTATTTCTGGAACGCGAAGAGCAGGACGCAGTCCGCCGCCTTTGGCCCGATACCGGAGAACTTCATCATCTGTCGGCGGGCATCCTCGTACGGCAGTGCCGCGATCTCCTCAGCCCACTCTTTTTTTGCCGCAACATCGCAGGCGGTGTTGAACACGTAGGGCGTGCGGTAGCCCAGTTTGCAGATGGCAAGATCCGCGTTCCCCCCGGAACAGGAGAGTTTTGCCGGATCGGGAAACGAGAAGTACGCCATTTTTCCGCACCTGACCTCATCGCCGAACTGCTGCGCGATGGTCGCGATCCGGCGCCGGATCATCGGGATATTGGAATTTGTCGCGCAGATATAGGAACAGAGACATTCCCACGGGGGCTGCCGGACGAGGCGCAGGCCCCTGCACCGTTCGATTGCCCCGTGGATGAACGGGTCGCGGTCGATTGCGTCAAGGATTTTTTCAAGGTCAAGGTCAAGCGAGAAATAGTGCCGGATAAATGCCTCATCCGCGCCTTCGAACACGAGGGTCGTGCCCTCCTGTCGGCATCGGATCACCCGGTTCCCGACAATCCCGCACCACCAGCCATCGCTCCCGCGATCCCAGCGGAAGACCTGCCCGCACCCGAGTGTCTGGTCAAGGGAGAACGGCTGGTCCGGGTGAAGTATGATCCGAGGCATGATCTGTTTTATCCTGTCAGATATCTGCGTTTGAACTTTTTAGAATATGGCCCGGGGACTGACGTGAACTCCTAGGTTTACTGTTAAGGATATCGTGCAACATTTTTTCAGGCAGGCCAAAAAAGGAACGGATAGACTTTTAATATATAAATTATCAGTTCTTTTCATGGAATTAACTGAAACCCTCAAGACATTTATCGAAGAAGGCGGCGACTGGGAACGTAAAGCAACCTCGCTTGCCGGCGTCTCCATCATCCGGCTGCCTGCCATGAAAAACCGCCCTGCCTCCCTTGCGATCGATATCAATCCCCTCAATGAGAACGGCCTTCCCATGAAAAAGAAGGGAATCATGATCATGAACGCCGCCGAGCTTGCGGCATTCCGGGCGATCTTTAACAACGATAAGATGAACAGTCTCATGGGAGCGCTCGAAGATGTCCTCCCTGAGCGCAAAACCGCGGCAAAAGCTAAAAAAGCGGATGTCTTGCAGCTGTAACCTGAGATAAACCGCGAAGATGACGGTACCCTTCGGAGTGATACGTATAAAATTTCTGCCGATCATTTCGGTTTTAATCCTCGCTCTTGTACTGGCGGGTGCCGGGTGCCTCGGTACCGGGATCCCCGCCGACAACAAGACGGCACCCCCGGCGGTATTTGTCGATTATCACCGGGCCGGGGGTATCGCCGGTGTCAATGACCGTCTCGTGATCTTTGATAACGGGGTGGCGGTCGTCTCCGGGCGGTCCACCAGTGCCGTGATAGCCCTGAATGAAACCGATATTGCACTCATTTCTGCGCTGTTTAACCAGACCCAGTTCTGGCAGCTCCAGACCAACTATTCGGCTCCTCACAGCAGTGCAGACCTGATGACGTATACGATCAGTTATCATGGCAAGACGGTGACTGCTGCGGAAACCGCCATGCCCCCGTCGCTCAAGACTGTGGTTGGGGAACTGGACCGGATTCTCCAGAGTGTCAGCCCGCAGAAGTCCGCTTATCCCACGCTGGGGCTCACCCGATAGTACATGGCGGTTCCGGTGGTTTATCCAATCCAAACCTTTTTTGAGACGACATCCTGAAGGGAGCACCCTGTCAGAGTACCCTCGTAAGCCCGGACAAATACGGTCAATCGTGTCCTCTCACGGTGACTTTTTTTAAGATGTTCCGGCCTCCCGACCGTATCCGGATTTTAAAAAGAGTGATTATTCGTGTTTATACATGCACGACTGCACATCGTGGCCAAGTTTGCCGATGGCATCGGCACGGCAGCGCTGGCAGTGCCGCATCTGCTTGACATACTTCGAGCAGGCGTCCTGCATCTTCTTTTTCATCTCGGGTGTGGGTGGGATAATGTCGGCGAACTTGTACTGGGCGATCAGCGGGATGAGGTTGAAGGTATAGACGCCCATCTCGCCGACCTTCTTTGCGATATCCACGATATGATCCTCGTTGATGCCCGGGATATAGACCGTGTTTACCTTGACGATCATATGCCGTTCCACGGCCATCTCAATACCCTTTAACTGCTGCGAGAGGAGAAGTTTTGCCGCTTCGATTCCCGTATACCGTTTGCCCTTGTAATCGACGAACTGGTAGATCTTTGCCCCGATTGCCGGGTCGATCGCGTTGAGCGTGACCGTGATATTGCCGACGTCATACTTCTGGAGCAGGTCGATCTTGTCCGGCAGGAGGAGACCGTTTGTGCTGATACACTTGATGACGCCCGGGTACTCCTCGTGGAGTCTTTTGAGCGTCTCAAAGGTCTCTTCGTTTGCCAGCGGATCGCCGGGCCCTGCAATGCCGACAACCTTGATGTAATCATATTTTTTGACGACTTTTTTTACCATGTCCATGGCTTCTTCAGGATTCAGCACCTGGGTGGTCACCCCGGGCCTGCTCTCGTTAACGCAGTCAAAATCCCGGATACAGTAGTTGCACTGGATATTGCATTTCGGCGCGACGGGGATGTGACAGCGTCCGAATGAATGGCACGCCTTCTCGGAAAAGCAGGGGTGCTCCTGTATTTTTCGCATCTGCGCAGGATCCCACTGGACTTTTTTCCCTGCGACGTCAGCGGTCGGTAGTTCGTCGGACATAGGCTCTACTTTTAAAATGCGTTCTTCAGGTATAAATAAAGTACAATCGGGGTAGTCGTATCGGAAATGGCCCCGGATCCGATCGGATTTTTCGTGCAGCAGGGGTTATCCGGTGTCGTCCTTTTTGCGAGAGAAGTCCCTGCGGGTAAATACTCTTGAAAAGTCAGGATTGACGATATACACCGGGAACGTACCGAATATGGTCTTTTTCTCGACCTGGTAGATCTGGGCTTCCAGCAGGAGTTCTGTTGCTTTGTACAGGGTCTCCTCCGAGACCTTCACGGCACCCGGGGCCGATTCGTCTGCACCAGTCCCTTTTGTGAGTTCTGCCTGCTGGAGAAGGCGTTCGGCTTTGTTCTGCGAGAATTTAATTAAGAGATCGCGGCTGGTGATCCCGTGGATATACCTGAAGATAAAATAGAGCGGCACAAGGGCTGTCGCAACTGCGATGACAAGGTGCCCAATCTCATCGAACTCCGAGACCGAGAGGACGTTGTTTACCGTTACCCCCGGAAGAAGGATGATGGTCGAGATAATACAGATGAGGGCAAGGGCTGTTCCCACGAGAAAGAGAAACGAGACGACCGATCCCGGGATGTTTCTTTTGATCAGGTGGTCTTTTACCCCCGATACATCAGTGAAAAATTCCGTTGAATACGGCTCCAGTTTCCAGACCAGGAAATAAAAGACGATGATGGCAGCGGACTGGAAGAGCACGATCCCGGTGTGGGAGGATGAGAGTGTCCCATTGCCATGCAGTACCAGGACAAGGATGATGTCGAGAGTGAAGATAAGGGAGAACCCGTAAAAGAGCGGGCGGCAGTTGATAAAGAATGCGTTGAGAAAGATGCGGGTAAACCGGGTGGTGCTCCTGATAAATCCCGTCTCTTTGAGGCCGGCAACATATTGGCGGATCTCGTTTTGCGGGGTCTGGGAGCGTTTTATGGTGCGGGGGATGAGCAGGGTGATAAAATAAAACATAAACAGGAAGAAACTCGCCGTGATGAGGATCAGCGGGTAGTCCGGGCTCCTGAAGAAGTAGATGATATTGATAAGGACGGCCACGCCGAGGATAATGAGAGTGACCCTCCCCGAGGTACCCGAGGCGTACAGGCGCTGCTGGCGCTCCTTTTCCTCGGTGATTTCCGCCCGGATTATCTTATTTAAGGTCGATATCGCACCTGATGGTGCTGTGGTGTCTTCTTTTTCCACGCTCTTCCTCCCGGTATTCGTCCGGTCAAGTCTGTACTGTACATCGAAAGGCAAGGGTATATTGTTTACCGGCAAATTCTAGATATGAGCACTATGAAGAAATCAGAGAAACTCAAAGGCAAGGAAAAAGTAGCTGCAAAGAAGCGGCAGTACAAACTGGTGGGAGTTGTGGCCATCGTTGCAATTGTCGTTATCTGCGCGGCGGCCTATCTTGTGGTATTCAACCCGTTTACCGTGGCTGAAGCGGGAGATACGGTGAATGTTACGTATACCCTTATGTTCGACAATAAGACGGTCTATCAAACCAATGTCAACACTTCCCCTCTTACATTCACAGTCGGGAGCGGCCAAGTGCTTCCCGGTGTTGATACCGCGGTGCGCGGGATGAAACAGAATGAGAAAAAGACGGTGACAATTCCCGCTGACCAAGCTTATATTTATAACCCGGATCTTGTAGAAATTGTCCCTAAAAGTCTGTTCCAGACAAACGAGCCAATATATCCTGGTGAAAAAGCCTATTTCCGTAGCACTACTGGAAGTGTAATCCCAGTTGTCGTACTCAACGTTACCGATGCGGGAGTAGCAGTGGATGCTAATAGCCCACTTGTTGGTCAGAACCTTACCTTTGATATTCAGGTTACCTCCATCAAGAAGGGAAGTTCCGGCAGCACTGCGACGGCAACCTCCTGAACTTTTTTTTAAATTAAGTCTTATCCTTAACAACAAGGCCAGACTTTTTTTCCAGAATCCCCGGCTCATGTTCTGGATATTTCCGTTCGGCCCTCCCGGCGCATGACGGCATCCCTGTAACCTGTGTCCCATCTGGGGAATGCCGGAAGATCGGGACGGGTGGTATCCGGGGTTCCCCGGGCACACAACCGATAAGCCTGCAACCATTTATCCTGCCACTCCCTATCCTGATTTATGCCATATCAGGGGCACATCCACATCATTGCCGCAGGTGAAAACCTCCCCGCCACCTACACCGCATCGTTCCGGGATTATCCCGCTATCACCAGGGCGTACGTCTTTACCGACAGTATCGTCTTTCACAAACACGCGGATCCCGGTATCGAGAAGGCGCGGCAGGCGGTACGAAGCGCGATCTCCGTATCGAAAAACACGTCAACTGCCCTTGGCATCCCGTTTTACGATGAGGTTATTTTCCCTCCAGCCTACGATTCCGTCCGCGACGCACTCACCCGGATTCACCGGGAATATCCCACGGCGCGTTACACCTTCGATTGTGCAGGCGGGTCGCCGGCGCTTGGCATGGCGCTCTTTGCCCTTGCCCCGTGGGTGGGCGGCAGCGTCCGGGCGGCATTCGATGAAAAGGTCATGCGGGCCGTCCCGCTCCCGGATCAGTCCCCCACGGGCCTCATCGCAAATCCCAACTACCAGACAATCCTCGCGCTACTCATCAGGCATGGCAAAAACGAGAAGAAAACCACCGCCTTTGTTCCCGTCCAGCGGCAGTATCTCTACGATCAACTCTGGCCGCTCTACGTAATGGCCCGGGCCAAAAAAGATCCCCCGGCCGCGACCTACAAGAAAGGAAGGAAGGCGGCAGATGAGCTGAGCCAGCAGACGTTTTCCGATTTTATGGCCGGACTCGTGAAAAATGGCCTTGCGGGAATAGATGTCCTGGACACGAACCGTAAGGAGAAGTTCTACCGGATAACTGAAAAGGGGGAGATGGCATTCCGGTTTGGGTCCGACCCGGCCACAAACACGCTGGTCAAAACCGTACTGGAATCGCTCTAGAAAAAGCGAAAGGGCCGGCAACGATCCGGCAAAAATAATTTCGGTGCTAAAAAGAGGTGTAAGTTAGCCAGCCGATTATCGGATAATTATCCGATAATCGGATGTACATCTGACTACTGATATTTTTCTCCGACGTGAAATTTTCGGCAGTTCCGATTTTTTAAGAAAAAAATCCGGATTGCCCGGGCCGGTAAAAATTTTCGCGGCGAAAAAAATTCCGGTTTTTTCTTTTTTGGTGAGAAAAAAATCATGCAGAGGGGAGTGTTAAGGATGCTCTGTAATTCCCGGCCGGACTCCTTTGTCAGGATCTAAAAAAAGAGATTACCTGCCGGATGATCAGTCACTGGCAGATAAAAAAAGAAGAGCGGATGAACTCCCCGCAAAATCAGGCAGAGCCCGCAGCACCCTTGCAGTCGTACAGGATTGTAGCGCCACCTGAGTCATCCGTCACGGTCACAGGGGTACAGGCGGAACTGGCCCAGCTGAAGATACTATTGCCACCGCCCATGCCCCCTCCACCATTGCCGCCGGTCTCAAAGTACCGTACCTTGCCGTCACGGACGTACTGCTGGAGTTTGGCTAAACTGATGGCATCGTCGCTCCCCATGAACCCGAAGCACATCACGGGTTTTCCCGTGTAGATGATCAGGTCTGCTGCCGATTGTGCATTCGGAACCACGAGGATCCAGGTCTCTGTGGTGGTGTTGGCCAGCAGGAATTTTGCAAGGCTTGCTGTAGAGACATCGCCCGAACCCATGCCGCCGGCTCCTCCGTTCATGGATGACCCACTGCCCGGTCCCGAATCCCCGGTATTCTGGTTCATGGTAAGACCGGCTGAGGCTCCCATACCTGTCGCAGCATTACCCATACCGGATCCTGACATGGCCGAACGGTCAGGACTGCGCGTTGTATCCCGGCTCATCCTGGACCCGTCCCGGCCCTGCTGGCTCTGGCCTGTTGTATCCGTTGAAGTACTGTTAATTATGGCACCGTACCCGACAGCTCCCGGGCCTGCCATGCCAACGGCATTCGATTGGCCAGACCCGCCGCTTCGGCCTCCCGAAGGGCCAGCTGTCGGCATGGTCCCGCCGTTCCCGTTCAGCATGGGGGTAAAGGACCAGACCAAAGGCGCAATAAAGAGGATGGCTAGGGCCACGGTTACGATCTTTGCCCGGTGGATCGTAACAGGAGATTCTTTTCGGATCTGCATCGCTGCCAGGAGCGCAGCACAGATGATCGTCCCAATGAGAACGAAGGGAAGGAGAGGTCCTGCCCACTCCGCATCGTAGGAGAGGAAGAGGACCTGGAGGAGATCGGTGATGAGGACTGCGGCCACAAGGAGCCAGCCGGCCCGGCCGCCTTCGGTATACCGCTCGTACAGCCCAACAGCTGCGATCCCGACCAGACCGGCGATGGGAGGAGCAATCGTAGCGATATAGTAGTCGTGCCAGAACCCGGAGGTGATGCTGAAGTATAAGAGGCCGGGGACCAGCCAGAGGAGGAATGCAAGGATAGTGAGCCACCGCTCGCTGGTGTAGCCTGCCTCATTGATACCCTCAAGGGAGAGGGTCTTTGGCTTCCGCAGCCATGCCAGGACCCCGATGAGGGCGAAGACCAATAGCCAGGCAATATCCCCGGCAAGGCCGTCCCGGAAGACGCGGAAGAGTCCGGGGCTTCCTCCGCTGTTCATGCCCCCGCCGCTGTTGCCTGAGACTGAGAACATGCTCAGGATACCCGAGGACGACTGCTGCATCCCTGACGGGCCCTGCTGGAATCCATTACCGGGTCCTGATGTCCCGTCCTGGGAACTGCCCGACATGCCCGGGGGAGTACCCGACATACCGCCGGTACTAACTGCACTGCCACCGGGTCCTGCAAACGAGGATGTGGACTGGTCCGGCGCACCCGTCGTGCTGTTCATCCGGTCCATGCCCGAAGGCCCCCCACTGGCTGAATTGCCGGAACTGCCTGACATTCCCGGGGGGGTGCCCGTCATACCGCCGACACTACCGGCACTGCCGCCGGGTCCCGCAAACGATGACGTGGCCGAGCCCTGGGAATCCACCGAACGGTTCATTCGGTCAAAACCGGCCATCCCGGCGTCAGAACTACCAGACGAGCCGCCCGGACCGCCACCCATACCGCTCCCCATGCCACTTCCATCGATGCCGAGGCGGTGGATGCCATTGTAGTTGATGATAAGGCCCAGAACTGTGTTGTCCCCGCTGCCGCCGATATAGGGGCGCTGATCCGCCGGGATCGCATCCACGACAAGCGCCCAGGAGAGTGAAACGGCCGCAAGGACGAGGGCCGCAAGAACGAGGTGGAGGATCCGCTTCTTCCAGTCCACTCCCGTTGCACCCCAGAGATAGACAACAAAGATCGCCGGCACGATGATGAAGGCCTGGATCATCTTGATGTTGAACGCGAGGCCGACAAGCGCCGCTGCGGCAAGGAGATACGGGAGCGAGCGTTCCCGTGCCGCCTTCAATACTACCCAGACGGCGAGAAGGATGACAAAGATCATCAGGCTGTCCATGGTCTCGTTGCGGGAGATCGCAACAAAGATCGGGGTGACGGCAAGGGCGAGCGCCGATACAAGCCCGGCGGTCTTCCCGAACGGGCGGGAGACGATGAAATAGATCAGGACAACGCAGCCGATCCCGGCGAGGGCCTCGGGAAGGACACAAATCCATTCCTGGTACCCCAGCACCGCGGCAAAGAGCGCCTGGACCCAGATCCCGACGGGCGGTTTGTCGACGGTGATGAACCCGGCCGGGTCAACGGAGCCAAAGAAGCCGGCCCACGGGTTGATGAGCGCGCTTTTGACTGCGGCTGCATAAAAGGCGTTCCCGCCCTGGTTCCAGAGGTTCCAGATGTTTAAGAACGCTGACAGGAGAACGATGCCTGCAAGGCAGATCTCTGCATAGTATTTTTTCAAAAATTCACGATCGATCAGATGCATCCCACCTTTGAGCGGTACATCCCCTCTACCCGGGATATATGTCAGGTTAATCGAACAAATGGGTACTTAATTATTGTTGATGCGAAACGGGAATATCATTCACCTTCCGGGGGTTATATTCACGGGGGAGTGATACGAACGGGGTTTGGCAGGGATCGGACTGCCCAGAAGTGATGGAAGCGATCTGAATATTATCGTGCCGATGAGAGCAGTTGTTCCCCTATACAAACTTGCGATGCCTTCCCGCATCAGGGCCTATATACTAGGGGCCGATGTAACGATGCCTGACGCGCAAAACGCCTCGTCGGGTTTTGCGCTACGCACTTACCTGGATCCCAAAATCCCGGTCAAAATCCTTGCCCTGCGAGGGCCCGACGAGGCGCCCGAGCGACTCCGAGCAGTGGCGAGGAGGAGGAAGAATCGTTACGTAACAATATCAGATTTCGTTAAATCTGAACAAACTGCCAGAAAATATGGGCCCGACCGGATTCGAACCGGTGACCTCCGCCGTGTAAGGGCGACGTCATACCGCTAGACCACGAGCCCGATAACCTACTAATGTCAGACTGGAATCTATTAAAAGTGTCGGGAATGGCTTTTACACAAGGTTCATGTCGCATTAAAGGCAGATTAAAAAATATAGTGTCTCAAAAACAACCAAGCCAAGATCCTACGCTATTGGGTTTATTATTAATAACCGTCGTTCTTTTTTGCATAGTGCTTGTTAGTCTGATGGTATTTCCGTTTCATTTTGAGTTAGAAGGAATAAGAGCTGTATCCTCGAATTATATTGTTATATCCACTGTCTTTTTAGGTGTTACATTTGCCGCGCTTTCAATAAAACAACGAGAATTTGCGAAAATAAAAAGACTTACTAACTATACTCTTGCAGTGTCCTTTTTATGTGCAGCGTTTAGCCTCGTTACACTTTATTTAAGTTATTTTAAAGAAAGTGAGCCTCAAGGTGTTTTGTCACCCCTTCCTTACACTTTTTTTCTAATATCGTCATTCTTGATGGCGTTATCAATGATATCGATTTTTTTAACAGCTCATCTTATAACCGGAAATGATTAAATTGGGGATCCCTCTTTTCGATATGCCCTATCTCTAGCATAATCCTTCTAGGAAAATTATTCCTAAAATACCTGAAAAAAAAGACTATTCCTTCTTGAGCTTGATATCGATGCCGTACTTTGCAGCATTCTTATCCGCAATCGCCTGGATCGCCGCAATCTCGGCGTCCTGCCTCTTTGGCTTGAAGAGGTGGCGGAATCGTTTCTGGGTCTTTAAGTACTCCTCGACCGGTTTCCTGACAACCTTTTTTGCCTTCGTGACCTCGCCATCCACCATCTCGTAGTTCACCCAGAGGCCGGTCTCGATGGCCAGTTTTGCAATGGCCATCGTCTGGTCGCTCTCGAAACCCCAGCCGGTACAGCAGGGGGCATGGAGCTGCACGTAGGTCGGTCCTACGGTGTTGATCGCCTTTTCCACCTTCTGGACCAGGTCGTTCGGGTAGGCGATCGATGCTGTTGCCACGTACGGTGCGCCGTGGGCCGCGAGGATCTGCGGCAGGTCCTTTTTCGGGCGCTTGTTCCCAAAGGACTGCGAACCGGCCGGGCTTGTGGTCGTGCTCGCATCGTACGGGGTCGCACCGGACCGCTGGATGCCGGTGTTCATGTAGGCCTCGTTATCGTAGCAGATGTAGGTGATATCGTGGCCGCGTTCGAACGCGCCGCTGATGCAGAGCATCCCGATATCAAACGTTGCGCCGTCGCCGGCGATAACAATGACCTTCTCTTTCCTGCCCTGTTTCTTGAGCGACGACTCAATCCCGGAGGCGACGGCCGAAGCGTTCTCAAAGAGCGAGTGGATCCACGGGACTTTCCACGCGGTCTCGGGGTATGGCGTGGAGAAGACTTCCATGCAGCCCGTCGATGAGACCACAATACAATTCGTGCCCGCTGCCTTGAGCATCAGCCGGGCCGCAAGTGCTGCCCCGCATCCGCCGCAGGCCCGGTGCCCGCAGTCGAAGAGTTCGCAGGTTTTTTCTGCCATAATTTAGAGCACCTCCTTACGCAGGCCGATGAACTGATCGCCTTTACCCTTCTCGGCAAGTGCGACAACTTCCCGGATATCCTTCTTCTGCACGTCCCTTCCCCCAAGGCCGATGATATAATCATAGACCGGAACGGAGGAACCGTAAAGGGCGTCCTTTACCTCAAGTGCCACGGCACCCTTTGCACCAAGCGAGATGTTCTTGTCGAGCACCGCGACATGCTTTGCGCCTTTGAGCGCTTTTGCCACATCTTCCGACGGGAACGGGCGGAAGACACGGATCTTGAGTAAGCCCACTTTCTTTCCTTCTTTCCGCAGGTCGTCGATGGTATCCTTGACCGTCCCGCAGATGGAACCCATCGCGACGATAACGGTCTCCGCATCGTCAAGCTGGTAGCCCTCGACCATCGCGCTGTAGTCCCGGCCGAACATCTTCCCGAACTCTTTTCCGGCGGCATGGATTGCGGCTTTTGCATCCTTGAGCGCCTTATCGGTCTCGTACCGGAATTCGAGGTAATACTCGGGGGTTGCATACATCCCGAAACTGACCGGGTCGGCCGCGTCGAGCCGCTCCGTTGGTGCAAACTTCGGCAGGTACTTGTCAACATCGGATTGGGTGAGCATATCCACCGGCTCATACGTGTGGGAGAGGATGAACCCGTCAAAGCAGACAAACGCGGGGAGCTGGACAGCGGGATTTTCTGCCACCTTGTAGGCGATATAGTGAAGATCGGTTGCCTCCTGGTTATCCTCGGCGTAGAACTGGAGCCAGCCGGAATCACGCAGGGAGATCGAGTCCTGCTGGTCGTTCCAGATGGAGAGCGGTGCCCCGAGCGCACGGTTGGCGATCGTCATTATGATGGGCAGGCGCATACCGGCAACGTTGAAGCAGACCTCGAACATCAGGGCGAGCCCCTGTGATGTGGTTGCGGAATAGGTACGGGATCCTGCTGCGCTTGCCCCGAGGCAGGCGGAGAGCGCGGAGAACTCGCTTTCAACCGTGATGTAGTCCGCGTCAAGTTTCCCGTTTGCCACCATCTCGGCGAGCGCCTCGACAATGTGCGTCTGGGGCGTTATCGGGTACGCGGCAACGACCTGCGGACGGCAGAGCCGGACCGCCTCGGCGACAGCCATCGAGCCTTCGGTA
The DNA here is from genome assembly GCF_041663825.1 of Methanoregula sp. Taxonomy (GTDB): domain Archaea; phylum Halobacteriota; class Methanomicrobia; order Methanomicrobiales; family Methanospirillaceae; genus Methanoregula. The sequence goes on from NZ_JBAYLY010000017.1 coordinate 27,959, forward strand.
ATTTCAAGCATCTACTTCTCCTCCTGTTTCATTGCGATCGCTTCCTTTGGGCACTCTTCTGCACACAGCCCGCATCCCTTGCAGTATGCATAATCAGGATCGAAGAAGCCCTCCTTGTCCTCCGTGATACAGCCCTCGGGGCAGATGACCTGGCATGTCCCGCACTTGGAGCACTTTTCGTGATCGAAGATCGGCTTGAAGACCCGCCACGAACCGGTTTTGTTATCCCGTCCCTTTCCCGGGCGGGCACGGCACCCGACAGCAAGCGCCATTATGCCGCCCCCTTAACAGACTCGAATGCTTGGCGTGCCGCTTCGATATTCTTCTCTGCCAGTTCTTTTGGGAACCGGTGGTAAAGCGCATTCTTGAGCGCATCGAACTTGATCTCGCCGGTCGCCGCAGCGAACGCACCCATAAGTGAAGTGTTGGTGATGGGAAGGCCGATGACCTTGAGCGCGATGGATGTCGCATCGATGGTGATCAGTTTCACGCCATCGGGGACCTTGTAGTCCGGTGCCTTCTCGGTATTGACAATGACGATCCCGCCCTTCTTTACACCGGAAAAAACATTCACGTCCTTGATGAGCGTGCTGTCCTGCACGATGATATAGTCCGGCTCGTAGACCTGGCTGCGGAGTCTGACCTTCCGGTCGTCAAACCGCACGAATGCCTGGACCGGAGCACCGCGCCTCTCGACACCAAATGCCGGAAACGCCTGTGAAAAAACGCCGCCTTCAAACGCAGCAATAGCAATCAGTTCCGCAGCGGTGACCGATCCCTGGCCGCCCCTGCCGTGGATGCGCAATTCTCTCAAAGGAAAAATCCCCCAGTAATCTTACATGATAAATCGATATAAATCTAGAGATCTACATCGATTCCGAGGATATCACGGGCACCTGAAAAAACGTCGCGGGCAATTGCAGACAGCCCCCGGGATGCGCACCATTCATCATATACAGCCACATCCTGCCCCAGAAGCGATTCCACATCCGGTGCGATAAGGGGCGCAAGCGACCCGGCAAGTGCAACCCGCGCGCGGGAATTTAAGAGCAGGAGCGCGGCGCACTCCATGGCCGCAAACATGGCGACGGTTCTCATGCGGAGGTTATTGTCGTCGGGCAGATTGTAATCCACCCCGGCCTGCTGGAAGGCCTCGTTTGCGCTGCACTCCCCCGCATCAATCTTACGGATGGCGTCGACATCGAGGGCTCCGTGCCGGGTGCCCGGTGCAAAGATGCAGGCATCAAAGGCACCGACCAGTTTTCCTCCCGTGACAAGGAGCGTGACCGTGTTGGAACTCGCGTCCGAGACCACGACGTCGTCACCGAGATCGTGGCAGACTGCGTAGGCGATTCCGATCTTCTCGGGGCTGGACTGGTGGGAGTAGGCCTTGAACCGGGGATCGGTCGGGGAACCCCGGTGCAGGCCGGGGATGACGATGGTGGGGATACCGCTCTTTTTGATCTCGTCAAAGACCTTCGTACCACCTCCGATGTGTTTGCCTGCCCCCTCCCGGCTGACAACACCCCGGTTTTTTATCTTTTTTATATCGGTGATCTTTGAAAAATTGTCACCCATCGAATAACAGAGCGCGATCCCTTCGATCTCATCGGTCGGGCAGAGCCGGCCAAGGTCTGCTGTAGTAAATCCCGTCGCTTCCTCGCGCGTCAGTTTGAAACGGCCCGTGTCAGATGCAAACCGCATGGCGGTTGTGCCGTGATCAATCCCGATGAACATAGCAGTAATCCTATAGCATGGGTTACATAATAGGTATTGATGTTTGATGTGGTGACAGGCGGGGCCGGGTTCATCGGCTCCCATCTGGTTGACACGCTTGTTGCGCAGGGCAACGAAGTGCTTGTCATCGACTCCCTCTGTGCAGGGCGCCGCGAAACGATCGCCCGGCATATTGATGGCTGTAAGGTCAGGTTTATCCAGGCCGATCTGCTGGGCGATGGCTGGCAGGATCATCTCGAAGGGGCGGACCGGCTTTTCCACCTTGCCGCTGACCCGGATGTCCGCCAGAGCGCTCTCAATCCTGACCCGACAATGCAGAACAATATCATGGCTACGTACCGGGTGCTCGAAGCGATGCGCCTGCATAATGTTCCGGAACTGGTCTTCACATCCACGTCCACGGTCTATGGCGATGCAAAAGTTATCCCGACCCCGGAGGATTATGCCCCGCTCCTGCCGATTTCCGTCTACGGAGCGAGCAAGCTTGCCTGCGAGGCACTGATCTCCTCATACTGCTATTCGTTTGGCATGAAGGCCTGGATCTACCGGTTTGCCAATATCGTGGGCGATCGCAGCGGCCACGGTGTCATTACGGATTTTATCCGGAAGCTCAAAGAGAACCCGGCCGAGCTTGAGATTCTCGGTGACGGCAAACAGGCGAAGTCCTATCTCGAAGTACATGAATGCGTTGCCGCCATGCTCTTTGCCCTCCGGACCCGGGATACGGTCAACATCTTCAATATCGGCTCCGAGGACTGGATCGATGTAAAGAGTATCGCGGAGATCGTAGCCGATGAGATGCACCTGCCTGATGTAAAGTTCCGGTTCACCGGTGGCGAGCGCGGCTGGGTCGGGGATGTGCCAAAGATGCAGTTATCCATTGAACGGATAAAAAGCAGGCGCTGGAAGCCCGAACTGGGTTCACAAGAGAGCGTGAGGCTGGCTGTCCGCGACCTCCTCAAATCGCAATAAGGGGATTTTTTTATGAAGTGTATCCTGATTCTCGGGGACGGCATGGCAGACGAGCCGATCCCGCAGCTGGGGGGAAAAACCCCTCTTGAGTATGCACAGACCCCAAACATGGACCGGATGGCAAAGGAAGGGGCGTGCGGCATGCTTCACACGATTCCCGACCGGTTCGAACCGGGCAGCGATATTGCGAACATGTCGATCCTCGGGTATGCTCCCGAGAAGTACTACACAGGACGGGGCCCGCTCGAAGCGATGAGCATGGGAATCGACCTTGCCCCCACCGATGTCGCGTACCGGTGCAATATCGTGACGGTCAGAGATGAAATCATGGCAGATTTTTCTGCCGGTCATATCACCAGTGCCGAAGGGGCAGCGCTCTTTACCTCACTTACCCCCCATGTGCCCGGGGTCACTGTAAAGGCGGGGGTCAGCTACCGTAATCTCCTTGTAATCCCGCACGGGTCAGCGGCGGATTCGACAGCGCCCCATGACATCGTAGGTCAGCCCATCACGGAGTACCTGCCCCGGAACGGGGATGCGTCACTCCTTCTTTCCTGCATGGCAAAGAGCCGCGAAGTGTTCCGCGATCACCCGGTGAACGTGGCGCGGATAAAAACGGGAAAACCCCCGGCGACGCAGATCTGGCCGTGGAGCGGGGGCCGGCGCCCGGCGTTTCCCTCCTTTAACCAGAAATATGGCCTGAAAGGAGGGATGATCTCCGCAGTGGATCTCTTAAACGGCATCGCCCGCTGCGCCGGCATGGAGATCATCACCGTTCCCGGAGCCACAGGATATTTTGACACGGATTACATGGCAAAGGCGCAATATGCCCTCGACGCGATCAAACACCTCGACTTTGTCTATGTCCACATCGAGGCCCCGGATGAGGCAGGACACGCAGGCAGTATCGAGGAGAAGGTACGAGCGATCGAGAACGTTGACCGCGTGGTGGGCGCCATACGGAAAGAGTTTGACGGCGTTGTTGCCGTCCTGCCCGATCACCCGACACCTATACGGATTAAGACGCATTCCCGGGAACCGGTGCCGTTCGTGGTGACGGGGAAAGGTACGGATAATCTCACGCAGTTCTCCGAGAAAGAAGCCCGGTCGGGAATGTTCGGGACAAAAGAGGCGACCGACTTCCTGTCGTTCTTATTCACCTGAATTTTTTTAGAAGTTTTAGAAGAATGATGCGGCATCAGTCCCCTGCATCATCACCGATTCAGTGGGGGTAACTTTCATCACTTGCCACGAAATAATTTAATATAATTAATTATACAACCACATAAGTTTATCGAATCCTGTCCCTTGTATTTTGTCTCAGATACCCCACCGGATATACTCCTATCATGTTCAGGAGAACAAGTCGTTTTACACCGAAAACGAATTTATCGGCTGATTACCGGTATTTCTGTCATACCAAGAACGTCCAGAATAGACTGCCCCTACTCCGCGGGTGCAGAGAACTCCCCGACATGTGGGGATTCCTTAAAGGGCACGACCCACGATCTGGCTGGCGATTTGTACGGTAAATGGATCAGGTGGCTAATGTAGAAAAATATACCCGTGCAATTTATCAACCACTACGTCGATACAATTTAAAAATTTTTGGGGGGGGGGTTGTTTTTCATGAAGGTATGCGCTGATAGTGGTGGAGTTATTCACATTTGTGTGATTGTCGCGTTATGTATGCTTATTGTAATTCTGCCGGTATCGGCAGACAATATGCAGAACGGAACCGTTGTGGTGAACGGATCGGTGGGATCAAATAATATCAGGGCCCCTTCCACGGTAATAGCCCCGGTTGTTGGCTTTACCGGCACTCCAACCTCTGGCAAAGTACCATTAACCGTCAGGTTCACTGATACCTCCACAAACACCCCCACGGGCTGGGCATGGTATTTCGGCGACGAAACCTACACGCAGGCATGGACCCGGGTGAATGCAAGTGCCGGATGGTCGTTTAGAATTGGTCAGAGCAGCGTGGCGATGCCGGATGGCAGGATCTTCGTGATGGGCGGGTTTAACAATGTCACCGGCTTAAGAAACGATGTATGGCAGTCGACAGATAACGGTGCGACATGGACGCTGATGAATGCGAGTGCAGGGTGGGCGCCGCGATACGATCACAGCGGTGTGGCTTTGGCAGACGGCAGTATTCTCGTGATGGGCGGGTTTATCGGCACATCACAGGGATCACGGGGAACATCGCTCCTGCCTCCGAAATCATCGGTCTCGCGCGGATTCGCGGATGGCAGTTCCATCAGTAATGACGTGTGGCGGTCGACAGATAACGGCGTAACCTGGACGAAGATGACAGCGAGTGCAGGGTGGTCGGCACGATCCTATCAAAGCACTGTTGTGATGCCGGACTGCAGTATCGTCCTGATGGGCGGGGCTGTCAGCGCCGGTTTAAAGAATGATGTGTGGCGGTCGACAGATAACGGCGCAACATGGACGCAGGTGACAGCGAGTGCAGGGTGGTCGGCACGATCGTATCCGAGCAGTGTTGTAATGCCGGACGGCTCCATCGTACTGGCGGGAGGCGAGGACAGCACCGGCGTTAAGAATGACGTATGGAGGTCGACAGATAACGGCGCAACATGGACGCAGGTGAATGCGAGTGCAGAGTGGGCGCCACGGTACGGTCATTCCAGTGTCGCGATGCCTGATGGCAGCATCGTCCTGATGGGCGGTTTTGACGGCCTTGTGACAGATATGAATGACATATGGAGGTCGACCGATAACGGTGCAACATGGACGCAGGTGACAGCGAGTGCAGAGTGGACGCCACGGTACGGTCATTCCAGTGTCGCGATGCCAGATGGCAGTATCGTGCTCGCGGGGGGCGGTGACGGCGGCCTGAATAACGACGTGTGGCGCATCGTGCCCGCTGGATCAACAGCACAGAACCCGTCGCATATCTACACAACACCAGGGATCTATTCGGTGGCGCTGCAGGCATACAATACCGGCGGATACAACACCACGCGAAAGATAGGATATATTATTGTGCCATCGGCACCCGTTGCCAACTTCGTGGGAACACCCACCTCCGGCAACATCCCTCTCACCGTGAAATTCACTGACACCTCGACCGGCTTCCCGACACAGTGGGACTGGAACTTCGGGGATGGTTCACTCGTGAATGCAACCAAACAGAACCCGGTGCATACCTATACTTCAGCCGGTACCTATACGGTTTCCCTGACTGCAACGAATACGACGTATGGCAACAATACCGCCGGGAAGATGGGGTATATCACGGTGAGCAGCGGCAGTGCCGGGTCGGTAGGTGAGATCGGCGTATACCGTCCATCGACTCACACATTCTATCTGGATTATATTGGAAACGGTGTGTGGAATGATGCGGTACAATATAACTTCGGTTTAACCGGTGATATTCCGGTATCCGGGGACTGGAACAATGGCGAAAAATCCGAGATAGGCGTATACCGTCCATCGACTCACACGTTCTATCTGGATTACAATGGAAACGGGGTATGGGATGGAGCGGTAACCGACCGGGCATATAATTTCGGCACGACCGGGGATATTCCGGCATCCGGGGACTGGAACAATGACGGCAAATCCGAGATCGGTGTATACCGTCCATCGACCCACACTTTCTATCTGGATTACAATGGAAACGGGGTATGGGATGGAGCGGTAATCGACCGGGCATATAATTTCGGTACGACCGGGGACATTCCGGTATCCGGGGACTGGAACAATGACGGCAAATCCGAGATCGGTGTATACCGTCCATCGGCGCACACGTTCTATCTGGATTACAATGGAAACGGGGTATGGGATGGAGCGGTAACTGACCGGGCATATAATTTCGGCACTACCGGAGACATTCCGGTATCCGGGGACTGGAATAATAACGGCAAATCCGAGATCGGTGTATACCGCCCATCGGCGCACACGTTCTATCTGGATTACAATGGAAACGGGGTATGGGATGGAGCAATAACTGACCGGGCATATATTTTCGGCACTACCGGAGACCAGCCGGTAACTGGCAGATGGACACTGGCCGGCTATCCTATAGATACCACGGTTTTAACAACAGTTGACCGCACAATTGCCATTGTCCCTGTTCCTTCAACTTCACCGGTGCTCTATCCATACCAGGTTTCCAACTATACAGAGTATGGATATGGTGTCTGGAAGTTCGGCCCGGGGTTGCCTTATGAGAGAAGAGAGGATATTCTGCGGCCCGGATACAACAATACATCGGTCGTAGCTAAGGCAAGACTTCTGAATTACTTTACCATAACAGATATCCATATAACCGATGAAGAAAGTCCGGTTTCTGCAATATTTTTGGGCTACAAGACCACTGAACCGTCTGCCTCTTCGGCGTATTCACCGGTTATGATGCTCACAACCCAGAATTTCGACGCAGCCGTCCAGACGATAAATGCACTTCACCAACAAAAACCGTTTGATTTCGGTATCTCTCTTGGCGATACAGACAACAGCGATCAGTACAACGAGCTGCGGTGGTACATCGATATCCTTGATGGCAAACCGATCAACCCGGATTCCGGTGTGAAGGACGATCCAGTCCCGGGACCCTACAACGATTATCAGGACGAGTTCAAGGCAGCAGGGCTTAATTCAACAATCCCGTGGTTCCAGACGCTTGGCAACCACGATCACTTCTATACCGGTTTCCTGCAACCGAATGATTATTTCCGTAATACCCTGATAGGCACGAATATCATCAACCTGGGTTATGTATTCACAAATCCTCTCGGCATGAATAGCCGAGGTTATTATATGGGCTCAATCGACGGCAGAACCCGGTACGGGGATGTTATAGGGGCAGGACCAGTCGGAGACTTTACCAGTCCTCCACAGGTACTCGCAGCCGATCCAAACCGCCGTTCAATTACTGAGTCGCAATGGATGGCCGAATTCCTCAATACAACTTCAAGCCCGGTGGGACATGGATTCAACCAGTCCAATGTGGATACGGGATTTGCCTGCTATTCTTTCGAACCAAAGTCTGACATACCCATCAGGGTTATCGTACTTGACGATACGCAGGCCGACACTGCTACCACAAATCCCGAGAGTCTCGGCATGGGGCATGCAACGCTGGACACAGCACGCTACAACTGGCTGGTAAACGAACTTAACAGGAGTCAGGCTGAAAACAAGCTCGTGATCATCTCCGCGCACATACCGATAGGGGTCAGTCCGGCTGGCTCTGATGGGGGCTGGGATCCAACTGCTCCAATAACCGAAGCACAGCTGATTGCAAAACTCCATACCTATCCGAATCTCCTCCTGTGGATATCGGGACACCGGCATGTAAATCAGATCACCCCCTTCAATTCAACCGATCCAGTTAACAATTCCGAATCCGGGTTCTGGGAGGTCGAAACCTCGTCATTAAGGGATCTTCCTCAAGAGTTCCGCATGTTTGAGATCGTCCGCAACAGCGACAACACGGTTTCAATCATTACGACGGACGTTGATCCGGCAGTCCGGGACGGGACGCTTGCTGCCCAATCACGGTCTTATGGTGTCGCGGCCCAGGAGATATTCGCGAATCCGCTCAGCCCACCTGAAGGTTCAGGCAATGCAATACTGGTCAAACAACTGACGCCGGAAATGCAGGTGATAATACAGAACTACGGAACGCCAATCTAGGGAATAATTTTGTCATGAAAATCTGGGAACTATCAAGTCCCCAGTCCACTTTTATCGGAGTGATCATCTCTCTCAATAATCTGGAAGCCTGCTTTTACCAACAATTCGATAGCAGCCGAAACAGAAAATGAATCATTCATACAGGGTTTAGGTAGACGAGACGAATTAGTGAGTGGAGAATTTTTTTCTTGATAGAGTTCGTCGTTGGTAAGTAAATGCCAGACGAGTTTGAGAATTTTTCTGGCTAAAGCAACAATGGCTTTCTTGTAACCCGAGCGATAGAAAATGCGATCAAAGAAAACTCGGAGAGCCGTGTTTTTTGTTCGAATGCAGGAATGAGCGATCTCAACAAGGATCCATCGGATATGCTTGGACCCTTGTTTTGTAATTGCTCCGGTGTGGAGTTTATTAGCGGATTGATAGACTCGGGGTGTGATTCCCACCCATTTAGCCAGTTTATCCGGTGTGGAGAAATCGTTGACATCTCCAATTTCAGCCAACAACGTTGTCGCACCGATCGTACCGATTTTTCCGAAAACTTCTGACGGGTTTTATGCCCGGTGACCCGCTATCCGTCCATCAGAGAGGTTATCAATTTTAACGTTGATGCTGTAACGATGAAGAAGAACCTGCTGATGTGGGACGAGTCGCTCTTCCGCGACCCAGAAGTGTTCGAGATCGATTACGTTCCCGAACAGTTCGAGTTCCGTGACGCGCAGATGCGGGAACTTGCGTTCCAGATCCGGCCCGGGCTCCGGGGCGGCCGGCCGCTCAATACGATCTGCAAGGGCCTGCCCGGCTCGGGGAAAACCACCAGTATCAAGAAACTCTTCCAAGAGGTCGAAGAGACAACAAAAAAACTGGTGCCGGTCCACATCAACTGCCAGATCGACAATACCAAGTTTGCGATCCTCTCCCAGATCTACAGGAAACTCTCCGGCCACCTGCCACCTTCTTCGGGAACCTCGTTCAAGCAGGTTTTTGACGCGGTCGCCCGCATTCTCTTAAAAGAGGAGTGCGTGCTGCTCGTCGCACTCGACGATGCCAATTACCTTCTCTACGAGAACGAGCTCAACAAGGTGCTCTACACGCTTTTGCGGGCCCATGAGTCATACGAGGGTGTCCGTATTGGCGTCATTGTGATCATCAGCGACCCCGATGTCGATCTTTCCCGTGCCGTGGACGCCCGGGTTGCGTCGGTCTTCCGGCCCACCGAGATCTACTTCCCCCCGTACGGGAACGCAGAAGTTCAGGAGATTATGAAAGCGCGGGTGATGCAGGGATTTTTCAACAGCGTCATCAGCGATGAGATGCTCGACCTCGTGGTAGAGCAGACCTTAAAAAGCGGCGACCTGAGAGTGGGTATCGACCTCCTGAAACGGGCCGCCCTCAACGCGGAGCGTGCCGCCCGGCGCTGCATCGACCGTGAGGATATCTGCGGGGCGTACGAGGTCTCAAAATATCTGCACCTTCAATACACCATAAAGACACTCAAGGATGAGGAACGTAAGATCCTCACGGGACTTGCCACGGCGAGTATCGCGGGAGCCGGGATGAATGCTGGCGAGGTATACAAAACAATAAAGGAACAGGTGCCGGTCGGGTACACCCGTTTTTATGAGATTGTCAAAAAGATGGACGCGATGCGGCTTGTCAACCTCCAGTACCGGGAAGGAAAGGGCAGGACCCGGGTCATCACCCTCCGGTACGAACCGGAAAAGATGCTGGGATACCTTTCATAAGGCCGATGAAATATTTTCAAAAATCTTATCTATTTGGGAACCCACTTCATATGAGACAGGGGTTTTTCTATGTTAAGTGTTAACGAACTGGCACTTGAAATATTCGACAATCTCGCCGATCTGGCTGAGGAGTTTAACGCTGTTTACCATGAATTGGATAATGGCGCTCGCATTGTTGATTGTGGTGTAAGTACGAGAGGCGGGTATGCGGCAGGGAGGGCCTTTACCGAGATCTGCATGGGCGGTCTTGGCGAGGTCAACTTCCGGATGGGACAGATAAAGGGGTTCCCGATGCCGTTCATTGACGTCAATACCGATTTCCCGTCGATTGCCTGCCTCGGGGCCCAGAAGGCCGGCTGGACGGTCAAGGTCGGGAACTACTTTGCGATGGGTAGCGGCCCGGCCCGGGCGCTCTCGCTCAAGCCCAAGCACACCTACGAAGTGATTGATTACGAGGATGACTACGACTGCGCCGTGATGTGCCTTGAGTCCGATCACCTGCCAAACGGCGAGGTCATGGAGAAGATTGCCGAGGAATGCCATGTCGATGTGGCAAATACCTGTGCGGTTGTCGCGCCGACCTCTTCGATTGTCGGATCGATCCAGGTCTCGGGACGCTGCGTGGAGACCGCGATCTACAAGTTAAACGAGCTTGGGTTTGACACCCGGAAGATCATGTCCGCCATCGGCACTGCCCCGATCCCCCCGGTACGGGGTGCGAAGCGTGCGATGGGCGTGACAAACGACGCAACCATCTACCACGGCCAGATCCAGCTTACGATGAACGCACCCGAGATCAAGGACTACCTTGAGAAGATCCCGAGCAGCAAGTCCAAGGGATACGGCAAGCCGTTCAACGACATCTTCAAGGAAGCAGGGTACGACTTCTACAAGATCGATACTTCGCTCTTCTCTCCTGCCGAGGTTATTATCAACGAACTCTCTGACGGGAGCGTCTACCACGTCGGTGCTGTTAACGACGATGTGACCCTGAAATCGTTCGGGTTACAGTAATCTTTTTTTTACGTTTTTTATTCAGGTTTTATTACAAGACCATGAGACTCATTCGGGGTGCAGTTGCCCGACGGGGAGCCCGCGGCCGCCCATGAGATCCGCTCGGGAAGTGGTAACAGGCGCTGTTTTCTCCGTCACCACTTCACCCAGAATCCCTTGAACTCTCCTGTAGCCTCACCCTGCGTGATCTGCATGCCATCAACCAGAATTTCCGGCTCACCGTGAGCCCATACAAGCCGGGCAAACTCATCCAGTGCCGCAAGTGACCCCTCCGCAATTATTTGCACCGAACCGTCAGGCATGTTCTGTACCGTGCCATGCAACCCGTGATTGTGGGCACAGACCGAGACAAATTGTCGGTACCCGACACCCTGTACCTTTCCGGTTGCCACTAGGGTTGCCCTCATCATTGTTCCTGAGCTGGGATTGCATCGTTTTAAATCTTGCCGTTTTGTACAGGGAGACGGGAGCCATTTTCAGAGGCGTTGTGAGCAGGAGAAAACGCCGGAATTTCCCCTTGCCCCCTCTCGCAGCCGGTCCCGACAGACGGGTTGAGGCCGGAATTCCCAGAACTCAGTACTTCTCTATTTTCAAGTTGAATGAACAACCACCAATAATTCGTATAAGCCAGATCTGGAAGCGGAAATATCCTTTTTTGACAGCCACCCCCTCCCTTTATGGCAGGAGAGGGTACCCCCCCATTTGAACAAAGATGGCACCCCCTACCCCCGGGCCACAAGAGGGGGGTGGGGGTATCATGCTTTTAAAAAATTGGTCGGGGGGTCGGGAACCTCTCCTTTTTGGGAGTGGGGGGTGCCACCCCGGGCTGGCAGGAGGCGATACCCCCAATAGACCAGGAATCGCTTCGGTAAGTCCTGTTAAAAAATTCTGATGTTTGCAAAGGAAAATTAGAGAAGTACTGGAACTAAAAAAGAAACAGACCCGGGTCACCGGAACGGGTTTAGTTCTGCGGCGGCTTTCTCATCAACAAAAACGGCATCAACAGAATTACCGCAAGGATAACCATGAACTCGGCGAACATGTAGAGCAGTTCTTCCCGGTTCTGGTCGTAGAACCGGAGATCGAACGACATCGTTTTATTCCACGTCACCTGCGTGGAATTGTCCTGAAACCGGGTCACATTCGCTCCCGTACTTATTCCGGCAAGGAGCGGGTTTCGCACGTCATACTCTCCGGGCATGGTTACGTTCACACTGTACGGCGAGAGGTAATTTCCCTGGAGATGATTGTCGTGCAGGGGTGCAATATACGTGACCGTGTAATTCCCTTTTGGGAATGTAATCACCGAGGGGGCACTCCACATGATTGTCCAGTTGAAGTTTACAGGAGTGCCGTTTTCAGCGATCAAGGTCACATTAGTGACAGTAATTGGTACATTCTCGCCGAGTATACCCGTATCGGCAAACATGTATTTTGACGCACCCGCGAGATCGACCGATGCGGTATACGATGTACCGTTGGGCAGCACCTGATACGTGGCATTGAGTGCTCCCGCTGAAGGGATGGCCAGCGTAATTATAAGTGCAGCGCAGAGAGCAATGATGGCAAATCGGCGTCGATCTCGGTTGGGGGTTCGCATTGTTTGATCACCGTGTCCGGGTCTTTTAAGAGATGGCCGGTCACAACGCAGACTATCTTTTCGTCGCGGTCGATAGCGCCCATCTCTACGAGTTTGCGGATGCCGGCCACCGATGCGGCTGATGCAGGCTCGACACCAATACCTTCTTTCCGTGCAAGGTCGCGCTGCATCGCAAGGATCTCATCATCAGTTACCGATTCAGCCGTCCCTCCGGTCTTGCGGATGGCCACAAGCGCCTTCTCCGCGTTCACCGGCGCGCCGATCCGGATCGCCGATGCAAGGGTCTCGGGGTTCTGGTCGGGCACGACCTCGGGTAGGTTGCCTTTGATTGCCCGGACCACCGGGCTCGATCCCGCTGCCTGGATACCGGTCATCTTTGGCAGAGTGTCAATAAATCCGAGGGCTTCAAGTTCGAGCAGTCCTTTGTAGGCGGCGGAGATGTTCCCGGCATTGCCCACAGGGAGCACAAACCGGTCGGGCACGCAGCCCAGCTGGTCGACTGCCTCAAACCCGATGGTCTTCTGGCCTTCCAGCCGGTAGGGGTTGATCGAATTTAAGAGATACAGCCCGTGGGTGAGACAGAGCTCGTGAACCATTTCGAGAGCACGGTCGAAGTTACCCCGGATGGAGATGACTTTTGCGCCGTGCATCAGCGCCTGCGCGATCTTACCGACCGCTACGTGTCCCGCCGGCAGGAGTACGACTGCCGGGATCCCGGCCTTTGCCGCGTAGACCGCGAGGCTTGCCGAGGTGTTTCCCGTGCTCGCGCAGGCGACGCTCTTCTTCTTGAGCTGGAGTGCCATCGAGACACCGACTGTCATCCCCCGGTCCTTGAATGAACCGGAAGGGTTCATGCCTTCGTGCTTGGCGTAGAGATGTTTGAGGCCCATCTCGTCCCCGAGACGCTTTAAGTGGTAGAGTGGAGTACCGCCTTCGTGGAGGGAGACAGGTTCGATATGCACCGGGAGCAGTTCCTTGTAGCGCCAGACCGAGAGCGGACGGGCGTCCCATGTAGCCCGCTTTACGGTGATCTCATCGAGCGGATATTTTACCGCCAGCAGGTGGCCGCATTTTTTACAGTTATAGATGATCTCGTCAGCGGGATAGGTGGCACCGCAGTGAACGCATACGAGATGGTACATGGACAAGTATTGGTTTTCCGGGTACATATAGGCGAGCGTTAAAGGCGGGACAGTTACTTTGTCTGCTCACTCATGAGGGAGATATACAACGCATCCTTTCGGTCGTTTTCCACGGGAAAGTCCCGGCGGGTTTGTTTGACAAACTGGGGATCAATTTCATAGTACAAGAGTTCGTTTCCCGTACCGGCCCGGGCAATGATCGTCCCATGAGGATCGGCGGTCATGGACGCACCTGAGTACTGGTCGACGGGATTTGTGCCAGTCGTATTCACCCCTGCGACATACATCTGGTTCTCTGCCGCCCGGGACTGGATAAATAGTTCCCAGTACCGTAGCCGGCTTTTTGGCCATGCTGATGGGACAATGACCGCGTGTACTCCTTTTCGTCGGTACAATCGGAAGAGCTCCGGGAATCGGAGGTCATAGCAGATTGCAAGGCCGAAATGCACCCCCTCAATCGTGAATGTTGCAAGACTGACACCCGGAGTAAATGTACGATCTTCCATACCGGGCGTAAAAAGGTGGATCTTTGCGTAGGTTGCAAGGATTTCACCGTCGTTCCCGATTGCAATTGATGTGTTCCTCGGTTTTGGGGAGAATGTTTCACGAAACGATCCGATGACGTTGATCGAATATTTCTTTGCCAGTCTCCTGAGTCCGGTCACCGTCGGGCCAGCAAGATCCTCGCTGTTTTTATTCGATGCAGGGTCCCAGCCGGTTGGAAACTGCTCGGGAAACGAGATTAATGCAGCCCCGGCCCGGGCAGCATCAGAAAAAACCGGTTCTGCTGTTTCAAGCGTCTGTTCCGGTGATTCCCAGACCCCATCAATCTGGGCACTGCAGCATCGCATCGACCGACTCCCTTAAAATCAGGATCCGTGTTCCTGCCGGGATTTACGGTCAACATACAGGATCAGGGCGGCGCCCATTACGACGAGCACGATTGCAGTGAGCAACAGGAACGGGGTTAATGAATGGAAAAATCCAAGGAGTATGGCACCTATAATGATTCCTGCCGCTATGATACTGCACCCGACAAGAATCAGACCCACCGTTGTAATGTCCCAGTCTGACATTATAATCCTCCCATGAGCGGAAATGCGGTTTTTATCCCCGTAATTACAAACTGAACGGCAATAGCCATAAGCAGTATTCCCAGCAACCGGTTGATCACCCGGTATTGTCGCTGGCCGACTTTGAGTATGATATAATCTGCGTGCCGCATCATAAAATAGGTGATCCCGACTGCAATTCCGATAGACGCAAAGATCACAAACCACACAAGAGGGGGCATGTCCTTTGCTTCGTTCGTCAGGACAATGGTGGTAGTGATCGCCCCGGGGCCGGCGATCATGGGAATGGCAAGTGGCATCACGGCAACATCCTCGTTGTCCTTAGATTCATATTTTTCAGTCGCCGTGAGCTTGGTCCGGGAGGTTTTTGCGTAGACCATTTCCATGCCTATCCCAAAGAGCAGGATGCCCCCGGCTATCCGGAATGCTTCGAGTGAGATCCCGAAGACCTGGAGGATTACCGTCCCTGTGATGCCCACAATGACGAGGATTATAAGGGCAATCGTACACGCATCCCGGACGATCTGCACTTTTACCGGCTTTTCGAGGTTTGTAGTGAGCGATATATAAGTCAGCGTCGCTCCCAGCGGGTTGACGATAATGATAAGGGAAGAGAGGCACAGCAGGGAGAAACTGATCAGGTCGCCGGCCATGAAGAAGAAACGGTTCTTATGGGTAATAGAAGTATTGGTAAAAAAAGAACTTAGTATTCGTATAACACGGATTCGTCGATCCTGGTGTATGCGAATACATCTGCGGGTTTGAAATGAATACCAATCTCGCGGGCGGCACTCTCGGGAGAATCGGACGCGTGGATCACGTTCCTGCCGATATCAATCCCGAAATCTCCCCGGATGGTACCGGGCGCCGCTTCCTGCGGATTCGTCGCCCCGATTACTTTGCGGACGATCGCAACCACATTCCGGCCTTCCCACACCATCAGGAAGCACGGGCCTCCCATGATATAGGTCTTCATGGAGGGGAAGAACGGCTTTGAAAGGTGTTCCCGGTACTGTTCGGTGACCCGGGCTTCGGGCAGCTTCTCGAACCGGGCTGCCACGAGTTTGAGACCTTTTGCCTCAAGCCGGGAGACGATATCCCCGACAAGACCACGCTGGACGCCATCCGGCTTGACCATCACAAAGGTGCGATCCATGGTTAAATTCACTCCTTCTTTACACCCTTCTGCCCTGCAGCGGTCCACTCAACCCGGCGGGGAACCCTGCCCAGATTGTGGTTATTCTGGCACTTGGCACTGCAGAAATAGTAGATCGTACCATCTTTTTTGATAAACATCTTGCCGGTGCCCGGCTCAAGCGGTGAACCGCAGAAACTGCAGATGTGCTGTTCGACCATGGGATTCACCGCCTCGACATTTTCTTTGCTTCGCGTTCGGTTTCAAGGAGCATAATAACGTCTCCTTCCCGGATAGGGCCGACCGTGTTGCGGGTGATTATACGCCCCTTGTTGTTGCCATCAAGGATCCGGCACTTGACCTGCATCGCTTCCCCGTGCATACCGGTGGAACCGACGACCTCGATGACTTCAGCGGGCGTTGCGTCGTCTGCCATGATTGCTCCTTATGCCTTTAAGGCAACCAGCTGTTTGGCGAGATCCTCGATCACTTCTTTTGCCTTGCCGGGCTTGACAATCGCTGCGGCGGCAGAACCGACGTCAAGGCCACTGGCGGCACCGATGTCGTTCTGTTTGTTGATGAAGATATAGGGGATCTTCTTCTCATCGCAGAGTGGAGCCAGATGCATGACAATCTCTGCGGGTTCAACGTCAGCGCCGATTAAAACAAGCAGCGCAGCGCTGCGTTCGATGGCTTTTGTTGCCTCGTTTGAACCCTTCTTGATTTTTCCGGTGTCTCTTGCAACTTCAAGGGCTTCAAGCGCCTTGTTCTGGAGCTCCTCTGGAGCCTCGGTTTTTACGTATCCTTTTGCCATAACTCACCTCATTCAGGAGCCTTTTTGCCCCTTCATTACTCATCAGTAGCAGTGATGCAGCCATATCATTTCATCAGGAGGAGAAATAAAGGTTTGCGAACAGTGGCGATACCCTCGGCCCGGCATCATTCATATCAAGGCCGGTGCGCATCACCCGGCAAGACGGTAGATGTCAGTGCCCCGGTCAGAATATGCTCTTATAAGCCCACTTGCCGGGAGATTTACCGTATACGTATCCCGTTCCAGATCCCCGACATAGAGAAGGGTTGCATTGTATTTTTTCATTAAGGCAACAGTCTGATCCGGCTTTTCATAGATTGACCTGATATCGACAAGCCGGGTACTGTACCACCCGGTTGTATCCCCGCGCCACATGAATTCGTGGAACGGCTGGCCGATGATCGCAGGGATGCCGGTGAACGAGGATACCCGGGAATAATAAGTGTAGTCGCCACCTTCAGCCTCGACTATGCGGTCATTCCCGGTCAGGTTCCTGAGGTATGCAACACCTCCCGCATCGCCCGGGTGCGCTGTATCGAGGTAAGCAAGCCCGTCAAGAGACCGGCTCCCGTAATTGAGATCGAGGGGAACCAAAAAAGGCGTGACAAACAGGATGCCAATTACAAGCGTTGCAAGGACTGCGCTTTTTTTTGCTGGCATGACCGGCACGCGCCCGGGTCGGGCGAGCCATGCGCCCGCCATCGCAAATGCACTGATGCCAAGGATGATCCACGCCGGCAGGTAGCACTTAAAGACGGTGTTCATCCGGAAATAGGTATCCCCCATATTGTCCTTGAGGTAGAACAGTTCTACGATGATAAGGAGCAAAAGCCCTAAAATGGCAAGTATTTTCGGGAGGCTGTGCTCCTTTTTTACAATGAAATAGAGGAGGGGAACGGCAGCAATTGCAGCAGCCGTGTACCCGGCAAGGATAAACGGTACTGCGACAAGCAAAAGGTACGGCCGCTCCCGTATGTCTTTTATGAGAAGCAATAGGAAGATGGCGATAAACCAGCCGTTCACAAGCAGGAACTGGAAGGGATCTGATGGTGTTTTTACGATTGTGATCCCCCCGGTACTCGTTTTAAGCATCAGATAAAAAGGAAGGTAAATGAGAATGGCAAGGGGCGGGATTGCAATCAGATGGCCCCACGAAGAGAGCCCCAGACCCTGTTTCCTGCCCCGCATGATGATCAACGCGGCAAAGATCACAGTAATCGGCGCGTAGATGAGTACATCCCATGTGTTGATCAGGGGCATGGAGCCAAGGCTGAGTGCGGCAAGGCAGCACACGATCCATTTATCTCTTGATTCGAGTGACTCCCAGTGTTTGTACAGGTAGAGCAGCAGGAAAATCAAAAATACCTGGTTAAATATCGAGATGACATGGGGATGGAGATCCCCCCAGGTAAAAGAGAAAAGGGGATACTCGTTGATGGTGTTGGTGATCGTCCGGGTGCTGTCCCAAAGCACTGAGTTGAGTCCTTTTCCGATAATGATCTGGTAAAAAAATGAAGGGTTGGGGAGGATGAAGATGACGAGCGGTAGCCAGCGGATCCGGTCGAGTAAGAGCGTTCCAATTGCGTACACGGTTACAGCCGCGACACCAAGTACTGTCGGCAGGGAGAGGTTGAACGCAATATTCGAGGGCACGCCGCTCACTATGCCGAGGCAGCCAAAAAGCCAGTAGCCCAGATAATAATAAACATCCAGCGTACCCCCCGCGAACCAGGGATCGAGTGGCGGTACTACCGGGCTTAACATCACGGATGCGAGAAAACCGTGATCCATAAACTTCTCTGCATAGGAGATCGTCGGGTTGACAAACCTGACCGTGAGCATCAGGAAGAAAAAGATAAGGAATACCAGTTCCCAGCGCCACTCTTTTTTGAGTTCGCTCCATGCGTAATCACGCCGGTAAAGGTGATACGTAAAAAGCAGGACAAATGGTACAAGCGCAAGCTGAACCGGGAAACGGGCAAGGCCGCAGTACCACGTGAGAATGGTAAAAATGAGGAGCGATGCGGCAAATGCTGCAGGGAATGCGTACTGCCGCAGGCATTTTTTCAGGGTGGGATAGAGCGCTAGTTGTAAAAAACTTATAACCAGCAGCCAGCCGGCAACCGACAGGGCCTGATAATCAGGGGTCAGGGGTCTTTCCCCCGTTCAGTTTTGCGCTGAGGGCTGATTTGATGGTCGGGATCACCCAGTCTCCAAGATAGTAGATGGAGACGATACCGCCGGCAAGGGTGACCAGGTTTTTGATGAGATGATCGATCACAGCGATCAGGAATGCTTCGGCAGGAGCGACTCCTGCGATCTCAAATGTTGCAGCAACTGCCAGTTCATAGGTCCCGATCCCCCCCGGAGTGATCGGTACTGCCTTGACAAGGTTCCCGATCACTATGGCAAGTACGACAACTGCAAAGGGGATCTGCTGCTCGAACATACCGACCACCGAATAACAGACCAGAACATCGAGTATCCAGATCACGATCGAAGTGATACTCAGGATCACGATGGCACGCAGGGTGAGCGAAGCCCGCCGGATCTCATCGAGCATTGTCAGGATATACCCGATATACTTGTTTTTTGTTGTCAGTTTTCCGACAAAGATCAGGAACACAAAGAATGCGAACCCGATTGCAAGGGGAATGATGATGACAGTATAGAACCAGGTAGGGACATTGAGAACAAAGAAGAGGGAGACCGCTCCGAGCAGTGCAACCGTGATGATATCAAAGACCCTTTCGACCACGATCGAGGAGATGCCTTCCGAGTACGTTGTTTTGTAATCATGTTTGAGAATAAAGATCCTGACAAAATCACCAAGACGGGCGGGAACAATCAGGTTGACGGTCTGGCTGACAAAAACACAGGCAGTAGTCACGGCAACCTTGATCCGGTAATTGAGGTTTAAGAGAATCCGGTGATACCGCCACCCGCGCAGCCACCATGCAGCGAGGCAGATGACAAGTGCCATTCCCAGGTAGGCAGGAACAATGTGCTGGAGTGCGGTGAGCAAGTCATCCCAGACCCGGTAGAGCATATACACAATGATCCCGACGGCGATCAGGGTCGGGATCAGGATTGCACTAATCTTTCGATACATGGATCTGCCACCAGAGACGCAGGATAGATGATCCCATCCCAAATACGTCCTTTAACCGGACGGTTGTTCCTTTCCCTGCACGCCAGCGGACGGGAAACTCCGTGACCGTGTAACCTCTTCGTTGTGCCCGGACTAAAAGTTCGGTATCCCAGAACCAGTGGTTTGATCGTATGGTAGAGATGATCGGGAGAATTTTCGCCTTGTTAAATGCCTTGAAACCACACTGGTGGTCAAAAAGCCGGCTGCCGAGGATGGCACGGACAAGGATGTTGTATGACCTGCTTGCGATCTCGCGGCCTTCCGTACGTCGTATATCGCTCTCCGGGAGAAGCCGGGAACCGGTTGCGATGTCAGCACCCGATCGTATCGCCTCAATCAGTTCGGGAAGGTGATGCATATCGGTAGCAAGATCGACGTCATAGTAGCAGACGATCGATCCCTGTGCCTCACGGATCGCCCGGTTGAGCGCTGTTCCGCGTCCGAGGCGTTCGTCACTATGCAGCAACCGGACCTTGGATGAATTCTTTTCATACTCCCTCACAAATGTTGCGCTCCCGTCAGTACTCCCGTCCTCGGCCACAATAATCTCGAATTCATCCGTGATCTGAGCGAGTATCTCAAGAGATACGGGTATCGCACGTTCGAGTGCAGGCCGGTCATTAAAAACCGGAATAATTGCAGTGACATCTGACACGGCCATTTAGTGTTCCTTCTTCTGAATACATCCGGCAATCCGGTAGCCCGCTCTGATCGAGCCCTCCATACTTCGCTCAGGGTAGTTCTCCTCAGAAAACATACCGGCGATATAGATACCGTGTTTTTCGTATGCCGGGATAAGGGAACGGAAACCGGTTGTGTAGACCGGCCCGGCCCAGGGATCGACTGCCATCCGGCTCCAGTGGATCTCCCGCTCCTGAAGGCCAAACCGGGTACAGAAGTCTTCCCGCATTTTCTGGTCGAGCCGTGCGGGAACGGCACCGCTGAAATACGAAGCGAGGTAGACGATGTGCTCGCCGTAGCGTTCCCACGGGACAAAATTCGTATGTGCCACAACTGCCCCGTATGGCCCATCATCTTTCATGTTGATCCAATATATCCCATCGCTGACATCACGTTCGATACCGAGTGTCATGCAGGCAGCCCCCTGGTACGGGATTTCCGGCATCATAAGGCCTGAAATGTTCCCGAGTTCCTGTGGGGGGAGGGTGGACAGGATTGTATCAAAGCACTCTCCATTTACCTCCCATCGGCCATCTTTTCTGGAGATGGATGTGACCGGGGTTTGCAGGTTAATTTTCCCTCCCTTACTCATAATCGATTTTTCAAGCCCGTCAATAACCTGATGAAACCCGCCGTTCAGGTATCCAAGGTGCTCCCCGGAAACGCCCCGGTTTGACCGGATAGCGATGCGGCTGATCAGCCAGGCGGCTGATACCTTGCTCCGGTTCTTCCCGAACTTGCTCCGAAGCAGAGGTTCAAAGAACGATGAATATATCCAGGGGCCGAGATGTTCGAGAATATAGGTTTCGGCCGGGATGTCATCCAAGGGAAGAATATCTATTTTTTTGGCCCTCAACACAAGCCACGCAAGTTTTGCTTTATCGATAAGCGAAAGTTCTGGCCATCGCAGGATCTGTGAAGGGGTCGTGAGGGGGTATATTGTATCCCGGGAAAAATAGCCGGTGCTTCCTGAATGCCATTCAAATCGATCCCACAACCCAAGCTCGTGGATGAGGGAAAGAAATTGTTGATCATCAGAGAAACAGTGATGGTAATACCGTTCGATCCAGTAATCATCGATGTGGTATGATGAGAGGCAACCTCCCAGAAACGGCATCTTCTCGAACAGTCCAACCTCGTGCTCCCCGGACAACGTATGGGCAGCAACAAGCCCACACAATCCCCCCCCGAGTATTCCAATTTTCATGGTGCGTTACCGGTATACCGGTATTATTTGTTCGGAATCAAATGAAAAAGGCTCCGGAACCCTTCTGGAAAATATGCGACGGATCAAGACGAGAATTTATAAGAAAGTTTTTGTACTGTCGAATTTAAACTTCTTAAAACAAAGAACTTAAAAGAATTAAAAGAGAATACATATCCGTTAGCCCATTGGAGGGTGTAACCAGATGCGAGTCTTTTTCATTGGTTTTGGTCAGGCGGGGGGCAAAATTGTCGACATGTTCCTTGAACAGGACAAGAAGCTCGGGACCAACAGTTTCCGGGGGATTGCTGTCAATACCGCACGGACCGATCTGATGGGCCTTAAAACCATTGAGATGAAAGATCGCCTCCTCATTGGGCAGACGCTGGTGAAAGGTCATGGCGTAGGTACCGATAACGTGACCGGAGCCCGGGTTACTGCGGATGAAATTGATAGTATTATTAATGCGGTTGATACTCGCGGAACGCATGATATTGATGCATTCGTGATCGTCGCCGGACTGGGAGGCGGTACCGGATCCGGGGGTTCCCCGGTGCTTGCCCGTCACCTGAAACGGATCTACCGGGAGCCGGTGTATGCACTGGGAATTATTCCGGCACCGGAAGAAGGACGGCTCTACTCCTACAATGCAGCACGCAGTCTTACGACCTTGGTAAACGAAGCGGATAATACCTTCATTTTTGATAATAGTGCGTGGAAAAACGAGGGGGAAAGTGTCAAGAGTGCGTTTACGCGCCTCAACAACGAAGTTGTCCGAAGATTCGCAATTCTCTTCCGCGCAGGTGAAGTAGGTCGGGCGGGTGTCGGTGAGATGGTGGTGGATTCAAGTGAGATCATCAACACCCTTCGCGGGGGGGGTATTACTTCGGTCGGTTATGCCGTCAGCGAAGTGCTCAGTACACGCACCAAGCAGCAGCGGGGAATCTTCGGGGGCCTCAAGGAAAACATCAAGGATAAATTTGGCGGTAAAAAGGAGGCAAATGAGGAAGTGCTCATGGGGGAAGACAGGTCGGCAAAGATAGTTGGCCTTGTCCGCCGTGCCATGCTGGGCCGTCTTACGCTACCCTGTGATTATTCAACTGCAGAGCGTGCGCTGGTTCTTATTGCAGGACCCCCGGACGAGATGGACCGGAAAGGCGTCGAAAAAGCCAAGAGCTGGGTGGAAGAGAATATTGCCGGTGTTGAAGTCAGAGGGGGTGACTACCCGGTAAACAGCGAGTATGTCGCAGCGGTTGTGATGCTCGCAACCGTTGGCAACGCCCCCCGTATCAAGGAACTCCTGGACATTGCAAAGGAAACAAAAGAAGAGGTTATTAAATCCAAGGAGAAGAAATCAACTATGTTTGAGGAAGGTATCGAACCGTTGTTTGAGTGAGGTTGATGATGAAGGGATTGACACGATTGATTTGGATTGCGGTCCTGTTTTTAATTATAGTACCAGCAGCATCCTTGGCATATACGGTGAACTCGATGCAGATCAGCCCGAGTGGTTCCCTGACTCCGGGAACTACTGTGGATCTATCTTGGAAGATACAGATGCCAAGTGGGTCAACATCAGCAAACTCTCTCCAGATGTATACTCAATTGGAGAAACCAAAATGGTCTTACATTATTAATGTGAACGGTGTTGCGAATGGACTTACTGAAGCCGGGACAAAGACGGTAACAATTAACAGTTTTTTACTGACCTATAAATCGGCTGACGATGTATCTGTCACAGTAACATTGGAAGGGACTGCCCCCGCGGTAACGCAGACCGAAAATCAGACATTAATCCAGATTAGTGACGTGGATGGAAATGGTCACGCGAGTGATACGAAATACACGCAGAGCGTTATGGTTGTCAATACCAATGATGTTACAACCGCCATTGCAAATGCAAAATCACAACTCAGCCAGTTCAGGACTGAAATTGATGAAAAAGCGGCATTGGACATAGATACATCTGCGGCTGAAGCAAAATATAACGAGGCCCAGGCCAAGATAACTTCAGCCCAGTCTTTACCTTCGACACAATACAGCGACGCATTAAATAACATCAATACAGCGATATCCACGATTTCTGATGGCGGGACCCTCCTTGACAAAGCTTGGGCTGAAAAAGATATCTCTGAAGCACAGGGACCTATTAATAATGTAGATTCACTGATTGCTTATTTCCAAGGCAACACAAGTACGTCAACTGATGCCCGTTTGTCGGAGATTATCACGAAAAGGGAAGTTGCGGTGAGTTATATCTCAGCAGCAAACGATGCGTTGACCAATGGAAACTTTGCACAGGCCCGCGCAAAAGCTGGTGATGCTTACTCAAAAGGAAATGAATCCTACAATGATGCGCTTACGTTCAAGGCCTCAATACAAGCCACATGGAATCCCTTTGCGGGGCTTGGCTCAATTGGTTCAATTTTCAGTTCCAGTGTTATCTTTATTATTGTAGGGGTAATAGCCGTCGTTTTAATTATTGTCGGTATCATCATTTACCGTAAACGCGCCCGCTGGGATGAATTAGGTTAAGGTTTATATATTTAAATGTCAGGTATCACTAGAAAGATCAAAATATTAAAAATTTCTAAAAAGAAAATCCAGAAACACTTTTTTGGCAGGTTTGTTATGAGCACCTCGATCGATTTATAGAAAATTATTACAAAAAAAGAGTGAGAACAGCTCAAATAAAAATTGGGGATCAGAGAATGATCTCAATACCGAGTTTCTCTGCCAGTTCCTTGTACCTGTTCCTGAGGGTAACTTCGGGACACCGGCAACTTCTGCCACTTCGCGCTGGGTGCGCCGTTCTCCACCAAGGATTGACGACATATAAATTGCGGCCGCTGCAACCCCGGTCGGGCCCCTGCCGCTTGTGAGCTTGCGTTCCCCAGCCTTCCGGAGGATCTCGACCGCACGGCTCTGCACTTCTCCTTTGAACGTGAGCCGTAGCAGAAACGCGGAACATAATCGATGGGCGATGTCGAGAGGATTTTTAAGCCAAGCTGACGGGAGACGAACCGGTAGGTCCTCCCGATCTCTTTTCTTGAGACACGGGATACTTCCGCAATCTCATCGAGAGTTCGGGGCAGGCTGCACTGCCGGCAGGCGGCATACAACAATGCTGCTGCAACCCCTTCGATGCTCCGGCCGCGGATCAGGTTCTTGTCAACTGCGTTGCGGTAGACTAAAGCGGATCTCTCACGGATGTTCCGCGGCAGGCCCAGTGCGGAGGCCATGCGGTCCAGTTCCGCGAGTGCGAATGCAAGGTTCCGCTCGGTCGCGTTGCTGACACGGATACGACGTTGCCACTTACGGAGACGATATAGCTGGGCCCGGTTCTTGGAGGAGATCTCCCTGCCGAACGAGTCCCTGTTGCGCCAGTCAATCATGGTTGAGAGACCCTTGTCATGGATCGTGAAGGTCATCGGTTGCACCGGTCCAAGCAAATGAAGAATTTTCCATAATTTATCAGCCATATTAGCGGTTTTTAGTCATCCGTTGCTCCCCATTCACTGCAGAAAATTCCCTGACATTCCTGAACCTGAAGAAGACCCATTTGAAGGTAGGCCGGGTCGTCTGTTTTTTTCGTCTGGCGGGCAACCAAGGAGATCAAAATTAAAATGATATTCTATATCCTCAAAAAATTGGTCTCAACATTTGTGTTTTAGTCTTTTGAGAAATTCAACAGAGTAAAAAAAGTTACTCGAAATTCCCCTGTCGTGGCACCTTCATAGTAAGTGTAACTCTTGTGAATTGTCCGGAAAAATCGAAAAAGTAATTGCCGCTCTCGAGGACCTGGAGGTGTTGTGTGGGGATTAAACCGTATTGTCTCCCATATCCCTTTTCAAGGACGATCTTTCCGGTGTTCTTATCAGTAACAGTAACTTCAAACCAGCAGCCCTCGTACGGGCGGTCGATGGTTATGTTCTCGTAATGCATGGTATCGATCACTTTGTACTCTACGAACTCGATTTCGGTAATATTCAAAGGCGTAACAGTATAGTCGAGGATGAGGGGGGGATTTTTCAGGTTGACAGAAACATCGGGCGACAGGTTATTAATGATCTGGTTTTCGATTGAATAGATGGTAATGTAGTCAGAATTCGTTATGCTGGATTTCGTAGCCGATGACTCATATATATCTACTGTGGTGGGGGTCTGAACGATTTTCGGTGTCTCAATAGAAATAATGCTTGGCGTTTCCGATTTTTCAGGGGCGGGTATTGTAATTGTTTTTATGGGCTCCGGTATGTTGGTCACGTCCGGCGTAATGGTAGTTACCTGCATGGCGGGCGTCTTATTTTCCGTTGAAACTAGGGCAGTGGAATTATTGAGCGAAGAAAAAGATTTCTGCATATAGTCCTGCCCGTATACAATCGACGCCATGGACCAAATGGCAATTGTATTACTTATGAGAACTAATATAATACCACCGATGAGTAGTGTGCCATATTTGTCATCCATACCGCTATATTAATTTTGCAATATTTATCAGTTTGTTCGCTGACATACCGAGATCGTGTAAACAATTTGCTGTAAAATCGAGAACGCCCTGATCTCTAATGAACCAACAAAGGAGATCAGAACAATGTCAGTGAATGACTTTATTCAAGATTATCTTAACGATAAGGATCAGTACTTCTCTATTTTTAAGTTGAAAGAACAACTACCAAAAATTCGTATGAGCCAGATCTGGGAGCGGGAGTATCCCTTTTTTGGCAGCCGCCACCCTCCCTTTATGGCAGGAGGGGGTACCCCCCACCCCCGGGCCACAAGAGCGGGGTGGGAGATCATGCTTTTAAAAAATCGATCGGGGAGTCAGGGTACCTCTCATTTTTGGGAGCGGAGGGTGCTACCCCGGGTTGGCAGGAGGGGGGTACCCCCAATAGACCAGGAATCGCTTCGGCAAGTCCTATCAAAAACTCTGGTGTTTGCAAAGGAGAATTTTGAGAAGTACAGAGGTTCATTATGGAGCCCCAGTTGTGGGGGAATTTTCATATCAGTACCGTGGGAGGAAATGAATGTTCGTTCCGGTTCCCGGTGCCGGAAGTTTTCGAGAGTGATCGCGTCGAACTTCTCCTGTTCGAACAATCGGGACGCTTCGGGTGCGTTTGTGCTGTTGTTACTGTGAAATCTCCGGATTCTTCCAGGATCAACTTGCCGATATTGAGGGGGGAAGGATCGTCATCGACATAGAGGAACTTGCCGATACTATCAGTTACTCTTCCTGTCCGTCACTAAAGGGGCGGCTGTCAGACCGATTGCACCGCCGATAATATTTGCCGAGATCTTCATAGCCTCAAGCTCTTCATCGGACCATGATCGCTCGCTGCTATCAATAAAGAGTATCAGACCGTACAGCATGTCCTGTACCCGGATGGGTAAGACAGCAAGGGATGAGAAATTATATTGTTTAAAAAATTCCCGGTCCTTACTGACAAAATCCGATATCGTAAGAGTGACCGGTATTCCCTGTGAAATCTCAAAAAAACGAGTGTCCAGCCCAATCCTGCTGTGATCCAATTCTGTAACTGCCAGGTTGCCCTTGAGTGGGAACGCAGTATCCACAAACCATTCATCCATCATCGTGAGGGTGTACATGTCGTGGGGCTTTTTAAAAACCTTAAACAGTGCGACACGATTAAGCTCCATCGCATTTCCCAGTTGCTCAAGGATCGAAAAACAATCATCTGACGTTTTACGCCCCCCCTCATTGCGCTCTATGTGGTGTTTCTCTGAGAACTGTCGTAGGAACCACTCGACTCCCAACCCAATGGCAAAGAGGATCGCGTCACGCTTTTTAATCTGTTTTTCCATATTATGCCGGAAGAGCCCTATCTCGATATTACAATAGATGTCCCGATCATTGAAGGGTTTGATAATATAGCCATACGGGGCGGTCAGTTTTGCGCGCTGCAGAAACGCCTCGTTGGCATATGCGGTGAGGTAGATGACCGGAATATCCTGCTTTTCGCTAATCTGTTCGGCAGTCATAATACCATCGAGTTTTCCTGCGAGCATAATGTCCATTAAGATGAGATCAGGATGCCTAGACCTGGCCATCTCAATGGCAAGTGTTCCTGTATTAGCAATTCCAATCGTATCATAGCCGAGATTGGAAAGCGTCATTTTGAGGTCTTCGGCTACAATGAGCTCGTCTTCAACGATTAGAACCTGTGTTTTTGTCATTCAGAGGGCTCCTTCCTTGCTAACGGTATGGTCATTTCAAACCCGGTACCTCCGGTGCGGTTCAGTTCAATGCTACCCTCTAACTGCTGGATTAAAGTGAGAATAAGGTGAAGTCCGAGCGTAGGAGAATTTTTCCAGTCCAGTCCATCCGGCAGTCCCACACCATTGTCCTGCACTGATAGAGTAATACCGGCAGCGGTGCGTCTGCCAATGATGGCGATCTCCCCGTTTTGTCCTTTGGGAAATGCGTGTTTGAGTGCATTTGTCAACAGTTCATTCATAATCAGTCCCACGGGAATTGCCCTGTTGATATCCAAAGAAACATTTTTAATATCAATGTTCAGGTGAATCCGTTTGGTGTCCGTGGCATACGTGATCATGAGATTTGTGGCAAGCATGTCGATATAATCCGAAAAGTCTATGAAGGCAAGATCTGCGGAACTGTAGAGTTTCTCATGCACGAGCGACATCGAGCGGATGCGGCTTTCGCTGTCCTGCAGGGTATGGATTGTACTGACATCCGTGATCTGCTGTCTCTGGAGCCGGATCAGACTCGTAATAATCTGGAGGTTGTTTTTCACCCGGTGGTGGATCTCCCGGAGGAGGACTTCTTTCTCATGCAGGGTCGACGTAATCGCTGCTTCTGCGGCTTTCCGTTGCACAATCTCATTCTCAAGTTCTGCTGTGCGCTGCAAAACACGGGATTCAAGTTCCCGGGTGAGAGTCTTGATCTTTTCTTCTGCTTTCTTTTGTTCGGTGATATCCCTTCCAACAGACTGGTATTCAATTACATGACCCTCTTTGTCGAAAATTGCCCGGTCGCTCCATCGCTGCCAGCGGACTTCTCCCGAGGGCATAAGGATCCGGTGTTCGATTGTGGCAACCGGATTCTGTGGCGTGAGCGAGGCAAGGTGATTTTTTACCCGACTGCTCTCTTCGGGGGACAATACAATGTAATGGGGATGAGCGAGGCATTGGTCTCTTTCAAGGCTGAAATACCGGCAGTACGCATTATTTACAAACGTGAGTATGCCATCAGGAGTAAACCGGCATATGAATTCAGTCTGGTCTTCAACAACAGAACGGTACCTCTCCTCACTCTCCCGCAGCGCCAACTCAGTTTGCTTGCGCTCGGTGATATCGGTTAAGAAATTCAGTGTGGCAGGATGTCCATCCCAGTCTATCGCGGCGACGTTGAGCTCAACCCACCTTGTGCTTCTATCCTTTGGACTCAACCGGAAGGTGTAGCGATAGGGTAACTCCTCACCCTTCACCCACTGCTGGTACCGCTCCACCATCATGAGACGGTCGTCAGGGTGTATAAGCACAGGAAATTGCATTGAGAGAAGTTCCTGTTCTGAATATCCGGTGAATTCGATTGCTCGATGATTGACCATCTTCAGCATCCCATCCTGCACAACGACAATTGCCTCATCTGAGTGTCCGATCACATGCCGGTAGGTCTCCTCGTTTTTCTTAAGCACATCATCTGCCATTTTCCAGGAGGCAGCCTGCTTGAGTTTGTGCGAGAGTTCGGCAAATTCCTCGCTTGAGTCCCCACATTTCTGGAGATAGAAGTCTGCTCCGCGGTTGATCGCCTGGATGACCACATCTTCCCTGCCCTTGCCGGTGAACAGGATGAATGGAATCAGTCCAAAACGAGTCCGAACCTCAACAAGGAACTGGATGCCATCCATCTCCGGCATCTGGTAATCGGAGATGACCGCATCGAACTTCTCCTGTTCGAGCAATCGATACCCTTCAGGTGCGCTTAGTGCTGTCGTTACCGTGAAATCTCCGGATTGTTCCAACATTAACTTGCCAATATCGAGAAGGGAGGGATCGTCATCGACATAGAGAACCCGAATTGCTGCTGCCATCATGCACCATCCCCTGCGGTTCGCCACATCCCTTTCGGAACCGTAATCTCGAACCGTGCCCCTTTGCCCGGAGTGCCATTCTCGGTGATCGTGATACTGGTGATCGCGAGGATCTCACTGGAGAGGAATAACCCGAACCCGGTATTCTTCCCAAATCCCATCGTGAAGAGGTGCTTTTTGTTCTCTGCGGTGATCCCTACACCGTTATCCTCGCAGAGGATCGTGAGGCTTGCATCTGACTCCTGCGAAGAGATACAAATCGTCTTCATTTGGTTACCCCCGTAACGGAGGGCGTTGTCAATTAGGTTGTAAATGACCTTAGTGATGAGCGGGTCCGCGAACACTTCTGTCCCAGTGGGGAGATCGTTCTTCACTATGACCTGTCCGAGGGGAACTTGCTTTGCCACAGTGTCTACAAGGGAACGGCAGTTTTGCCAAGCAGGAACATTGACACCGAGACTCTCGTATTCCTTTGTAAACTGGATTATGGTGAAGATTCTTTTTGCGGCAGTGCTCATCTTCCCGAAGTAATTATTGAGTGTGGGATCGGTCTGCTTCTTTTCCAGTATTGAAAGGTATCCCTGCACTACCGCAAGCTGGTTGTTGATATCGTGGCGGGTGATGCTGGTAAAGAGGGTAAGTTTCTTATTCGCTACAGCAAGTGCATCTTCCACCCGTTTGCGCTGGGTGATGTTCTGACTGGTTCCTTCAAGGTACAGAATAGCACCCTCCGCATCACGGACAAGTCGTGCGTTGATTGAAACCCATACTATTTGTCCGTTCTTATGTCGACAGGGAACCTCAAAGTTTTCAAGGACTCCCTTTTCCAGGAAAATCCGCTTTGCAACTTCTCTGGTTTTTGGATCCTGGTAAATCTGCGTATTAATATCCGTTATCGATTGAATGAGTTCCTCTGCAGACGCGTACCCGAGGATTCGGGCTGCATGATTATTAGCAGATAAAAACCGTCCTTCCAGGGAAACCTGATATATCCCCATAACGGCATTATCAAAGATGGTGTGGTAGTTCTCCTCGCTTTTTTTTAGTTTCCTGTCGAGAGTATGCTTATACAGCACCATCTCGACGGTGGCTTGGAGCTCCCGATCATTGAAGGGTTTGATAATATAGCCATACGGGGAGGTCAGTTTCGCCCGCTGCAGCAACGTTTCGTTGACATATGCAGTGATGTAGATGACCGGAATATCCAGCCTTTCACTGATCTGTTCGGCAGTCGTGATACCATCGATTTTTCCTGCGAGCATGATGTCCATTAAGATGAGATCAGGAGATCTGGATCTGGCAAGCTCAATGGCAAGTTCTCCTGTATTGGCAATTGCACTTATATCATAGCCAAGATTGGTAAACGTCATTTTGAGGTCTTCGGCTACAATGAGGTCGTCTTCAACTATGAGGATGCTGTACTTGCCCATTAGAATGACCTCCGACTACCAGATGACGGGGATACGAGGACTTTTAGTTGGAGCAGGATCAACTTCTCTTCACTCTGCTGGATATCATTCGCCATATCCTCAATTTTCCGTAGTATTCCCTGCTCTGTCTCTCCCACTTTGGTATATGTTGTTTTGAGGAGGTTGACGAGTTTTTTGTCTACGTCAACCCGTTTGGTGAGTCTGGCATACTCGCATACAAGGGCTTTGTCGGTCCCTGCCCGTAGTGCCATCTGGATCTCCCCTTCAATCTTCTTCTTCCGATTGAGGGTATACTCAATTGCAGCATACAACTCGGAAGGCGTGACGGGTTTGGGGATATAGTCTTCAATGCATATCCCGTACCGTTTCGCTTCTTCAGGCAACAGTTGTTTTCCGGTAAGCATCAGCACCGGGATTTTCCGGAGCACCGGATCCTTCTTTATCTTCTCCAGTGTCTCCCATCCATCCATCGGAAACATCATGATATCGAGAAGGATGACATCCGGATGGTTTTTCTTGTCAGCAAGCAGCGAGAGGCACTCCCCTCCGCTGGAAGATTTTATTGTGTCGTATCCATTCTCCTCCAGGAGGTAGGAGAAGACGTCGACAATATCCGGTTCATCGTCAACGATGAGGACTCGGGTCTTGTGCGGTCTTTTTCGGATGATGAGAGATCTGACTCCGGCTGCACAAATCAGGATAATTCCGGCAGCGAGTAGGATAATTGCTGGAACCGGAATGATTGATGGTGATGGTGCAGGAGTCGGGTATACCACGGGAGAACCGCCCTCGTTGGCTGGAGCCGGCTTTGTTATATCCGGGGTTGTGATTGCAGTTACTGTAACAGAGGGCGATACCGGTTGTACTTTAACTGCCGGGGATACCTCTGCCTGCGGAGTTGCTGTTACAGTAGGTGCCGGCAGTCTTTCAGAGACTGCGAAGTACGAGAAACCGGGGGTATCGGATTGATAATAATGGATATCCCCATTCGTGGATTCAAACGTTGTCGGGAGTTCAGTCCAGACGAGATCATGGTTCCGCAGCAGCACCACATTGGCAGGGTCAATATGTTTCTCTCTCAACCATGACCCGAGTACGCTGAAATGGATCGTCCCGGATGTGATTACATTCGGATTGATCCAAGCGATCTCAATCTTCTCGTATGCCGCAGGTCTACCCGTGAGACCAATTGCGGATGACGGTTCTTGCTGCTGGACCACACACTGGGACTGGGAGATTGACCTGTTGGGTACGAATGATACAGATTGGATCGAAACCGGATCGGTGGAAGAGGGGATGCCAAACGAATAACTGACGGTCTGAGCCGCCGGGGCTCCGTTTGCGATCGCCGTGCCGCTGCCGGATTGTCCGGACTGAACCGGTACGGTGTCGTCGCTACCTTCAGTGGGTGTCGGGGTGGGGGGAGTGGCAGATATCATGAATCCCTCGACAAGCGACCCCTGCTGACCATCAGGGTTGACAACCGTCACGTCCCAGAGTCCGGCTGGTTTTCCGGCTAAATTGAATGAGCAGGTAATTTTTGTAGAATCAACCACCCTCACATCAGTCGCAATGATGCTGCTCTGACTGGTCTTTACCAGGTATACGGTAGGAGTTCCATAGAATCCAGTTCCTGCGAGGTTCGTAATACTCACAATTCCATTATTTAATCCTGATGATGGAGTTATGCCGGTGACCGTGGGTGCTGACGTGACGTTTGTTACTGAGATATAGCCGGTCCGTATTATGGAGTCGCTTCCGATCGCGTTCGTTGCTTTAAGCGAGACTGTGTAGATGCCGGGTGCCGAATAGATGTGTTCCGGGTTCTGGACCGTTGACGTGCCACCATCGCCAAACGACCAGTTCCAGCTCGTGGGATATCTTGTTGAATTGTCGGTAAATTTCACGGGTAGCGGTGCGGGTCCTGCCGTTGGGGTTCCGGTGAAGTACGCTTCCGGCGAAAAGGCTGATACCTTGATATAGCCGGTCCGTATTATGGTATCATTTCCGATCGTGTTCGTTGCTTTAAGCGAGACAGTGTAGGTGCCGGGTGCCGAATAGATGTGTTCCGGGTTCTGGAGCGTTGACGTGCCACCATCGCCGAATGACCAGTTCCAGCTCGTGGGGGATCTTGTTGAACTGTCGGTGAATTTTACGGGTAACGGAACTGATCCGCTTGTGAGATTGCTGGTGAAGTCCGGTTGCGGAGCTAAACCATATACTGTAATGTGCATTGTGATAGTGCTGCTGGTAACCATTGGTACAGCGTTGCTTCTACCCTTTGTTGGGGTACTGCTGTAAATTTCGTTGCTTGTCGTTGTCAGCGAGACGATGTAGGTGCCGGGTGCCGAATAGGTATGTAACGGGTGCTGGAGCGTTGACGTATAACCATCACCGAACGACCAGTTCCAGCTCGTCGCGTTGATCGAGCTTGCGGAACTTGTTACAATAGTCAGGTTTGTATAGCTTGTTTGTACTGCGGTGAAGTTCGCTACCGTTACATTGACAGGCGAAGTGGTATATACATCGAAGGTCCGTGTTATGATATTGCTCCCCGCAGCGTTCGTTGCGGTCAGCGTGACGATGTAGTTACCAGGTGCCGAATAGGTGTGTACCGGGTTCTGGAGGGTTGACGTGTCACCATCTCCGAACGACCAGCTCCAGCTCGTAGGGGATCTTGTTGAACTGTCGGTGAATGTCACAAGTGCCGGAGCTGTGCCGAAAGTAGGAGTAAAGGTGAAGTACGCTTCCGGCGCAGAAGAAAATGCGGTGATGTACCTGGTCCGGGTCATGGTAGAGCTTCCCCCAGTGTTTGAGGCGGTCAGCAAGACGGAGTAAGTGCCGGGTGCCGAATATGTGTGTACCGGATTCTGGAGGGCTGACGTACCACCATCACCGAACGACCAGCTCCAGCTCGTGGGCGATTTTGTTGAACCGTCGGTGAATGTCACGAGTAACGGTGCTGTGCCTGCTGTGGGGGTTCCGTTGAAAGATGCTTCCGGTGCAGATGAAAATGCGGTGATGTACCTGGTCCGGGTCATAGTAGAGCTTCCCCCGGCGTTTGAGGCGGTCAGCGAGACGGTATAGTTACCGGCTGCCGAATAGGTGTGTACCGGGTTCTGGAGGGCTGACGTGCCACCATCACCGAACGACCAGTTCTAGCTCGTAGGGGATCTTGTTGAACGGTCGGTGAATGTCACGAGTAACGGTGCTGTGCCTACTGTGGGGGTTCCGGTAAAGTCTGCGACCGGGGCCGGTGTGATACTGGTGATAGTAAATCCGTTCGTGAGCGTCCCGGTCTGGCCGTCCGGGTTGGTGACGTTGACGTTCCACTGCCCGACCGTCGCTCCGGCTAAATTAAACATACAGGTGATCTTTGTGGAATCAATAACCGTTACATCAGTCGCCGCAATATCAGGTTGACCGGTTTTTGTCAGTTTCGCAGTTGCGCCGCTAACGAACCCGG
>NZ_JBAYLY010000018.1:0-61364 GCF_041663825.1 Methanoregula sp.
AGGTGGCAGCGTGGCAGAAATTCAGAAATAACAAAATTGCAACGGTTAATTGGCAATTTACGACTGAAGATGCCAGGGTAAAATTACGCCGCCTTTATCCGACACTTGAAAGTTGACGAGACAGTAGTGCTTTCTCCTAAAAACACCGCACTATCTTTTTTAGGATCCTTTGGGTTTGGGGGTATTGCTGAACCGAAATATTTGTCATAATACGATACATAGAAGTAGCCTTTAATACCAAATGTGGTGTTACCCCAACTGTTTTTGACAATCCATGCTCCGGGACCATCGGCGGGAGTGGTGAAGTTTGTTGCCGCATAGGTATCATCCCACCCGACAATCGTTACCGCATGCCCACCACCACCCAGTGTATCCGAAGCTGAAGCAGGCTGATAAAACGAAGTATAGGTCGCATTATAGAATGAAGCATGCCAGTATAATGATGAGGATACCGCACCCCACCGGGTCAGCGCACCTTTGATGTTGTCGTTATCTGTCCGGCTCGTGCGACCGGGGAAAAATACAACGTTCTGAACATGTATCACCGGGGAATAGGTACTTGAGCTCGTCCATACGCTCGAAGGATACGGATCTGTTGCTTCATTCACCGGACCGTTCCATCGCGTCAGATACGCGGCTGACATCGCCGTATTGCCCCCAGCCTCTTGCAGGGTACCCGGCAAGGAAAATCCGGCAAGGTTTACGAGGTTTTTCTCGGAAAAAACAGGTGTGGGCGTGGCGGGCATCTGTGTGGATTCAAGTGACGCAAATGTCGCAAAGGCCCAGCAGGTTCCGAATGGATTCTGATCTCTGACCGGACTTACCTTGTTGTAATTCCGTAAGTCATATGTTGACGGATAACTGGTAGAGCCGTATCCCGCGTTTGGTGCAAACATCTGAACGTCACTGACATCTGGACGATATATCGGGGAAGGTACCAGACCCAGACCCTGCGTGTCCCCCTGCACCTGTGAGTCATATGATTTTTCCTTCACAAAACTGATAAAATCAGGGTTGAGAGGGGCTGCATGTAATTCATCACCCGTTGCCCCCGCAATCGGAACAAACATGATCGTTAGAAGTAATGCGACAACGAGAATGACCTCTGGTTTTAACAACTTCATTGTTGAGCCTCCTTTTTTACGCTAACCTATGACACATAATAAAATCTTTGAATATAAATGATGGTCGTTTGTGCAACATCGCCCGTGCAACATTTGCCTGTACAGAATATTCAAAAGCAGTGAATAATTATCAGACAGGGTACTCATTTTGAGGCATGCAAACGGCCTCATGAATAATAATCAAGCGCTGTGCCCACGTTACCGTGATAAAAAAATTGGTTTAACCGGTACCTTTATGCCCAGTCTCCCATGGCTGGCACTACCGGGGTGTCGCCATTCAGGCCGAATTTTACCGTTTTGTCGGCCGTTCCATCGAAGTTATAATTAAGGTACCAGTATCCGGTCGAGGGACGGAATACGCCGATCCCGGTATGCCCGGCGCTGCTCCAGTTCCCCACGACGGGTATGTCGCCACTCTTGCCGAACTTTACCGATATATCGGCCGTTCCATCATTGTTGTAG
Source organism: Methanoregula sp. (assembly GCF_041663825.1). Taxonomy (GTDB): domain Archaea; phylum Halobacteriota; class Methanomicrobia; order Methanomicrobiales; family Methanospirillaceae; genus Methanoregula. The sequence continues at coordinate 1,587 of NZ_JBAYLY010000018.1, forward strand.
TCCAGGTACCAGGTACTCGTCGAGGGTCGGAATACACCGATCTCAGAGCGACCGGCATTGTTCCAGTCTCCCACGACGGGTATGTCGCCATTCTTGCCGAACTTTACTGTTTTTTCAACGGTTCCATCGCTTTTGGCTCCCAGGTACCAGTACCCGGTCGAGGGACGGAATGTACCAATTTCTGTAGTTACCGTCGGCCCTCCTTCGTAGGTAAATTTGTCGGCTGCTGATATCGCAGATGTGCCAACAGGTGTGGTAACCGTGATGTCAACAGTTCCGGCTGTCCCGGCCGGGGCAATCGCGATGATCTGTGAATCGGTGGCAGCCGTGCCGGCAGTAAACGAGGTTGCCGGTGTGCTGCCAAACGTTACTGCGGTTGCTCCGGTAAAGCCGATCCCGTTGATAGTAACCGAAGTGCCACCGGCAATTGGGCCGGATGCCGGTGAGATTTTGCTGACTGTCGGGGCCTCGGGGGTTCCCGTGAACTCCGGATTCAGGAGATAAAACGTGTTCTCCTGATATGATGAGTTGCCGTCAGAAAGTACCGCATTGTAATTCATGTTCATATTAAGCCGGAACGTGCCATCAGTCCGGTTTGCGTTTGTGCCCCAGCTGTTCAGAACAATCCAGTACGGGTTGTCCGGATCCGTGGTGTCATAGCCAACAAGGAGCATGGCATGTCCTCCGTCATCCTGACCACTGTAGAGTGACGGATCAAACATGGACTCATTTGATTCTGAACCCCAGAAATTATCAAAACCGGTCCATCCGGCATCAGGTAAATGGAGAGAATAATACATGGGTCGTTTTGAATCCAGAGCGGACTCGATATTCGTGATGGCGGTGGAGTTCTCCACTCCAAATGTTGAAACAACGGAATAAGACACGGAATTCAATGTGTATGATGGCGAAGTCGCAATGGAACTGATGGGTACTGCAGTTGGTTTACCTTCTTTGGTATAAAAATCGCCATACGATGCATTCGTATTTGTCCAGGGAATGGGAGACTTGTCCGTATTATACCAGTCTGCAAATCCCGACGCCGATCCCCCGCTGCATGCATAGTGACCCGTGTCATTTTGATATTTCGAGTTAAGGTACTGAATGGAAAGCCGGTCACTTATTGAAGTGTTTACATTATGTTCGATCTCAAGGACCCCGGTTGATGCCCAGACCCAGCAGTTTCCGCACTGGCCCTGGTTTCTTTCTGACGGAATATAGGGAAGATAAGAAAGCAGGTTTGTTGAACGCGAGGATTGTTTTGATGTAAGATACCCTTGCGGTGCAGAATATTTTGGTGCTGCGTTGATCTGGCGCTGCATCTCATCCAGCTGGTTTTTTGTGAAATGCATGATGGTATATGTTCCCGGATCCGCAGAGGTCGCCACGGAATTACTCCCGTTTGTTCCTGCGCAGACCGGCACACCGATACCGGCAGCGATAGCCACGACCATAACAATGCACAGGATAAATACAGTCCTGTTCGTAAATTGCCTGAATGGTTTAATCATTTATTCTCACTTCCTCAAAACTCGACTGTTGGCACATTCCCTTGTTGTAGTGACAGTTCTGACCAGACTCAGACAACAGAAATACAAGTATAGTCGTACTTTTCCCGTTACATGAGCCATGTTCTCTTCACCGGGCGGCTCAATGACGGAATGCCTTTGTCCAGGCATTCAGTTATCTTTTTCTTTTTTTCGGGATGACATATATCTTCCGAAGTTATCTTTGTCCACTCAATAAAAAATGAGATAAGTACCATTGTATATCTGGGGGTCCTGCCGTGATAAAAAAAGAACAAGATTGATGGACATCCCCTCTCCCACGTGGATAATTTAACCCGTATCAAGTTTGAGAAGGCTGTTCCCGCGAGAAGGAGAAGACCTGAAAACCCGGAGGACCCCGGTTTAAAAATCCCCCGATACGTCTCCACGGTTTTCCGGAATAAAAAAAAGTGATTCTGACCGGGTACCTTTACGCCCAGTCTCCCATGGCTGGCACTACCGGGGTATCGCCATTCGAGCCGAATTTCACCGTTTTGTCGGCCGTTCCATCGAAGTTATAATTAAGGTACCAGTATCCGGTCGAGGGACGGAATACGCCGATCCCGGTGTGCCCGGCGCTGCTCCAGTTCCCCACGACAGGTATGTCGCCACTCTTGCCGAACTTTACCGATATATCGGCCGTTCCATCATTGTTGTAGTCCAGGTACCAGGTACTCGTCGAGGGACGGAATACACCGATCTCGGAGCGACCGGCATTGTTCCAGTCTCCCACGACGGGTATGTCGCCATTCTTGCCGAACTTTACTGGTTTTTCAACGGTTCCATCGCTTTTGGCTCCCAGGTACCAGTACCCGGTCGAGGGACGGAATGTACCAATTTCGGTAGTTACCGTCGGCCCTCCTTCGTAGGTAAATTTGTCGGCTGCTGATATCGCAGATGTGCCAACGGGTGTGGTAACTGTGATGTCAACGGTTCCGGCTGTCCCGGCCGGGGCAACCGCGATGATCTGTGAATCGGCGTCAGCCGTGCCGGCAGTAAACGAGGTTGCCGGTGTGCTGCCAAACTTTACTGCGGTCGCTCCGGTAAAGCCGATCCCGTTGATAGTAACTGAAGTGCCGCCGGCAATCGGGCCGTATGCCGGTGAGATTTTGCTGACGGTCGGGGCCGCCGGGGTTCCCGTGAATTCCGTATTCAGGATCTGGAACGTGTTCTGCTGATAGGAAGTCCCTTCTTTGGAGTAATATACCGCATCGTAATTCATACTCATATTGAGCCGGTACGTGCCATCGGTCCGGTTTGCGGTTGTGCCCCAGCTGTTCAGAACAATCCAGTACGGGTTGGCCGGATCCGTGGTGTCATAGCCGACAATGAGAACTGCGTGCCCACCGGTCTGAGTCTGAGCATTGTAGAGTGACGGATCAAACATGGACGTATTGGATCCTGATCTCCAGAAAGTCCTGAAATCTGTCCAACCGGCAGAAGGTAAAAAGAACGAATACCAAACGGCTTTGTTTGAATCCAGAGCGGACTCGATATTCGTGATGGCGGTGGTGTTTCCCACCTCATATGTTTGAATAGTGGAATAAGACATGGAATTCAGCGAGTAGGATGGCGAAGTCGCAATGGAACTGATAGGTACTGCAGTTGGTTCACCATCGTTGGTATAATAATCGCCATACGATGCATTCGTATTTGTCAGGGGAATGGGAGACTTGTCCGTATTATACCAGCCTGTAAAGGTGTACAGCCATCCCCCGCTGCATGCATATTTACCCGTGTCATATTCATATTTTGAGTTGAAGTACTGGATGGAAAGCCGGTCGCTTATCGAATTGTTAACATTATGTTCGATCTCAAGGGCCCCGTTTGATGCCCAGACCCAGCAGTTTCCGCAATTCCCCTGGTTTCTTTCTGATGGGATATAGGGGAGATAAGGAAGCAGGTTTGTAGAACCCGAGGATTGTTTTACTGTAAGATACCGCTGGGGTGCAGAATACTTTGGCGCTGCGTTGATCTGGCCCTGCATCTCATCCAGCTGGTCTTTTGTAAAATGCATGACGGTATATGTTCCCTGATCCGCAGCGGTCGCCACGGAATTACTCCCGGTTGTTCCTGCACAGACCGGTACACCGATACCGGCAGCGATAGCCACGACCATAACAATGCACAGGATAAATACAGTCCTGTTCGTAAATTGCCTGAATGATTTAATCATTTATTCTCACTTCCTCAAAACTTGACTGTTGGCACATTCCCTTGTTGTAGTGACCGTTCTGACCAGACTCATGCGACAGAAATACAAGTATAGTCGTACTTTTCCCGTTACATGAGCCATGTTCTCTTCACCGGGCTGCCCAATGACGGAATGCCTTTGTTCAGGCATCCAGTAACCATTTCCTTTTTTTCCGGGATGACATATATCTTCCGAAGTTATCTTTGTCCACTCAATAAAAAATGAGATAAACACCGTTGAACTGAGAACACGTACTCATCCGTTCTCTCTATCAGACAACTCAGTTGGGACTTGTTTTTTTCAAACGCAATTGACCCATGGCATATCCGGCCGGCAGAGCCAGATGACCAGACCGAATGCTGTTAAACCCTAAAATCCCAGGCATTCACCGTGCATCGTTTTAGATAGTAAAACAGAATTATCTTGAGATCTTTTTAGTCGGCGGTACAACCCGGTTTTTAGTCAGGCATTTCCCTCAAAAATCAACCATGTTTGAGTGAACCAGTCTCACCAAAACAAAGACCGGGTATTCGATGTTCATGATTCTGGGGGAACCCCCGTTCATCTGCGTTCCTGCCGGGCCGAAAATACAGACCTGCAATACTCCCCGGATAATGCAGTATTTCCCGAAAAATTAGTGTCAGTTCTGTCGTAACCGGGAAAAATGTTACCGGTTATCCGGGAAAAAAGGATCAGACAAACCGCTCAAACCGTTCCTTTGTGGCCTTGCAGATCGGGCAGATGCCCGGCGGCTGCTCACGTGCGCAGAGGTACCCACAGACCTTGCAGCGCCAGACCGGCAGCGGAAAAACAGGCCGTGTGGTTGTCGAGACAGTCTTGACAACAAGGGCCTTCCTTCGTTCAGAGCGTGGCGGACGACGCTCCGGCACCGGGGCGACATTTTGCTTGCCGGTGGCAATCAATTCGTTCACATACAGGGCGCAGTAACAGGCGCCGTGCTCTTCGACATCTGTATCCCTGTAATCGCAGGGGCAGATAATATCGAGGTCCTGGTCTTTTATACCGGAAGCAAGGCGGCAGGGGCAGGCACGGTACCCGTACCGCTGCTCGTTTTTTAACAGGCCCCGTATGAGATTTTTTACAAAATCGATATCAGGATTCAACCGGTACCCGTTTTTTTCGGCATTTGTCTTGATCCTCTCGTATTCAACGTCGATCGATATCTCTGGAATCTCCGGGACATTCATACCGCTAACGCCTCCCGGATCTCCTGCTCACGGAATCCAATGATTACACGTTTGTTATCGATCACAAGTGTAGGAAATGATCCACTGCGGTTCCACCGTTCTATCTCATCCAGTGCCTTATTCTGTTCATTCCCTTCAAGTAAATCGACGTAATCGTAATCGAATGCAAGCCCGAGTTCCTCCAGCAGCACCTTTGTTCTGTGGCACCACTGGCAGGTCGAGAGCGCGTACAGCATAATCGTGCCCCGGTTTTTTCCGTTGACATGGGTTGACGTTATAAAACACCTTCAATGAAATGAAATTGCGGCCTGTACTATTTAAAAATGGGGATACGGGCCACACGTATTTCAGAAGAGGGAGTTTTAAGTATTTCGTCGTGCCCTGACCAGACTGCCGGGTTGACAGGAAGGGTTGGGATTTTGTATCGGAATTATTCGTTCGCTCATTGTGGCAGAGTTCTGAACTGTCAATTGAGCCCTGTGTAATTGTTTCCCGACGGGTTCTTTCTGTCCTTGGCATCAGCGTTAATAACTAATCCGGCACATAAGCTATGGACATCATGAAGGCAGTTCTGGGATTCGAAGACGGGGACTTTGTTGTCGGCGAAGGATTCGGGGTGAAGGGTGAATGTGCAGGAGAACTGGTCTTTAACACCCAGATGACCGGTTACATGGAATCTCTCACCGATCCAAGTTATTTCGGGCAGATCCTGATGTTCACCTTCCCCCAGATTGGCAACTACGGTGTCGACCCCCAGAATTTCCAGAACCCGCACGTTTGTGCTCTCGGGTGTATCGCAAAAGAGATCTGCGAGAAACCCGAACATGAGCCTTCAATCAGAACTTTTTTTGTAGAAAATAACCTTCTCGGGATGACCGGTGTCGACACCCGTGCGCTGACTATCAAGGCCCGGGTGCACGGCACGATGCGGGCCGCCCTTGTCGTGGGAAGCGATGACGGCGCCTATGCGGTAGCACTTGCAAAAAAGACGCCGTCGATCAGTGATATTATCCCCATTCCCGAAGTCTCGTGCAAAGAACCTTACCATATCCCCGGTACCGGGAAACGGATCGCGGTTATCGATCTCGGGATCAAAAAGAACATGCTTACCAGCCTTTCGAAACGGAACGGGGATCTGTATGTTTTCCCGTATAATGTCACATCCGACCAGATTATGGCCTGCAAGCCCGACGCCCTCTTTGTGAGTAATGGCCCCGGAGACCCCAAGCAGGCCCCGGACGCGATCCGCTGCATCCAGGATCTCCTCGGGGATCTCCCGATTTTTGGCATCTGCATGGGTAACCAAGTCTCCGCACTTGCGCTTGGCGGTGATACCTACAAACTCAAGTTCGGCCACCGGGGGGCAAACCAGCCGGTGCGGTTTAAGGACGGCCGGATTTTCATCACTACCCAGAATCACGGGTTTGCGGTGGATGCCGGATCCCTGCCGGAAGGATGCCATGTTTCCTACACGAATGTCAATGACGGCACGGTGGAAGGCTTCGAGAACGAAGATTTGCGTCTGACCACCGTGCAGTTCCATCCTGAAGCCCACGGGGGACCCCAAGATACCGAGGCACATTTCTTTGACGCACTCTTCCGGAGGCTGGCGTAAATGCCCAGGCGGACAGATCTTAAAAAAGTGCTGATTATCGGATCGGGCCCAATCCAGATCGGCCAGGCAGCGGAGTTCGATTTCTCCGGATCCCAGGCCTGCCGTTCCCTCCGCGAAGAGGGTATCGAGATTGTGCTCGTCAACTCCAACCCGGCGACGATCATGACTGACCCGGAGATGGCAGACGAGATCTATATCGAACCGTTACGGGCGAACATCATTGCAAAGATCATCGAGAAAGAGCGCCCGGACGGTATCCTCTCGGGCATGGGCGGCCAGACCGGTCTCAACCTCACGGCTGAGCTTGCCGAGATGGGTGCCCTCAAAGGTGTCGAGATCCTCGGCACTCCGCTTGAGGCGATCTACAAAGGAGAGGACCGAGAGAAATTCCGGGATCTCATGAATGAGATCGGCGAGCCGGTGCCGAAAAGCACGGTGATCAACAGTTTAAGCCAGATTGACGATGCGATTGCACAGATCGGCCTGCCCGCAGTCGTGCGCCCCGCTTATACCCTGGGCGGTGCCGGCGGGGGTATCGGCAGAACCCGGGAAGAACTGACCCGGATCGTCGAACTCGGGCTCTCCCGGTCCCGCATTCACCAGGTACTCATCGAGCAGAGCGTGATGGGCTGGAAGGAACTGGAGTTCGAGGTCATGCGGGACTCGACGGACACCTGCGTCATCGTCTGCAGCATGGAAAATGTCGATCCGATGGGGATCCATACCGGGGAGAGCGTGGTTGTTGCACCCATCCTTACCCTCCGCGATGATGAATATCAGATGATGCGCAGCGCCGCCATCCATATTATCCGTGCCCTTGATGTCCAGGGAGGCTGCAACATCCAGTTCGCCTTCAAAGACGGCGAGTACCGGGTTATCGAGGTCAACCCCCGTGTTTCGCGGTCTTCAGCTCTCGCCTCGAAAGCAACCGGATACCCCATCGCGCGGGTGGCCGCAAAGATTGCGATCGGCCTGCACCTGGACGAGATCAAGAACTCGGTCACCGGGTGTACCGCGGCGTCGTTTGAACCGACCATCGACTATGTCGTGGTAAAGGTACCCCGCTGGCCGTTTGACAAGTTCAAGGGTGCAGACCGGACGCTCTCAACCTCCATGAAAAGCACCGGGGAAGTGATGGGGATCGGGAGAACGCTTGAGGAGGCGTTCATGAAGGCCAAGCGTTCGATCGATACTGACGTCCGGTCCCACACGAGCCAGAGCGAGATCCGTATGATCCTCTCACGCCCGACCGATGAGCGGTTCCACTGCCTCTTCGATGCATTCCGCCAGGGATTTACTGTCGATGAGATCGCAAACCTCACCACCATCGTGCCGTTTTTCCTTGAGAAAATTAAAAATATTGTTGACCTGGAAAAATGTCTTGCCGCTGGGGGCAGTGACGCTGATATCTTCCTTGCAAAGACCTACGGATTCACGAATACTGAAATTGCAGCACTCACCGGAAAAGAAGCAGGTGCGATCGAAAAACTGGTGGGCGCCCCGGTTTACAAGATGGTGGATACCTGTGCTGCAGAGTTTCCAGCGAGCACACCCTATTTCTACTCGACATGGGATTCAACAAGTGAGATTGTCCGGGACAACCGGAAGAAAGTTCTCATCCTTGGTTCAGGACCAATCCGGATCGGCCAGGGCATAGAATTTGATTATTGTACGGTACACGCAGTAAAAGCGTTGCGGGAAGAGGGCGTGGAAGTCCATATCGTCAATAACAACCCTGAAACCGTATCCACGGATTTTGATACTTCTGACCGTCTCTTCTTTGAGCCGATGCAACTCGAGGACATCACCAACATTATCAGGACAGATGAGTATTGCGGGGTGATGGTACAGTTCGGCGGCCAGAACGCAGTAAACCTCGCCGTTCCCCTTGAAAAAGAGATGAAACGGTTGGGCCTTCCTACGAAGATCCTCGGCACCTCCCCGGATGCGATGGATATTGCCGAGGATCGCGACCGGTTCAGCGTCATGCTGACCAGGTTGCAGATCCCGAGTCCTGCCAACAGCTCTGCCTATTCCGAGGCCGAAGCAAAGGATAAAGCGGAGAAGATCGGCTACCCGGTGCTTGTCCGGCCATCCTACGTTCTTGGTGGCCGGGCAATGGAAATTGTCCACGATACGGCAGAACTTGAAACCTACATGAAGGAGGCAGTAAGGGTGAGCCAGCATCACCCGGTGCTGATTGATTCATACTTAAGAAACGCGATCGAACTCGATATCGATGCGGTCTGCGATGGCGAAGAGGTTCTCATCGGAGGTATCATGGAGCACATCGAGCAGGCCGGCATTCATTCCGGGGACTCTGCCTGCGTCATCCCGACCCAGTCCCTCTCGCCAGAGATCGTTGCCACGGTTCGGGAATATACCAAAAAGATCGCGCTCGGCCTTGGCGTTGTAGGCCTTGTCAACCTCCAGATGGCTGTAAAGGACAATGTGGTCTATATCATTGAGGCCAATCCCCGTGCGAGCCGCACGGTCCCGTTTGTCTCGAAAGCGACCGGGCTCCCCATCGCAAAGATCGCCGCAAAGGTGATGATCGGAAAGAAACTGCGCGATCTGGGGTTCTGTGAAAAGAAGATCGAGCACGTGGCAGTAAAAGAGGTGCTCCTGCCGTTCAACAAACTGGTTGGCGTCGACACGATGCTCGGGCCTGAAATGAAAAGTACCGGGGAAGTAATGGGAATCGATTATGACTTCGGGCTTGCCTTTTACAAGGCCTGCATATCAGCGGATAACGAGCTCCCGCTCAAGGGAAATGTCTTTGTCTCGGTCAATATCGAGCAGAAAGATGAAGTGATCCCCATTGCCCGAAGCCTGCGCGATCACGGCCTTACCCTGTACGGCACAGCGGGCACCGTGGATTATCTTCACGAAGCGGGAGTGGAAGCCCATCTCGTGTGGAAGGTGCAGGAAGGTTCCCCGAACGTGCTCGACATGATGCACCACGGGGAGATCCAGCTTATCATCAACACCCCCCAGGACCGTCAGTCCCGGCAGGACCATTACCAGATCATGCGGGCGGCAGTCGATTTCGGTATCCCCTACATCACGACCCTTCAGGCAGCGCGTGCAGCGGCACTTGCGATCGATGCGATCAAACGCGAGAAGATGACTATCGAACCACTCAGTCATTATCTCAAATAATCTCAACGGGGTTTGAGGGTTCTCACTTTTTTTTAAGACGGTCTGATATATCCTTCCGGCAAAAAAGTTCCTGATAAGACAACTTCCGTATTTTCCAATGCAGACGACCGCAAAAATCGTGTTGGTATGGAATGTTACCTAATCACCTTACCTTAATATTTTCAAGACCGTAATAGTTCATGAGGAATATCATGGCGGATACAAATGTGCCCCCCGTTCCTGATGGGGCGGAGGATCTTACGAAGCAGGGGATAGATGTCCTGATCGATACCCTGCACAACAATGCCGACCCGACCATACGGAGACACGCCGCATACCTGCTCGGCAATGCAAGAACCACGCAGGCCATACGGCCATTAATCGAAGCGCTTGGGGATCTGGACAAATCCGTACGGGAGCAGGCGATGCTCGCGCTGGTGGCCACAGGTAAGGCCGCAACTGAACCACTTGCTGCGGCGATGAAAGACCCCAGATGGGAGACAAGGTACCGTGCGGCTGAGGCACTTGGGATACTTGCCGATGAAAAAGCAGTAAAGCCGCTCGTTCAGGGACTCAAGGACAACCGCGATCATGTACGATATATGGCGGCAAAAGGGCTCAAGGATCTGGGAGATTCCACCACAATCGATCCGCTGATCATTCTTTTAAAAGATGAGAACCGGATCGTGAGACTGATGACCGTGCGGGCACTCACTGCAATTGGCGGAAACAGGGTCCAGGCTGCCCTCAGGGAGGCGCTAGCCACCGAGACCGATGAGACGGTTAAAGGAGCAATGAACGAGGCGTTGAAATAACCCGGCCGGGTAAAACCCCGACACCCCGCCGCTACAATGATGAACTGAGGGGAAACGGTGTACGGTAAGCCGTTTGCCGGGAATCATGGTCCCTCCCGCAGAATTGTCAATGCCGGATTAAAGAATCACCTTTTTTGATACCATCCTACAGTCGTGCAGGATCAATTGCGTATCTTTATGGCGTCGCAGGAGTGAATACAATATTTGAAAGCCATTAACAACCCGTGTACCGGCATGGTGATGACACTTGGGACCTCATGAACCTCCTTCTGGAAATAACCGTTCTTTCTCCCATTCACTTTTAATCGTGATGGTGGTTCTTGTCATCTGCCTGGTCGGTCTCATGACCGCCTATGATTATATCAATCTGAAAAGTAGTATCGAAAATGAATTTTCTACTCTCCAGGACCAGACGGAACTGAGTATCACGGCAGCATTACGGCTGACGGACACTACCACCACCATTATGGATAACCAGCTCAACCGGCAGATGAGGGGCGGGTTTGACATACTCTCTGCCGAGTATAATCGTTCCGGTGAAAATCCGGCGGCCATGAACCTTGTAAAAGTCAAAGAAGCTTTGGGTGAAGGGTATGATATCTATATCATCAACGAGTCCGGCGTAATCGTATATACCACCTATCCCCCGGAACAGGGGGAGGATTTCCGGAAAATTCCCTATTTTTATGAATACCTGACAAAGGTCAGGATGTCGCAGGGTTTCTTTCCCGATCGCGTAGTACACGAGATGCTGGACACCGGCAAGTACCGTAAATATGCTTACGAGGCCACCCCGGATCACAAGTACGTCATGGAGCTTGGCTATTCCACACCCTCTTTTAAGGATATCAACCTCAAACTGGATGATAAGCATAATATTGCGGAGTCTGTTTCTGTCAATCCCTATATCGATCAGTTCCGCATTTTTGATATGATGGGACGGAATACTGATGACAACAGCCTGCCGGACAACCGCACGGAAGAGTTTATCACACAAGTGATTGCCAGCCGGCAGACCATGGAAATCGATGACCCGGCAAACCACCAGAAGATCCGGGCCCTTTTTGTCGATCTCAAAGACCCTCAGTATGGTTCTGATATGAGCAGGATCGTAGAGATCACCTACAATACCGGCCGTGTTCAGGATGCCCTTAACCATCTCGTTTTTATCCACCTCCTGTTTGGAGGTTTTGCCCTCCTTATCGGGTGTGCCCTTGCCTACGCATTCTCCCGCCAGATGAACCGTCCGATTGTAAAAATTGCCCGTGATGCTGATATTATCGCCAGTGGGGATTTTGAACACCGGATCGGTACGACCCAGGCCCGGGAATTTGTGATCCTTGAAAAGAGCATTAATACGATGGTGGATTCGCTCAAGGCCACAACCCAGACACTCAAAGATGAAGAGATCTTCCACAGGGACCTGATCGACCAGATGCCCATGGGAATCTTCATTAAAAAAATGGATACCCGCCGGTATGTTTTCTGGAACCGTAAAAACGAGGAAATCTTTGAGCGGCCGGCATCGGAAATAATTGGAAAGTCGGATGAGGAAATATTCCCCGCAGCAATGGCGGCACAGATAAAGGGAGAGGACGCTGAAGCGCTTACCTCCCGGCTGGAGATCAAGTGTAAGAAGGTCACGACCCGGACACACGGAGAGCGTGTTATCCATATGATTATCGTGCCGATCTATGACTCGAAGAAATCAGTGAGATACATGCTCGGCATCACAGAAGATGTAACCGAGGAGGTCACGAACCTTAAAAAAGACCTGATATTCAGCATCACCCGAAGTGATATTCTCGATCAGCTTGCCCTCATCATGACCTATCTTGAGAGGGCCCAGCTCAAGACCACTCATGAGGACATGCAGATGTTCTTTGACAAGACCATTGGATCCGTGGAATCAATTAAGAATCAGATCGCATATGAGGGAACTCTCCAGAACCCCGGTTTCATCACACCAAGATGGCAATCAGTAAATGAGGCATTTGCCGAAGCGGTCCGGATGCTACCAAAGAACAGCGTTGATATCAGGGTCGATGCAGGGAATACCGAGCTCTTTGCTGATCCGTTACTTCCCCGGATCTTTTTCACCATTCTGTCCCAGTCATTCCGGCGCGGTGGATCGAAACTCTCGAATATACAAATGACTGCCCACAGAAGCGGGGAATCCCTCATACTGGTCTACGAGGACAACGTAGAGGGGATCCCCGCTGGCGAAAAAGAGCGGATTTTCGAATTCGGGTACAGCCACGAAAATATCGTCAGCCTCTTTTTGACCCGCGAACTGCTCGGTTTTACGGGCATCACCATCACTGAGACAAGTGAACCGGGAAAAGGTATGCGTTTTGAGATTGTGGTACCAAAGGGACGGTTTAGATCGGGGAAGTAGATCAAGACAAGTCTCCCCCGGCCTTTTACCAGGATTACTGGATTTGGCTTTTATCCGTACGATCATAATTCCTGAGGCCCAGTACTTCTCTAACTTTTCCTTTGCAAATATCAGAATTTTTTAACAGGATTTGCCGAAGCGATTCCCGGTCCACTGGGGGTACCCCCTCCATGCCAGCCCGGGGTGGCACCCCCCACTCCCAAAAAAGAGAGGTACCCCCCCTGTCCGGGCATAAGAGGGCCCCTGCCCCCTTTTTTCGGCATTTCCAAAACCTGTGCTTCGCGTGGAGTTATCGTTTGAAGGCTTGTTTCGCCGGCCGATGGCTTAGTGGGGTAGGGGCCTCTTTTCTTGCAAGGGGGTACCCCCCGCTCCCAAAAAAGAGAGGTACCCCCACCCCCCGACCAATTTTTTTAAAGTATGATCCCCCATCCCCCTCTTGTGGCCCGGGAGGGGGGGCTGTCAAAAAAGGGCACTTCTGCTTCCAGATCTGCTTATACGAATTTTTGGGGGATGTTTATTCAACTTGAAAATAGAGAAGTACTGAGGCCGGAAAGATACCCTGTCCACGGGTACTATCGGACGGGTTTATCTCATAAAAACGGGAACTGGGATCCCGGTGAAATTATCCAAAATATTAATTCGGGCAGGGACTGGTCGGTCGAGACTACGTGATTCATTCGCACACGTTGTATGCGCCCCTCAATAAAACAGGGCTCCCATTGGAAAGCAGCAGCATTTTCATAAACCACCCTTCAGGGATTCCATTGCAAAAAAAAGCGAAGATCCAAAAAAATTATCGGATCTTTGTGCCCGGCTCAACGGGTTTCTCCGGTGCGAGGAGCGATGCCGCATCCCCGGCTGCGAGGATCATACCGTTGCTTTCCACACCGAATATCTTTGCCGGCGCCAGGTTTGTGAGCACAACAACGTTTTTTCCCACCAGTTCTTCCGGTTTGTAGAACTGTGCGATCCCGCTCACGATCTGCCGTGTTTCTCCCCCGACATCCACCTGGAGTTTTAAGAGCTTGCTTGACTTTGGGATCGCCTCAGCCGCAAGCACTTTTCCGGTCTTCATCTCAACTTTACTGAAATCATCGATTGAAATCATCGGTGTCTTCTCCATTTTTTTATTCGCTTCTTTGACGCGCTGCTGGAGCACTGCGTCCAGTCCTGCAATCTGTTTTTCTTCGAGCTTGCTAAAGAGGGGAGCCGGAGCCTTAAGAGCCCGCTCAGGGACTATCCCCATCGCCTCGTCTATCCGGTGGGCTGCCACCATATCATCATACCCGAGCTGTGCCCAGCACTCCTGTGCCTTTCCCGGCATCACAGGCTCGATCAATAATGCAAGGGCTTTTGCGATCTGGATACCGTTTTTTATCACCTGCGCGGCAGCGGCACGATCGGTTTTGATCAGTTTCCACGGTGCATTGGTCTGGATATAGGTATTCCCGAACGCGGCAAGTGCCAGGATTGTATCTACAGCGCCCTTGAATTCGTATTCCTGCATCTGCTTATCCACACTTGCCAGGCATTTCCCGATTTCAGCGGTGATCGCCGGGTCAACTACCCCGGCTGGCACCCCGCCATACTCTTTATGTGCAAAGAAGAGCGTACGGTGCACGAAGTTCCCCAGGATGTTGACCACTTCATTGTTGATCCGTTCGCCAAAGACTTTCCACGAAAAGTTGAGTTCCTTTGTGTGGCTTGTGTACGCAAGCAGGTAGTAACGCAGGTAATCGGCAGGGAGACCCTTATCGAGATAATCCTCGTTTGTCCAGACCACGTAGCCCCGGGACTTCGAGAACTTGTGGTCGTCGACTTTTACCATCCCGCTTGCAACAACGGCATACGGCTCGCCATACCCGGCGCCTTTTAAGAGGGCCGGCCAGAAGATGCAGTGGTGGTAGATGATATCCCCGCCAATGAAATGCGTGACCCGGTTTTCCCCGCACCAGTACCGCTTCCAGTCTTTTTTGGCTTTTGCGGCCCACTCTTCGGTAAACGCGATATAACCGATCGGCGCATCGACCCAGACATATACCACAAGATCATTGCGGCCGGGGAATTTTACACCCCATTCGAGCGTGCGGGTGATACACCAGTCGTGCAATTCGTCCTTGATCCAGCCAATCGCATAGTTCTTCGCGTTGCTCGTGCCTTTGAGCTGGTCGAGGAACGGCAGGAGGTAATCCTTGAACGCAGAAAGTTTGAAGAAATAATGTTCCTGGTCGCGGAACTCTGCCTTTGTCCCGCAGACCTTGCAGACCGGATCCTTAATCTCACCCGGTTCAAGATGCTTGCCGCAGCCCTGGTCGCACTCGTCTCCCCGTGCCTGCTTGCCGCAGTAAGGACAGGTGCCTTCCACGTACCTGTCCGGGAGGAACCGTTTGCATTTCGGGCAGTATGCCTGGTGGACGACCTGCTTGTAGACATAGCCGTTTTTCACGAGCCGGCTCATGATTTCCTGCGTCCGGTGATGGTTCGCGGGGTCGTCAGTCATGCCGAAATAGTCGAAGTTGACCCCGATCCTCCTGAAGGTCTCATCGAAGTGCTTGTGATACCGTTCGGAAAGCGCCCGGGGAGAGGTCCCCTGCTCTTCTGCCGAGACCACGATCGGTGTCCCGTGGTTATCCGAACCCGAGACAAACACGACTTCTTCGCCCGTCCGCCGCATGTAGCGGACGTAGCAGTCGGCAGGGACATACGTTCGCAGATGACCGAGATGGCAGGGCCCGTTCGTATACGGGAGCCCGCAGGTAACCAGCAGCGGAGCTTTTGTCATTGAAGGTACTTTTTAGCATCTGATACGTAATAATTCCTGTACCATGGCAAAGATCATACCACTGGAGACACGGGCATTTGGTGCGGAACCCGGGGTGCCGGATATCCCCGCGCTTGCCGACTGGGTCGCGGACCACCGGGGGATCGCCGCAGACCTGCACGCGTACCGGCTCGACCGGTCTCTTGCACCGCAGATTGCAGCGGGCATTACCCGGCCCTGCGCCGGTGGCCTCTTCTGCGGGGAGAGATTACGCGAGAGTCTCTGTGGTATTTCAGGGAATACAATCACTGATGAAATATGTGTGGAAACCGGCACGGTAAGCGAGGACGCAGTTCGTATCGTTTCGCAGAAAAAGGGCGTCTGGTGTGCGATCCCTGCCCCACACGACCTGGGGATCACAGATGGGTACTACCACGATGAGGATGAGTGGAACGATGCTCTTGCCGGAGCATACCGCACGGTTATGCGGGCGATGCGGGACGCAGGGATCGGGGGGCACATACTCCTTTGCGGGAAGATGAACGAAGCCGGGATCTCACTTTTGTCCCGGGAGAATGTTTTCTTTTTCCCAACTGCCCCGGACAAGGAAAGTCTCCAGATCCTTATGGAGTACCAGCGCAGGGTCGCGGTGGGAAAAAAAATGCTAGAGACCGTATTCGATCTTGCAAACGAGTACGATCTCCACCAGCTGATCGTGATGGATCCGGATGACGAGGCCATCCGGCTCGCGTTGTCGAACCTTGATCCGGACCAGGTTATGGCCGGGGGCTACTGCGCAGATGCGTGCGACACGTACTGGGGAAAACTCGTGGAGTCGGCTGTATATCGGAAATGAGAGGCTCTTTTCCCGGGGGGCCAGGTCAGATATTTTGCCAGTACGACTTTTTAAAGAATCCCGGTATACACCGGATGATGCATTTTTATAGACCCCTTTTCACCTTTTGTATTCCCTGATTACCCCCGTCTTTCTACAACTGCTGGTTTTTTGAGGTGTACCGGGGGATTCTGGAGCAAACACTAATAACAACAGGAAATATCAATGTTACATTAAAAGAGATGGATAATATGCAGTTCTCTGGTCTCATCGCATCCCCGGAAAAAAAAGCATCGGACGGTTCAGCATGAAACCCATACCTGTATTTTTAGGATTCATTGTTCTTGTCACGCTGGTATTTCTTGTAAGCCCGGTATCCGCAGATAAACCTGTGGCCTCATACATATCGAATGAAACTCAAGGACCCATCCCGCTGTCGGTGCAGTTCATGGACTCTTCCTTAAATTCGCCGACTTCATGGACATGGCTGTTCGGTGACAGCGGAACCTCCACCAGCCAGAACCCGACGCATACCTATACAACTGCCGGTACTTATACCGTCACACTTATCGCCACAAACTCAGCAGGCAGTGATACCCTCACTAAAACCGGGTACATAACCGCAACGAAAGGGGCATCAGTTCCCTCCGTATCATTTGTTGCTAATGTGACATCAGGATCCCTGCCGCTTTCAGTACAATTCCTTGATTCCTCAACCAACTCCCCAACGGCATGGTTATGGTCATTTGGAGATGGGGGAACTTCTACACTTTCAAACCCGGCACACACCTACACAACAGAAGGGATGTACACGGTCACCCTCACTGCCACCAACTCTGCGGGAAGCAATACTTTTTCCCAGAATGGATACATCACCGCAAACAGGGTAACAGACTCTCCCAACCCCTTATTCAAATCGACGGCAACTTCGGGTTATGCACCCTTAACTGTCCAGTTTGTGGATGGTTCAAGCAACTCCCCGACGGCATGGGTATGGTCATTCGGGGATGGGGGGACTTCTACGCTCCAGAACCCGGCACATACCTACACAACGGTCGGTTCATATACGGTCACCCTCACTGCCACCAACTCTGCGGGAAGCAATACCTTTTCCCAGGCCGGATACGTCACAGTACAAGCTGCGATTCCCATCACCTCTTTTACGGCAAACGTGACTTCCGGCGTTAAACCCCTGACCGTCCAGTTTACCGATACCTCAACAAATGCCCCGACAGGATGGTACTGGTCCTTTGGGGATGGGGGGACTTCTACACTCCAGAACCCGGTGTATACGTTTACCTCTGTTGGATCGTATGCCGTTTCACTGGGTGTCTCGAACTCTGCAGGCAGCAACAGTACTACCTCGTCAGGGTACATCACCGTCACGAATGTCGCATCCGCCCCGATCGCCTCGTTTACCTCTGACAAACGATCCGGGTCCGCTCCGCTCACCGTCAAGTTCACGGATACCTCAACAAATTCTCCGACAGGATGGCAGTGGTCGTTTGGTGACGGGATACAGTATACCGGGCCGAACCCCTCGCATACCTATACAAAAAGCGGCACCTATACTGTCATTCTGATGGCAGAAAACTCAGGAGGCTACACCACCAGCACCCAGTCGGGGTATATCACCGTTTCTGCACCGGTTACCACGGCGACTCCGACTCAACTTTCCACAACAGTCTCCCCGACTCAGACCACTGCCACAATACAACCGACAGCGACACAGAACGCAACCAGGACCACAGCCCCAACAGGATCGCAAGCATTACCGTCGTGGACACTACCCCTGATAGGAGTTGTGATACTGGTACTTGTCATCAGTGCACTTGTTCTTCGTGCAAAAGGACGGTCCGGGGGTGGAAAAAGGAGAATCCGGGGCAGGGACCTGTAAGGCAGTTTGCGTTGCTGTCACAAAATTCCCCTCTTTTTCTTAAAAATAAAAGATGATAACCGGTTCAGGTTGCCAAAAAAAGGTACGGGAAATTCCCTTGCCATTATACCATTTTTTCCCGGCCGACGCATTCAAAATCGATAAACCCGTTATAGGGATCGGTTTTTAAAAGCCGTACACGCACTTTCTGGCCGACAAGAAGCCCCCGTTCGCCCTTCACGACCCGGCCTTCGGCCGGGGGTGCAAGGAGCCGGACATACGTTCCCTTGTCAGAGGCACCGGTTACCAGGGCGTCGAAGCTTTTGCCGATACTGTCCTGGAGCAGCATGGCAGCAACGGACTTTCTCATGAACCGTTTGACCTTCTTTGACGCCTTCTCCCGATCGGTCAGCCACAGGGCCTGGTCAGAGAGTTCTGCGGGAGAATAAGGACAGGTTTTTCCCAACAGGATTGCTTTTACCAGGCGCTGGTTGATGATATCCACGTAGCGCCGGTTCGGAGCCGTTGCATGGGTGTAATCGATGACCGCAAGGGCAAAGTGGCCGGCCGGCGTGGCGCCCGGTGCAAGCATCATGTACTCGCCGGGCCCCAGCAGTTTTACCACGGCAAGGGACAGGTCGGGGAAATGAAGGGGATCGGCGGCCTTCTCTTTGAGGAGAAACTTTGCAAGCGCTTTTGCATCCGGCGTCTCCGGGAGGGTCTCACCAAGGGTGGCAGCGGCAAGGATGATTCCGGCCCAGTTCCGGGGGGTCTTTACGACTCTCTGGATCATCGGCACACCGGCAGCACCAAGCCTAGCGACCATCGTCCCGTTTGCCGCGACCATGAACTCCTCGATCAAGGCCCGGGCCGGATTCGGTATCAGGGCAACGAGCCCCCGGACCTCGCCGTTTTCCATAACCACTTCGGGCTCTACGGTATCGAGCTCAAGTGCCCCCTGCTCGCGGCGGTATTTCCGCAGGAGTTGTGCCGCCTCGTTCTGGAGGCGGAGCTGCTCTTCAAGCCCTGCTACCTCCCGCACACCATTCGGGAGGGGCCCTGTCCCTTCGAGCCAGTTGCCCACATCGGTGTACACGAGTTTTGCCTTGTTGCAGACCAGCGCCCGGTGCACCTCGCCGGGAGAGAAACTCCCGTCGGGTCTGACGGTAAACTCAATGATGACGGCCATCCGGTCCTTTCCCTGCAACAGGGACGTTATCCCGTACGAGAGCCGTTCGGGCAGCATCGGAAAGGTGAGGATACCGGTATAGATCGTGGTCCCGTTGTGGGCGGCATATTCATCGGTGGGAGACTGTTTCTGTACGTACGAATCGACATCGGCGATGGCAACCTGTACCCGGATCGTGCCGTCAGGATTGCGCTCGCAGTACTCCAGCTGGTCGAGATCCTGTGAATCATAGTTGTCAATCGAGGACCACAGGAGCGTGCGGAGGTCGTGAGTGTCTTTTTGGATGTCAGAAAAGACCCGCTCGTGCATTGCGTTAACATCGTCAATTACATGAGGGGGGAACCGGGGTTCAAAACCGTATTTTTCCATCGCATGTAATGCAATGGTTTTGAGATCGATATCGTGGTGGGGGGGGCGGTGATCTTTCATAGTAACTGTTTGAGTAGTTCTCTTCTTGGTGCATAAAATCTTCTGGAGCCACACCGGATTCACGGGGGATCTCTACCCGCACGGTGGTGTGTCACAATCAGGGGTTGATCGTTTACGATGTGGGGGAAAACTCGATGCTCTCACCGGGTTTGAGGATCTTTACCGTGAGATCGGTTGTCCGTTCAAGCGCAGTTTTGAACGGCACCGGGTCGACCCGGATCTTATCCCGTGGGTTGTAGTGGATGGGTATCACGGTCTTTGCGCCGACGAAGTTTGCCGCCATCATTGCTTCGGATATACCCATCGTGTATCGCCCGTCAATCGGGAGAAGCGCGACATCGGGATGATACAATTCCCCGATCAGTTTCATATCCGAGAAAAGCGCGGTGTCTCCCGCGTGGTACACGGATACACCGTCCATCCGGATCACGTAACCTGCTGCGGCACCGCCGGGGAGGTTACCTGCAGCCGAGTCGATCCCGGCTGAATGCACCGCAGGTGTCATGGTAAAGGAAACTCCATTCACCGTGATCGTTCCCCCGAGGTTCATCCCTTCGGCAGGGACGCCCTGCGCCTGGAGATAATGAGCAATCTCGCTGATGGCGACCACGGTTTTTCCAAGTGTCGCCGCTTCGCCAAGATGATCATAGTGCCCGTGGGTGACCGCAACAATGTCCGGGGACGTGGATGCAACGCTGCTTTCAGGTATGTAAGGATCGATCAGAACTTTTTGTGTGCCCGAAAGTAATACGCAGGAATGGCCAAGCCAGGTAAGATGCATATATGCAGATAGAGGCGCCGGAGGATGAAATTTTTTATGGCTGCGTGATCGTGTGGCTGCCGCAACTCTGGTACATTTCTGATTTTTTTACAATAATTTGATCGCGTTGATTAAACATGAACAGCGGACAAGCCGAGACAATATTCTCTATAAAAAAAGAATTCCGGGGTGTGGGGAAATACCCGTTACGTCACATCAATCAGTTCTGCTTCGGTGATATCGATGGATTCACCCAGATTGTCGGCCGTGGCACTCCGGGTCATCTGCTCGGAAAGATCGCGGTCTTCCATCACGTCCCGGATCCGGCAGATATACGAATCGATGGTCGGGTCTTCCTGTTCCTCGATTACATGCCGGTATTCGCGCAGGGTTGACGGGCTGACACCGAGTTCATCGGAAACTTCCTTCATCGTCTTTCCCGATTCGACCAGAGTTTCCATCTTTGCCTTGTCAAATGGCATCCTGAAATCAAGTTCTCTGAAGAGTTTGAGCCGGACACGTGCCCGGGCAACCGTCTTACTGAGTTTCTCATCACCGAGCTCGCGGGCGATCTCGGTGTCGTTCTTTCCCGCGTAAAAGGA
Source organism: Methanoregula sp. (assembly GCF_041663825.1). Taxonomy (GTDB): domain Archaea; phylum Halobacteriota; class Methanomicrobia; order Methanomicrobiales; family Methanospirillaceae; genus Methanoregula. Next base: position 22,957 of record NZ_JBAYLY010000018.1, read on the forward strand.
GGTAACGAGCTTGGCGAGCTGGATCGGCTTGAGCGAAGTCTTGAAGATTCCCTGCTCGATGATCTCCCGCATCACCAGCGCGACCTCGCGTTCAATTGCATCGCTATCCCTGAGGGTGCCATGAATATTTTTCATCGGCTCGACAATTTTTGTCTTGCCGGACATGGTGCTGAAAAGTTCCAGCAGCTGTGTTTTCCGTTTGTCTTCCGTCATTGCATACCCCGTCTTGGGATTAGGATATACAATACTTTGTCAACTATTTAATCCTATCTTACTGTTCTTTTGACCAGAAACCTTTTATTTGGCTCTGGATCGCACATCCCGCCACCCATTGTTTTCTACAGGAAGCCCGTCTCCGGGCCCGGATATTCCGGGTAACCCGGGCTCCTTTAAAAAAAACATACGACAGGAACGGTCACAGGCTGCCACGGGAACCGGACACGAGCCTTTTTGTCAGGAGTCGTGCAACTGTATAAGAGAAGAAACGACAGTGATTCTCCATGAGCGATGTTTTTGAGAATGTGATGGATCTGGCCAAGCGCCGCGGGTTTATCTGGCCCACCTCGGAGTGTTACGGGGCAGTGGCCGGTTTTATCGATTACGGTCCGCTCGGCGCGATGATGAAGCGGCGGATCGAGAATATCTGGCGGCATTTTTACGTTGTCCAGGAAGGATATTACGAGATCGAGTGCCCGACGATCGCACAGGAAGCGGTCTTTATCGCATCCGGGCATGTGAAGGGATTCTCCGACAAGATGTGCCAGTGCCCGCACTGTAAGGAATACCTGCGGGCGGACCACGTGGCCGATGGCGGCGGGGTACACGGGGCGGCGACGATGGACAACGCGACCCTTGCCGCTGCGATTGCCAGCTGCAAGTGCCCGGCCTGCGAGGAAGTCCTCGGGAATGTCGATGTCTATAATTTCAACCTGATGTTCCAGACCTCGATCGGCCCCGGTTCCCAGCGGGTCGGCTACCTCCGGCCCGAGACCGCACAGGGCATGTTCGTCGATTTTTCCCGGCTCCTCAGGTTCTACCGGGACAAACTGCCCTTTGGCGCGGTACAGATCGGGAAATCCTACCGGAACGAGATCTCGCCCCGGCAGGGCATGATCCGGCTCCGCGAATTCACGCAGGCAGAAGCCGAGATTTTCGTCCACCCGAACGAGAAGAACCATCACCCGTCATTCAAGAGATATACGGATTATCGTATGCCCCTCCTGACCTATACCCACCAGCAGAACTGCGAACCTGCGGTCGAGATGTCGATGAGGGAGGCAGTGGATAAGGGCATCATCGCAAACGAGTACGTCGCATACTATGTCGCTCTCACCCACGACCTGCTGGTCACGGTGGGTATCCGGCCGGACCGGCTCCGGTTCCGCCAGCACCTTCCCGACGAGCGGGCTCATTATGCGACCGACTGCTGGGACGCAGAGGTGTACTCGGAGCGCTTCGGCTGGGTCGAGACGGTCGGGATTGCCGACCGGACCAACTACGACCTCAACGCCCACGCAAAGCAGAGCGGCACTTCGATGACGGTCTTCATCCAGTACGACACGCCAAAGAAAGTCGAACGCCGGCGGATCATCCCGAACATGGGCGTGCTCGGCAAGCAGTACCGGCAGAAGGCAAAGGCGATCTTTGCCGCCCTTGAGACCGCGACACCGACTCCCGAAGGGGCCGATGTCACCGTCGACGGCGAGACGATCCACATCCCCGCAGACCTCTTCGAGGTCAGGGACGAGGTCATTGATGTCAGAGGCGAGGAAGTCGTGCCCCACGTGATCGAACCCTCGTACGGGATCGACCGTATGTGCTATGCCGTGCTCGAACAGGCGTACGCCGAGGATACCGCTGACGGCGAGAAACGCGTTGTTCTCCGGCTCTCCCCGCAGGTCGCTCCCGTGCAGGTCGCGGTCTTCCCACTCATGACCCGCGACGGGCTTGACACGCTCTCAGAGGAGATCACGACCACGCTCCAGAAGCAGGGCATCCTCGCGGAGTACGACGACTCCGGTGCCATCGGCCGCCGGTACCGCCGGCAGGACGAGATCGGCACCCCGTTTGCGATCACGGTCGATTACGAATCAAAGGAGACGCACACAGTCACCGTCAGGGACCGGGACAGTATGAAGCAGGTAAGGATCGCCATCGACAAACTCCCCGCGATCATCCCGGCACTCGTGAACGGAAGCATGAAGTTTGCGGCGCTTGAGTAAGCGATTTTCTTTTTCTTTTTTTTAATATTACTGAATAATGACAGGGGCTGATGCTCCAAATTATGAGGGGGGCCGCCACCCTGCCATGACGTGGAGTGGCCCTGATATGGGGAGCCCTCGTTAGGATTAGAGCGTGGAAGAGGAGACTCTCCTTGTTAACACTCTTTTTCTCCGCACAATTTCCTATATTACCCCAGCCCGCCAAATCTTTCACCATTACATGACCTGCATCAGCCATCCCCTCATCCGGCCCGACAGCATCGAGTCCCGCGAGTACCAGCTCGCGATCGCGATGAAGGCACTGGATGCCAATACGATGGTGATCCTCCCGACGGGTCTTGGGAAGACCGCGGTCGCCCTGATCGTTGCCGCATCCCGGCTCTACAACGAGAAGGGACGGGTGCTGATGCTTGCCCCGACAAAACCGCTCGTGGAGCAGCACCTCCGGTTTTTCGAGAAATTTCTTGTGGCAAAGAGCCCGGCCGGTCCTGACATCTCTCCCTTTGCGATGTTTACCGGGGAAGCTCCTCCTGCGGAACGCACTGCCGACTGGGAGCGGGCGCAGGTAATTTTTGCAACGCCGCAGGTGATAAAAAACGATCTCATCGCGGGACGCTATACCTTAAAGGACGTGACCCTGATGATTGTCGACGAGTGTCACCGGGCGTCGGGCAACTACGCGTACGTGTTCCTGGCCCGCAGGTATCACGACACCGCCGACAAGCCCCTGATCCTTGCCATGACCGCATCGCCCGGAAGTGCCGAGGTGAAGATCCAGGATATCTGCTCAAACCTCGGCATCGTCCAGATCGAGAACCGGACAGAGAACGACCCCGACGTCAGTCCCTATGTCCACGAGCGCGACGTCGAGATCCGCCAGATCGATCTCCCCGGGGAATTAAAACAGGCGATCCATGCGATTCACACGCTGATCGATGACCGGCTCGCGCTCCTTGCCTCGCTTGGTTTTGCCGTCCCGAAAAGGGAACACCTCTCGATGAAGGAACTTAACGGTATCAACGCCCAGATCCAGCAGAGGATCCAGAACCGCGACCCGGCGGCATACTCGGCAGCCTCGGTCTACGCGGAGTGCATGAAACTCAAGCATGCCGTGACCCTTGCCGAATCCCAGGGAAGTGAAGTGTTCAAGGGGTACATCGCAAAACTGGTCGCCGAAGGGGTAAGTGCGGGAGGCAGCAAGGCGAGCCAGCGGCTGAGCAAAGATCAGGTTTTTCGCGGGCTCTTTGACCGGACACTTGGCTGGACCGCGGAACTGCACCCCAAACCCGCCATCGTTCTCGAACTTGTAAAAGAGCAGCTCGGACTCCACCCCGACAGCCGGATCATTATCTTTGCCACATTCAGGGATACCGTTCAGCTTCTCGTGGACTATCTTTCCAAAAACGGGATCGCCTGCGAGCGGTTCGTGGGCCAGGCAACAAAGGATGCGGAAAAAGGGCTCTCGCAGAAGAAACAGATCGCTGCTCTCACCCGGTTCCGGGAAGGGGAGTTTAAGGTGCTTGTCGCAACTTCGGTTGGGGAGGAGGGCCTTGACGTCCCCTCGACTGACATGGTGATCTTCTACGAGGCCGTGCCCTCCGAGATCCGGTCCATCCAGCGCAAAGGGCGCACCGGGCGATCTGCCGCAGGAAGGGTTGTCGTCCTCGTGACGAAAGGCACGTCCGATGAGGTGTTTCGGTTCGTGAGCCAGTCAAAGGAACGCCGGATGCAAAAGAGCATGCACCAGATGAGCGGCCATTCGGTCCCACTCCAAAAACCTGTCGCGGTCGAACAGGCACTCATCGAAGAGTTCACACCGCAGGGCCCTGCGATCCGCGTTGATGACCGCGAGACCTCGTCAAAAGTGGTGGAGGTATTATCTGAAATGGGAGCGGCGATCCGGCTCGAACGCCTGCCGCAGGGAGATTACGCGATCGGCGACCGTATCCTCGTCGAGCGCAAGACCGCCAAAGATTTTGTCGACACCCTCATCAACCGCGACCTGCTCGGGCAGGCAAAGGCGCTTGCCGACGCGGTGCCCCGGCCCATCCTTGTAATTGAAGGCGGCGACATCTACACGCAAAGGGACATGAACCCGAACGCGCTTCGGGGGGTACTTGCCGCGCTCACCGTCGATATGGGAATTACGCTTCTCTTTACAAGGGACGAGCAGGACACCGCCCAGATGCTCTTTGTGATCGCAAAACGCGAGGAGGGCGAGCGGGGGGAGCACAAGGTCCACCCGCACAAGTCATTCAGGTCTGCAAAAGAGGAGCAGGAGTATATCATCTCCGCGTTTCCCGATATCGGGATGAAAAATGCCCGGCTGTTGTTATCCCATTTTGGTTCCATCCAGGGGATTGCGGATGCTTCATTAGAGGAACTGGTGGCGGTGAAGGGGATTGGGGAGAAGACCGGCGGGAAGATCTTCGAATTGTGCCGGAGAAAGTACGGGTAGCTGTAGAAATCTTTTTTGGAGTCCCGTTTCACCCGTATTGGGATCTCCCACGTACATCCTGTACATATGAAAAATGTGCGATGCCCTGCCGCCGACCAAAAAGGGCGCCCCGCGACGGCTTCAATTACCGTGAAGATCCATTGTATTGTTATAAAATTGCGTAAATGTTACCCGAAATCGAAGACATGAAATTTGAAATACCCAATATTAAATAGTCATTATTTTAACTTTGTTTCATGGAAGTTTCTAGCATTGCTGAACAATTACTATTTAACACAGTAAGAATCGAAACCCAAGACTCTAATGGTGTTCTTCAGGTAGGAACGGGTTTTATTTTTGAATATGGAAAAAAAGGAGAGTCAGAAAACAGCCTGACTTGGGTTACACAATATCTTGTTACTTGCAAACATGTTGTTGAAAATAGTGTTTCCGGAAGATTAACATTTTCATCACTAAAATCAGAAAAAGAGGTGAGACTTGGAGAGAAAATACGGTTTGTCGAAAATGAAAAATTCGGGAAAGCGTGGTATACAAATAGTAATCCGAATATCGATATTGCGATTTTTCCAATTCTTGAACTAATGCTCTTCTTTTCGACAATAAAAGATCCTGTTTTTTATCGTGCTATTAATAAAGATCTGATACCCGACGAAACAACACTAACTGAAATTGATGCATTAGAAGAGGTCATTTTTGTTGGTTATCCCTGGGGGTTATGGGACGAAAAGAACAATTTGCCAATTTTTAGAAAAGGGATAACAGCTTCTCCAATTACACTTGATTTTAATGGAGAGAAAAAATTTTTAATTGATGCATCGGTTTTTCCCGGATCTAGCGGAAGTCCAGTCTTTCTTTTTAACCAAGGATCACATAATCCGAAATCAGGGGGAATCCGAATGGGAACTCGATTAAAATTTCTAGGAGTGGTATCTGAGGCGTATTTTCGAGAGGTTGAAGGAAAGATCGAATATGTTACAAAGCCCGCAGTTAGGCAAAAAAATGAAAACGCGAATCCTGTTCCCATTACTAATCAATTCCTAAACATTGGTATTGTTTTCAAGGCCTCCACAATTGTAGATACCATTGAAGAATTTTTACCACAGTATCAGAAATGGCGGGAAAAAATGATGGTAAATTTGAAAAAGTCTGAATAACTCATTCTTGAATCCGTTTTCGTCCCTATCCGATCCAAATTTCTTTTTTCATTAACTAATCTGGCAATCTGCCCCGCCGTGCCCCGCGAGAGGCCCTGAGGCGGGGAGCCCTCGTTGTGAAGTTGAATGCCCGGACTTCCTTTAAATTAGAAATCGTTATGCCAACCCCGGCACCGAATCCACCCACTCCGCCACCTTCTTTCGGATAGCGTTGTCAGTATACGACGAGACCGTAACCCGGCTCCGTGCAATACTCAGGGAATACACCTCGCCGCCTGGATCACAGCACCGGATCGTGACCGAGAAGAGGTCGTCATCTGAGAGATGGCGGACTTTGCCACGGTGGGAGAGGTTGTTTGCCACATTCGAGATGACCGCTGCTATCCCGGTCTGGTAACCCTCGACCGAATCGTACATGTCGATTGCGGCGCCGATCCTCTTCTTCTTGTCATTGAGGTACACGAACTTTGCTGTATACATCTCCCGGACCTTCTCGACCGGGCGATGGTTTTTCCGTGCAGAACGGTAGGATGTGCAACCCAGAGGATTTTTCAGGAGCAGGGCCTGGACGATCCGGTCAAACTCTTCGATAGTGGCAATTGGCCGTTTCAGGTTGTGGCACGCGCTCTTGCTTCCCGGTTTGGGTCTGAATTCTGCCATCTCTCTCCTGCCCCTGCCAGCCCCGGCCGTATCCGGCATCCGTTGCCTGGTCCGGCGGGGCTGGTTGTCAGTAAAGAGAAATGAACCGGGTCGGATAAATTCTTGCCGGTTCTGTAGGGGGTCGGGAATAAAAATAGTACAACGCGGGCGGGAGGATCCTTTACCGAAACTATTTCACAAAACCGAATTTATTCAGGAGATATATGGTAGTTCAGGTTCTGTTCTGGCCGGTTAAGTTACCGCATATTTTGCCCGGTCCCTGCACTAATTCTTTATCAGACCCCCTACATAGATCGATAACACCGACACAGGATTCTGATCAGTTAATCCATTTTTTCAGAAGAGAAAATAGGTAATATCCCAAAAAAAATTATCTCATTTCAATGCAGGGGGTCAGACAATAAATTAGTGTGCAGACACCCGGTATACTGCCCTGCCCCGGAATACCGCGAAGATACAAACGATTAAAAAAAAGGTTCGGCCCGGCTTTACAACCGGCACAAAATCTCAATCGCTTCTGTCCCGGTCTTCACCGAGGTCATAAGCGTCAGGATATGGTTGGGATCTTTCTCGTTGTTGATCCGTTCGCAGAGCGCATGGATCGTCATTGCGATCTCTTCAGCAAGCATGCCCCCGTCCCCATCCTCACACGTACAGGACTCAGCGTCGTGATCCTCGCCGCAGGTGCAGCCTGCATCATGTTCGTGGGAATGGGGCGCTGCTGTTGCCGGCGCTGCAGGGGCCTTTGTGCTCTTCGCGGGTTGTGCCGTCACAGGCTTCTTTTCGGCGCAGACCACGCAGAACGTCTTTTTCTTGTACTCGAACATCGGGCACCCGCAGGTGGGGCAGGTCTTCTCAAGCATCTTTCCTCCTTTGAGGAGGTACTCGGCCATAATCTCGTCGTCTCTTCTTTCTGCCATACCATCACCGTCTGTTGTAATATCCAAACTATATATGCGAGTTTAACGTATTAACTACAGGTACACGGTTGGTGATACCATGCCGAATCCAGAAAAAACAATCGAAAACTGTATCCTGATGCTGCAGCACATTCAGGAGGACAGCACTATTCCCAGAAATATCCGGCGCGTTGCTGACGAGACCCGGTTGCTGCTTTCCAATAACACCAAGGCAATGGGCCTGCGCGCTGCGGAAGCAATCTCAAAAATCGATGAAATCTCAAACGATCCAAACATGCCCATCCATGCACGGACACGTATCTGGGAACTGGTCTCCCAGCTTGAAACAATCCCGCTGGACTAGACTGCTGGCGCTATTTTCATCCGTCTTTAATCCTTTTTCTTCATCCGGCTTTTGTGTCTTCTCTTTTATCGGGAAGCCGGGCATTCCCGGGCACCATAGAGACCGGCCTTGCAACCCGGTAAACCACTATCTGCCCCATTACACCTTTGCAGCAGGAGATGTTCCCGGGTCTGACCGGGATAAAAAAAAGGATGTGTTGATGTCAGTCTGCTGGCAGGGCACGGATACAATATCCAAGAGCGATACCGACAATACCATAAACTACCAGGATTACCCCCACCCAGAGTACCATCAGGATAACACCGAAAATGGGGAGGACGCAGATTAAAAGTCCGATGATGATCGACAGGATGCCCTGCAGGGCAAAGAGTCCGCGGTGCGCCATCTGAGATTCACCGACTGCAAGCACGAGCCCGATAATACCCCCCAGAAAGAGGGCAATGCCAGCGATGATGATGATCACTTCTCCCATGACAATGGGATGGATGATCGTGGCGATGCCAAAGAAGAAACCGATAATGGCAAGCAGGGCAAGGAGCAGGGAAGATTTCCAGCCGCCCGGTGAAAGTGCGGAGAGCATGAGGGCGGTAAACGAGACAAGGAGGATAAGAATCCCGATGAGTTCAACCAGCACCGTGGCGGATATCTTCGGGAACAGTATGACAAGGAGACCAAATATCACCGAGAGTACGCCAAGAAGGACAATCGATACCCACTTAACGCCGGTGACATTTTCATCAGGAAGTGCATTTGTAGCCATAGTTAACACTAATCCCTTCCTGACTGCCGACAAATAAATATTTGTATTATACTTTTCATGCAATCACAAAAGACGGGAGCGCTTAACCCTGGAAGATCAATAATGGAGGTGGGAGCACAGGTATCTAAAAAAAACAGTTCCGATTGAGACTGGCTCAAAACCCTATGTCTCACATTCAGGCACTTCTTTTAAGGCGCGGGGGATGCTTGCAAGGACTGGGTATACCCAAAAAGAAAACTGTAAAAAAAATTCCCGGACCCGCCATCGGCGGAAAAATCCGGATTTATGCAACCGTATGTGAAACTGAGGGGACGCTGATCTGGTTATTGTAGGCGGTCTGGTAGCCGTCGGGGAAGGTGATGGTCGTCACATCGGGTGACAAGTCAGGCGAGATGAGCGCGGCAAACCAGTATTGTTTGAGCACATTTTCTGCATTGGCAAATGAGAATCCCGGTGTTATCATGGTCTTAATGCCGTTGGACTGGCGGATCTCGGCAAAGGACGGAATGATCACTTCGGCAGAGGAACTGTCCGCCTTTACCACCGTAACCTCCTTACCGGAATTGTTCTCAAGAGCCTTTTTGAGTTCAACACCGGGATTTGCGATATTGACAAACACCGCAGCCTGTTCCGCGAACGTGAGCTCATACTGGAAATCCACATGCGCATCACCGTTCGCATCAAGGTTGATGGTAAGCGACTTTGCAGTCATTGCCTGTGCGGGCATGACCGCGAATGCAAGAATGCAAACGCATCCTATGAGAAGATAGACGGATTTCATAGTCAGGTTTACATTACATTTTTCCGTATAAAATCTTGTTTGTTGCCTTCCCTTCGTATTGCGACGGGGAACACCTGACATACCTGGGATAAAACCATGCTGACTAAAACTATCCGCGAAGGAAGTGAACTGCACTGCAGTCCCGCAAAAATTAAAAAAAACAGGTCACCGGTTTTTATTCCGGCTCGCTGCAATCATGACAAGTGCACCGGCTCCGATCACCGCACCCAGCGTCACCGAAAGCGGGAGCGGGGTGTGTGTCGTGGGAACTGCGGTCGTTTTTGTCGTGGTAGTCACGGCGGATTTCGTGAGCGTCGCGTGAATCGGGACTGTCTCCCCACCGGCGGGATGCTGGGTGATAGTGCCGGACACCGAAGAATAGCCGGTCTTTTCTACCCGGTAGGTGCTAAATGGCGTTGCGGTGGTAGACACGGTAACATACAGCACGCCGTTTGAAATTACTCCCTGGTACGTGTTGTCAAAGTATACCCGTGCGCCATCGACATTACAGTACACCGCATAGGTTCCCTGTCCGGAACCAACAGGTGCCACGGTCGTGGTCACAACGGGAGTCAGGGAGACATAGATGTCTTTTGTCTGCCCTGCAGAGGGTACTGACGACAGGGAGCCGGTCGCTGTCGCGTACCCGTTTGCGCTTACTGAATACGCAGAGTAAGGCGCCCCGGTCGTATACACCATAACACTGAGCTCGCCGTTTGAGATGAGGCCTTTGTACGTCTTATCGAAGTATACCGATGCACCATTCACGCTGCAGTGAATAGTGTACCATCCGGTGCTTCCTCCGATCGTGGTCGACACGGTGGTCGGGATGGCAGTGACCGGTTTGGGATTGAGGGTCGGGTACAGATCAATTGTCTGGTCATCAGACGGCATGGACGCAATCGAACCAGAATAGGTATAATACCCGGATGCTGTTACCGAATACGAGGTGTAAGGTGTGCCGGTGGTGCTCACTTCAAACGTGTAGACACCATTTGCAATCGTCCCTTTGGTTACCCCGTTAAATGCCACCGTGGCCCCGTCAACATCGCAGTGAACCGCAAACCAACCTTTTCCGCTACCGGTGGGCTTCTGCGTAAGATCTGCACCAATGATGATGTCAGCGGTTTGTCCGTCTGCAGGAGCAGGAATACTTCCCGTCAAATCATAATATCCGTCTTTCGTGATTTTGTACGTAGAGAATGAGTCATCGTACGGGATTTCAAACGCACCGCTGCTGATTGTCCCCATGTTATTCCCATTGATATAGACTGAAGCGCCATTTGCAGTACACGACGATGAACTTGCAACATTCTGGCACTGGAATACCACGGAAATGCCGCCACCGAGGTTTGAAGCCGCAACCGGTGCGGTAAGAGCCAGGCACACGACGATAAATATCGCACCGTATGTAAACTGTTTTTTCATAGTAAAACACGTCCGGAAAAATTTAATTACCGTTAGAAAAGATTTCTATTAATAGTATTCTTTTTAAAGAAGCGAACAAATTAAACCGATTCTGCAATCTTCACAAGTTCGTCAAAGTGCCGGCTCTTCTTAAAAAGCCACCAGGTAAACCGTTCGACAACGGTAAAGGAGAAACTCCCTCCCGCTGCACCCGGGTGTCCGCCGCCACCGAACTCACGGGCAATCAGGTGACTGATCGGGGGCACAGAACGGAGCGAGAACTTCCCGTCTTTCCCGATGATCACTTCGATATCGGTGTTCTTTTTGCCCCGGATGAAATGCGCTGTCTCGCTTGGGTACCCGTACATCGGGGCAAACGCGATCCGGTACTTTTTTCCAAGGATGGTGGTGTGCCGCAGACTCCGCTCCATCATGGCATCCATCTCGGCCTTGATCTCCGCATACTCCGCTTCGATCAGCGCGTCGGAGAAAATTCCCGCAACAAGGCAGTCGCGGACATACTCCCGGTTTTTCTTTCTCTGGAGTACCTGTCCAAGAACGGCTGAACGGGGATCCCTGTGTTTCCAGAGATCGTAATCGCAGACGACCCGGGCAACCTCCAGCGCTACCGGGTTCTCCGGTGCAAGATCCCGTGCGACGATCCCGGTTGCGCAGATATCCGTATCGATATGAAGGAGGGAAACCTGTTTTTTTATTCCTGTGATCTCCTCCTCGCGCTAGCGGTGATGATCCCGCCACTCAATCGCCCAGCCGTTTGACCGTGCCCTGCCCACAACTGCTTCCATGTCCCCCTGGCAGCCAAGGTCAGATATCGAGAGCAGGTCGCCTTTCCCGGGGCAGGACGCGATAATGGAGAAGAGGCGGGCAAACTTTCCCACCGAACTCCAAACCGTAAACACACCGTCCTTACCGAACTTCATCCGGTGGATCGCATCTGCTCCGACCGCATCGAGATCGTTATGCGTCAGGTGAACGACATGGGCGGTGCGTGAGGCAACGGCATGGCTAAGACCAGAGTCATCCTCGAACGGGGCGGAAGGCGGCATCTGATTAATACTGGCATGGCGGGGGATAAATAAGAGTGGTCAGGGGTTATACCACCATACCGAGCATATCATTTATTAATTCCAACTGCCAATATTTGTGTCCTGCCCTAGTAGCTCAGACTGGGAGAGCGCCAGACTGAAGATCTGGTTGTCCCCGGTTCAAATCCGGGCTGGGGCACTTATCTTTTATTAATTTTACCGGCGAGCGAATGCGGTTATCCGCCCGGGGAAATTGCCGCACGCGCCACGTCAACGATGTGCAGAACCTGCTGGACCTGGGAGCAGACGAGGTGATCCCAGAGGAGTTCGAGACCTCGGTGAGGATCTTTGCCCGCGTGCTCGCAAAATATACCCTGCCCGAGAACGATATCGATACCCTGACAAAAATTATCCGCAGCGGTGGATACCGGATGTTCACCCGGGCAACCTCCCGAAAGTCGGCCGGGGCAAACAATCCCGGGACGGCTTTAGAAGATCTCCACATCCACACCCTTCAGGTTACCAAAAGCTCGGAGGCTGCCGGGAAAACCCTGCGGGAACTGGATGCGTGGAACACGTATGGCATCGGGGTACTTGCGGTCCGGCGCAACACGTTTTCGATTACCGCCCCCGGCCCGGATCTGCGGGTGCAGCCCGGGGATTACCTTATCCTGTACGGTGCCGATGAAAACCTGAAAAAATTCCTGCCACAGATTGGAAACGACACAACCTGTCCACCGGCCGATCACAAACATACCCCTTCAGTATAACAACGCTCCGGGAAATGGCCTCCCTTTGTACAACACAGCAACACCGCAACAAAACACATATCATGAATCATCTATAACAGAACTGCAATGAAACGCTGTACCCCACTCCTGTTCGTACTCCTTGTAATCCTCATCCTGTCTGCCGGCTGTACCGGAACCTCACCGGTCTCATCGACTTCTTCCGGCTCGTCCACTACCGGTACGGGTACCGGCGGTATCAGTGTGGATGTCAGCGCAATGGATACAATCCTTGCCTCTACGTACCTCCAGATGCCCAACCTCGATATGACATTTATCGATTTCGATATCACGAACCCCACGGGCAGCCCCCAGACGGTCACCGTAGAATCGGAGATCCCGGGCTATACCGAGAAGTCAATCAACACCGTCGAGGTTCCTGCTCACGGGAACCTAACGGTCGGGCAGACTCCATCACTCCGCTCCAGTGCAATCCCCCAGGAGATGACATCCGCAACGCTCCACTACAAGGTCGCCCTTGCAGACGGGACACGCATCGATGAGCAGACCAAACCTATAAAAATCTACGCGAAAGACACGATGGTCTGGTCAGTTTTTGATGGCGATCAATGGAATGATATGACACCGTACATCGCCGCGTGGGTGACCCCGCATGCAGCAGAGATCGACCCCCTCGTGCGTACGGCTGCCGAGTACAATCCAGAGAAGTCGATGAACGGGTACCAGTGCGGAGATAGCTGCACGGATAAAGAGTGGGAATCTGACACGAATGCCCAGGTCAAAGCGATCTTTACGGCGCTCAAGAACGATTACCAGATCACCTATATCAACTCACCCCTTGCCTACGGAAGGGAGAGCGACGCCGCCCAGCGCGTCCGGCTGCCAAAAGAATCCCTGGCATCAAAATCGGCCAACTGTATTGACGGCACAGTCCTGTATGCATCAGCCCTTGAATCCATTGGCATGAACCCCCATATCATCATCCTGCCCACCCACGCGTTCGTCTGCTATGATACGAAACCTGATTCCCCGGGACAGTTCTCCTGCCTTGAGACAACGATGACCGGTTCATCAACGTTCGAAGAAGCGGTCGAATCCGCGAATCAGGAATATCAGGCTGAAATTACGAACGGGAATTTCAAGTCGGGCAATTCACAGGATCTTTCCATTGACAGTTTGAGGAAGGAAGGCATCCTCCCGATGCAGTAAACAGATGCACGTAAAAAAAACCGGCGGGACTCCGACAGGAGACCCCCTATGCTTTTTTTGCCTGCAGGACGATCGTCCCTCCCGTAACATATAATTATTCTCACGCCGGTAATTGTATACTGTATTTACCTGTGAGGGGTGTTTTTCATGGACATAATGCTTGCCCTCGTCGTTGTCATTATTTTGTCCATTTTCCTGCTGTACCTTGGCCAGCGTTTTAAGATGCCCAGCATCGTGAGTTTTCTCGTTATCGGGATGCTGGTCGGGCCGTTTGGTTTTGCACTTATTACCGACCAGTCTGTCATCGATACGATCGGTGAGGTCGGTATCATCCTTCTGCTCTTTACCATCGGTCTTGAATTCTCATTCCAGACCCTGCTCCGATCCTGGCGTGCGGTCATTATCGGAGGGGTTGTCCAGGTATGCACGACGATTGTCGCGATAACCCTGATCACCCTCGCATTCCAGATGCCCTTTAACGAGGCCCTGATCTTCGGCTTTATCGTCTCCCTCTCAAGTACGGCCATCGTGATGAAAATCCTTCAGGAGAAAGGCGAGGTTGATACGATCCAGGGCAGGACACTTCTCGGGATTTTGATCTTCCAGGACCTTGCCATCATCCCGATGATGCTCGTGCTGCCCCTTCTTGCGGGAAACGACAGCGGCATAGACCTTTCCACAGCGCCCTACCAGGTAGCAAAAATTGCCCTGATCATCCTTACGATCGTTGTCCTTGGGTACTGGGTCATCCCGCGTGTGCTCTTTAAGGTGGCAAAGGAGCGGAGCCGCGAACTCTTCCTTTTTACGATAGCCGGTATCTGCGTTGTTATTGCCTGGCTCACAAACGAGGCAGGGCTGTCATTTACGCTGGGCGCGTTCATCGGCGGCCTGATCGTCGGGGAGTCTGATTATAATATCGATGCACTGGGCCATATCATCCCGTTCCGCGATGTCTTTGCGGCCATCTTCTTCCTCTCGATAGGAATGCTCCTTAACACGGCAACGGTCCTTGACAATTTCGGCTATGTCGCCCTGATCATCCTGGGGATCTTCTGTGTCAAGGTCCTGACCGGTGTCTTCTCGGCAGCGGTTCTCGGGATGCAGACCCGGGTCTGTGTCTTCTGCGGCCTCGCGCTCGCCCAGATCGGGGAATTCTCGTTCGTGCTCGCGAAAAGCGGCCTCGACGCCGGGGTCATACAGACTGCGGTCTACCAGCTTTTCCTTGCCGGGGCGATCGTCACGATGGCGTTTACCCCGTTTGCCATGAGCGCTTCCCCGAAGGTTGTCGATCTGCTCTACCGGCTCTTCCCGAAATGGCTGGGACACCAAAAAGCCGTTTTACCAAGTGAGATAGCACCCGAAGAGGGGCTCTCAGATCATATCGTTATCGCAGGCTATGGGATCACCGGAAAAAGCGTGGCCCGGGCGGCGACACTCGCCGGCATTCCCTATATGGTGATCGAACTCAATCCCGAGATCATCAGGGAGGAGCGCTCCCAGTACCGGCCCAACTTTATCTTCGGGGATGCCGTACAGGAAGAAGTGCTCGAACATGCGGGTATCCAGAATGCACGGACGCTCATTGTGGCAGTCTCCGAGGAGGAGGCGATCCCCCGTATTATCCATACGGCCCGGCAGCTCTCCCCTCATGTGCATATCCTCGCACGGACACGGCATGTCAGGAACGCGCAACACCTTCTCGATCTCGGTGCAGATGAGGTTATTTCCGAGGAGTTTGAATCGGCTCTTGAAATCTTTACCCGCGCCCTGAAACGCTACCAGATCCCGGAAGAGGAGGTCGTAAGGATCATCGAACGGTCAAAGCGCCTGGGTAATGCCCTTTTTACCCGGTGCACCGACCCGGCCCAACACCAGAAGGTACAGAATTTCGAGACGCTTTTCAAGGCAACCCATGTCCACACCGTACGGGTGGAGGCCGGGTCCCAGGTGGAAGGAAAGGCCATCGTGGATCTTGACCTGAAAGACCGGTTTGGGATCCGGGAATTCGGGTTCCGCAGGGGGACGATGCGGTTTACCCAGCCCGAACCGACCCAGCGCCTTGAAGCAGGGGATACGCTGGTCTTTTTCATCTCCGATGAGAAGGCAGGAAAAATTATCCCGCTTTTCTCTACCGGGAATAAATAACACCTGGCACGGGAAGGGCCGTCATGACAGGGAAACGGCATTTTTTTGGTTCCTTGCGAAACAGACATGTCCAACGGAAAGGTACCGACACGAACCTCCCGGGAAACAACATCGGGATAACGGTTCGGCGGGAAACGTCTTTTTTTCCCTGCGGCAAACCCCACTTTATTTTAAAACGTTTTTGGGGAGATGCAGGGTAAAGATGCTCCCGGCACCCGGTGTACTTTTAAATGTGATATCTCCCCCGTGAATCTCCATGATCTTTTTTGATACGGCTAGTGAGAGCCCGATCCGGCCGAACTTTCGTGAAAGATTCGTCGCATCGGCAAGCTGGAACGGTTCGAATATCGAACCCTGTGCCTGGGGGGGGATCCCGATTCCATTATCTCTGATGGTTATATGATGGAAGGGATCGATCTCATCAGAATGGTAACCGATAACAACGGTACGTGGCGGGCTGGAATACCGTACAGCATTGGAGATGAGGGAATCCACAACGACAAAAATCCGGTTCATATCCGCCATAACGTTAAGATCCGTAGGCACACTCACCGAAATATCAGCCTGTGCGGCGTACCCGTTGGTATCGATGACCGTCTGAATAATTTCTACCATGGAAAAACTGGTGCAGGTGATCTGGAGGTTCCCGGATTCAAGAACCGAGAGGTCGAGCATCCTGTTGATGATCTGTCGTTCGCGGTCGGCACTTGCAAGGCAGCGTCCCAGGAGTTTTCTGGTCTCTTCAGTGAGCCCGGCACCTTTTGAGTCGTCGAGAAGGAGATTGAGATATCCGATAATCGGCTGGAGGGGTGTCCTGAGCTCGTGGGCGATAGTCATCATGATTCCCCGGCGCCGCTCATTATCGATCGCGATCTTGTCCTCAAGCTGCTGTTTTTCCGTGGTATTGATCACGTTGATGAGCACGGCGGGTTTTCCAAAGTGCCGGATGGGTGTGGTAGTAAGTTCGGTTTTACGGAGTTCCCCCGATGCGGTTCGAAATCCAAAGTCGCACGTGGCGGAGACTCCGTCCTGCTCTTCCCACTCTTTTACCCGGTCACGGCATGAGGCCCGGTCGTGTTCATCGGCAAACGTGCAGAAGTGTTTTCCTGAAAATCCGGATGCCGGGACTCCCAGGAACCGGCTGAACGCGGGGTTGGCGTAGCGGATAATACCATCCTGGACGATCAGGATTCCAACAGGAGAGTTCTCGGTGAGCTGCTGGTATTTTATCAGATTGTCGGTGCTCGCTTTTTCGGCAAGTTTTCGGGCGTTAATACTGACCGCCGTGCAACTAATGGTGTCGGTATCCAACAGGCTCCATGACAGGTTTACCCAGCAGGAGGCATCATCCTTTGTTTTGAGGCGGGTCTCGAAATCCTCAATATCCGTGTTCAGGTTCATCCGTACCTGGAACTGCTCCACGTCTACCGGGGAGAAAATGATCTCCGAAAACTTCATGGCCCGCAGTTCCTGTTCGGTAAAACCCAGCATATCGGCAAATTTCCGGTTGCAGCGCCGTATGGCTTCATTCCGATGGTCAAAGATGACAATCCCGAGCTGGGAATGTTCAAAAACTGCACGGTATTGTGTTTCTTCTTTACGGGCACGCTCGATCAAAAACGCGAGAATGCCGGCGATACCGACAAAGAGCACGGCCTGAACGGTAATGGCAGTAAGCCCAACCGGGTCAGGATACCAGAACACGTACCCGGTAATTTCGTACGCACCTGCACAGATTGCCGAAACGATGATCCCGCGCCGGGGGAACGCGTAGACTGCATAGATGATGGGAATAAAGAAGAGCTGGGTGGTGAGGATATCGATATTAAGGGCAAACGCAAGAACCGTCGTCAGGATACAAAGTGCGACCAGCAGCGTGATCGCACCACCACGCAACAGGTTTACCCTTTCAAACGTGAACCTCTGATGCTGCGGAGATGTACCAGCCATTGACATTCACGTTTTTTCTTTTGTTGATATATATGCATCCCCCATGAAAATCGGGGCTGGGTTTGCGGACCATGCCCAAAATATTATGACGGAAACATACACCAGCCCGATGCCAGTGTTCTTTTGCGGCATGCTGATTTTTTAAAGGTGGGGTATAAAAATCACAAAAACAAGAACACTATTCGTATGCGCCCCTCGGTTGTTGTCAACGTGGCGATGAGTGCGGACGGGAAACTGTCGACCCGCGAACGCCGGCAGGTAAAGATCTCCGGTGCAGATGATTTTGCCCGGGTCGACCGGCTCAAGGCGGGCTGCGATGCGGTGATGGTCGGGATCGGGACGGTTCTTGCCGACGACCCTTCGCTCACGGTAAAAAACCCGGACCTGAAAAGCCGGCGGCAGCAGGAGGGAAAAGCGGAGCACCCGGTGAGGGTCATAATCGACAGCCGGGCCCGGATCTCTCCTGACGCTTCGGTGCTCAACAAAGGCGATGGCCTGCGGGTAGTGGCGGTCTCGGGGCGTGCAGACCCGGGCCGGGTGGACGTGCTCCGGGCAAAAGCGGCGGTCATCGTCGCCGGGGATGAGGAGGTCGACCTCGCCCGGGTGCTCGATGAACTCGGGGCGATGGGGATCCGGCGCCTCATGGTGGAGGGCGGCGGGACGCTTATCGCCGGCCTCATCCGGGCCCGGCTTGTTAATGAGATCTATACCTATGTCGGGAGCATCGTTATCGGCGGGAAGGACTCGCCGACCCTCGCGGACGGCCCGGGCTGGACTCAAGAAACCGAGTTTGCCCGGCTCGTGCTCGCGGATGTCACCCGGATGGACGACGGCATCCTCCTCCACTGGACAGTAAAACCGCAGTAAGGGGTTTTTCCTAAATCCGGGAATTCTTTTTTCATCCGTCAGGTGCCGCTCCGTTCAGAACCGATGCCAAGGCTCATCACCCGGCCCGGGGAAATATTTCTCCACGTATATCGCGATCATTGTCCTTGCCGCCGTCTTTTGCCTCATCGCGGTACGGCAGGTGGGAAGATTTACCTTTAGGATCTGGCAGGTGATGCTCGGGGGAGCGGTCGCCGTCCTCCTTCTTGGCCAGATCGCGCCCGCCGATGCGCTCGCCGCGATAAACATCGACGTGATGGGCTTTCTGTTCGGGATGTTTGTCGTGGGGGAAGCACTCTCCCGGAGCGGGTACCTCGACTGGCTCTCATCCCGGTTCTTCCGGCACGCGAAATCCCCGGGCCAGCTCCTCGCCCTTGTGATCTTCGGCTTCGGGGTGCTCTCGGCGTTGTTGATGAACGACACGCTCGCGATCATCGGGACGCCGCTCGTGCTCGGGCTTGCCTCCCGGTGCCGTCTCCCGAAAAAACTGCTGCTCTTTGCCCTCGCGTTTGCGATCACGACCGGCGGCGTGGCAAGTCCGATAGGAAACCCCCAGAACCTGCTCGTCGCGACGAGCAGCGGCATGACCGCACCATTTGTCACGTTTGCCTTCTGGCTCTTCCTCCCGACCATCGCGAGCCTCGCCGCCGCGTGGCTGGTGCTCCGTCTCTCTTACCGCAGGGAGTTTTCCCCGGCCGCACCCGCCGCCTGCGACCCGGAGCCGGCTGCCATCCCCGACCCGGCGCTCACCCGGATCGTCAAGTGCTCGCTTGCGATCCTCATCGGCCTTGCCCTCGCAAATATTGCCGCGTCGCTTGTCACCGGCGCAATTGTCATCCCCCTGCCGCTGATCGGCCTTGCCGCCGCCCTCCCGATTATCATCCTTTCGGGAGAGCGGGTCACGGTGCTCAAAGCGATCGACTGGTGCACGCTCGTCTTCTTTGCCGCGATGTTTGTCCTGATGGCCGCCGTCTGGCAGACCGGCTTTTTCCAGTCGCTTGCCGGAGTCGCAGGAGTCACCTCCGTCCCCGCGATCCTCGGAACGAGCGTCGTCATCAGCCAGTTCATCTCGAACGTACCCTTCGTCGCCCTCTTCCAGCCCCTCATCATGCAGGCCGGGGGAACAACTGCACAGCTCATGGCGCTTGCCGCCGGGAGCACGATTGCGGGGAACCTCACGATCCTCGGGGCGGCGAGCAACGTGATCATTATCCAGCAGGCTGAGGCCCGGGGGGAGACGCTGACGTTTTGGGAGTTTGCGAAGATCGGGGTGCCACTGACGGTGATCCAGGTGGGGATTTATGCGGTGTGCCTGGGGGTGGTGTGAGGGAGGGAGTGTGATCGGTTTGGGGGGATGGTCGTAATTCCCAAAGAATCTAAAAAAACCCGCATGAAGTCAAAGATTTCGCACCAAAGCAATGAAAATTTTGCACTCCAAACACGAATTTCCATTTGCCTGCTCTATCGACTGAAGTTTTCAAAATTTTCATGACAAAATATTACAGGATCTTTTCCCTTATCCCCCGATAAGGAAGCGGACCAGAAAGGGCTGGTTACGCCAGGTTTTCCGGACCCACCGGAGAAGGTATGCGAGGAGGATCATACCGATAAGAAGGACGAAGTACACTTCAAGGTACTGGAGCAGAGGCAAACGGATTTGAAGCGGGGCGATGACTTTCTGAATGATCGTATAGTGGATAAGGTAGATAGCAAGCGAACATTCACCGGTTACCCGAAGGGGATCCAGAAGGGAGTAGTATCCCGGGAGGTGATCGAGAACCGTCAATGCAAGGAGGAAAACCCCGGCACTGAACAGTAAAAGGCCGATAACCGGGGGATAGAATAATTCGACATAGCCATCCCGCAGGGCCTGGGCGCCGGGGAAAAGAACCCAGAGGATCCCACCCCCGATAAGGAGACCCGTGGCGTACAGTCCCTCACAATTAAATCGGAACGAGCGGACTTCACCCTTACCCCAGCGGTACATACCAACCTCGGCACCGAACAGTGCGAGGGCGGCCCAGGGGAAGATCGGGAACCAGCCGTCAACAAACCAGGACTTCACGATATCCAACGGTCCGGGAACCGGCGTGCCGGGAACTGCCGGGGAAAAAAGCGAGAACGTGGGATCGATGACGGCCGTGTTATACCCTAAACCGGCCCAGAGAACGGGTGCCATAAGGAGGATTGCGACAATGACGATCCAGCGTTTCCGTTCCGGCAGACCGAGATAGAGGTAGGCGAGCGGGAGCGAAATCCCGATGAGGTACAGGACATCCATATCGATGAACGGGATGTACTTGAACACCAGCACCTGAAGAAGAGCCGCGACGAGAATCACGAGGCCACCCCGAAGCGCAATGTACCCGAATGACCGGCCTTTACCGGTCCGCGACAACGCAACCATCATGCCTGCCGTGACAATGAACAGCGGGGCCGCAAGAGAACAAAGAAACCGGAACCAGCCGGGTACCGGGGGCATGAAGAGTGCCGGGACAAGGTTTGCCAGGATCATGAGGACAATCGCAAGACCCCGGAGAATGTCGATGGGTATATCGCGAAAGGAGCCGCGTTTCGGAGCGGCATCAGGACATGCATTTTCCATGAGAACATTTCCTTGCGATCGGGTAATAAAGCTGGTGTTTTGTAAAATTTTTTCCGATCATGATGATACCAGTGGGGGATTTGCGAAGGGGTGTAGGCCGACTGGTGTGGCAAGGGGTCCGGTACATGCCAGTGAGGGTTTGCGCAACCCAGGTAATACGTGACGGTTCGGCTACTCCGGAACGAAAAAAGGCAAGTGCCCACCCGGCACGAGCGGACCGGGTGGAGGCCCCGGGTTCTTCCGACCGTTGTCGGTGAGATTAAATGGTGGGGGCCGGACGATTACACAAACCCGCAACGCAAGGCAGGTAGTATCATCCTCCGGTCATCCCCTCTTTATAAAGGGGGGTATAGCCGGACCCACGGTTTCCCAGGATCGTTTCTCCGACGTAAGAGGTCCCGAGCCGGATCCAAGGCCGGGATGTTCCAGGGGAAGTGGTGCCAACACCTGATAAAATTATCGATATAAATCGTTATTTTTTGAAACGGGGCGTTTTAAACGGGAAAAAACCGTGCAATTTAGCGGCCTTTCTTTGAGCGTGAAAAACCGGCTGATCCGCAAGGTTGTCCGGGACTTCGGACAGGCCCGGAGGGGCAGTATGGCCGAAAAATAAAGGGGGTTTCATACCGGGAAAAAGCGACCCGGTTTTTTTTGGGGAAAATACCGGGATCTGCCACTATTATGCTCCGGAAATACCCGGAAAGGTATCATAAGGGTGGGATGCAGCGATTTTGATGGTTTTTGCCGTCGGGGACGGGGAGAATTCCCTGAGGGTGATGCAACACCGGGATTTTTGATTCCGTATTTTTTCTCCGGCTTCTTTGTTGTGGGCATGATTTTTCCGGGAAAGAGCGTGCTTCCCAGGGGTTCACACCCCCGCCGCACGGGCATCTCCCGGTTGTGATGATGCCTCCCTGCTGTTTGAAGGAGATTTGTGGCAAAGCGATCTTTTCCAGAAATTTATTCACGTGCCCGCCACGGGGGCTTCCCTTTTTGGTGCGGCAGAACTCTTCGCTTGTTTGGGGGGGTATGGATCCATCAGCCCCCATCATCATATCTGGCCGGACAATGGATCTGCCAAACATTTCTGGAAAAGATCCAGGTCCATCTGTCCTTCTCTATTTTCACGTTGAAAGAACAACCGCCGAAAATTCGTATGAGCCAGATCTGGAAGCGGGAGAACCCTTTTTTGGCAGCCGCCACCCTCCCTTTATGCCAGGAGGGGGTACTCCCCCCATTTGTACAAAGGTGACACCCCCCACTCCCGGGCAACAAGAGGGAGGTGGGGGTATCATGCTTTTAAAAAATCGGTCGGGGGGAGGGGGTACCTCTCATTTTTGGGAACGGGGGGTGCCCCCTTGCAGGAAAAGAGGCCCCTACCCCCACTAAGCCATTGGCCGACAAAATATACTTTCAGACGATAACTCCACGCGAAGCGCAGGTTTTGGAAATGTCGGAAAGGGGGGGTAGGCCTCCTCTTATGCCCGGACCGGGGGGTGGGGGTATCGTGCTTTTAAAAAATTGGTCGGGGGGTCAGGGTACCTCCCGGTTTTGGGAGCGGGGGATGCCACCCCGGGCTGGTTGAGGGGGGTACCCCCAATGGATTGTGAATCACTTCGGCAAGTCCTATTAAAAATTCTGATGTGTGTAAAGGAAAATTTAGAGAAGTACTGGACCTGTGAGTTGACAGGTTCGGAAGGCCGGGATGCTTGCCTTGGGGGGGGATGATCATTCAATGTTTATTGGGATAATTTAGAGAAGTACTGAATCTGATAATTCCGGAAAATGTCCGGCTCAGGCAGCCAAAGATTTTCAAAAAAAAAAGAACGGGTGGAATCAGCCCAGATCCTCGCCAACTACATACTCTTCAACCCCGGATATTTTCTCAAATATAAGAGGATAAAAAAAATTCCGGATAGGTACTATCTTTCATCAGGTAGATCACACTTTCTTTGAAACGTCTCCCTTCATGATGTACTTCACGAGGATGAATATCACCAGCGCAATGATAATGAAATTTATCAGGGCACCGGCAAAATCACCCGGCATAAATTTGATCGGTCCGACCTGAAGGACCGCACTCTGCCAGTCCCCGCCGGGAATAATGACTCCGACAAATGGCATGATAATATCCTTCACCAGTGCCGTGACCAGCGTCGATGCTGCCGAGCCGATGACAAATGCGACTGCAAGACCGATGACCTGGTATTTGTTCAGGAATTCCATGAATTCTGCACTGAATCCCTGTGCACCCTTGTGAATGTTCAATACACCTGATTTGAGTTCTTTTTGTGTATCTTCAGTCTTCTTTAGGTCCATCGTGTACCTCACACGGGATACATACATCCCTGCATTTTGTTGATGCGTTTACCCATATTATCATTTGTATATCCGGTTTTTCATGTTCGGTGTTTTTAATAAAATGCGAAATGACACGACATATTACTCATGAATTTCTCCTTCTCCGCCGCATGATTCACCAGCCGGAAAGGGAGCATTCATCATCGATGGGGAACAAGGGGCACCCATTATTATCATCATCGCCCGGCCGGACACATATGATCCAACCGCCCGTACTCCTCTAATGGGAAGTCATGGGAGATAGTCACCAAAAAAGAAGGCTCTTCTCCCGATTCAGGAGGAATACGTCCTAAAAAAACTGCACTCCCCGGGTATTGCAAAAATAATTGATCGGGAAATTCCCAAAACCCGTCACCACAACATGAGTCCCCACCCCCTGTCCGGGGAGAGAGGGGGCTGCCCCTTCCGGGCATGGTATCGGGAGTACTCCCGGACCGGAAACCTGGAAAGACTCCAAAAAAAGACCGTACAAGGTCACGAAAAAAAGTTCAGAGCCGGACCAGTTCGTAATCGCGGCTGCCCATACCCAGCTCTTCTGCGTACTGCAACTGACGTTTGCCGTCCGTGTTCGGCCGCATCCCGGAAAACTTATCTTCGCCCGGGGGGTGGTGGGTGGAAAGGAATGACTCCGCATATCCCTGCTGCTGGTTCACGAGGTCGCAGGCCGCCGCATCGATCGCCACCGGGTCTTTTGATGCAAGGATGCCGATGTCCGGGACGATCGATGCATCGCTCCACGGGGTGCAGTCACAGTCCGGTGTGATCCGGGTCAGGAAACTGATGTACCCCACCTTACCCCCTTTACCCTGCACCGCCCCGTACGCATATTCGATCAGCCGCTCGGTAAAGAGCGGGATTTCGGTCTCCCAGTCGATATCGATTGCATGCGAGGGGCAGACGGTCATACACTCGAAACAGCCGATACAGAGATTAAAGTCGATTTTGGATTTTTCCTCAATGAGTGTGATCGCCGATTTCGGGCAGGACGCCACGCACTTCCCGCACCCGATGCAGAGATCGCGGATTGAAAATGGCTTAGCCTGGTGCTGCGCCCGTTTTCCTTCGGGCGGAGCGCAGCCCATCGCGAGGTTTTTGAGCGCCCCGCCAAACCCTGCCACCTCATGTCCCTTGAAATGGGTCATCACGATCATGCTGTCCGCCGCAACAATGTCACCCGCGATCGAGACCGATTCAAAGTGCTTTTTATTGATAGCGACAGGGGCGACGTTTTTCCCGCAGAGCCCGTCAGCAATAATCACCGGCGCCCCGACCACCGCGTAGTCGAAACCGTGGAGTATCGCCGTCGTGATATGGTCGACCGCGTTTGAACGGCTCCCAAGGTAGAGCGTATTTGTATCCGTCACAAACGGCAGACCCCCCGCCGCTTTTACCCTCTCCACGACCTGCCGGACAAAAACCGGGCTGATATATGCATCACTACCCTGTTCCCCGAAATGCAGTTTAATCGCCGTGCGGTCCCGCTTATGGATACAGGACGAAAAACCGGCAACCTCAAAGAGCCGACGGATTTTTGTCTCGGTATTCTCCTCATTCGATCGTGCCCGGAGGCTGGCAAACCAGACCCTGCTTTTCATTTCCGGATCATCCCGGATCGATTATTGTCACGCACACGTATCTATAATTCGCGTCCGGTCAGACTATTGCATCGGGGTTTTGTTTCCGGTACCGGTCCTTATTGTACCTTATCCGATCCCGGGCAGGTCAAAAAAGAGGAGGCCGCTCGCATCCCCGGGAAGCACTCACCGTTATTGGTGTCGGGCGCTTTTTTCCCGTGAGCGTTCCACCCTGCACAATGACCGGATACTTGTTCTGCCGGATGATCGGGAACTCTTTTTAAAAAAAAATACGAAGTCCTGTTGACCTCAGGCATATCGTGACCGATAATGATCGCATCAAATGTCTCGTCGTTTAAGTGGGCGATGAAGTCTTTTCCTTGAGCTGGTGGTCCGGACCTTCTCCCGAACCACGCTAAAAATCGGCGCGTGACACATGAGCATGTCTTTCTCATCGTCAATGATAATGACCGGGCCACTTCTGACGTTGCCCATCCCCATGTGGCAAAAGATAAAAAAAGAATGTGTCGTTATTTTCGCTTTGCAAGCTCGTGATCGAGATAGAAAAGGTGCCCGGGTACATCCCCGACGGATTTTATCTTCTCGCAGATCATGGCTGCATTTGCCTCTTCTTCAACCTGTTCCTTCACAAACCACTGGAGCATCTCGAACGTCGCATGGTCTTTTTCCCGGATGGCAATGTCGACAAGGTTGTTTATCATGCCGGTCACCTTCTGTTCGTGCGCATACACCTCTTCAAAGACCTTGCCGGCCGAAGTCCACTTCGCTTTTGGTGCCTCGATCGTATCAAGAACGACCTTTCCCTGTCGTGCAATGATATAATCGTAGAACTTCATTGCATGGGCCCGCTCCTCCTTTGCCTGGATCATCATCCACCCGGCAAACCCTTTGAGATTGAGGGTCTCAAAATAGGCAGACATACCCAGGTAGAGATATGACGAATAAAGTTCGCGGTTAACCTGCCGGTTCAGTGCTTCTTCAATGGTTTTTGACAACATTCTCTAAAATCCTCCCTGTATGCGATGTGATTGATTTGTTTTTTAATAATGCTATCGCAGGTGACAATTTGCCGTCGGGGGTATTGATATTGTGCAGGGTGTCTCTCCAGTTGCTGTTACCGGGTAAAAAAGACAAAACTGTTTTCCCATCGGGTGCGGTTTATGAAAATTAAGAAAAAAACCTTGTGGCCGCCGCCACGTGAAGAGACTAAAGGAGATCACAAGCGGTCTTTAAGCCGGTTATTACCCGCCAGTTATTTTCGGATGCGTTTACTCTCATCCTTGATATCGAGGATGATCTCCAGTTCGAGCGATTTTCCATAGGCGATCTCCGCCTCCTCGCTCTTTCCCAACTCTTCAAGGCAGATCCCTTTGATATACCAGGCGGAGGCGTCGTTTGCGTTGAGGGTGGACGCCCGGGTGGAGGCGGCAAGGGACGCGGCATACTGTTCGAGATGATACAATGCAAGCGCCTTTTTAGTCCAAGCATCTGCGTAATTCGGGTTGATGGACAGTGCCCGCTCACAATCGGCAATTGCATCCGCAAACTTTTCCATCTCAATTTTCGCCGATGCACAGAGGCACCAGATCCCGGCATTCTTCGGGTCAATCTTGATTGCCTGGTCCAGGACAGCAAGTGCCTCCCGGTATTTGGTCTGCCGGATGTAATGTTCAGCCCTTGTTAAGAGATGAGCCACTTCACTTACCGTCACGATGCGACACCTCACGGGTTATTTTGGAAAATTTTTCAGGTCTTTCCATTATTATCACTACTGATCTTCAATCAGGTCGCCAAAGATTTTTTTAAGAGCTGCCTGCTCATAGGTCGCAACCTGTTCCTGTGCGGCAAGCAGGTGTTTGGGCTTCTCCCAGATAAACCAGTCCTTCATCGACATGTAGTTGAGCAGCTCATTGGTCATGTTGACACCGGTCTGGTAGAGGTTTGCATAGTAATCAAGGGATCTCTCCCCGTTCCAGTCCACGGCCAGGTGTTTTTCCATGATTTTAAGCATGTTGTCGCCAAAAAACTTGGACTGGTACCAGGCGGTGTGGGTCCATCGGGTCGTAAGCATCTCCTTTACTTCGAGATGGTCGAATTTTTTCATCTGGGGAATGTTAATCACCGGCATAAGTTTATCCGCCGGGAGGGTTTTTGCCAGGTAAAGATCCCTTGCATAGAACATGGATTTATCGAGCACGAAATATCGCCGGGGAATGATCTCCATCATGTCCGACATCTCATCCATATCCTGCTTGCCATCTTTTAAAAGGATATAGAGCTGGGTTTTCCTCAACTGCTCCATACGGTAATAGACCCGGGCATTGACGATCGGGTTCCAGGGAAGTTCGTTTATATCCTCAAGGAACTGCCGATAGAGCATAAAAAGCATTTCAAGGAGTTTTTTTACCGGGAGCTTCTTGTCCTTCTTTGCCTCGTCCTTGAGTGCGTCAAGGTAGATCTGGCGCATGCCGGTATAGACTGAATCCTGGGTAAACGAGCAGACTTTGTATCCGGATTTTTTTGCTGCTGCCCCTTTGATGAGCAGGTAGGTACACTGCTTTGCGATGACAAAATCCTTTAACAGTCCGATGTAGTTTGCAGGGAAGATAATGATGTTCTTATCGAGATTGTAAGTATAAACATCGATGAGCGTTCCGCCCGGTGCTGCTTCGGGTTTCCTTAAAAGAGTAATCCCGGTATCCAGCATCCGCTCGGTTTCGCTGACGAACGCACGGATGGGCTTGGACAGGGGCATATTGGTCTTCATGACCAATCACCCGGCCATATCTGCAAACGACAGCGACCCGACATGTGCCTTACACCTGTAACTGGTAGTCTTTACTTTAGACAGGGAAAAAAGTTAGGTTATGCGCTCATGTCACGAATTCAAGCGTCCGGATCCTAAAAAAACCCGCATGAAGTCAAAGACTTCGCACCAAAGCAATGAAAATTTTGCACTCCAAACTCGAATTTCCATTTGTCTGCTCTATCGACTGAAGTTTTCAAAATTTTCATGACAAAGTGTTTATCACATTTTCTTTCGCGGTTTTGCAAGAGTATGTATAAATCCGGTGAACGGGTTATGTTTTCTGGGGCGGAAAACCCCCTGGTTGACGTACCGGACATCTTCGATGGAGAAGAACGCATCAGGGTTCGTCTCTTCAATGTGCCGGGTGATCCGTGGGACATCATCGCGGTTCACGAGAGACATAATCATTTTGACACCGCCTCGCGATCCTTTTGCATCAAGGCTGGTGGTGCCATAATGTTCA
Organism: Methanoregula sp.; assembly: GCF_041663825.1. GTDB lineage: Archaea > Halobacteriota > Methanomicrobia > Methanomicrobiales > Methanospirillaceae > Methanoregula. The sequence goes on from NZ_JBAYLY010000018.1 coordinate 51,479, forward strand.
GCCTGTAAAAATTCCGTGATTTCCTCTCCGGATTCGTCGGTGGTGATAATGCGCATAATCACCATGCCGATCGAGAGCTTCTCTTCAAGGATGAGACCCACATACGTGCCGAGCGCAAACCCGAAGGCATAGGCGAGGAAGTAGGCAATGTTGGACAGGTTGTTGAGCACGCCAACGATAGCAAGCAGCCAGATGATAATCTCAAAGAACGCGATAATAGGTGCGAGGTACTTGATCCCCTTGGAGACTAAAACGATCCGGAGCGTCTCCATGCAGACGTTTGCTATTTGCGCGATGAAGATGAGCGTCGGCAGGATAAACCATGCATAGATGTCAGGACTGATGATGAAAAACGCCATGCAAACGCCTCAGGTCACATTATCCCGTGTATTACCGGGGAAACCAGTATATTAAATTAAAAGTTGCCGTCGTTTGTATATCAAGGTTATTCAAAGTCGGGTCAAAATACGGGGAAATTGGGAATATTTACATGATCGCGTAGATGAGTGTGCCCGGTTCCTTCCCGGGCCCTCACGCGTACTTTGCGGGATCAGCATCAAATTTCTTCTTGCAGCCCGGGGCACAGAAATAATATCTCTTCCCTTTGTAATCGCTCGTGAACTTTGCCGTCTTCTCATCGACGGTCATCTTGCAGATCGGGTCGATTGCCATTCTTTCATCACCAATTGATCTTTCTTTTTTGCTTCCGGTATATACCCTTTGAGGAGGAGTGAGAGGGTCACGACAGTCACCGAACTTGCAGCCATCGCAAGGGCGGCAAGTTCCGGCCTGAACACAAAACCGAAGAACGGGTAGAGAAGACCGGCTCCCACCGGGATAAGGGCCGCGTTGTAGGCAAAGGCCCAGAAGATGTTCCCCCGGATCCTGCCCATCACTTTTTTCGAGAGTTCGAGCGCCGCTACCGCATCGAGCAGGTCGTCCCGCACAAGGACGATCTCCCCGCTTTCGATGGCGATATCGGTTCCGCTGCCGATAGCGATTCCCACGTCTGCCTGGGCAAGCGCCGGGGCGTCGTTGATCCCGTCGCCGACAAACGCGACATGTTCTCCCCGGTCCTGCAGGGCTTTTACTTCTGCAGCTTTTCCTCCCGGGAGGACTTCGGCTACCACCCGGTCGATCCCGATCGTACGGGCGATGGCTTCTGCAGTGCGCCGGTTGTCCCCGGTTACCATGACGACGGCGATCCCGTGGGCCTTTAAGCGCCGGACTGCTTCTGCACTCGTTTCCTTAAGCGTGTCCGCGATCGCGATAATGCCCGCGAGCTCGTGGCCGATAGCGACAAGAATAACGGTCTTACCGTCCTGCTCGAAATTACGGATTTTCGCATCTATACCCTCAGGGAGCACGATGCCGTTTTCCTGCATGAGCGTGCGGTTGCCAACGAGCACTTCTTCGCCAAGCACCCGCGCTCGGACTCCTTTCCCCCCTTCGGTGTCAAACTTCTCCACATCGCCGATCGCGATACCCTTTGCCTGCGCAGCGCGGATGACCGCCCGGGCGAGCGGGTGGTCCGAGTTCTTCTCGACGGCCGCAGCAAGGGAGAGGAGCGTATCTTCCGTGACGCCGGTTGCTGCGAGATCGGTCACTTCCGGTTTTCCCCGGGTAAGCGTACCGGTCTTGTCGAAGATCACGGTTGTGACCTTCTCTGCAAGTTCGAGCGCCTCGCCGTTTTTGATGAGGATCCCAAGTTCCGCACCCCTGCCAATCCCCACCGTCACCGCTGTCGGTGTGGCAAGGCCAAGTGCACACGGGCAGGCGACGACGAGCACAGAGATGAGGGCTGTGAGGGAAAAAAGCAGGGTCGAATGGAGCACGAAGTACCACACGATAAACGCCGACGCGGCGATGAGGAGGACAGCCGGGATGAAGTATGTGACTGCGACATCCGCGATTCTTTGCACGGGCGGCTTTGACCCCTGAGCGTCCTCGACGAGTTGCAGGATCTGTGCAAGTACGGTCTCTTTCCCGATCTTTGTCGCTTTTACCGACAGGACGCCGTTCGTGCTGATCGTGCCGCCGACCACCCGGCTCCCTTTGGTCTTTAACGGCGGGACCGGTTCACCGGTGATCATTGATTCATCAACATAACTTTCACCGGCCACGACCTCGCCGTCAACCGGAATCCTGCTACCGGGTTTTACCATCACGATGTCGCCGACAACGAGATCCTCAATGGCAATCTCGATCTCTTTCCCATCACGGATGACCATCGCGGTTTTTGCCTGGAGCCCGGCCAGTTTCCGGATTGCCTCCGAGGTCCGGCCTTTCGCCCGCGCTTCAAGGTACCGCCCGAGCATCAGAAACGCGGCAAGCATGATCGCCGTGTCGTAGAACATGAACTCGTGGGTGAGCACGACCGAGAACGTGCCCATCACGCTTGCGACATACGCGACGCCGGTACCCATCGCGTACATCACATCCATGGAGAGGGTTTTGTTTTTGAGTGCCGTCCATGCGGCTTTGAAGATGGGATACGCGACGTAGAAGAAGACCGGCGTCGAGACCACGAGCATGAAGTATGCAAGTGCCTGCATGGAGATGCCAAGCGGCACCCACATGAGTACCATAAGAGGGATGCTGACCGCAAACCCGACGGAAAACCGCATCAGTTTGTCGTGGAGGTCGGCATCCCGGGCCGCCGTTTCCGCCTCGTCGCTGACCTGCCCGGCTATCCCAAGGTACTGGTACCCGTCGTCCTCGATTGCCTTTTTCATGTCCTCGACTGATGTCAGGGACGGGTTGTAGGTAACATATGCCTGTTCGTTTCCGAGATTCACGTTCGCGGCGACGACCCCGGGCAGTCCCCGAAGGGCAGCCTCGATGGTCTGGACGCAGGTGGCGCACATCATGCCGCCGACCTTGAGCACCACTTCACGGTGGGTCACTTCGTAGCCGGCGTCGCGGACGGCTTTTTCGAGATCGGTAATTTTGACCTTGGAAGGATCGAACTCCACGCGGGCGGTCCCGGTCCCGAAGTTTACCTGCGCCTTCGTGACGTTTTTAACCCCGGCAAGTGCTTCTTCTACGGCGATAGCGCAGGTGGCGCAGTGCATTCCGGTAATTTTGATGTCCGCTTTTTTCTTTTCAGGCTCAGCCATGTTTCAGGCCTCCCCGGTATAGCCGAGGTACTGGTATCCTGCTCCCACGATGGCCTTTTTCATATCGTCCGGTGAAGAGCGCGAAGGATCAAACACGACAGCCACCTGTTTTTTCTCAAGGCTGACGGTTGCACGGGTAACCCCGGGCAACCTGCCGAGAGCGGCCTCAGTCCTTTTTATACAGTGGCCGCACATCATACCGCCGACGTTTATCACGATCTCCTTCATGGCCGCTGTGCCTGCGCTGCCCGGCTCCGGTTTATTCCTCTCCTGTTCCGTCATGGTGTTAAGCCTCTGATAATGAGCGGATCTTTTGCGGTGTTTCGGCCGAAAGTTCCCCGATCCGTTCGTCATAAATTATCTCGAACGCGCAAAACACCCGGCCCATGGTGGCCCGCTCATCTTCACTTAAGGGGCCGATCCGTTCGATGATTCGTTCATATAACTGCGCGTGGATCTGCGCGTGGCTGTCATATGCTATCCGGCCCTGCCCGGTCAGTTCGAGAGTGACCTCTTTTTCATTGCGGACGCCCCGGATCTTGCGCACGAGCCCACGTCTGGTCAGTTTTGTGATCACCTGCGATGCCGCGGAAGGTGTGACCCCAAGGACATCGGCAATGATCCTGACATTATTCTCAGGAGTGCTCCCGATTGCCTGAATGGTGTGGATCTCGGTAAGAAAAAGCGGTTCGCTCACCCCGAACTTACAGGGGCTGCTCTCCATGATATTCATCTTGTTCCAGATCCTCATCCAGCACCGGTACAGTTCCGGTAATTCGGGTGCAGTCAGGTTCATGTATGTCACTTAATTATTCACTTAATGATTAAGTTATTAATTAATATTTCCCGCGTCGGGAAATTTCATGTATCGGCGTCGGTAACGAAAGCTGGAAGGGAAGGAGATCAAAAAAGAATGCGAAAAACTTTCCTAAGAAGAAGGCAGGTCTACCCCGCAAGTCCGAATGTGTTATTCGTACGGGTGGAATGTTTATTGCGTATGGCACCGACATGCAGGATTATATGCGGTGCAGGGGATTTTTATGAAAGTGACGATCGATCGGATGCAGTGCGTCGCTTGCGGTTCGTGCTGGGATACATGCCCGACACTTTTTGTGCAGAACGAGAAGGATTCGTTTAGCGAGATCGTCGAGGAATTCCGGGAGAATGGGGATCTTGGGACCAGTGTTGCGCTTCCCGGTACCATCGACTGCGCACGCGATGCTGCCGATCTCTGCCCGTCGCAGATCATAGCTCTCGTGGAGTGATCGGCCTCTTCCCGGCGGATAAAAACCTGCAATAACCGGGTTTTTCCCTTTTATATGACTGAGGTCGATTCAGTTCCGCACACGGTCGCTCACGGAGTTGTTCGTTTGTGCTGCCTTCCCCGTACATATGGTTTGGTTCATTACAAGATGCGATCCCGGTTTTTTGGATACATAGATCAGGAGGATTCTTTTAAAGCGATCTTCTCACGACATTCCGGGTTGAACCGGTAGTTTCCGTTGGGAACGCAGATCTCAAATCTTGCCCCTTTGCCGGGTTCCCCGGTTTCCTTAATCGTAATATTTGTCAGAGAAAGAATTTCCCGGACAAGGAACATCCCCAGGCCGGTATTTCTCCCGAATCCCCGCTCGAAGATTCGCTCCTTTTCATCAGCAGCAACGCCAATCCCGTTATCCTCCCATACCACTAGGAGATCCCCGCCCGACTTTTGGGAGGATACCCGGATTTCAGTCACGTGTTCCCCGTGTCGGATGGAGTTGTCAAGGAGGTTAAAAAAAACCTTTTCGAGCATCGGATCGGCAAATACTTCCACGCCAAGCAATTCTGCGTTCAGGGTAACCGTTGCCGGGACATATGTGCGGGGCATGACCGTGTCCACTGCTATCCACTGCGGTTCTTTGGTACCAAGATCCTGGTAGATCCGGGTAAACCCGATCTGCGACTGGATCTCTGTAATAGCGGATTCCATTTTCCCGAGATATGCACCAATCGTGGGGTCGCTGGATTTCATTTCTGCAAGTTTAAGATACCCGAGGGAGGCTGTAATCTTGTTGTTGATATCGTGCCGGGTTATGCTGCCGAGGAGGTTGAGGCGGTGGTTCGCCAGACGAAGTGCATCTCCCGCACTCTTGCGTTCGGTGACATCATGGCAGATGCCCTGGATTGCAACAACCTTGCCCCCGGCATCGTGTACCGGAGATTCCGTTGTAGCATACCACCGCCATGTGCCGTTCTTGTGCCGCATCCGGAATTCAAGCCCGCTTTTCTTTTCTCCCGTCATGATAGTCTGCCGGATGGCTTCACGGATACAGGGAAAATCCTCGGGATGAACAAAGGCAGCAGCGGATTTTCCGATGAATTCGCTGGTCTCATATCCCAGTAATTCCGTACACTGAGGGGAGACGTAGGTGAAAATACCGTCAGGAGTTATTGAATACATGATATCAATTGCATTCTCGACAAACGAGCGGAACTTCTCCTCACTCTCCCGGAGTGCCTCTTCAGCCACTTTGCGTTCGGTAATATCCTGGTTTACGCCATGGGTCTTGATTGTCCGGCCTTTGGCATCCTTTGTTACCCCGACACACATCTCAATGTGCCGGATCCCGCCATCCTCACGAATAATCCGGTATTCCCTTTTTGACACGTAATGCGGGTCGGTGGTATTTCTGGTTTTTTCATCTTCCTCGGCAAGGATACCACGATCGTCCGGGTAAACGATATCCTTCAGGTATGCCTCCGCCGTCATATGCTGGATGCCCTTATGGTTCGGATTGGTACCATACAGGGTTGAGAACCGGTCATCGAACGTCAGAATACCCGTATTGAGATTGCACTCCCAGTTCACCAGGTTTGCAAGATCCATTGCTTCTGCAAGCATGCGCTGGCTTTTTACCAGTTTATCGTAATTCCGCTGGAGTTTTTCTTCGGCTGCTGACAGCTGCTTGTTTGTTGCATGCAGTTTTTCGTTGCGCCGGACAATCCCTTCTTCGGCTGCTTTACGATCCGTAATATCGGAATGCATCGCAAAAGAACCCCGGAACGTGCCGTCCGGGTCCAGGATCGGGGTCGCTGAAACATATATCCACCGGACGTTCCCGTCTTTTGTAACAAAGCGGCGCTCGTACCGGCTGTTTTTACCCTGCCTGCGCTCTTCTAACCGGGTAGTTTGGTCGGGCACATCCTCTGCTGCCATGAATGAAGTGTAGCTCCGGCCCATCATTTCCTCCGGAGTGTAACCGAGCATATCTGCCATCCGCCGGTTGACATAGATCGTTTCGTACTTCTCATCCAGCTGACAAATACCATCATCCGTGGTCTCGACAATCTGGCGGTACTGCTTCTCGCTCTCCAGAAGCAGGTTCTGGCTTTTTGCCAGTTCATCGTAATTCTGTTTGAGTTCTTCTTCACTTGCTGACAGCTGCTCATATGCCAAACGCAGTTCCTGGTTGCGGCTGGCGATCTCTCCTTCCGCTGCTTTACGATCCGTAATATCGGAATACATCGCAAAGGAGCCCTGGAACGTGCCGTCGGGATCAAAAAGCGGGGTCGAAGATACCTGCATCCACCGGATCCTCCCGTCTTTTGTAACAAAGCGGCGCTCGTACCGGCTGCTCTTTCCCAGCCTGAGTTCTTTTACCCGGGATGCATTGACGGACACATCTTCTGCTGCCACAAAAGAAGTGTAACTCTGACCCATCATCTCCTCCGGAGTGTAACCGAGCATATCTGCCATCCGTCGGTTGATATAGACCGTTTCGAACTTCTTGTCCAGCTTCCAGATACCATCATCCGTGGTCTCGACAATCTGGCGGTACTGGTTCTCGCTCTCAAGAAGCAGGTCCTGGCTTTTTGCCAGTTCATCGTAATTCTGTTTGAGTTCTTCTTCGGTTGCTGACAGCTGCTCATATGCCAAACGCAATTCCTGGTTGCGGCAGACAATCTCTTTTTCCGCTGCTTTACGATCCGTAATATCGGAATACATCGCAAAGGAGCCCTGGAACGTGCCATCGGGATCAAAAAGCGGGGTCGAAGATACCTGCATCCACCGGATCTTCCCGTCTTTTGTAACAAAGCGGCGCTCGTACTGGCTGCTCTTTCCCAGCCGGCGTTCTTTTATCCGGGAGGTGTTGATGGGAATATCTTCTGCTACCATGAAATGTGTGATATTTTGTCCCATCATCTCTTCCGGAGTCAAGCCGTGCATTTCCGCCATTCGCCGGTTGACATAGACCATCTCGAATTTTTCGTCCAGCTTACAAATACCCTCATCCGTGGTCTCGACAATCTGGCGGTACTGCTTCTCGCTCTCTATAAGCAGGTTCTGGCTTTTTGCCAGTTCATCGTAATTCTGCCGGAGTTCTTCTTCGATTTCTGACAGTTGCTCATATGCTGCACGCAGTTCCTGGTTGCGGCAGGCAATCTCTCCTTCCGCTGTCTTTCGATCGGTAATATCGGAATACATCGCAAAGGAGCCCTGGAACGTGCCATCGGGATCAAAAAGCGGGGTCGAAGATACCTGCATCCACCGGATCTTCCCATCTTTTGTAACAAAGCGGCGCTCGTACTGGCTGCTCTTTCCCAGCCGACGTTCTTTTATTCGGGAGGTGTTGATGGGAATATCTTCTGCTACCATGAAATGTGTGATGTTCTGTCCCATCATCTCTTCCGGAGTCAAGCCGTGCATTTCCGCCATTCGCCGGTTGACATAGACTATCTCGAGTTTTTCGTCCAGCTTACAAATACCTTCATTCGTGGTCTCGACAATCTGGCGGTACTGCTTCTCGCTCTCTATAAGCAGGTCCTGGCTTTTTGCCAGTTCATCATAATTCTGTCGGAGTTCTTCTTCGATTTCTGACAGTTGCTCATATGCTGCACGCAGTTCCTGGTTGCGGCAGGCAATTCCCTCTTCTGCGGTCTTTCGATCGGTAATGTCGGAACACATCCCAAAGGAGCCCCGAAATGTGCCGTCCGGGTTCAGGAGCGGCGTCGCAGATACCTGCATCCACCGAATCCTCCCGTCTTTTGTAATAAAGCGGCGTTCGAACCGGCCGCTCTTCCCCTGCCTGCACTCCTCAAACCGCGTGATTTGTTCGGGCCGATCTTCTTTTGCCACAAAAGAAGTCTGGTGCCGGCCCATCATCTCCTCCGGAGTGTAACCGAGCATATCCGCCATCTGCTGGTTGACATAGACCGTGTCGAATTTCTCGTCAACCTGCAAGATACCCTCTTTCGCAGTCTCGACAATCAGGCGGTACTGCTTCTCTCTCTCTAAAAGCAGGTTCTGGTTTTTTGTCAGTTTATCGTAATTCTGCCGGAGTTTTTCTTCGGTTGCTTTACGATCCGTAATATCGGAACACATCGCAAAGGAGCCCCGAAATGTGCCGTCCGGGTCCAGGATCGGGGTTCCGGATACCTGTATCCACCGGATCCTCCCGTCTTTTGTAACAAAGCGGCGCTCGTATTGGCTGTTCTGTTCCTGTCTGCGTTCTTCTCTCCGGGTGGTATGGTCGGGCATATCTTCTGCTACCATGAACGAAGCGATGTTTTGGCCTACTATCTCCTCCGGAGTGTAACCGAGCATATCCGCCATCCGCCGGTTGACATAGACCGTTTCAAACTGTTCGTTCATCTGGCAGATACCCTCATCAGTGGTCTCAACGATCCTGCGGTAGCGCTCCTCGCTCTCCCTCAACGCTTCCTCCGCCAGATTGCGATCGGTGATATCCCGGATTGATTCAATCGCACCGGTTACTTCCCCCTGCCGGTTGTAGAACGGGCTTGCCATGGCCATGAATGTAACTGACTTACCTTTGAGAGTAGGAAAAATTGCATCGGCGATCAGGGTATTATTCTTGTGAATGATGTGTGCATATTTTTCGGCAATGATCTCATCAGATTCGAAGATTAAATCGATCAGGGTCGATTGACGCTGTCCGTAGAACGGGATTGCATATTCATAATCCCCTTTTCCCAGCATCTCCGCTGCCGATACACCCGTCACCTCTTCCATGGCACGGTTCCATGCGATAATATGGCCGGACCGGTCGATTGCAACGGTAGCATCTGGCTGGAAGTTAATGATATCTGATTCGCGGCGTTCAAAGTCATGGATGCTTGCTTCGGCCCTTCTCTTCTGGACCGCCTGGCGGATCTGGTGCGCAAGCTCGGTGAACTGTGATACCGATTCCCCGCCTTTCTGGAGATAGAAATCTGCTCCTTCGTTTAACGCCCGGATGATTACCTCTTCACGTCCCCGACCGGTGAACAGGATAAACGGGATGGTACTTCCTTGAGATCTTACCTTTTTTAAAAATTCGATACCATCCATCTCCGGCATCTGGTAATCCGAAATAATAGCGTCGTAGTTCTTCAACTTCAGCAGAGCAAGTGCGGCCGGGGCAGAGGTGATGGTGTCAACGCTGAACTGCTTTTTTTGCTCAAGGAAGAGTTTACCAATTTCAAGCAGGCCGGGTTCATCATCGACATACAGAACAGATATTGAAGTCATAGTGGGAATGTAGGGATCTTTGATGCATTCTCAGGCAATCTGGCAAAAAAGAGGGAATGGCTCTTTTACACTACTATATCGATATCGTTTAAGAGTTGCCGGATATCGATCCAGATGATCAGTTCGTTGCTCTCCTTATCCTTGATCTTCACCCGTTTCTTGATAATGCCGATGATCGCAGTGTCTTCCTTTGACACGGATGCAGAGGTATAATCCACCAGGTTCTCCTCGAAGGTAGATACCGAGGTAACAT
>NZ_JBAYLY010000019.1:0-56734 GCF_041663825.1 Methanoregula sp.
AACGCTATAATTAAAGTATGACGATATACTGTATAAGACAGTTGTTAAGGGGAAAGCGATGTTAAAAGCAACCATTGACGCAGATATATTCCGGGAGGCCATTGACGCGATCTCGGCACTCGTACCCGAGTGCCGGCTGCACACCGAGGAAGACAGCATCTCTACCCGAGCAGTGGATACCGCCAATGTCGCCATGATTGCATTCACGCTCAAAAAAGAGGCGTTTGATACCTTCAAGGCCACAAAGAGCGAGATCGGGGTCGACATCTCCAAGATGAAGAACATCTTTAACATGGGGGGAAAAGGCGATCTCATCAGCCTCGAGCTTGCGGACAATGCCCAGAAGATGGCAGTGAGCGTCCACGGCTACCACTACTCTATCACCCTCCTGGACACGAACACGATCAGAAAAGACCCCAACTCACCGACCATCAACCTCCCGGGAAAGGTTGTGATCTCCGGTGAAGATCTCAACAATGCGATTAAGGCCGCTGCGGTAATCTCGGACAAGATTGCCTTGGGAATCAACCCCAAAGACCAGACATTTTATATGGTCGCAGAAGGCGATACCGATCATATCCTGCGGGAGTTCGGAAAAGACGAGCTTAAGTCGCTTACCCCGGTCGAGACGCGCTCGCTATTCTCCCTTGACTATCTCAGGGACATGGGCAAGGTGATGTCACGGGCTCCTGAAGTGGAGGTCTTCCTTGGCGTGGATCATCCAGTCCGGTTCTCCTTTGATATTGCAGGTGGTAACGGGCACGTGGAGTACCTGCTTGCGCCCCGGATTGAGGCTGACTGAATGGAGTTCGTGCCTTCCGGCAAGGAACTTTCTCATTTTCCATTTTTAAAAAAAGCACAGGATCCCATCAGGTCCCGTTTTGCTTCGCTTGGTACTCTTCTTGGCACACCCAAAGGTGAGGTTCTGGTCTCGCATGCGGTTACCCGGATACAGGAAGCGGTAACCCCGAAAAAGGCCCGTGTCCCCGACGTGAGCGAAACACCCGAAGATGAGATCGCTGCGTATGCGCTCGCACGGATCATCGCGTCCTGCGTCAATGACAAACAGCTTATCGACCGGCTTACCCGGTACGAGGCCGAACGTGCCTACTATTTTCTCGTGAATGAAGAGGAGTGGAACAGCCGGTACGTGCAGGATGAAGGCGAGTATTCCCGGCTCTGGACCGCGATCTCTGATGAACTGGGTATCAGGATTACGCAGGACCGGATGCCGGTTCCCGATTACGTAGAACTCGTCGCGCCCCTGCATGATGACCGGTACCGACTCATTAACCGGCAGGTGATACAAGGATTTGTTGCGATCAACAAGAACGAACGCTACGAACTCCTGCGGGAGCGGATTCGCGTGCTCCTGCGCCGCGATCTCCCCCACCGGGTGCCAAAGGAGATCTGCGAGCTGCTTGCGCCGAGAGCAGCGGAGATCAAGAAGGTGTACCAGGAACAGATGCTGCGGCAGTTCGGGAAGGTGGAAGAAAGTGCGTTTCCGCCTTGTATGCAGGCACTGATTACCGCGCTTGCGGCAGGTACCAACCTTACGCATGCCGGCCGGTTTTCGCTCACAGCGTTCCTTCACAATATCGGTCTGGACACGGCGGGGATCGCAGAACTCTACGCCCGGTCACCGGATTTCGACATCGAAAAGACGATGTACCAGGTCGAGCATATCACCGGGCGCGGGGGGTCCAGCACCGAGTATACCACCCCGGCCTGCGCTGCGATGCAGACGACCGGTCTCTGCGTCCACCGCGATCCTCTCTGCGAAAGGGTCAGCCACCCGCTCAGTTACTACAAGGCAAAAAAGTCCCGGCCCCTTAAACCTGCACCGGCAAAACCGCAGGTTGCTGATAAAAATCTGAAAACTCCTGAATAAAGACCCGGGAGAAAACCTGGATCCTTTCAATAAATGGGATGTGTTTTTCAGCACATTTTAAAAAATGCCGGATCTGCATAGTACTTAACCTTACAGCTGAGCTGTAACTTTACAGCTCAGCTGTAAAGTTACAGACTGCCTCACGTCTGAACTGGGGTAAAAAAAGGATCAAAACCGCGAGCCCGCATCCGGACAAAATTGTGGAGAACCGTATCCTCCTGCTGCCCGGATCTTCATGCCCCACAAAAAGATCTTTACAACAGATCATTTTTTCACGTGATCGTTTCCTAAAAAAAAACAGCCACTGTTGAACAACCTTGTGAGGATTTCAACAAAACCAAAAAAACCGTCTTTTCGTAGTTCAGGTAATCTTCTCGTTGACCCGGTATCCTGCAATGGCCAGAAAGAGGATAAAAATAATAATTGCGATCAGGTAAGCCGGCCCGGCACTTATCCCCATCGGGAGTACTGCCAGAAGAATGGTCAGGAGAATAAAACCCGCCACACCGATAATGACATCAAGCAGACGTGCGTCCATCCCAAGCATATTCGCGCTGTACGGATATATGCATATCTTCCGTCAAACCGTCAGGCTGATGATAACAGCCGGCCAAGTTCCTTTCTATGGAACGCTTCGCTGCGATAGCCCTGCTCTCCTTGTATGTCCATGAGGATGGGCTTAAAAAACACTGCCTTGCTACCGGTGCCGTCATGAAGGCGCTTGCCGCGCGTCTCGGTGAGGATGCAGAACGCTGGGAGACCCTAGGTATCCTGCACGACATCGATTTCGAACTCATCCACGGGGATATGCAGCAGCACGGTACGAAAGGGGCGGAGATCCTCAAAGAGCACGGTATCGATCCCGACTTGGCCGGGATCGTCCAGCGGCACAATCATCATCTCTTTTCCGGGACCTACAACCGGCCGGTCGAGATTGCGTTGCAGGCAGCAGACAGTGCCTCGGGTCTCCTTATCGCATGTGCGCTCGTGAAAGGCGGCAGACTCTCGGATGTAACCGTAAAGACCGTGACGAAAAAAGCAAAAGAAAAATCATTTGCCGCAGGGTGCGACCGGTCCCGGATCGCGCTTATTGCACCGGTCCTTGCCCTGCCGGAGTTTTATGCGGTTGCAATTGACGGACTGATTGTAATTCGTGGAGAACTGGGCCTGACCTGATTCATGAGTGACCGGGGAAGAGCATAAGAGTACCCCGGATCAACAGAATGTGCAGATACTTATGATCAGTCCCGAGCAGCAGAGAAACGATGCGCTTACCCGGCTCTCGCGTGCCGTTGCCCTCATCGAAGAATCGATGGATTCACGGCTTATTGCCGGTGCCGGCTCAAATATCGGGTATGCTATCACCGGCGCACGCGATAGTACGGGCGTCGCAGCTGTTGCCGGGGGGCTCGTGGTGCAGAAGAACGCCGTCCGGGCCGCGGGAGCCTGCGGGTTTGGCGCCGACGCAGAGATCGCCCGAATTCTTCTTACTGCCGCGAAATTTGATCCGGAGATGCGCTGTGCGGCAACAATCCGGTATTCAGATGCGGTCCGCCGCGTGTTTGAGGAGATGTTCCTTGAATGCTGCACCATTGACCGCCGCGTACAGTCCCCCAGCGTCAATACTATGGACTGGGGCGTGGCCTCCTGCTGCAGGGATGGCGTCCCGGAAGTGATCGTGGATCCGGGCCCTCGAAAAGAGTCCGCAGTCATCCACCTGTTTGGCGAAAACCCTGCGGTTGTCGCGGGGAATATTATTATGTTGTCGAACCGCATTATACGTATAGAACTTTGAGGAATATTTCATGGGAATAAAGCCATCGTATATCAAGAACCTCGGTACCGCACTCCTCGCTAAGCAGAGGGAGAACTTTTCGAACAATTTCGACGCGAACAAGCACCAGCTCTCGGCATCCGCATCGATCGAGAGCAAGCGCGTCAGGAACCGCGTTGCCGGTTACATAACAAGAAAAATTAATACAAAAAGACACGCATAACCTTGTTTATGTTTGAAGGTGTCCTTCCCGCAATAATTACCCCTTTTAAACGTACTTCCGCGATGGATCTTGATGTTCAGGGTCTGGAACGAAACATTGAGTACCTGCTGTCCTGTGGTATCCATGGGATTGTACCCTGTGGCTCGACCGGCGAGTCTGCAACACTTTCGTTTAAGGAACATGAAAAGGTTGTCAGCGTCACCATCGATACGGTCAACGGTAAGGTCCCTGTGCTGGCAGGGACGGGCTCAAACAATACCGCGGAAGCAGTCATCCTCACCAAGGCGGCAAAGGACACCGGTGCCGATGGCGTGCTCGTCATCAGCCCGTATTACAACAAGCCCAACCGTGCGGGGCTCATCAAGCATTACACAAAACTGGCGGATCTCGATATTCCGCTCGTCATCTACAATGTGCCCGGGCGCACAGGCCAGAATCTCGAGCCGGATCTGATCGCAGAACTTGCAAAGCACCCGAACATTGTCGGGGTCAAGGAGGCTAGCGGAAACGTCGGCCAGGTCTCGCGGATCATCGAACTGACCCAGGACGAGGACTTTGCCGTAATCTCCGGTGACGACAACCTCACCCTCCCGATCATGGCGCTCGGCGGTGCCGGTGTTATATCGGTCGCGGCAAACGTGGATCCAAAACGCATGGTTGCCATGTGCGAGGCTGCAGCGAAAGGCGACTGGAAAAAAGCGCTCGCCCTGCACTATGCGCTCTCCCCACTCTTCCGCTCGATGTTCATCGACACAAACCCCATCCCGGTAAAAAAAGCCGTGGAACTTATGGGAATGGCAGGAGGCCCGGTACGGCTGCCTCTTGACAATCTCGATGAGAAAAAGACCACAGACCTCAAAAAAATCCTTGCGACCATCCCGGCTGCAAAGAAAATGACAGCTGCCGGATCAGCGGGAAAACAAAAGAAACCGGCCACAAAGAAAAGCCGGCGGTGAACCGGACATGATCAAAGTCGTTGTCTGTGGCGCCTCCGGCCGTATGGGCCAGACCATAGGGAGGATGGTCAAAGAATCAGAGGACCTGGAACTTGTCGGGGGGATCGATCTCCGGCCCGGTACCTTTTTCGGGGCCGATATTGTTGCAACACAGGATATCGAGACACTTCTTAAGAACAAAAAGCCCGACGTGCTGATCGATTTTACCATTGCGCAGGCTGCTGTGGGAAACGTGAAAGCGGCGGCAAAAAATAATGTTGCGCTCATCGTCGGAACGACCGGTTTTACCCCGGAACAGCGCAAAGAGATGGCAACAGCCATTGAGGGTCATGTACCTGCGGTGATCTCAAGCAACTTCTCTGTCGGGGTTAACATCTTCTGGCAGCTCGTGCGCGAGGCAGGAAAACTGCTCGGCGATTACGATATCGAGGTGATCGAGGCGCACCACCGGAACAAGAAGGATGCCCCGAGTGGCACGGCAAAGACGATCCTCCAGATTCTCGATGAAGAGGTTGGGCCGCGCAGGAAACTCTATGGCCGTGAAGGCATGATGGAACGCGAAAACGAGATTGGCGTCCACGTGATCCGGGGCGGGGATATTGTGGGCGATCATTCAGTGATGTTCTCGAAGAACTTTGAGACGATCGAACTCTCCCACCGGGCCTACGACCGGTCGGTCTTTGCGAGTGGTGCCCTGCGGGCGACGCGCTGGGTTGCCGGCAAAAAGCCGGGAATCTATGGCATGCACGATGTCCTTGGCCTGCAAAAAAAATAATCCGGCATCCTGTCAACACCTGTACAAAATAGAAACCCTTTTTTTGTATTTGGCCTCATTATAACGATGGAGTGAATAGTTTGGTAGCTGTTGTTGATACGACAAAATGTACTGGTTGTGAAACCTGCGTGAGCGAGTGCCCCGCATCTGCGATTTCCCTGGAGAACGAGAAGGCCAAGGTCGACAAGGACATGTGCGTGGACTGCCAGACCTGTGTGGATGCCTGTCCCTCTGAAGCGATCCACATGGAATAAATTTCCCCTCACAAAGATCCTTTTTGTTCACCTTTACTGGTATTACAGCGCAGAAGAAAAACGCTGACCGGTGCGTTGGGGCATATCTTTTCTAATCCCAACGTATCCGGGTAAGTGGTGAAAATTTTCCCGAATTTTTATATGACGTATTTGTATAAACTTTAAAAAACAATGTTTTTATTATCGCAGGTGAAATTGAGTTTTACAACCCGCCATCATCTCAAACGGGAAATACAAAATACACACAGGACCTGTTACCTATGATTAATGTTGGAGTGCTCGGTGCTACGGGCGCGGTTGGTCAGCGATTTGTCGAACTTCTGGCGGATCATCCCTGGTTTAATCTGACAACACTCGCGGCCTCGGAACGCAGTGCGGGAAAGCAGTACGGAAAAGTAGTAAACTGGCGCCTTGAAACGCCGTTTCCGGAAAAGATCGCAAAGATCAAGGTCGTAAATATTGCCCCTTCAGCGATGAAGGATGTAGATCTTGTCTTCTCCGCGCTCCCTGCGGAAATTGCGCTGGATGTTGAGAACAAATTTGCCGATGCGGGCATCGCAGTCTGCAGTAACGCAAGTTCACACCGGATGGAGCCGACCATTCCTCTCGTGGTTCCTGAGGTAAACCCCGATCACCTGGGTTTGATCGATGTACAGCGGGACGCCGGGAGGGACGGTTTTATCGTAACCAACCCGAACTGCTCGACAATTATGCTTGTCACTGCCCTTGCACCTTTGCGGAAATTTAAGTTTACCGATATCCGGGTCGCCACGATGCAGGCAATATCCGGAGCAGGTTTCGCGGGCGTTGCGGCAATGGCAATCTACGACAACGTTATCCCCTACATCGGAAAGGAAGAGGAGAAGATGGAGTCCGAGACTCTCAAGATCATGGGTACCTTGAAAGGCAAGAAAGTGGCAGATGCACGGTTTAAAGTAAGTGCGAGCTGTCACCGGGTACCGGTCATTGACGGGCACACCATGGCAGTCTGGGTGGATATTAAGGAACCGGTCGAAAAGGTAAAAAAAGCCTTTGCCGACTACAAACCGCCGATCAAGGGCCTGCCGACCCAACCGCCAGAATCCGTCCATCTTTTCACCGATGATGACCGCCCCCAGCCTCGGCTTGATCGTATGCGGGGCCATGGCATGACCGTGTCGGTCGGCAGGGTGCGGGAAGGTCTCCGGTTTGTGGCGATGGGACATAACACCATCCGTGGTGCAGCAGGGGCAAGCGTGCTGAATGCAGAACTGATAACAAAGAAGAAGTACCTGTGATCTCTATGGAAAACACCATTCAACCCACCATGCAACCAATGAAGGAAAACACCGTGTTTGTGGGAAACAAGCCGGTCATGAACTATGTACTGGCAGTCGTAACACAATTCAACAACGGGGCAAGCGAGGTTGCTATCAAGGCCCGTGGCAAGGCGATCTCGCGGGCGGTCGATACCGCAGAGATTTCATTAAACCGGTTCCTGGAGGGTGTGACAAAAAAGGATATTATTATCTCAACCGAGGTTATCGATACCGATTCCGGCAAGACTAATGTATCGAGCATCGAGATTGTTCTTGCTTCTAACAAATAACTTTTTTGTGGCAATTCCGTGTCGTCTCCTGAATGTTTTGGTTGACTGCAGAACGGGTGAAATAGACGCAAATTACCATAAATCCTTTAACTGGCCCATTCCAATTGATAATGCTATGAGAGTACGTGCCGTTGCACTTCTCTGTTTCTTCTGCATAGGGCTCATTATAGCGCCAGCGATAGCTGCAAATGATGAGCGGTACGGTTATATCACCGTAGAATCTGTGCAGATCCATCTGGAGAATGATACGGCGCTTGTCAATGTTCATTATTCTGTCGATGAGGGTACAAGGCTCATCTTCTTTTTACTGGGAAAACAGGATCTAAAGAACAAATTATTGAAGATTCTCAATTATGATGATGCACAGATGCAGCATATTAATTTATCAGAGGCTGAGTTTGTGGTGAATGATGCTGCGTACTCGTATGGAAATGGAATATACTGGTACCCATCCCATCAATTTAACGTTGGCATTCCGAAACTTACTGTCGTGACTCCCCAAGTCGTACGGAATTATTCCAACACGAATGTGTTCCCTGAAGGGATGGGATATTTTGAGACCGGATCCGTGACAGAAACCCGAGAAATAGTGCCGCAACTGTCATCCTCCCCGAAAGTTGGATCCACCCCGCAGGAATAGAGACGCGTATAGAATTCTGCGCAACTCGCTCCCCGGTAGAATGATTGATAGAACCGGGAGATTCTTGTATGATCCGGTTGATGATTCCGAGCAACTATCCGATATTCTACATCACGATAGCAATTTCGTTTAATCTGCCGACTTAAAACAAACACCCTGGCAGCCGGTTTTTCATGTATCCCATAATACACCGGGAAGGTCTCACATAATCCTGTGAGGGACATATGCCAGATATACCCAGACAATTCCTGTCGGGAACCGTTCCGGGGCTTGCCCGCTGCTCGTTTCAACAACGGGTTAACCTGATGATATTAACAAAACGCACCCCGCGCGGCGCCTGATTCTTTGCTCCATCGCAAATCCCGCGGTGATTATTACCTGTATTTCTTATTCCACAAAGAGAATTCGTACCACAGTTTATCATCGGATCGCCCACCATTATTCATCAGTAATCGGGAAAATTTCAGAATCCTTATATAACGTGTTAACAAAACTCATTAGTTAGACCAGATTTTTTAACGTTTGAAAAGTCTGTGTTAATTTATTTAAGTTAACTTGGTGAATGTGCATGAGTGAAGATAAAACAGCGTTGAAGTATACTGCAACGACGTGTCCCTACTGCGGGGTTGGCTGCGGCCTCAACCTCGTATCCAAGGGAAACACGCTTCTGGGTGTCGAACCGTACAAGCGGTCCCCCATAAACGAAGGAAAGCTTTGCCCGAAAGGTGCGCCCTGCTGGGAGACCGTCCAGAAGCCCGGCCGGCTGACAAAGCCCTTAATCAAGAAGGGCGACAAGTTCGTGGAAGCTTCCTGGGACGAGGCCCTTGAACTGATTGCCAAGAATTTTACGGAGATAGAGAAGAAGAACGGGCCCAAGTCCCTTGGCTTCCAGACCTCGTGCCGTACGGTAAACGAGGACTGCTACGCCCTCCAGAAATTAGCCCGTGTCGGCTTCCAGACCAATAACGTCGACAACTGCGCACGTATCTGCCACGGACCTTCCGTTGCCGGTCTTTCGCTCTCGTTTGGGTCCGGTGCCGCCACCAACCCGTTCGAGGATGTCTTAAACTCCGACCTGATCGTCATGTGGGGTTCGAACGCAGTCGAGGCCCACCCGCTTGCCGGGCGCCGCGTCATGCAGGCGAAGAAGAAGGGAATACCGATCGTCGTCGTTGACCCGCGTCTCAGCGCAACCGCACGGCTTGCCGATAAGTGGATCCGGTTCACCCCGTCGACCCATATCGCGCTCGCCAACAACATGATGTACTGGATCATCAAGGAAGGCCTTGAGGACAAGGAGTACATCAAGGAGCGCACGAAAGGCTTCGACGACCTCAAGAAGATGGTTGAGAAGTATGCAGACGCCACGAATATCCATGGTGTCCCGCAGGAGACGGTCAAGGAGTTCGCCCGCCAGTACGCGAATGCAAAGAACGCCGTCATCATCTACTGCCTTGGTATCACCGAACTTACCACCGGTACCGACAACGTCCGTTCGATGGGCAACCTCGCGCTCCTGACCGGTAACGTCGGCCGCCCGGGCGTCGGTGTCAACCCACTCCGTGGCCAGAACAACGTGCAGGGTGCCTGCGATATGGGCGCATACCCGAACGTCTTCTCCGGTTACCAGGCAGTTGCCGTTCCCGACAACCGTGCCAAGATGGAGAAGGCATGGGGCATGCCGGCAGGTTCCCTGCCCGACTGGTATGGTTCAACCCTGACCGAGCAGATTAACGATTGTGGAGAGGTTGTCAAGGCGATGTACGTCCTGGGTCTCAACCCGGTTGTTTCCTACCCCGATTCAAACCACGTCAGGAAGATGTTTGACAAGCTCGATTTCCTCGTCATTCAGGATATTTACTGGACCGAGAGCTGCGAATATGCAGATGTAGTTCTGCCCGGTACCTGCTTTGCCGAGAAGGACGGTACATTTACGAGCGGCGAGCGTCGTGTCAACCGCGTCAGGAAAGCGGTCGACGGCCCCGGCGAATCAAAGTACGACTGGGAGATCATCGGCATGCTCGCAAAGAAGATGGGCCTCAAGGGCTTTGACTGGAAAACTGCAAAGGATGTCTGGGATGACATGCGTTCCGTCACCCCCGGCCAGTTTGGTGTAACCTACGAGAAGATCGAGAAACCCGAGGCCATCCACTGGCCCTGTCCGACCATCGAGCACCCGGGAACCCCAATTCTCCACATCGGCAAGTTTGCCGCAGCGGATGGCAAGGGCACCATGTTCGGCATCGAGTACCGCCCACCCGCGGAAGTCGCGGATGCAGAGTACCCGTACACACTCATGACCGGGCGTTGCATATTCCACTACCACACCCGGACCCAGACCGACCGGAGCCCGACCCTGCACAACGATGTATCCGAGAACTACGTCCAGATCAACACCGATGACGCAAAGGCACTCGGCATCAGGCAGCACGAGAAGATCAAGGTGACGAGCCGCCGTGGGGAAACCATTGCAGTTGCACGCGTGACCGATGATGTGGCCCCGAAAGTGCTCTACATGCCGATGCACTTTGTCAATGGTGCAAACAACCTCACGAACACAGCACTTGACCCGATGTCAAAGATGCCGGAGCTCAAGCACTGTGCTGTCAAGGTTGAGAAGATCAAGGAGGCCTAAACATGAGCAAGAAAGGCGATATGCTCTACGCGTGGACAAACGACGCAGAGATCCAGAAGAAGGCCGAGCTCGGTGGCGCAGTTACTTCCCTGTGGAAATACGCGCTTGAGGCAAAGATTGTCGACGCAGTCTTTGTGGTAACCAAGGGTGTTGACCTCTACGATGCAAAGCCGGTCCTCATCACCGACGCAAAGGACCTTGCAAGCACGGCCGGATCGCTCCACTGCGGTACGCTCCTCCTGCCCAAGCTGATCAAGAAATACTACAACGGGGCAAAGGACATGAAGATCGGGGTCACGGTCAAGGGCTGCGACGCGATGGCGTTCTACGAACTCGCGAAGCGCAAGCAGATCAACCTCGACAACATCTACATGATCGGAGTCAACTGCGGTGGATCGGTCAGCCCGGTCACTGCCCGCAAGATGATCAAGGAGAAGTACGACGTCGACCCCGAGAAAGTGCACAAGGAAGAGATCGACAAGGGCCAGTTCATCATCGAGTACGAAGGCGGACACAAGGGTATCTCCGTTGACGAGCTCGAAGAGGCAGGATTTGGCCGCAGGACCAACTGCCGCCGCTGCAAGATGAAGATCCCCCGCCAGGCAGATCTCGCGTGCGGTAACTGGGGTGTCATCGGACCCCGGGCCGGAAAGGCAACCTTTGTCGAGGTCTGCTCCGAGAAGGGTGCAGCACTCCTTGACGGCGCCGTGAAGAAAGGTATCATTGCCACCGAGCCGGCAAACCCCAAGGGCCTTGAGATCCGTGGAAAGGTCGAGGGTGCCATGCTCAAGCTTGGCGAGAAGTGGCGCAAGAAAGACTTTGAAGGTCTTGGCGAGGGCAAGGACCGGTTAAAGAAGATCATGAGCGAGACCTCCCGCTGCATCAAGTGCTACCAGTGCATTGATGTCTGCCCGATCTGCTATTGTGTGGACTGCACCACGAAGAACCCGACCTATGTCGCGCCCGGGGAACTCCCGGTCAGCTTCATGTTCCACCTGATCCGCTATGCCCACATCGCGGACTCCTGCGTGAACTGCGGCCAGTGCGAGGAAGTCTGTGCAGCAGAGATCCCGAACGCGCTCTTCATGCACTCCCAGCAGGTTGAACTGGAAAAGATGTTCGGCCACGTGCCCGGTATGGACATGGAACTGCCGCTCATGGCCTTTGTCGAGGAGAGATCCGAGCGGGCCCGGCTCAAGAACACCGGCAGCGACATGATCTACGAGAACGTGTTCAACCCGGTACCAAAGTAAATTTTATCCCTTTTTTTAAAGTGAGATAACGGTTTTATTGCCCGGGTGAGGACCGGGAAGTGCGTGGATCTAATCCATGAACTTGGTTACAGTCGGTAGAGAGGCTTCCCTCATCAGGGCCTTTCCGGGGCAGGGAGATTTTATTCTTCGTCACCAGTCCGGTGCGGGGCTTCCTGTCGGGGGTATGTGGACATCAGCCTCCCTCATCATGATCGCCCGGCCCGGAAACCAGGTGATCGCTTTCGGCTCGTAACTCCCCAATGGGGGGTGGGTACCCCCCCACCCGGGCCGGAACAGGGGGAGGGGGGTGATCGCCTCCAAGAAAAAAGAAGGAAGGGGGGGTACCCCCCTGCCCCCTCCCCCCCTACGGCCGCAAACAAAATCCAAATTCAGACGTGAGTTCCACGGCTCGCAGGTCTGGGGATGGAACAAAGGGGGAGGGTACCCCCTACCCGGGCCGGCACAAGGGGAGGGGGGTGATCCCCTCCCGGAAAAAAAGAAGGAGGGGGGGCAGGTCCCTTCAATCATGTCAAGCGAGGTGAGGTACCCCCAGTTCGCAACAGGGCCGTATTGGATCACGAAAATCATGGTGAGATGCCACGCGGTTTTTAGTATCCATCGTTTTCCCGTTTTCCCCATTGTTCCAGCGGAAACCGGCGATTGGGCCCGGTCCGTTGTGCGGAAGGAAAACCACAGGCAGCGAGAATATCAGAATCTTTAATGTGATTCTCCTCATCGGCAAAGATAGCCATCCTTGAGAGCAATAAGACCGAGCGTGGCAGGTGAACACTCAGGAGAGTGTTTGTTTCGATATAGGCGAGATTGTTCCGCACGTAGTAACTGCTGGTGTTCTGCACGTAGAGGCGGCAACTGGAACGGTCAACGTTAATACCCATGGTTGCAAGGTACGCCGGCACACGGTTAACCGGCATCGTCATGGACAGTGCAATGCAGAGATCGATGATGACAGAACCGATCCGGGTATCGGGATAGAAGGGATTATCCGCGAGACAGAACCCGTGACAGTTGCGGCAGTAAAACCGTTTGACGTCAACATACACAGTTTTTGGACCGGTGGCAGTTAACAGGTGTGCAAACTGTTTTCTTTTTGTATCATACCCGATAAGGGGACCGCCGCACACGGGGCATACCGAATGATTGGTAAAGGTGACCCCGTCAACAGCGGAGATCGCTGCCTTGACAATATCTGCCACGAGTGGGGGTAAACGATGTGTTTTCATACCCTGCGCGCTCCATAAAATCCTGCTTTTCTAAAATGAATTGCAGGTTCTTGATTTTTCTCCAAGATTAATTGAAATGTTATTACCATACATCAGCAGGAGATGTAATTGAACCCCCTTCTATTAATCATTTTTCAAAATTTTTTCATTGGGTTTATATACACCTAGACTTGAACCTTCATTATTTAAGGTGTAAAATTTATGGAATTCAAATATGTGCCCACAACCTGCCCCTATTGCGGGACAGGCTGCGGATTTAACCTCGTTGTCAAGGACAAGAAGGTTGTCGGTGTCCAGCCGTGGCAGCGCAACCCGGTCAACGAGGGCAAGTTATGCCCCAAAGGCAACTATGCATGGGAATTTGTGAACAGCCCGGACCGGCTGACAAAACCGCTCATCAAGAAAGACGGGAAGTTTGTCGAGGCGAGCTGGGACGAAGCCTACAAGCTCATCGTCTCGAAGTTTAAGTCCTACAAGGGTGAGGAAATGGCCTGCCTCTCATCAGCCCGTGTCTCCAATGAAGAGAACTACCTGATGCAGAAGTTTGCCCGGGCCGTCTTAAAGACGCCGAACATCGACCACTGCGCCCGGCTCTGCCATGCGTCAACAGTCGTCGGGCTTGCCGGCGCGTTTGGATCCGGTGCAATGACCCAGTCGATTGCAGATATTGCTGAATCAAAGTGTCTCCTTGTCATCGGAACCAACACCTTCGAGCAGCACCCGCTGATCGGGCGCCGCATTATGCAGGCAAAGAAGAACGGTGCAAAGATCATCTACGCCGACCCGAGACTCACGCCGACCGGGAAGATTGCCGACCTGCACCTGCAGTTCTACTCCGGTACCGATGTGGCATTGCTCAACTGCTTCATGCAGCTGATCCTCAAGAACGGCTGGGAGAACAAGGAGTTCATTGCAAAGAGGACCAAGGATTTCGAGAAGGTCAAAGAAGTTGTGATGAAGGATGCATACAGCCCCGAGAACGTCTCGAAGATCACCGGTGTTCCCGCAAAGGACATCATCACAGCGGCTGAGTGGTTTGGCACATCCGGCCAGTCCGCGATCCTCTACTCAATGGGTATTACCCAGCACACCACCGGTGTCGACAACGTCAAGTCAGTTGCAAATATCCAGATGCTGACCGGCAATCTCGGAAGACCCGGCACGGGCATCTGCGCACTGCGTGGCCAGAACAACGTGCAGGGCGCCTGCGATATGGGAGCCCTCGCAAATGTATACTCCGGGTACCAGTCAGTGCTTGTTCCCGACATGAAGAAGAAGATGGAAACCGCATGGGGCTGCGAGATTGCCGAGGGCAAAGTCGGTCTGACGGTTACCAAGCTTATCAATGTTCTTGCTGATGAGCCCGGCAAAGTCAAGTGCCTGTATATCATGGGTGAGAATCCGATGCTCTCCGACCCGGACCTTCACCACGTGGAAAAGGGCCTGAAGAATGCCGAGTTCATTGTCGTGCAGGATATCTTCCTGACCGAGACTGCACAACTTGCAGATGTAGTTCTTCCGGCAACCTGCTATGCCGAAAAGGATGGGACCCAGACTTCAACCGAACGCCGTGTCCAGAAATGGAGAAAGGCACAGGACCCACCCGGCGAGGCCAAGGTGGACTGGCTGATCATCAGCGAGATCGCAAAGTACATGGGATACGAGAAGCAGTTCCCGTACAAGAGCGCAGAAGAGATCTTCACGGAGATCACAAAGGTTACCCCCTCCTATGCCGGCATGGACTATGCCCGCCTCGAAAAACCTGAAGCGCTCCACTGGCCCTGTCCGACAAAGGAACACCCGGGTACCCCTATCCTCCATAAGGAGAAATTCTCCCACCCGGACGGTCTTGGTATCTTTACCCCGATCGAGTGGAAACCCCCGGCAGAAGTTCCGGATGCGGAGTACCCGCTCCTCCTGACCACCGGCCGCTGCATCTGGCAGTGGCACACCGGGTCGATGACCCGCCGCTCTGTTGATCTCGAGCGTGAGGAGCCCACGGGATGGATTGAGATTAATCCCGAGGACGCAACGGCGCTGGGCATCAAGGATAAGGAGATGGTCAGGGCGATCTCCCGCAGAGGAGAGATCACTATTGGCGCCCGCGTGCTGAAGACCATTAAGAAGGGTGTCGTCTTCATCCCGTTCCACTATATCGAATGTGCGGCAAACCTGCTCACCCACAACGCACTTGACCCCGTTGCATCAATTCCGGAGTTTAAGGCCTGTGCTTGTAAGATCGAGAAGATCAAGGAGGCCTGATCATGGCAAAGAAAGGCGATATGCTCTACGCGTGGACCAACGACGCTGAAATCAAAAAACACGCAGAACTTGGTGGTGCAGTAACCGCACTCTGGAAATACGCACTCGAGTCCAAGGCCGTCGATGCGGTTCTCGTCATTACCAAGGGAACTGATCTCTACGATGCACAGCCGGTCCTTATTACCGATCCAAAGGATCTGGCAAAGACTGCCGGTTCCCTTCACTGCGGTACCCTGCTCCTTCCAAAACTTCTCAAGAATTACATGAACGGTGCCGCGAACATGAAGATCGGTGTGACCGTCAAAGGCTGCGATGCAATGGCGTTCTATGAACTTGCCAAGCGCAAACAGATCAACCTCGACAATGTCATCCTGATCGGTGTCAACTGCGGAGGCTCGGTCAGCCCGGTCCTCGCCCGAAAGATGATCAATGAGAAGTTCGGCGTTGACCCGAACACAGTTCACAAGGAAGAGATCGATAAGGGCCAGTTCATCATCGAGTACGAGGGAGGCCACAAGGGTATCTCCATCGATGAGCTTGAGGAAGCAGGATATGGGCGCAGGTCCAACTGCCGCCGCTGCAAGATGAAGATCCCCCGGCAGGCAGACCTTGCCTGCGGTAACTGGGGAGTTATCGGTGAAAAGGCCGGCAAAGCGACGTTTATCGAAGTGTGCAGCGAGAAGGGTGCAAACCTGCTTTCCGGTGCAGTAAAGGCCGGTGCGGTTGCGACCGAGGCAGCAAATCCCAAGGGTCTTGAGATCCGGGGAAAAGTCGAAGGTGCCATGCTCAAGCTCGGCGAGAAATGGCGCAAGAAGGACTTTGAGGGGCTTGGCGAGGGAAAAGACCGGTTAAAAAAGATCATGAGTGAGACCTCACGGTGCATCAAGTGTTATTCCTGTATCCTTGCCTGCCCGATCTGCTACTGCGTGGACTGCACCACGAAGAACCCGGCATATGTAAAGCCCGGGGAACTTCCGCCAAACTTTATGTTCCACCTGATCCGGTATGCTCACATCGCGGATTCCTGTGTGAATTGCGGCCAGTGCGAGGAACTCTGCCCTGCGGAGATCCCGAACGCGCTCTTCATGCACGCCCAGCAGGTCGAACTCGAAAAGATGTTTGGCCACGTCCCGGGTGTGGATATGGAACTGCCTCTCATGGCCTATGTTGAGGAGAAACAGGAACGGGCCCGTCTTAAGAATACCGGCAGCGACATGATCTACCAGAACGTGTTTAACCCGGTGCCAAAGAACTAATCTCTTTTTTTAAAGAGACTATTGTTCCGGTACTAAAAAATGGGGTTTGACAGATTTTTGCTGGTAGTTGGTTCTTTGTACGAGGAAGGGTGAAAATTATGGGAATTATTACCAAAAGCATGCATACATTTGCCCTGCAGGAAATCCATCGCGCCTATTCCAGTTTTGATGGCTGGAATCTCCGCGAGGAAAAAATGCTGGACAATGACGAAATGACTGTTCTTCTGGAACGGATGAACGGGGGCACGAAAGAGACCACAAAGATCCTTGTGTCCTACAATTCCGTGATCACTCCGGACGTGCTTGAAGACCTGAAAGTCTCCGGTGTCTCAAATTTCGGTCGGCCGCTCCGGCACGGGTATGCCATTATCGTCCCAAAAAATGCCGACATCTCGCAGATACCGGCTGGAGTACGGGTCTGTTCGATGAGCTCGTTTGCCATCAAAGATGGTGCGCTGCTCTGGGAGAAGAGACCTGTGCGAAAGACCGCAGGCGTACCGGTTGCCACCGCCCAAAAAGTTGCGGCATAAGGCCTGGATTCCTGGATACCCGGGAATATTTCTCTTTTTTGTAGTTCCGGGGACAACATGAGTTTTACACAATTATCCACAATTGTTTGTAAATCAATCAAAAACATGACACACAGGGCAGGCTCAATAACCGTTCTTTTGGAACTGGCACTTGCTCCTTATGCGCAAGGATATCAGATGCATTTGCGGGCGGTAAAGTCCTGCCTGGTACAGTGAAAATTGTCCCTGCCCTCCAGATAAGATATTAAAGAATAACTAAAAGAATTTCAGACGAATAATAATACCGGAGATAGTAAAACCAGTACCCGGAAGTACCCGGGATTGATAATATGGCTAAACTCACGCGACATGGAGATGCAATCCTTAACGCCACCCTCGACCGTTTGCACGAGTTATATCGTGAAAACCATGTCAGGCAGGGAAAACTCACGAGCATTGCCATCAAACCCCGGTGGATTGCCATCACCAGTTCCCACAACGAATGCGGCATTGCCACCAACTGTGTCGGGATCAACACAATGTACGGAACAGAGGGGCAGAAAGCGATCACGAACCTCCATTCCTGTATCGGGAAACCCCTTTTCGATCTCGCCAAAACGGGAATTGAATCGCAGGATCTCCACAAAAGGGCGCTTGGTATTGCTGCCCTGAGCGCGTTATCCCAGAAATTTCTCGGGTGCAACGGGATTCGGAAACGTGGGTACCTCTCGGAGTGCTGGAAGGCAAGCGACGAGTTTGTCCAGGATTACCCGGCAATCTCCCACATTGTCAACCTTGATGATATTGTGGCAATCGCCGGATATGGAAGCCAGATATCCTCACTTCACGCATGGTGCCGCGAACTCCATGTCATAAACCTCCGGTTCCCCGAGACCTTTGAGACGGTCACCATTGATAAAGAGAATTCCACGATGCCGGGAAATATCGTCTGCCATACACAACCCGAAAGTGAGAAAATACTTGGCAACGCCGATGTAGTGCTTCTCAGTACGTCGACACTTGTGGACAACAGTTTCAGCCGGCTCCTGCATGCGGCGAAAAATGCACGACTCGTCGGGATTTATGGTGTGGGTGCCTCGCTTATTCCGGATGCCTTTTTTGATGAAGGCGTGGATCTCTTTTCGTCATTCCGCATCGTTGACCCTGTTGCATTCTGCGTCGGAATGAAAAACGACAACGATATGGATTATTCGATGATGAATGCACAGAAACAATACCTGATGATGCGGCCTCAGGCCGATATCCGGGATTCTCCTATAGCCGCATTCCTCCGGCATTCGGGTACAGGTGAGGAAAAACCCGATATGGCCCCCGAAAAATGCCCGTAATGCCGTCCGAGTTGTTACGGGTGAAAAATACGTAATACAATAACCCCGTTTTTAAAAATTAGCCCAAATTAAGCCCCATATAATTCCCTTCAGAGCCCCATATCCGCGTTCTGGCGGCCTCTTTTTTTCCGGATCGTGCAAGTGGCAATCTGACATGAAATTGGCCAAAAGAACCGCATTAGCGTGTCCATTTTTATTCGTCCGATTTCAAAAAGAAGATCAATTTGAGGACTTCCTGAAACGGAGCCCGATACGGGGTTCTTTTGAGTGGGTCGGGGGGGTAATCGGGGGTTGGATTGAGCCCGGATTGGATGGGTTGATGGATGGGGATGAACGGGAAAACCCGCATATCCGGATAGTGTTCAAAACGGTATTTGTAGCGATGGTCTCACTGGTTCTGACGGTGACAAATTTGGCTATCACCGATCGTGGGGATTATTTCAGAGGTGTAAATCAACAACAGGGCTAATGCATGCCCCCTTCATTTTTTTTTGTTTTTTAAAAACTGAGCCTGGTGATCCCGTTAAACCGGTGACAATGAACCCGTTCCTGAAACAATAATACACCGTTAAAAAAAGTTATACCCGGGTATACAGGTTGCCGTAGATGACCTGTCCCTTTTTCTTCTTGTGGCGCTCTCCCATATCACCGATGAAGTGGGCAAACTTTGCCTTGACACCGTCAACTTCCTGCTCAACGGTATCGACATACTTGAACCCGGGCATCATGAGATCGATGGTGCCCAGGATGAATATAGTCCCGTCCACCATCTGGCCGCCGACCTTGCTCTTCGCATTGCCCTTGACAACAAGCCTGCCCCCCTCAGCGTGGGTCAGGGCATGAACATCGATATTGCCGTTTACGACGATCTCGCCGCCGAGCATATACATACCGATATCCGATCCGGCATTGCCCTTGACGAGGATCCTGCCACCGGACATGCCTCTCCAGTCGCCACGGTATGCAGCGCCGAGGTAGTTACCGGCATTACCCTCAATGGTGATCTCGCCGCCTTTCAGGGCAAGCCCGGCAAATGCCGCGACATCGCCGTTCGCGAAGATCTTTCCCCCCGTCATCCATGCACCGACATACAGATCAGTGTTACCTTCGATGACGAGCTCCCCGGCGGTCATCTTGAAACCGAGGTACTTTACTTTCTTAACATCGCCTTTGACAACGATCTTCGTGTCGGCTGCGGTTGCACCGGCATTGCCTGTGACCTCGAAATATTTCCCAAGAGGAGAGGTAGTGTTGCCCTCGTGGACCGAGAGTTCTGCGATCTGTGCTGCAGATTTGCCGGCAAATGCATCGGGAGACACGTTGTCAGCCTCAAGATACAGTGCAGGCGCATTTTTCATGGTAATGGTTACGGTTTCCATGTCGCTCACCTATGCCTTCGTTGCATCAACCTCAAGGGCAAACGGGTTCGGGATGAATGTGTGCCCGAGCGCTTCGTAGTTGTTCTGCGTCACACTGTAGTACTTGACGAACTTTTCAGTGATGTCGCGCCTGACCTGCGGGTTGTCATTGACTTTTGCATGAACCCAGAGTGTACGCTTGTGGCCGGTGCCGATGATCTCACCGTTCTGGACTACCTGCACGCCGCTCTTGAAGACCGCCGCACAGCGCGAGAACGCTGTCTCGATATCATCGGGGTTTGCAACGGGTTTGTCCGGGTTGAAGTTATAGACTGCAACATCGGCGTCCATACCGGGCTTCAGGCCGCCGCACATGGAAGAAAGGCCAAGGGATTTTGCCGGGCCGGCGCGGGTCATCTGGGCAAGTTCGTACAGCGAGATCTCGCGGTCAAGGCTGCCGATGCTGGTCTGTGAAAGAACCTTATCCTTGTGCTTGAAGGCGTTGATCTGGGTCTCACGGGCCTTCGTGGACATCAGCCACTTGATGACACGCGGGTACCGGGTAAACGGTCCTGCGTTCGGGTGATCGGTGGTGATGTAACAGCGCATCGGGTCCTTCATCATCAGCGGGATCTCAAGGCCAATCGCCCACTGGATTGCACAGACCGAGATGTTCGGGCTGTAAATATACGGCACGACTCCGGCTGCGGTCTCAAGTTCCACATCGACATTCGCCCACTTTAAGTGATTGAGGCCGGTGAGGTGGTGCTCGAACGGGCCATCCGCTGTCATCGTGGTAGTCTCGTCAAGGGTCACGTTACCGGTATCGATGGTGATGTTCTTGGCCTTGTTCACGTAGTCCGTGACTTCCTTTGCACCGGACTCAAAGTCTGCCCAGTTGGTTCCCTTGTAGGAGTGGAACTGGGTGTGGGTGAGGTGCAGGACCTGCTCGCGGCCAAACTTGTTTTTGGCCTTGAAGCCTTCTGCGAGCTTCATGGTTTCGAGCGTGGTCTCGTAGCATCCCGGGTTCCCGAGATTGTTCGGGTGGATGTGCATTGAGTGCGGGAGGCCGAGGTACTCGTTCGCCTCGATGAGTCCCTTGACGATCTCTGCGGGAGTAATGTCGAAATATGGAACCGGGTCGTTAACGGAGAGACAGTTCAGACCCCATGCCCAGGCTTCAGTCCCACCGGGGTTGACGACCTTGACTGCGTACCCTTTCGTCACGTTGAGGAGCCAGGCAATGTAGGCTGCGGTGTTCTCAACTTCATGGTTCTTGAGATACTCGAGCACGAACCAGTTGTTCCCGAAGACCGGGAATGCACCCTCATCGATAATGGGTGTGTCGCGGATCTCTTCGTGGACGTGGCGTGAGAAGAGCGGGGGCATTGCCGCTTCCATCGCGGTGGTGTATCCCATCTTTGCATACTCGTAGCCGGTCTTGAACGTGGTCGGGATCGATGCCCCGCCCCCCATCCGCTCCATGCCATGGGTTGGTGTGCAGCTGAAGAGTTTGTCCTCGGGCCGGTAGATGCGGCCGAGGTTAACCTTGGGGCCTGCAATATGGGCGTGGATTTCCACGGCGCCTGCCATGACGGTCTTGTCCCTGGCATCGATAACCTTTGCCGAGGAACTGACCTTGTCGACTATCTTTCCGTCCTTGATTGCAATATCCTTCTTGTCGCCTTTGATGCCCTGGACCGGGTCAAAGACATGACCGTTTTTGATGATGTATTCTGACATGGTTATGCTGCCCCCTTGAGCTGTTTTAAGCGGTCCCGGACTTTTATTAAGAACTCTTCGTCGGTGAGCATCCCCTCCGGGGGCTCGACTACCTTGCGGCAGTCAATTGGCACGTTGTCCATGCGGTAGCAGTTGCCACCGGTTTCGACCCCATTGAAAGCGACCGGAACATGGAGTTTTGAGACCCCGGATGTCGGGGTCAGGTGGGGGTCGATGCAGACGGACGGCATATTGGCGATCGGTTTGACCGCGCTAATCGGGAAGTGTGCGCCCGGGTCGCTTCCTATGGTCAACATGGCGTCGATCTCTCCACGGGTGAGGAGGTCGATCGTACTTGTGTCGCCCGGGTTGTAGCGGGCAAAGCCCCGGGTAAGGTCAACTGCGTAGGGAAACCCAAACTGCCATGCGAAAACTTCTCCGGAGCCGGTAACATTGTAGTGGCCCCGCATCGGCATGATCGAGAATTTTGTGTAATCGTTGAGATCCTTAGTGACAGCAATTGCCTCGTCGATATTGTGGTTCTTGCCGAGCGACTGGGTAACACCCATGCCAAAGAAGATGATGCCGAACCGGCCGCTTTTCAGGATATCAGCAGCCTCGCGGATCTTCTCACTGGGAATGCCGGCAACTTCGTCAGGGAGCCATTCACCCTTAAAGGCAACGCGGAATGCGTTTAAGAGTTCGTAGTCCTGGCCCTGTGCTACCTGAAGGTGCATGTCGGCCATCTTGGCGGTGTCGGTAACACGGGGATCAACAACAATCAGCTTGCGGCTCATCTGTCCCTTACCCGTAAAAAAACCGCGAGGGAAGATGGAGTACCGGGACATGTGCCGGGGGTGGGCATGTGCCGGGTTGCAACCCCAGAAGACAATCCTGTCCGCACGGTTCTTGATTTCTCCAAGAGTACAGGATGGAAGACCTACATCCTGAATCGCAATCAGGGAAGTGCCGTGGCAGGTTGCAGCGGTATTGTCACAGCATGCCCGGCTCATTTCGGCAATCTCATTACCCACACTCTGGGCCTCGCAGTTGGTTGAAGACCACCCAAACATGAGTGGCTTTTTCGCCTTTGCGAGCATCTGGGCGGTGTATTCAACAGCCTCATCATAGGAGATCTCCTTCCATGACCCGTCTTCCTGGTGCATCCGGGGACGGGTGATCCGGTCAGGTGATTGCGAGTGCAGGAACTTTTCTGTCCCGATTACGCAGGCATTGTCGACTTCGAGGAGTTTCTTGCCATCATCGGAAACAATCACTTCAATATCATCACAAAGTGTTCCGCAGAAAGGGCAGACCACATCGGTTATAGTCCTGGTCATTCAGTTTTCACCCCGCAAAGTTTCTGTACAAGTTCGATGCCGAGAAGGATCGGCTCGTTTGCTGCAACTTCCAGTGTCACAGGAGTTCCTTTGAATGTTGGCATCCCCGTGGAGTAGGTATTCGGGTCAATAATGGAGTTTGCCCACGGTCCCATCGGGATAAAAGCTACACCCGGGTGCGGTCCCTGGGCAGTCTCGACCGCTTTGACTATAACGCTGCCATAAGGGCTGGTGACCCGGACGGTGGTGTTCTTCCATGCCCCGAGTTTTTTTAAATCGGAGCGGTCCATTTCAATAATTCCAGCTGCTTCACGATAGTAGGGCTTCTCTTTTCCACCCTCGATCGCAACACCTTGCTGGATAGTTCTTCCTGAAATCAGATTTACGGCTATTCTGACCATGACTATCAACAAAATTTTGGTACTTGCCTCTAATAAAGGCATTTGATTTGACACCATTTTGAGGTTCTTTAACAAATCGGACATGTTTGCATAGAATTGTTAACAAGTTAATTTAACCTGCCTCCGGTGAGGGTTTTCAGGTTTTCCAGCCCGCCCCGAAAAAGGGCACCCCCCATTTAAAACTATGTCCCTACCACCGTCTGATTATGTTTTTGCCGGGATCCGGCCGGGCAATCCGGTGCGCGGATACTTTCGTGAGGTGGGTAGCCGGGGTATATTTTCCCCGGTGCGGCACGAGCTCCGCTTTCTCACGTGAGGCACAGACTTCCCTGATCATATTTCCCCTCCAGTAAAATGGATTCCAGTCCACTTACCCGGGGATCATCACCATAAACGCACCCCAATAAAAATCCCTTATAAATCCCCTGATTCCAAAACAAAGCCCAAATTGAGCCCCATATAATGCCTTTAATCGGGCCATGGCGGCCTTGTAGCGGCATTTGTTTCCTTCACCAATAAACACCCATCCGGACCCTGTTTCAAGCCTTAAAACCGCAATATGAGATTGTTTTATTTCGTCCGTTTGGCAAAATACGGCTGATTTAAGGGCATTTTGAAACGGGGCCTGATGCGGGCTTCTTTTGGGGTGTGAAAAGGGCAATCGGGGGCTGGATTGAGCCCGGATTGGATCGGGTCTGTAAGGGGACCTATGTGAATAACGGCCGGATTTGGTGTTGTATGGGTGGGAGTGGGACCGTGATGCAGATCTATCCTTGCAGGTACCGTCTCAAGACCGACTCCCGAAGTTGCTGTTTTAGTCGAATAGGGAGAACCGGTTATATTCTTCCTGGTACCGGTAGTCAAATCCAAATTTCCTGTTCTGGAGAATGCTCTCTAAAATTATTTTGACTGATTCAGGAGAACGAGTGTTGTTCTTTTTTATCAGAGATAGTATTTTCTCTGCGCACGGCAGAATAGTTTCGCCAAAATTGGAATTAAATTTAAGGATATATTCCTCGGCTTTGTCTTTATCGCAGGTGGATTCAAGTAACAGGCATTTCTGGACATACAGACAACTGTAATACAGGAGATTCCGGCAATCGTTTAGTTCAGGGAGGATTTTTTCCTTGTTTTCAATTAATTTTGTTAATCCTTTCATTGCAGAAGTGTGATTGTCAGAGCACAATTTTTTAAAGTATTTTTTCAATCTCGATTCGACCATAGGCTCAAAAACCGGTTCCTGGATAACCTGAGCCAACTGGTGAAGCTGGCGGTACACTTCAACATCGGCATGGGGGTCAGCTATGACGTAAGGATATCCCTCTTTCCAGATCAGCAGATGTTCGATTTCATGGGCGACGATTCGTGCATCTTCTAGGGATTTTGGATATTTTTTTAAGATAATGGTATCTGTTACTGGTGAAGAAGTACCCTCTTTTTTAGATTCTGTAGAGATAGTCCAGTTAATGTTTATTTTATTAATATCGGCTTTATTGTCGGAATAAAAATCATTAAAAGCACTGTGTTTCTTACTGAGGTTAGATAACATTATCTGAGCAGAGCTATCCTTTAATTTCGTTCTGTGCGTATTTTTAGATTCAGATTGTGATTTTTTCATAATTGCTTTTTAGTGAGAGATCAGATAGAGGTTTCTCATGGCAAAGAGACCTGTCAAAGGGTAAAGTAATTGATCTCCCCTCTTTTCCACACGGTAATTGACAGGATTCTGATTTTACAAAATCGTCTGCAATTTTTGGAAATGATAAGGTTAATTTCTGCCTAAACTAAAGAGATTTCGCGATGCCAAAATTACCTCAAAATGAAACCAGATTCAGGCACGAACCTGATTTCAGGTACAAACAGTGCCTCATTATCCGTAATGACGTAAAGATGAGCTGCGGCAAGAAATGCGCTCAGGCTGCCCATGCGTCAATCGGGGCGTTTGAGAGCGCAGATAAAACGCTGCGCAAAGCGTGGCAGACGGAAGGTCAGAAAAAAGTAGTGCTCAAAGCCGACAGCGAGAGGGCCCTCTTTGAGATCAAGGTGCTCGCGGAACAGGCCGGGATTTCGACATCCCTGATACAGGACGCCGGCATGACCGAGATCCCCCCCGGCACCATCACCGCCCTCGGCCTTGGGCCGGCAAAATCAGAAGAGCTCGACAGGATTACCGGGACGCTCTCGCTCTTATGAAAGAGAGTCCCTATGCGCTTGAACGCGAGCTCGGGATGCAGTACTACGCGACCGCTACCCCGGGGATCGGCGGAACGCTCCGCACGGTGCCGGAAGATTTTCTGGTTGACGAGATCTCTCCCGCAGGAAAAGGCGAGACGACAGGCCCGTACCTGATCTGCCGGCTCACGAAAACCAACTGGGAACTCCAGCACGCGGTAAAGGAGATCGCCCGCCGGCTCAATATCAGCCACCGGCGGATCGGGTGGGCGGGGACAAAAGACAAGAATGCACGAACAACGCAGCTCATCTCGCTCTACAAGGTAACGCCAGAGGATATCGCCGCGTTTTCCTTAAAAGATATTATCCTTGAACCAATCGGGCAGTCGAACGAACAGCTCTCGCTTGGCGATCTTGAGGGAAACCGGTTCGACATCTGTATACGGGCTGCCGACCCGGAGGATCTGGCCGGCCGGGTCATCACCGTAACGGAGACCGCATCGCAGGCCCTGCCCAATTATTTCGGGCTCCAGCGTTTCGGCGTCATCCGCCCGCTGACGCACCGGATCGGGGAACAGATCCTGCACGGGGATTACGAACAGGCCGTGATGATCTATGTGGGCCTGGCATTCCCCCACGAGACCGAAGAAGTCCGACGGGTCAGGACAGCGTTTATGGACACCCGGGACACGGCAGTCGCCCTCCGCGAGTTGCCGGTGCATATGTCCTTTGAGCGTTCGATGCTCTCGTACCTCCACACCCATACGGACGATTATGCCGGTGCACTCCAGCAGCTGCCGCCAAAACTCCTCTCAATGTTTGTCTCCGCGTTCCAGTCTTACCTCTTCAACAGTGCCCTTTCGCACCGGCTCAGCGAAGGTCACACTCTCACCGATCCTCTCCCGGGAGACCGTCTGATCTTCACAAACGGCCGCACCGATGCAGTGACGGCGGCAAATATTTCTGCAGTCACGCTCCATCTGGCCCGGGGCCGGTGCAGCATCGCGCTTTTCATGCCGGGCAAGGATGAGACAGATGCCGTCACCGGAAACAATGCTATCCGGGATATTCTTGCAGAGATGCAGATCACCGCTGATGATTTCCGCAAAGCCTCACTTTTTGTCAGGACAAAGTTCGATGGTGCATGGCGCCCAATTGCCCTTAAAACAATGATCGATGCTTCCGTGCAGGAAACAAATGTGCACCTGAAATTTACCCTCCCCCCGGGCCACTACGCAACAACCGTCTGCCGGGAATACATGAAGGCCGACCCGATCCGGATGATATGAAACGTTTTTTCCCCGGGTTCCGGAGAAAAATCTGTTTTTTTAAAAAAGACCCCTACATAATAACGGATGAGATCGTATCTGCCCTCTCTAATGCAGGAGGTACGATGAGTGCCACTTTCCTGAAGGGATGCCCTTTCGGCGGATCAGTGACTATCTATCGATTAAAAAATACTACAAAAAAATTTCCTTGCCCCGCCGTGCCTTGGAGAGGCCATAGGGTAGAGAGCCCTTCCCAGACTTTTAATTAACAATTT
Source organism: Methanoregula sp. (assembly GCF_041663825.1). GTDB lineage: Archaea > Halobacteriota > Methanomicrobia > Methanomicrobiales > Methanospirillaceae > Methanoregula. The sequence goes on from NZ_JBAYLY010000019.1 coordinate 27,143, forward strand.
TTCCATGATTCTCGTGAGAACCCCGGTTCATACTTGATTTTTCAGATTCAGTACTTCTCTAAATTTTCCTTTACACACATCAGAATTTTTTAACAGTACTTGCCGAACGATTTTTGGTTCATTGGGGGTACTCCCCTCAACCAGCCCGGGGTGGCACCCCCCGCTCCCAAAACCGGGAGGTACCCCCACCCCCCTGTCCGGGCATAAGTGGAGGCCTACCCCCCCCCTTTTCGGCATTTCCAAAACCTGTGCTTCGCGTGGAGTTATCGTCTGAAGGGATATTTTGCCCGCCGATGGCTTAGTGGGGGTAGGGGCCTCTTTTCTTGCAAGGGGGTACCCCCCGCTCCTAAAAAGGAGAGGTACCCCCACCCCCCGACCAATTTTTTAAAAGCATGATCACCCACCCCCTTCTTGTAGCCCGGGAGTGGGGGGGTGCCACCTTTGTACAAATGGGGAGGTACCCCCTCCTGGCATAAAGTGAGGGTGGCGGCTGCCAAAAAAGGGTACTCCCGCTTCCAGATCTGGCTCATTCGAATTTTTGGTGGTTGTTCTTTCAACGTGAAAATAGAGAAGTACTGAGATTCGTTTCCCGCATCTTTTTATGCAAAGATAGCCTCCCGTGAAAATCGGTCATGAATGGGAAAACGCCGATAAGTGACTGACAAAGCAAATCCCCGGCAGGGACGTTAAATTGCGTCATGTTCCTGCAACAAAACAGGTACAGATATAAATAAATCCCGCGAAAAAAAACCGGGTAAAATTACTTCCTTGAATCCGCCAGTTCCTTCGCGCCTTCAATTGCGTCATTGAGGTTGCCTAGTTTGTCGACAAGGTTGATCTTCACCGCATCGGAACCCCGGATCACCCGGCCATCATCGATATCTGACCGTGCAATCACCCTCTGCGTTGTCACATCCGTGATGAACCTCTCGAAACTATCGTTGACGATCTTCTGGGCGTACTCCCGTTCATCGGTGCTCAGGGCGCGGGATGTCGATCCCATATCCTTTTTCTCCCCGGATTTTACGACAGAGACATTATAGCCTTCCTGCTTCATCCAGCTGCTGATGTCCGAGAATGTCCAGATAACACCGACAGCCCCGGTAAACGTATCCGGGTTCGCATATATTTTGTCCCCGTGGGCGCTCACATAGTACGCAGCAGAGGTGGCCATGTCCCCCATCGATATAACGACCGGTTTCTTGGTCTTTGCATACTCCAGGTCACTGATGATCTCCTCTGCAGCAGCCGGTGTCCCGCCCGGACTATCGACCCGGATGACAATCGCCTCGACCATCGGATCGTTGGCCGCATCCCGCAGCTGGTTGCCCACGTACTCGCTTCCAACACCAGTAGCATCAGAGAAATCTCCGGTGGAAAGTTGTCCTTCCATCCGGATGACTTTTACGCCGGGATGCGAGTTGTCTGCGATATAGAACGTTGCAATAAAAATTCCGATCACAAGAATAAGTCCGACAACGATGACCAGGAACCATTTCAAACCGGTACTGTGCGGTGCCGGGCCCGGCGCAGGAAATGCCGGGGATGTTTCAGGGATTTGTGCCATAAAGGTAAGCTCTTATGTGTACAGCACGTCAAACTCGGAGACGAGGTTGCTGCCGCACATATAGTATTTCTTGAGATTTAACCGGATCATCTCGTCTTCGGTATTGATATGCATTCCGCCCACGAGGGATGGCGTATCCGATCCGCCGACAATAAACGGCAGGTGGATGAGCCGGATTTCATCGACCAGTTTGTCATGGAGCATGTGCCAGTTTAAAGTCGGGCCGCCTTCGATCATCAGTTTCTTTATCCCGAAATCGTCATGCAGGATCTGCATGAGCAGGGGCAGATTGACATGAGTTTTCCCGGCCGTTACCACGGTTACGCCTTTTGCCTTAATTGCAGCGACCCGATCCTTTGGAGCCTGCTCGCACACTGCAATGAGGGTTTTTGCATCGGGCCCGAGTATGTTTGCGTCAAGTGGGATGTCTGCCATGCTGCACGGGATGACCCGGAGCGGGCTTTTTCCGGGCACGAGCCGTACTGTTAAAAATGAATTATCGATCCGTATGGTGTTTGCGCCGACCATGATCGCATCGTAAGCGGCCCGGGTCTCGTGGAGCAGGATCTCGGTTTCATGCGCCATATATTTCATCAGGATCTTGCTGGAAGCACCATTTTTCAGGGTAAGCTTGCCGTCAGCAGTGATCTCGGACATCATTAAAACGTGCGGACGGGCCGGTGTTGCTGCCATCAGGTTCAACTCTTTAGTTTTTCATTAGACGCGCGATGTAAATAATATGATGATTGCCTGCAGGTAATAATAATACACGTAAGTTGATGATACCTGCAATCCGGTATTTTTCCGTAACTATTAATGGTTCGCGTACCCATCAATTGAGCTATGAATATTACCGCCCTCCGGCCACGGTTTAAACAGTACCTTGAGCCGGTTGCAGGGGTCTTTGTCCGCTGCGGTATTACCCCAAACCAGTGTTCGTTTCTTGCTCTCGTTGCAGGGATTGCTGCTGCAGTCCTTTTTGTGGAACGGCAGTTTCTGATCGGGAGCCTGCTTCTGTTGCTCTCGGCACTCTTTGACCTCATTGACGGTAGCATTGCACGCAGAACCAACTCTCACACCAACTTCGGGGCCGTCTTTGACTGGATCGTCGATAAGTACGTGGATGCCCTTGTGCTGCTCGGCGTCGGTCTCTCCGGGATCACCATCGTGAGCGGGTTTTTGCCGGTCCCAAGAATTGCAGATTTTGCCGTCATCGGTCTTGCCATAACCGGCTCGCTGATGAACACGTTCATCAAGCCGGTTGTCTACGCGGAGATCGGGTACCGGGAAAAGGTGGAGGGCAAAATCGACGACCCTCTTGAAGGCGTCGGGTTCTTTGGCCGGCCCGAAACATTCCTTGTGCTGATCCTTGGGGGCGTTACCGGGTTTATCTGGGTTTCCGTGATCATTATCGCGATCTGCACGAACCTCTCCGCGATCCAGCGAATTTTGTATCTCTACAAAACACTATCGTGAAGGGAGAGGGGCCGTCCGTTTTTTGGTTTTTATTAAAGAGAATAACGAATAATCATCAGAAGATTCAGGAACAAACCCCAACATTTAGTAAAAACGGGGTTTCGAGATAGAAAATACCCGGCTCATGTTGATGGGATTCCCATTTTCCTTGTCATATCAATTGATTTCAGATAGTTATCGCGGTTGAGCTTGAACCCGATGAATCATAAGAAGTTGATTGAGGTTAATTTCAAAACAGGAGATGAGATTTTTCACGTGGACTCGTGTCAGAGTATTGGTACAGGAAAGTGAGCCGGCTACACGTGGTACTGTTTATTCTTGTGCAGGGAACCATTGACCGTGAGCCAACTACCGGTGTCCCATCACAGACTTGCGGACAGAACAATTCTTTATCACAAACAAGAACGGATATTTTCCGTACAGCATGATCGTATCGCATATTCGTGGATTACCTGCACTCATGATACTGCACCGGCATCCGGATCCGGAGGAGAACGGAGATTACATGATGCCCGACCTGCAAGCCCGAGGCGCTGTACCGGGGGTATCGCAATGGTGAAACGCTATCTTGATGTTAAATCGCTTGCCGAAGCACAAGCGATTGTTTCCCGGTCTTTTAGCTGTACACCGTCAGTCGAACGGGTGACCATAGAAAAGTGCGTGGGATGTGTAACCGCCTCGCCCGTGATCGCACGGTACTCCGTGCCTGAGATCCATCTTGCCGCGATGGACGGTATTGCGGTAAAAAGCGTGGACACCGCCGGGGCAGACGAGCAGCACCCGGTAACGCTCGCCCGGGTGGCCCGGGTCAATACCGGAAACATTGTCCCTGCGGAGTATGACGCAGTGATCATGATCGAGGATGTCTGGGTTGAGCACGAGCAGTATGTCATACGAAAGGCAGTACCTCCCTGGCAGCATATCCGTCCCGCTGGTGAGGATATTGGCGAGTCCGAGATGGTGTTTGCCTCCCGGCACATGATTCGCCCTCACGAACCCGGGGCACTTGCAGCATACGGAATCGCTGAAGTTGACGTTCTTAGCGTGAGAGTGGGCCTCATCCCGACCGGCAGTGAACTTGTCGATCACCATATCCGTCCCGCCCCGGGCCAGATCGTCGAGAGCAACACGTTGATGGCCTCTGCAGTGTTGACTGCTGTCGGTGCAAAGTGTACACGGTACCCTATTGTTAAGGACGAGCCGGAGCTCATCCGCAATGCCATAAAAAAAGCCCTCACAGAGAACGAGATCGTCATCGTTTCGGCCGGTTCCTCGGCGGGAACGCGGGACTATACCGCTGATGTCATCGCAGAGCTTGGCGAGGTGCTCGTTCACGGTATAGCGATAAAACCCGGAAAACCGGCGATTATCGGGCGTGTTGGAGAAAAACCGGTGATCGGCATGCCGGGTTACCCCCTTTCCGCACTTACCCTCCTGCGGGAGATTGTCCTCCCGCTGCTCGGGCATTATGGCCTCAATCCCGCAGTCCCGGAAACTCTTGAGGGGCAGCTCACAACCACGCTTCACAAGGATATCGGCACTGAGGAATTTGTTCTCTGTGCAGCCGGCATGGTGGGCAGCCGATGGGTGCTTTCCCCGCTCTCACGGGGTGCAAGTGTGCAGATGAGCGCGGTCCGGGCAAACGCCTATATCACCATCCTGCCCGGTGTCGAAGGTATGGAGAAGGGCGAGCCGGTCACTGCAACGCTCATGGTGCCCCTCGCTGATGCCGGCCAGGCGCTCCTTGTTACCGGCAGCCACGACCCGGTCCTCGACTACCTTGCCGATCTTCTCCGATATCGGAACGTGGATCTCCACTCAACGAACGTGGGAAGCATGGGCGGCATCATCGCGCTGATGAATGATGAATGCCATGCGGCACCCATGCATCTGCTCGCAAAAGATGGGAGTTTCAATGTATCGTACCTGGAAAAGCATATGCCCGGTCAGGAGCTCGTGCTCGTCTGCGTAGCAGAACGCCAGCAGGGCGTGATCTCGCGTGACGGTCTCGGGTTTGACGATCTTATGCACCATACTTACGTCAACCGGCAAAAAGGTGCGGGTACGCGGATACTGCTTGACTTCGAACTCCAGAAACGGGGTATTGACCCGCAGGACATACGGGGATACGACCGGGAGGTTACGACACATCTTGCCGTGGCGCTTGCAGTAAAATCCGGGGAGGCCGATGCCGGTATGGGTGTCTTTTCAGCGGCACAGGCCCTGCATCTCCGTTTTGTCCCGGTAGCAACTGAGCGATACGAACTTGCCATCCGCGCCTCGCACATGAAAGATCCCCGGGTAAAAGCACTCGTGGAAACGATCTCTTCCCCCGCATTCAAAGCCGTGCTCGAACGACTGGGCGGGTATGATACCCGGGAGACCGGTGTGCTGCGCACCCTGCCGTAAGCGGGGTACCTGAAACGAGGGGTCATCATTTCGATGTACCCCGGTAGTGAGAACTGTTTTCCATAAGCCTTTTTAAAAAAAGGATGTTCCTACTTTTTCCCCTTGCTCTGCTTTTCGATCTGTTCGGCAAGAAGCGGGAGGAAGGTCCCGGCATCGGAGACTATACCAATTGCCTGCGTTGTGCCCCGGTCCATTAGTTTGGTCACCGAGGCAGGGTTGATGTCTACGCAGACGGTCTTTACCCCCGAGGGCAGGCAGTTACCTACCGCGATCGAGTGCAGGAGGGTCGCGACCATCAGCACCATCTTACAGCCGGGGATATATTTGCGCATCTCATCCTGTGCCACCATGGTGTCCTGGATCACATCAGGCAATGGTCCGTCATCGCGGATCGAACCGGCAAGCACGAACGGTACATCGTGCTTCACGCACTCGTACATGATACCCCCTTTGAGAATGCCCTTCTTTACCGCGTTCTTAAGAGAACCGGCCCGCATGATCTCGCTGATCGCGTAGATATGGTGCCGGTGCCCACCCATCACCGGTTTTCCGGTTTTCAGGTCCATCCCGAGCGATGTCCCGAAGAGGTTGTACTCCACATCATGGGTCGCAAGCGCATTACCCGCAAACAGGACGTTGATGTATCCTTTCCGGATCATCTCTGCCACCGCCTTGTCCGCACCGGTGTGGATGATCGCAGGGCCCCCGACAAGGATAATTTTCCCCCCGCTCTTGTGGACTTCGATTACCTCTTTTGCAATCTGGGCGATCAGGGTCTCGCTGGGGCGTTCCGAAGAGACCGTGCCGTGCATGAATTCAAACGTGCTGCTGGTCCGGGGCCGGTCGGGATAACTCACCAGCACCCCTCCCTCGCCGACAACCACCAGGTCGCCTTTCTTTATCTTCCCTAATGGTGTGCACCGGGCCTTCTTCTTTTTTGGATCGACCACTATGAGAAAGTCCATCTCGATGCCATCGACCTGGACCCATTCGTCCGCAAGCCTGACCTGCGTCGGGTGATTGGTGGTCGTGTAGAAATTTTTGGGCGAGTCCCGGTTGCCGGCCGCAGGGACGTAGTGGACGGACTTTACCGGGGGGAGCCGGGCCCCGAACCGGTGGAGCTCCGACATGATGGCGCGCAGTTTCTCCTTGTCCTGCGCCACAATCTTGAGGCGTGCGTACGTCGGATCGGTCTTCTTTTTGCCCACATCAAAGACAAGGATCTCGAAATTCCCTCCCATGTCCATGACCCGGTCAAAAAGCTGGGTCATGATACCCGAATCGATGATATGACCCTGCAGCTCGATCTCCTGCGACTCCACCATAATACAGCAGTATTTGACCCCGCACCTTAATATGCATTCGTACTAAATACGCCAGCATCTGCCGTTTTTTGAGCGTAAAGGCACGGATTGGGGCTGATTGCCCTGTAACCCGGTGCGCATTTTTTAAAATTTCGCCGCAAAACCTATGGTTTTCCGGAACGTTTGTGTAAAAACGCTTCTGCAGCGGCCCGGTCCTCCCGCGTGTTGACGTTAAGAGCCAGACGCGGATCGGCAATCACCAGCTGCAGTTCATCCTGCACGTCTGCAATCCGGTCTCCGCGTAAAATATTGAGCCCGGTCGGGCAGACCTCCTCGTTTTTTATCGTCTCGCGGTAGGTCATGCCGCCACGGCAGGCCTTGACAATACGGCTCGGCACCCATGTTGAGCAGGCATCTTTTCCCGAACTCAGGTAGGCCTCGTGGATACCTGCAATAATTTCGGCATCAATGCAGGGGATATCTGAAACACTTACAAAGAGTGGCTGTGTCTCCTCAAGCGCCTGCACCGTTTCGACCATATCGAGGATATAATCCACTCCATCAGCATTGTAGGAATCGACACCATTTACCCGGCACCAGTTCCGGGTCATGGGAGTTTTTTGGGACGTTGCAACAACCACTTCGCACCCGGCCCCGGCAAACGCATCGATGACGTACCCGAGCATCGGTCGGTTGTTGATAAGGATCAGCGGTTTTTCTCCGCTGTTGAGGCGGCTGCCCGCGCCCCCGGCCATGATCAGCGCACGCATGCAGAGAGTGCCTCCACAAGCTGTTCATTCTCCTCGCGGGTCCGCACAGCGACGCGGATACAGGTGGGAAGGCCAAACGAGGTACAGTCACGAACGAGAATACCATGAGTTTCGAGCTGCGTACACAGCGGTTCCACAGAACGGGCACAGTCCACAAGCAGGTAGTTAACCGAAGAAGGGTGACACCGCAGCCCGAGTTCTTCGATCTTCAAAGACAGCCATTCGCGTTCTTTTCGGATATAGTCCCGGGATTTCCCTAGTTCATCAAGATGGCTGAATGCCTGGAGGGCAAATGCCTCTGCATATGCATTTACACTCCAGGGCGGGCGGGCGGTCTCGATCTTCGCAATCATGTCAGGATTCCCGAAACCGTACCCGAACCGGATCCCGGGAACGGAAAAACTCTTGGTGAGCGAGCGCAGGACAAAAAGTGAGGGATCACGTATATCCACAATACTTTGTGCCGGGTCTGCAAGCTCAATAAATGCCTCATCAGCAAAGAGCATCCCCCCATGTGACGACACATCCCTGATACGTGCCATCATTTCAGAGCGGTTGTGCAGTTCTCCGGTCGGGTTGTTGGGGTTGCAGACAAAGGAGACGCTGGCAGATTCAGGGGCCCTTACTTCCGATGCACCGGCAAGACAGGCGGAGAGCGCATATTCGCCGAACGTGGGAGATTCGGTAAAATACGTTTTTTTTCCGGAGAGCCCGACCGCGCAGAAAACACGGATCAGTTCAATGGATCCGTTTCCTACGCAGATCTCTTCAGGATCCCGGTGGAATGTGTGTGCGATACACTCCTTGAGCTGAACGTATTCATTATCCGGGTACGCTGAAAGGCACGCAGGATCGCAGTGCCACGCGAACCGGGGGGGCAGGGGATTGAGGCTCGCGCTGAAATCCAGCAGGTTTTTCCCGGTATTTTCACGCTGTCGCTTTCCGGTGCCACCATGTATCACGGGTCTGGGAAAATCAACAGCCATTGAATCGTCCGTCTTTTTTAAAATTACTTGGCCGGGAAGTCATAAATGCGTTTGGAGACGGGGCCAGGATCAAATGAGAAGGCATATATTCCATTGTGTATCATTTTGGTCTATCTGGTTAAGTCAGACACAAGAGTTCCCCTTGTCAGACATATGAACGACAATTGACCGACATATGTCAGAAATGGAGATACAATGATGCAACGAATCACGCTCCGGTTACCCGAACAGCAGATTAACCTGCTCCAGCAGATGGTGGACGCAGGCGAGTATCCTAATGTATCAGAAGCTGTCCGGGCTGCCGTCCGTGAACTTGTTGAGAAACGAGCGGGCCGTGTCTTAAAGGATAATGACCAGGTTTCATTCAAGGTATGAGAGGGTAGAAATGCAAAGCATAATCAACGACGCATTAAAAAATGCCGAACTTGAAAAAGAGGTAAGCAAGTCCGGCTCAAATGAACCTGATGACGATTTCCTCGGGCAGCCAAGAATTGTGATTATCGGCTGCGGTGGCGGCGGAAACAACACGGTAAACCGTATCCACCACATGGGAGTCGCCGGTGCAGAAACGATTGCGATCAACACGGACAAGCAGCACCTGGATATGATCCAGGCCGACAAGCGTGTCCTCATCGGGAAATCCCTGACCCGTGGTCTCGGTGCCGGTGGTTACCCTGATGTCGGTAAGCGTGCAGCCGAGATGGCCCGCCCCACCCTTGAGGCACTGCTCGAATCAGCAGACCTTGTGTTCATCACAGCAGGTATGGGAGGAGGTACCGGTACAGGTGCAGCCCCGGTCGTTGCACAGGTTGCAAAGGAGCAGGGTGCAATTGTAGTCGGGATGGTCAGTTACCCGTTCCAGGTCGAAAAGGCACGGTTGATCCGTGCAGAAGAAGGACTTGAAGCGCTTGCCGCAGCAGCGGACTCGGTCATTGTCCTTGATAACAACCGGCTGAAAAACTTCGTCCCGAACCTCCCGCTGGGCCAGGCATTCTCTGTCATGGACCAGCTGATTGGAGAAACGGTCAAGGGTATTTCCGAGACTATCACAGAACCTTCGCTCATTAACATCGATTACGCAGATGTCAGGGCGATCATGTCCAAGGGCGGTGTCGCATCCATGCTTGTCGGGGAGAGCAAGCAGCAGAACAAGGCAGAGAGTGTCGTCCGCGAGTGCCTGAGCAACCCGATGCTTGATATCGATTACCGCGGCGCAACCGGCAGCCTGATTCACATTACTGGAGGTACCGACCTTACCCTGCAGGATGCGGAAGAAGTCGCAACCTCGCTCACGTACGAGCTTGACCCGCACGCAGATGTTATCTGGGGTGCCCGTGTCAGGCCCGACATGGAAGGCAAAATCCGTGTCCTCGCCATCATGACCGGTGTCAAGAGTGCCCAGATCCTCGGGACACGCCAGTCATATAAGACCATGGTTCAGGAAATCGACGCCAAGCGGTCCAGCCCAAAACAGGTTGAGATGCCCCAGAGCCAGGGAAGGCGGGCAGCATCGAAGGACCAGACAAGTGGCGGCGGCGTCCTTGAATGGGTCGGATAAGTACCACGCACAACAAGAAAACAAAAAAACAGTTATCAATGATTCGGGGGTGATGACGGTACGCCGCCACCCCCGCTTTTTCAGGTAAATTTCAGAAAAAAATTTGCTCTTCCCGTTTGGCATCACCGGGATTCTCCTTCGAAATGTCGGCGAAACACTTAATAGGCGTCCCCACCATTAAAATATAGTACATTCGACCAGATAATCTAAAGGGAGAATGTTGGGCGACACCCGGTGCATGGGTGTCATCCATGTACCGGGTGTTGAACATCATGAACCGTGTGTCGAACAAAGGCTTCTCTTTGAAGTCTTGCAAATATTCTATGCAACGATCCTTTTCTGATGTTTTTCGCCCTGCATCCTGCATGCAGAGCGGTTACAAAAGAGATGCGCATGCACAATCGCGCATGCTTTTGTCAGTTACTGTCTCTGACATAGTGTTTGCACCTTCCTTACAGGATTATACGATGAGGAGTGGTAACGCATGTTGAATGACCTGATGGAAAAGCGAAAGAAGATCCTCGCTGAGTCTGAACAGCACAAGAACCGAAGAAATGAGCTCAACGCCACCGCTAGCAAATCTGCGCGGGAAAGAAATACGCTCAACAACCAGACCCGGGAGTTTGTAGAAGAAGCGCAGAAAAACAAGGATCTCCGGGACAAGTACAACCAGGAAGTACTTGACCAGAAAGCGCAGCGCAACGACTTAAACGACAAGGCAAATGTGCTGTTTGAAGAGATCGAAGCGTTCAAAAAAGAGCACGGGACGCTTAAGAACCGGGGCATCAAGGAACTCCAGAAGCAGATCGAATACATGGAGTACCGGCAGCAGACCGAGGTCTTTACTACTGACAAGGAGCGCGAGCTCATTGAGAAGATCAAGCAGATGAAAGGCCAGGTCCGGGAACAGGAGGCCGAGCTCGAGCAGAACAAGGAGATGCGGACGAAGATCTCATCTGCCCGGGATTTTCGCAAGGATGCTTCCGAGCTCCACGCAAAGGTAACCGAACTTGCCGAACTTGCCCAGAAACATCATGACCTTATGGTCGAATCCTACCGAAAGGCAGACAAGTCCCGTGAGGCGGCTGATGCGGCCCATAAGAGTTTTGTCGAGGCCCAGGAATCCGCAGATGCCGAGCATAAATTCTTCATCGCCTGCCAGAAAGAATTGCGCGATTACGACAAGGTTATCTCCGGGCTGCGCAAGAAAACCAAAAAGGTCAAGGTAACAAAAGAGCAGAAAGCCGTCCGCCAGGAAGCCGAACACCTGTTCCAGAACTTCCGGGCCGGGGAAAAACTTACCACGGACGATCTCCTGCTGCTCCAGCGTTCTAAACTCGTCTAATCATTTAAAAAAACAATCCGCTTTTTTTCCTCTAGGCAATCGTTTAATAGATTTACGGCAATTTTATTATACCAATGACAGAGGGTCGGACTCTCGTCCTGAGCGTAGACCGGGACGATGATATCGGGTGGAAGGCAAAAATTGAAAGCCCGGTTGTCGGCAGGCACGAGTGCCTGAAAGCAGCCGACACATTAGCCCTTGCCGACCCGGAAGACTCTGATGTCAATGCGATCTTTTCTGCGGTAAAAATTTATGATGAACTGATCGCAAAAGGTGAAGAGGCCGTTGTCGCAGTTATTGCCGGCAACCACCTGCACATGATCGAAGGGGACCGGAAGATCGCAGCAACCCTCGATGATGTGATAAAAGAGACAAACCCCACAAGCTGCATCCTTGTTTCAGATGGCGCAGAAGACGAGTACGTCGTACCTATTATCCAGTCACGGCTTCCGGTCGCAAGCATTCGGCGCGTGATTGTCAACCAGATGCCCAATCTGGAGGGGACGTATTATATCTTAAAAAAACTCCTCGACGATCCCAAGATCTCCCGGGTGGTTTTCGTTCCCCTTGGCCTTGCCATGCTGCTCTACGCGAGCGCATTTATCCTGGGATACCCGGGAACTGCGACCATTATCGTGATCGGTGTGATTGGGATATACCTGCTATACAAAGGGTTTGGTCTGGACGAATTTATCCACGGGATTATCAATGCACTACGGGCATCCATGTCCCGGGGTAAATTCTCTTTTGTCACGTACTCGACCACCATCGTGCTCGTGGTCATCGGCTTTGCTATTGGTTTTTTCACAGTCCTGAAGTATTATACTTCAGACAGCAGCATGGGCGTTCTCCTGTACGTGATGAGTTTTCTCTATGGGGCAATCATATGGCTGATTATCGCCGGTCTTGTCACATCAATTGGAGTTATTGTCGATGTGTATATCAATGAGCGGGAGAACCTAGCAAAAGTACTGGTCTTCCCGTTCTTTGTCTTTGCAATCGGGCTCATTCTGTATGGTGCCAGTACCTATATCCTCGCGGTCAGCAGCGTCCCGGACTTTCCCGTAAAACCGGCAGCTGCCGGAATGTACATCACGTATTCCACCCTTGTTGGGCTTATATGTGCGATAGCCGGTGTTATTATCCAATATGTTATCGCGAAACGTCAGGCTGTGCAGCAGAAAGAGGCTATCATAGAGACGATATGATTTCGGATCGGATCGAGACCTCTGGAAAGCAGTTCAATTGGTTGCGCAAGCACTATTTAGAGAAGAAAACATTCTTTTCAGTCTGAACATAAAGAAATTTGCGATAAGGTTTTTGATAAAGCCTGAAACCTCATGGAATATGTCGTTTACACGATATGAACTATGAGAGAATTGAACTTTCACAAAAGAAGTGCTGCTATGGGGATTCGAACCCCAGTCGCGGGCGTGAAAGGCCCGCATGATTGGCCGGTCTACACTATAGCAGCATATTGCTCTAACTAGTTTTACTCTGCCTGATAAATAGGTTATGGAAATACAAGACGGGAAGCGGCCGGTTCATTCCCGGGCCCCCGGCAAAAAAATTATTTTTTCCGTGCGCCGGTCTTCTTTGCGGCAGGCTTCTTTGCCACCGGCTTTGGTGCAGCACTCTTTTTTGCTGCCGGCTTTGCCTTACCAGCCTTTGCCTTTGTATAAACTGGATATCCCTCGTGTTCGGTCACGGTATGGAACGCTGCAATCAGCTGCCGGGTGATCGGGCCGGGCTTCCCGGTGCCGATGACCCTGCCGTCGACCCACGTGATCGGTGCGACCTCTGCCGCTGTCCCGGAGCAGATCAGTTCGTCCGCGGTGTAGAGATCGAAGTACCCGAGGTTCTGCTCCCGGAAGGTGATCCCGAGCGACTCTGCAATCTCTTTTACGACCACCCGGGTGATGCCCCGGAGGTTGTTGAGCGTGTGCGGGGTGATGATCTCGCCGTTCTTGATGATGTACAGGTTGTCGCCCGAACCTTCGGCCACGTACCCGTTCGTGTCAAAGAAGATCGCCTCGTCGCCACCCTTGTAGTTCGCCTCGATCTTCGCGAGGATGTTGTTTAGGTAGTTGAGACTCTTCACGTTCGGCGGGAGGGACTCGGCGGCGTTTCTCCGGACCGAGACGGTGATCGCCTTTAAGCCCTTCTCGTACAGGTCGCCGTACATCGCCCCCCAGGTCACGGCGATAACAATAACCGATGCCTTCTTGCACCGGCGGGGATCAAGGCCGAGGTCACCGACGCCCCGGGTGATGATCGGCCGGATGTAGGCATCCTTGAGCTTGTTCCGGCGCAGCGTCTCACAGATCGCCTCGGTCATCGCCTCTTTTGAGATCGGCGGCTGGATATCGACCGTCTTAGCCGAATCGTAGAGCCGGTCGATATGTTCCTTGAGTCGGAAGACCCTGCCGTTATATGCGCGGATTCCCTCAAAAACACCATCGCCGTATAACAGGCCGTGATCGAACACAGAGACCTTTGCGAGGCCTTCAGGGAGGTATTTCCCGTCAATGTAAATGATCATAAATTGTTATGGGGTGTGGTGTGTCTTGTAGTTTTTTCTTTTGTGCGGATTTTCCTGCCGCCCCCGCTTTAAAAAAAGTTCATTGCTGGTTCATGCAGCAATCAAAAAAGTTATGGAACATATCCCGGCTCCCGACCGGGTGGAGGTGCGTGTAGCTCCCGAGGGTATTTTTCACCACCGCCCCGTCAAGGTTATCGTGGATGCCGATGCCGCGGGACAGCCGGTAGGCATACGTTGTTTCCGGGGCAAGGAGAACTTCCGAATAATGGAATTCGTGGCCGCGGAACCGTGCAGCGCCCATCGGGCAGGTGGCGTTGCTGACACCTTCCACGTAACTGACCACGCGCTTGGCCGGCATCCGGGTCTCGCCCGCAAACACGCCGCACATCTGCCCGGACAGTTCCTTCTCCTGCCCCTGCCAGCCGGGTTTTAGCACCATCCGGTCGGTGAGATACATGAGCCCGCCACACTCTGCATAGATCGGGGTGCCGTTCTTCGACACTTCGCGCACCGCCTCGCGCATACAGTCGTTTGCCTCCAGTTGCGGGACAAAGAGTTCCGGGTATCCCCCGCCGATGATATACCCGTCCGCGTCCGGCAGCCGGTCATGAAGGGGGCTGAACGGCACGGTCTTTGCCCCGAGCGAGGCGAGCACATCGAAGAGGTCGGCATAGTAGAAGTTGAACGCCTCGTCGAGCGCGACGCCGATCCGGACGTGCTGCTCTTCTGCGGGGTCGAGGAGCGTGTCCATCCGGGATACGGGCTCGCGTTCCCGGGCGAGCGAAAGGAGTCGGTCAAGATCGACATACTTCCCGATGATCCCGGTGATGGCATCGATCCGTTTGTCAAAATCCCCCCGGCCGCTGCCCTCCCGGAACGGGACAAGGCCAAGGTGGCGCATGGCAAGCTGCATCTCCTCCATCCGGGGGATCGCGCCGATCACCGGCACGCCGCAGTAATACTCGATCGCCTTGGTCGCTTTGTCCCGGTGCGAGCCGCCCTTGACCTGGTTGAGGATGACCCCTGCAATCCTGATATCGGGATCGAAGACCTGGAACCCTTTCACAAGCGCCGCCGCGCTCCGGGTGATGCTCTGCGCCGAGACGACGAGCACGACCGGGATATCGAGGACTTTCGCGATCGCCGCCGTGCTGCCGGTGTCGTCGAGCGCCTCGGCCCCTTCGTAGAGACCCCGGACTCCTTCCACAAGCGCGATGTCGGCACCCCGGCACCCGAACGCGAAGATGTCGCGGATCTGTCCCTCGCTCAAGGCAAAATTATCGAGGTTCCGGCACGGCCGGCCCGAGGCTGCGGCAAGGTACGAGGGGTCGATGTAGTCCATCCCGACCTTGAAGGTCTGGACCGTGTGCTCTTTTGAGAGCAGGGCGGCAAGGGCAAGCGTGATGCTCGTCTTCCCGCTGCCGGACCGGTCGCCGGTGATGAGAATGGATTTCATGCGATGCTCCGGAGCACCGCACCAAACTCGCTCTCCACGATCTCCCGCACGCCCAGCGTCTTTGGGTGGAGGTCGATCTCGACGAGTACGTGCTCGTGGCCGATCGCGTGGAGCGGCGCGACCTGCCGGGGGCCGTTAGTCACCGAGAAGCACTCGATCCCGTTCGTGTACTCAGGGGCGATCGCGTGCGGGACGCCGGCAATAAGTGCAAACGTAGGGGCAATTTCCCGGATCCGGGCGCCAAGCGCGTCACCGTTTGCCCCGTACTCGTCCAGCGCACCGATCAGTTCAAGCGTCACGCCGCGCTTTGTCATCTCGTCACGGATCCGCTCTGCATCCGCCCGCACCTTGGGCAGGCCCCGGTTGTCGAGGTTTGCGATGTAGGTGATATTCGCATCCGGGCAGGCATCGTGGAGCGCGATTAATTCATCGGCAAACATGTACGCGGTCTCCTTTTTTGCATTCAGGATCGCGACGCCCTTTGCCCCGCTCCGTGCACATTCGATGAGCCTTTGAGCCGCGACATGCTTTAAGTCGCCCCGCGAGGGTTCGATGTATGCCTGCGATGCTGCGCCCCGTAATTTTTCAACCTCGTTTGCTTTTCCCATGAGCCGGTGCTGGCGGACGAGCTCGTCTTCCGTAATCCAGCCGGCCTCCTTTGCTGCGTCGAGCGTCGCAAGCACACCGGAAATATTCTCAGGAAATCCCGCGTGGATGTCCACGGCAATGGTGGGGGTCGTGATCCCTGCGCTGTCGATAGCCGAGGGGAGATCCTCCCCGATAATCATCGAGACACAGGTCCCGATCACGGCCATCTTCTTCGGGGCAAAATGATCCTCTGCGTACCGCAGCACCTCTTCGAGCGGCTTCTGGCCGCCAAAGATAAACTCGTTGTCTGCAAGCGCCGTCGTGAGCACCCGCATCCCGTCCTCTTCGAGGAGCCGGGCATGCTTGAACGAGCAGCCCGAGGGGCCGTGCAGGATCGCGACATCCACTTTGAGGTCGCGTGCGGTATAGAGTGCGGCCACAATCGAGCTCGGGCGGGGGTGCATGAATCGTTCAGGTATCATTTTTATCTCCAGGTCTTGACCGCGAGCACAATGGCACCGGTCGTTGTTCTCTCAAGAGCGCAGCGCTCGGCCTCTTTTAAGGTCGGGCAGACTGCGTCGATCTTCCACGAGGCAGAAGTGTCAGTCCCGTGTTTCGGGGGGTCACCCACCCAGATGACCGAGCGGGGCCGGATCGTTTCGATTGCGGATATGATCTGCTCGTCAGGGAATCCTTCGCAGACAGCACCGTCGCCTTTGACCGTGCCTATCACGAGCGTGATCCCGGGAGATCCTGCACAGGCCCGGGCGTACCGGGCGGCCTCGACCGTTGTCTCAGCGGTCGTCCCGCTGTTTGCGTTGTCGATGACAAGGACGTTGTGGTGTTTCCTTACCGACATGCGCCCCGCCACCCCGGAGAATGTGGAAAGCAGTGCGGGGTCGTACCCGAGCATCACGGCAGCCGTGCCGGCAAGGGCAAGCGGGACCCGGTACCCGGGCTGGACGAGCAGGGGGTTTGAGAACGTAGCAGTCCGTCCGCCATACTCGATGGTGCAGGTCGTGCCGGAGACCCGGGCAACATCGTCCAGCTGCACGGCTTCCGCATGCTCCACTGTCGGGATACCGGGTGCGAGCAGGAGACGCCGGCATTTTTTGGCCGATGCGATCTTTTCTGCGAGCGCACTTTTTTTCCCGGCTGCGCACCGGTAATCGGACGGAGACGTGATGATGGCAAGGTCACCGGCCCCGGTCACTCCGAGGGATTCTTCAGCAATAAGCCAGCCGGGAAGGGATACCGCCTTTTCTGTGGCCCCAAGGACCGAGGCTGGCGTGATGCTTTTTTTAAAGAACCACGTTCGCCCGGGCATCTCGTAGGTCCCGGCCGATGTGTGCAGGACACCGGGGCCGGGCAGCAGGTGCGCGAGTGCGAATGCAGTTGTCGTCTTTCCCTGCGCCCCGGTGATCTCGATCATCGGGTGGGGCACGTGACCCTCAAGCAGCTGCCTTACTGCCTCGTGATGGGAGATCACCGGTTCCGATCCGGAGCGTCCGGCAAGCAGGGGGTGCTCCGGGTCGAGGTGAACCGGCGCGACAACGAGATCATATGTCTCCTGTGCAGCCCGTTCTGCCGCTTCCGGTGTCGTGCCCCGATACACGTCCACCATATCGACGGTGTGGCCGGCCCGGGCAAACGCTCCCCCGATCTCGCAGCCGCCATGGATTGTATCGAGTACCAGGATCCGCATATGCCGCTTCAGATAAGCGTGAGTGCCTTTTTCGCGTTTTTGACCATCAGCTCGGCAAGCAGCGGGTCGATCCCGATTGGGTCGGCGTAGACGAGTGGAATGGATTTTCCGTTGAGTGCAAACGTACCCTTCTTTGTACCTTCAGGAATGCCGATCTCAGCGGGAATGTCTTTTTCGATGTGGACGCCTTTTGCAAGAAAGAGCGGGACGACCACGAGCGCATCGATATTTTCTTTTTTGAACTCAGCAAGAGCATCCTTGATGGACGGTTTATTGATATTCATAAAACCGCATTTGACCACAAACTCGGAAGTCTGGGCCGCGATCAGTTTTCCGGTCGATTCGATGAGTTCCTTGTTGTAGGGCATCGTGCTGCCATGACCTACGAGTAACATTCCCTTCGTAACCATGTAAGTGACCTCAGTGTTATTTTTCAGGTGGTTCGGTATTGCTCTGGAGCAACGAACGCGTAATGTATGACAAATTGGGCATTATCGTAATAATTTTTATCGTTTTAATCTCCCTATTCGTGATACCCGTCAATATCTCTTCTCCTGTAGACATAAGCAAATGGTTTCCTTTCCAAAAATTCCAGATTTTTCCAACCCCCCCATAAAAAAATTGTGAAGAAGTCAACAGCCTCAAAAAGTGAAAATAAAATGTTTAATGGTATGACGTACAAAGTGATCTTCATGGAAAAAGGACATCATCACCACGATCCCAAGGAGTTTACTGCCCGCATGCAGGCCTGCGGCGTTCCCGGCCGGGTTCAGGAATATATAATCCATTGTACTGAGTTTCACACCGCTCCAGCACCGGGAGTACTGATCGGTGCCTTCATGGTGGATTATGCTCTCGAACTGCTCGAGGCAACCGCTGAAGAGAAACTTTTTGGCGTCTGCGAAACACCCAAGTGCCTTCCGGACACGCTCCAGGTGATCGCCCACAGTACGACCGGTAACGGGAGGCTTACCGTCCTGCCCATAGGGAAATTTGCCATAACCCTGAACCGGGCATCCGACAGCAGCACAACGGAAGGTGTACGGGTCTGGGTCGACGGTAAAAAACTCAAAAAATTTCCCGTCATCGATATGTGGTATGCAAACAGCCCCGACTACAAGAAACACACCATGGGTGACAGCCTCCAAGAAGAGATATTCCGCGCTAAAAGGGAGATCCTGTCTGCTGAACGGGTACGGGTGCCAGTCACCGGTAAAATGAAATGGAAACCGGTCATCTGCCCATCCTGCGGCGAGAGTGTACCAGACTACCTCATCGTAGACGGAAAATGTGCAGCCTGCAGTTCAAAGAATTATTACGAAAAACTCTCGTAAGGAAAAAGATCTGACCGCCGTTCCGGATTCAGATCAAAATAGTACGGGTAGAACGACCGACTGCATTCATCAACGTTGATTTGGCACCCCTCGTCCCATCATCAGACTGCATAATAAGAAACATACAACCCGGCTGGTGGTAGTTTTCATGTTTTACCTTTTTTATTTTGCCGGGAACAGGAGTCCCTAGTTAAAGATCATCGTATGTATCAATGAAGATTTGATGAATGCGCACAACGGGAGAATGTGAAGATGGGCAGGACCGGGATGCACGTTGGAATTACGAGCTGAACCCGGTAGTCCTGCCCCGAAAAGGTGCTTTTTAGAAAAACGCCAGTAAAACCGTCCGATTTGGAGTGCTGGAAATTCAAGTAAAAATATCGTTTATTTTACCAAAATGAGTCCAAATTGAGCCTCATATAATGCCCATAATCTCCATGTAGCCGCTATCTGGCGGCCCCTGTTTTCCTGATCGTGTAAAAGGTAGTCTGACCCGAGATCTGCCGAAAGAGTCTCATTATCGAGCCTGTTTTTACTCGTCCGTTTCCCAAAACAAGCCTGATTTGGGGACATTTGGAAACGGGGCCTAATACGGGCTTCTTTTTGGGCGATCGGATGGCGATCGGGGCTTAAATTGAGCCTGGATTAACGTCATGTCAGTATGAGATACCGGAGAAAAAACATCAGGGACGGGAGGGGTTTTATGAAGGGGTAACGGTGAAAACCAAAAGCAGGGAGAACGCTTGCCCTTGTCATCGGTTATTTATGAAAGAATGAGTGAGTGGGAGGAGTAAGCCTCCTTCTGTTCATGCGGCATTCAGCTCTGCGCCATACCCGGGCGGATACCGAGCGATCCATTGCCCTGTTCTGGCTTGCACCCGCAGGGTTTCGCCGTTTCATCGTATCCTGTTCCGTTAAAACGCTCAGCGGGTTACTCATGCACGAAAAACGTGCACTTCTCGCTTCCGTAAAGGAGCTCAGCCGTATCATAACTGGGAACAGGCCGTGTCGTTTCTGTGCCATTGCCGTGACTCTCGCCACCCATACTTGTGTATGGCTGCGTGCTCGGCAGGTGGGGGGACTTTCCTCAGCAGCACTAAAGCTACCGTCAGCCGCTCTCTCCCTCTCACGACTACATATGCGCGAACGAACCTTAATAATGGCGCAGGTGACCTGATATCGCACACTTTTTTTAATTCATAGGACTTATGCGGTTGCACCATGTTTGAGCGAGGAGCCGTTGTCATACATCTATAAGGATTTCTATTAACCACAGTACTTCTCTAAATCTTCCTTTGCAAACATCAGAATTTTAATAGGACTTGCCGAAGCGATTCCCGGTCCCTTGGGGTACCCCCTCCTGGCAAGCCCTGGGTGGCACCCCCCACTCCCAAAAATGAGAGGTACCCCGACCCCCCGACCAATTTTTTAAATGCATGATACCCCCACCCCCCAGTCCGGGCATAAGTGGGGCCCTACCCCCCCTTTTCCAGCATTTCCAAAACCTGTGCTTCGTGTGGAGTTATCGTCTGAAGGTATATTTTGCCGGCCGATTGCTTGGGGGGTAGGGGCCTCTTTTCTTGCTAAGGGGGTAACCCCCGCTCCCAAAAAGGAGAGGCCCCCCACACCCCGACCGATTTTTTAAATGCATGATACCCCCACCCCCCCTCTAGTGGCCCGGGGGAGGGGGGGTGGCTGTCAAAAAAGATACTTCCGCTTCCAGATCTGGCTTATACGAATTTTTGGTAGTTGTTCATTCAATTTGAAAATAGAGAAGTACTGAACCAGCAAAAATGCCGGATTCACCGTAATCTCTACGACGGAAAAATTAATCGCAGATCGTACAAAATAAAGTTTTTTTAAAAACCAAAAAAATAATTATGCTGCCATCCGGGCCGTCCGGTAATCTTACACTCTCACGCCGTTCCAGTAGTCGGTGGTGTTGTTTATCGCACCGGGGGCGTCGGAATCGGATGCATACTTGCCGGTAAACGAGTTCGCGTCAGCGGAGAGCGTGAACGCGAGCGGGCCGCTGTAGGTAACGTTGGGGTAAATATCGTTCCACGAGCCGGTTAACCGGTTGCCTTCCACGGTACCCTTAATGGAGCCGGTGATTTTACCGTTATCGACATAGGTGTATGTCCCGGTCACGGTGGTGCCGTTCTGCTTCATCGTCATGGTCGTTGTAACGATTGGGTCCGATCCGGACGTCCAGGTGACGTTCCAGTTCCCGGCAAAGCTCGGCGCGGGGGTAGCCGGTGCATTAGGCTGTGCGGTCGTGTCCGCGGGTGCAGCGGTAGTTGCTACCGGGGTTGCCGTTGGCGTTGCTGTGGTTGCGGTGCCGGAGGATGATGTACATCCGGCAGCGATCATGAAGATGCAGGCGATGCCTGCAAGAAGAATAAAGACTGCGTGTTTCATAATTTAATCCCATTACATTTGCACCGGGAATAAATAATCCTGCTGGATTGTATCGGCCCTCCCAAAAACGAGGGTAGGGTCATGTGGCTGATGACGCAGATGGCAATCAGCTTCACGCTGCTCTCGGGCGAGAAAAAGCAGATGATGCACGGCCCCACTATGGTGATGAGAAACACCGGGAGCCGGTAAATAATCGGGCAGTCCCGCATCGCAATGCCTTACGGCAGCCATATTCCGGCCTGGTCGGTTCCTGTCGCCGAAAATTCCCGGGCCTCTTTTTCAACCGTGGCCTCCCTCAGGTTTTCGGGCACTCACGCCCGCTTCTCGCCGGTCATCAGGAACACCGTAAACGTCCGCACCTCGCCGTCCGGCCCGGATTTCTGCATGATCGCAGCAGTCCGGTTACGGACCGAAGAAAAACCGGCAGCTTCGAATGATTTCTTCATCGTGTACCGGTCGAAGCCGAAATGGAACACACCTTCGTTTGAATCATGGAACTTTCCCTCATCGGAATCGAGATCGGCAATCGCAATCCTCCCTCCGGTTTTGAGGACACCCGCTATCCGGTTGAGGAGCATGCCGGTGTCCCGGATGTGGTGGAAGGTCATACTGCTGATCGCGAGGTCAAATGTGCCGGGGAGTTCGTCTCCCTGTTCCAGGTCCACGCGGCGGGTGATGACGTTATTTTTGTCCAGCGCCTTAATTTTCTTGTCCAGCACATCGAGCATGCCCTGCGAGCTGTCGACTGCCGTGATCGTGCGGACATGGGGCTGGAGGAGAAGGGTCAACAGACCCGTCCCGCACCCGACGTCCAGCACGTCCATCTCCGGCCCCGGCGGGATTGTCCCAAGAATGCCCCGGGCCACATCATGTGCCATCCGTACCCGGCACGGGTTCTCATCCCCTGTTGCTGCTGCTGCATTAAAATCGCGTTTTTCACCGGCCATACGCGTGACCGGTGGATTGGGAGAGTAAACAGAAATACTGTGTGGACCGGGGTGGAGAACCGGCTCTTTTTGTCCCCTCCCGGAAAAAATGAGATGTTGGCAGGGTGGGGTCACGGACCCCTCATGTCGTAAATATGATCAGGTTCGCAAGGGCATCTTTCAGGTCGCCGTTACAGTATTCCATTCCCCCCACAATGGATGTCACCCACCGGGAATCAAAGTTCCCCGGGGTATAGACGCAGGTCATATTCTTTCCCTCAAGCATCGTCTTCATCCCCTGCGTTTCGCTCTTGTTTAAGCGAACGAGGGTCTTTGTGAACGTGCAGTCCGGGGAGACCGAATAGGTAAACGTCCCGGCAATCCCGGTGGCGGTCATACTCGTTTCACTGCATTTGCCTGCTGCAGCGATGAACGCGGCCTGTTCCGGGCTTGGGTTTCCGGATGCAGGGGATGCTCCCGTAGTCGATGCACAGCCGGCAGCGAGGATCATGAGGACTATGCCGAGGATAGCCGCGAGGGAACGCGCCGTACGTTTTGCAGTTTTTACCTCCTTCATGTTACTCCCCTCCCGGCGAGCCCAGCGTTTTTAAGAAATCTTTCCCTCCCTGGTAGGTAAAGATATACCTCAGGTTGTCAAGGTCCACGGTCCCGGTCGTCGCTTTCTGGAGGTTCTGCCCGTAGACGTTTTGCGCTGACGTGCGGACATCGGGCCCCAGCGTCTCTATGAGGATGCTGTTGTCCGGAGTCGGCCATGTCCCCATGTTATTTTCCCGTATGATCCGGTTCCTGATATCCTGTGCCTTGCTCTCGGAGACCGCGGTGTTACTCAGGGCTTTGTTCATGTACAGGATAAATTCATCCCATTTCCCCTGGTTCTTTTTCAGTTCTGCAAGGCCGGTATTTGCATCAAAGTTGGTGGGATCCTTTGACAGGATCGCCTTGTACTCCCCTTCAAGTTTTTGGTCCATCGCAGTGATCTGGGCGTTATCCTGGGAGATCCTGGCGTTTGCCACATCCGGATTGATCTGCCTGGCCTCAAGCTGGTGGGTTATCGTATCCCGGTCAAGGCGGACGTCGAGATCATTGTTGAAATCGTAGCGTGCTGCGGCAATATCCGATGGCAAGGTGAATGAACCATACATGGGGCACTCGTTGCTGTTTGCCCCGGCGAGCGTCGTTGTGCCGCTGCATGAACCATAGCGATCATTATACTTCCAGCTGTATTTTGCAGCGAATGCGGAACAATCGGTCGTGAAGAACACATCGTATGCAGATAATGTCGATGTTCCCGGGGGATCATCGACGGTCCTGCCCGGTGTGTGCAAAATGTTCCCGGAAATAAATGATCCTTCTGCAACGCCATGCCCGACATCCCCCATCACGGCGGTCGTGAGGTTATACTGGATCGGGACAGAATACTGGTTTGTGGATACTCCGTTGTCACAGGCAGATTCGTCTTCCTTCACGGTTACCTGCCAGACGATTGTCCCGCGGTAGGTATTCCAGCTCCATGGCTGCGAAGAGGTATCTGCCACAACAGGAACGATGAAAGCCAGAATTATAACAATACACAGCGCACCCCGTATCATACCGATCAGTTCGTGGATGCGACGCCAAATATTATAAATGTATTCTCATAAAAGGTTCTGGCGGATGTCACCGCAAGCACAACCGGATAAAAAAAACGTGTGATGTGAACAGGTCTGGCAAAGAGCCTGCCGACACTATTTTTATAGGGGCCATGAGAACCGCACCGCTCCCGAGCGCCCAGAGAATGAGCGGATCGGCAATAATCCGTTCCATGCCGCCTTTACCCAACCCGATACAGAATTTTATTTCGAACAGAATGATCGCAACCAGCGTGATGATCCCGAGTGTGCCTGAGATCCACGCCCTGGGTACGAGAAAAACACGGGACGCTGCAATTGCAAGAATGCCTCCGCTGACAAACATGAGAGAGGCAGCGATTAGGTGCGGCGTCCTGGTATTTTCAGGAAAGATGCCGATACCCACCTGCCTGATACCGGTCAATGCCATGAGTGCAGAAAACCCGGTAACGGCCCTCCCCTCCGGAGCAGGCAGGCAGCAGCGGTGAGCAGGACGCCAAAGACAACCACCGATATGTTGAAGATCAGTGCGGCTGTTCCAACGCCAAGGTCACGGATCATCTGCATGACATGGTATCCCGGGGAGAGCGCTTCAGAAATAATGCTCCCCATGAATGCCCACGTGGCCCCGGATTGCCCGTTTCCTCAACCGGAAAACCTTGCAAAACGCCCGGATCCGAGATCGGTCAGTACAGTCAAAAAGCGGGTTAAAACAGAAGTGCAGGGAAAAATCCCCCTATTTCCTGTCGCAGAAGCGCCCGATGTTGAGATGGTTCTTATCAAAGATCTCGCAGGCCGGACAGTAGCAGTTGATCTCTTTAATTAACGGGGCACATGATGTCCCGCGTGCGCAGAAGAGGGACCCCGGCTCGGATTTCCCAAGGGAGTTGCGCTTGTAGGTCGGGCATGACCCGCAGTACTTCAGGCAGATCTGCCGGTTCTCTTCCGTATCCTCAACTTTTATTTCCCCATTTTTCATATGGAAGGGATCGTATGACAAGAATAATAGGTTTCCTGTGAATTTTTTTAAAAAGGTACCGGGCGCACCACCCGCCCGTGCCAAAGGAAAAATCCAGAGGGTCAAGCATTGCCAAAATTAAAAAGGCTCTTCGTCATTTGCTATGGGTTTGATAATGAAGTGAGCAAATCACAATGAATGGCAATTGCAGAAGATCTCTTTGGCACCAGGACCATCTGGTGTACGGCAACCTCGTCATGTCCCGTACAAGCATCGCAGGCCGGGCGCGGGTCAGACGGTTGTACATAGCCCGGGGCCTCTTTGTGATCGTCACTGCCGTTTCCCTGATCCTGTAAGCAGGTAAAAAAAAGAAGTGCAGAGAAAAAAGTTCGTCTACCTTCTTACGCAGTAATATCCGCCGCGAAGATGGTACTTCATGAAGAGCGGGCAGGCCGGGCAGAAGCAGCCGATCTCTTTCATTGACGTGGCATTGGAGGTTCCACAGCCGCAGAAGAGCTCAGTCGGCTGGTGTTTTTCAAGCGAATGGTGCTTGTAGTTCTGGCAGATGGTGCAGTATTTCCTGCAGATCTGCCGGTTCTCTTCCGTATTCTCGACAACTGGAGGTTTGCCTGATTCAAACATGCGAAACAAGATATGTGATGATAAATATTAGATCTTTTGGTTTTTTGATTTTGCAGAAAAGAGGCCAGGCCGGCCATTAAAAAAAGCGTGTGGATGGCGGGTTTGATAATCTCCGGGATGATGTCCCAAAATTACGTCCGGTTCGCCGGGTTCCTGCGTTCACCAACCTGCTGGCGCCACATTGCATAATACAGGCCCTTCTGCTCAAGAAGACTCGCGTGAGAACCAGTCTCAACAATCCTGCCCTGCTCCAGCACGTAGATCACATCCGCGTGCATGATCGTCGACAACCGGTGGGCGATCAGGAGCGAGATCTGGTCTTTTGACAGGGAAATATTCCTGATGGTGTTCGTGATATCCTCCTCGGTCAGCGAATCAAGGGCAGATGTCGCCTCATCAAAGATCAGGAGCCGGGGATGGCGCAACAGGGCTCGTGCAATGGAGATACGCTGCTTCTCGCCGCCCGACAGGTTCATGCCGCCTTCGCCGATAACCGTATCAAGACCATGGGATGAACCGGCGAGCAGGTTATCGCACGCGGCCTTGTGCAATGCGTCCATGATCTGCACATCCGTCGCATCCGGCTGGACAAACAGGAGATTCTCCTTGATGGTTCCTGCGAACAGCTGGGCGTCCTGCGCAACAAACCCAATCTGCCGCCGTAAGGGATTATACCGGATCTGGGAAGACGGGTGGCCATTAAAATAAATCTCCCCGCTTACCGGGCTGTATAATCCGAGCAGGAGTTTCACGAGCGTGGACTTACCGGCACCCGAGGGCCCCACAAACGCGATCGTCTCGCCGGTCTTTACCGTAAACGAGATCCCGTCAACCGCATTGAAATGTGCAGTCTTATGGTGAAACACCACGTTCTCAAAACGGATCTCAGAAAGCTCGTCAACCTCGATCGGGTTTTCCACGTTCTGTTCGATGGGTTTCTGCATGAGTTCATCGAAATATTTGACGGACGCTTCAACCTCATTATAACTGATGATGATACTGCCAAGATCCTCCAAAGGCCCGAAAATGATCGTGGCAATAAACTGCATCGAGATCAATTCACCCGTCGTAAGGACCTTGTGGAAGATCAGCCAGAGGAGGATGAACAGGATCGACTGCTTGAGGATGGCAAGCGTCGTTCCCTGCAAAA
The DNA here is from genome assembly GCF_041663825.1 of Methanoregula sp. Taxonomy (GTDB): domain Archaea; phylum Halobacteriota; class Methanomicrobia; order Methanomicrobiales; family Methanospirillaceae; genus Methanoregula. The sequence goes on from NZ_JBAYLY010000019.1 coordinate 53,908, forward strand.
ATGTCAGTAGCCGGATCCTCTTTACTTTTATCATCTCCAGGTTGAAGATCTTCAGGTTATTGTCCCATATTCTCCGTATCTCGGGATAGGTCAGGCCAAGACTTTTTACCAGTTCGATGTTCCGGAGGGACTCCGTGATCGCCCCCGATATTTTGTAGGTTTCAAGATTGATCGACCGTTGCGTCACCTTGATCTGCCTGCTCAGTAACCCCGAGAGCGTCCCGAGCACGATAATACCGACCACAAAAACCGGTATTAAGAGCCAGTTCTTGGTGATCGAATACGCAATAAGAAAACAGATCCCGACAACAGAAGAGAAGACGACGTTGATGAACAGGTTGATGAAGACCTGGGTATCAGCCCTCACATTCTGCAGTACCGATAACGTCTCGCCGCTCCTCTGTTTCTCGTACTCATCGTAGGTGAGGCGGAGCGTCTGCTGGAGTCCGTCATTGAAGATCTGCATCCCGAACTTTTTTACGGCCAGTCGTGTGAAATAGTCCTGGAACGCGGTTGTAACCTGGGCGAGCACGGCGATTGAGACCGCCACACCCAGCCAGAACAGGACCCCTTTTATCAAAGCCTCTTCCGTGCTGTTCCCTGGGTTTAAGGCATAATCGTCGATAATTTTCCCGAAGATAAGCGGGTCGACAAGATTCAGGAGCTCACTGATACCAGCGAGAACGAGTGCGACAACAATGAGCCATTTTTGCGGTTTTAAGTATTTCCAGAGGACGCTCATTTTTATTGGATAATGATGGTAATCGTTGTGGTACCTCACATGATAATTTCACAGATTCAGTCCCGGGTTTTTTATGCATCCCCTTCCAGAAAGCGGATCCCTGATAACGGGATATGGGATGAAGATTGAATAAAGGTATTGTTTGCCGTAGAGTAAGGACCCGCCCGGCAATCCATAAAACCGGGCGCATACCCGGATTATTTGCAGGATGCTTGTACAAATTCCCGGCAGTCAGTATATCCGGCACCGGAGTGGAGCATAATGGGGAGTGTAATCCGGCAGATCCTAAAAACAGGTTTTGTTTTTTAGATTAAGTGCACCTTTTTTGTCAGCATCAATACATTTTGAGATTACCCTTGCGTTCATCGAAGTTGCGGCGGTGTTCCTGCCGCTGTTTGTCTTCCTGCCGAAACTGATCCAACGGGCGATGAAGGCAAATGTGGATGCAGCGATCGACACGTTCGGAAAAAATGAGCATGTAAAAAAAATGTGTTCTGGGCGGTGTTAGTGGCGAGGGGTTCACCCGCACTGGCCCGGATTGTGGAGCCGGAGTCGACACAACAGATGATCTGGGTGTGATACAGCATGATACATGTTCAAACCTATTCGCTGTCTCTTTTCCTGATTCCGTGTTTTATTAACAGATTTAAGTTAACAAATTGAAACAATAAATCAATAAATAAATGAAGGACTGAGTATTGAATTAATGGATCGTATACTGTCTGACCGCGCTTTCAAGATCATCGTGCTGATTATTGGGATCATTCTGGTAATCGATATAGTAAATGTATTTGCTCTGGGGGGGCCCTCGGTGTTCTCCCTTATTTTCAAATCCGGGAACGCATCAGAAAAATCCTTGGCAGCCGTAGAGAACTCCAATCAGATTTCTCCCGTACATAGCGCAGCAAATTCGACACTAAATCAGACCACGGGGAGTTCATCGAGTTCTATTCAGGCAATTTACGTGCCTACGAAAGCAACACCCATCCCGACCGTTCGCTATGTATCCACAGTGACACCCATCAAGATAACGACAACTCAACCTTCCCTGAGATTAGTTCAACCCACCGCAGAGACCACGGAAGAACAGGATAATTATGTGGCGATTTACTCGAATGATCTCTCCTATGGTACGACAGATGTTCCATCTGCGGTGGCGTTCGATGTGGTAAATCCTCCCCTGATTATCAAATACACTATTTCCCCGAAGATGACGTTAGATTCGAAACTTATCTATAACCACACGGCATCGCAACCGGGTCGTGACGAGCTCATCAATACCACGTATCCTTCGGAATTTGCCTGGTTCACGGTAACGATCTATGATAAGGATACCGGGCTGGAAGCTGCTCAGGACGGATATGGGGGGATTTATGGCCAATTCTCCCAGAAAACGTATACCTATCGCACGGCAGGGAATTACCTGATCCAGTTCGATGGAGCAAATTCAAACGTCCACGTTGACATGTTCCTGAAAAAAGAAGGGAACATGGCATAACACCCATGGGTATCCCCGTTTACCCTCATGCGGGTAGAGATTGGCTATAACAAAACAAATTTTGTTCATCCAGCCAACCGGCTGCACTCCTGGATTGTACAACTGCCGAAAACCCGTCTTTTATGACCGCGCAGGAGCCGGGCACATCCGCACCGGTTTCTCCCGGGAAAACCGGTTGGAATCCACGGGATTTCCTATAGTAACCTCCGATACCCGACCGGTTTTTTTCCGGAATCCTCAAGCTCGCGATTCGTTTATTTTTTAAAAATGTTCAGCAGCGGAGCCGGACATTTTCCGGAAAAGCCGGAAAATCTTTGTTAGTGTTTTTTTGCGGACAACGGGTGGAAAGGGATGCCTTCCCCCCTTGTCTTGTGTGCCGGCATGGTACATACCTGCCCCAATCCGGGCTTAATATGGCCTCCGATTACCCTTTTTACACCTCAAAAGAGGCCCGTATCGGGCTCCGATTTGAAATAACCCCAAATCGGGCTTATTTTGGGAAACGGACAAATTAAAACGGACCCGATAATGCGGTTTTTTTGGCAGATCTCATGTGAAATTGCCACTTGGACGATCCGGAAAATGAC
>NZ_JBAYLY010000020.1:0-52082 GCF_041663825.1 Methanoregula sp.
ATCCCCGATATTCATGTGGGGCTCCATGCTTCCCGATTCCACTGTCACGACTGCCGGCCATGTACCGCAGATCAGATAGAGTGCAAACGCAATGCACCCGACCACCGCCACGACCCAGATGATGTCGCGGGCAAGTGAGGCCGCCCAATGATCACTTGTCCGGAACTGCGTGATGAGGGACGGGGTATCGCGGGATGGAGGAGTGTCAGCCATGGGATCGACCTGTGATGCTGGTATAGTATTGATTCCTTTGCACATTAATCATGCGGGATGTCGAATCCCATCAGGGTTGAGTGGGAGAATGCTCCATTCCGAAGGAATGAAGCAGAGGGATTTGGAAAATCCCTCTCGCTGAAGGTCATCAGACTTGGGACAATACAAAGAAAGAAAGTAAGTAAACGATTGTCTAAAAGAAAAAAATGAAAATTTTCATGTGAATTTTTTTATACCTTTGAACGTTCTACGGAGGATATTATTGGAAAATTTTGAACTAAAATGGATTTAAATTTCTCTACATATACAATATTACTATTATCTTCGATATCCTTTGAATCATGAGTAATAATTATAATAATTTTGTCCGTCATTTGGTTAATTACTGAAAAAATCTGCTTTTTTGAAACAGCATCAATTGATCGTGTAAATTCATCAAAGATAATGATTGGTGTATCTTTTAAAATTACTCGTGCAAGAGCAATTTTTTGTTTTTCTCCACTCGACATATTTAATCCCGATTCACCGACATATGTTTCATATTTGTCAGGTAATTTCATTATAAACTCGTGTAATTCTGCCTTTTTTGCGGCCAAAACGATATCCTCTTTTGAAGCCGAGATATTTCCTACAGCAATATTTTCAAAGATTGTTCCATCAAAAATCAGAGAATCGGAAAAAACCATTGAAACTGATCGTTTTATTGATTTCCTATCTATTGAATTTAGATCTTGACCGTTGATTAAGATTTTTCCTTTTTCAGGGTAATAAAGTTGACAGATAAGTGAAATAATCGTCGTTTTTCCAGAACCATTATCTCCCATTAAATAATTACGACCTTTTTCAAAAGTTGCACAATAATCCTTTAAAATCGTCCTATTATCATATGAAAACCATACATTATCAAATTCAATTTTGGTCGGTTTCATTAACAATGGCTGGGAGCCAAATCGATCTTTTTTAAATAAAAAAATCTCACTGATTCTATCATAGGATGCTTGTGAACTTTTATAATTTGACCAAAAACAAGATATTTGGTTAATTGGTGAGAAGAATTGGCCGACATATGCCATAAATGCTGTTAAGGTGCCGATACTCATTGACCCATCGATTACAGCATAACTACCAAAAGTAAGGACGAAAATTGTGGGGATGCTATAAAGCAATAATGTTGTAGATGAATTCAGAGCAGATATTTTTATTCCATTAAACGATGCATTATTGTAATTCAATAATTTGTTCTTATATTTTTGATTTATCCATTCCTCTAAACTAAAAATTTTAATTAAAGGTAGAATTGAAAACGTCTCTTTTAAAAATGAAGATAGGCTGGCATTTGAATCCAGAATAGGTTTTTGCATCTTTTTTATCGCATTTCCAAAATACCATGAAGAGATCACAAATAATACAATTGGTGATAACACAAAAAATGTGAGATTTGGGTTTAATGAGTACATAATGATAAAAGGCACAAAAATACTAATAATTGCAATAACTAATTGGGGTATAGTTAAACTAACTATTTGAACAATCGGACTGATATTTCCAACAGTTCTTGTTTGTAGATCCCCGATTTTCAATTGTTGGATCTTTTTCAATGATGCCTGTTGAATTGTTTCAAATATTTTACTTGATATTTCAGTGAATAAAATAATTCCAAATTTGCCTGTAATTAGGTTTGAAAAGTAGCTGGCAAGGAAGGATAGTATAAACAATAACGATAACGCTGCTAATAATGGAATTAGTATTTGGTGGTTTTTCCCGATTAATACGTCATCAATGATCGAACGCAATATTAATGGAGAAATTATTGAAAAAACCATTCCAAAACCGCTTACGAGGATTATCCCAAAGATTTGAAATGGATGGGAAAAGATACACCCTTTCAACATCCGATTATATCCATGTTCCGGATGAAGGGTCGTATCCACATAATTGTTTTCCATATAACTCTCCTGTCAGTGATTCTTCAAGAGCTCTACAATCGTCGCATGCATATCTAAATTCACAATTTCCACATTTTTGAATTGTTCCCAAATGCATCTTCCAAAATTTCTCTAAATCCTTGCCATTATTTTGGAAAAATTGACTGAGGCTATTTTCTTTAATATTCCCGAGTCGTTGTTCTCGGAATATTGGGCACGGGAGAATATCCCCTCGCCAAGATATTGTAATACTGTTTCCAAGACAAGGGTGCATTTTACCATGATAGAAAAAACTAAATATATTTATATTTCGGATTTTTGGTTTTGACAGTAAAGGACTTTTTGGATCAATATTGGAAAAATCTTTTGAGAGAAGATCAATTGCAATATTATTATAGTTCTGAATTTGAATTTTATCAATTCGATTTGCTTCTAATGTTAAAAGATATGGAGTATCCCGAGTGATCTTCTTAATATTATCTATTTGAATTATCGGATTTGCGATATTTTTAATTTCATTGAGAAATTCTTTTGATATTTTTTTATCGTTTAAAATTATAAATTTATTTTTAAATGAATTCCCTGCATATTCCAGCAATTCACGTGTTTTTTCCCATATTAAAGATAAATCGCCACCGGTAAAGATGAGTGTCTGACAATCTAAATCTTTAAGATCGTCAATAATTTGTTTCCATTTATTAATTTCCATACATTCTCCCGATTCATTCCATTTATTACATCCCATACAGCCTTGACTTCTGTGAATTCCATAATATCCACAAAACCAACAGGACTGATCACATTGATTGTTAATCTCAAGAAATGCTTTTGCAATTAACAAAGGACGGTCTGTTTGATTATCATGAATTGGAGAACCAACCCGTAATTTTTGAATGAAAATATCCTTATCATAAAAATTACCCACGCAATCACGTTTTAATTGAAGTAATAAGCCGTTATTTCCATCAATTTCAAAATTATTCTCACACTTCTCAATTAGTTCCGATTCTTGTGAATTCAGCCGGTAAATTTTTTCATCAATAAGATCATAAATTGCTCCGCCTGATTTACCATTAATATAGTAACATTCTGGATTTAATCGAAAATACATACTAATCACCCATTGTTGGAGACCTTTTTGCAAGCCATGTGAAATAGTCCTGACTTAAAGACTCAATTAATACTGGATTTTTTTCAGCAAATGAAAATGCATCAGACATCTGTTTTTTAAAAACTTGTTCTTGATTACAAAACTGAGAAGCATTCTGGAACTGGGCACCCTTTGAGAACATGCAATAACAGTAAGGACATAGTCTGGAAATAGAACAGAGTTTACATTTATCTAACCGTTGTCTATAGATTTTGATGTAATCAGCAATTTTTTTAAAATTTAATCCTTCGTGGATATTTCCGATATTGAAGTAATGATTGATTTTTTCACACATGTGAAAATTTCCATCAACATCCACAAAGATTTTTCGTCCCGGAATACAGGCACCCGTATATGGAATTATGGAATTTTCACGATTGATAAGAATAGGGATCATATTTATCATTTTACTATAATTTAATCCAAAAATTCTATCAAAAAATGATGAATACTCTGCATTATTTTTAGTATTGTTCAAATAATATTTAAAAGCCGAATCTAGTTTTTTAAGAAATTGAGAATAATCCTCTTCAGAGAATTGGTTGTAATATTGACAGCCATCATTTAAACCTGGTAAGGTGGCACCTGAGATCTTGGGAATATCCACTCTGTTAAAAAAATCCTGTAACGCAAATAAATTGGATTTGTAATCGAACACTGTCGAAAGTTGACATTTATCATATCCTGAATCAGTCATTTTTTTTATATTTTCCATTATATCAAAAAAAGTACCTTTGCCATTTTTATAAAGCCTATTTCTATCATGTTCTTCTTGAGGTCCATCGAGACTGATAGAGATTGAAAAATCATGCTCCTGAAGATAAATCCATTTTTTATCATCAAGTATTGTGCCATTTGTAGTCATTGTAAAAAAGAAATTATACTCTGGATAAGAAGAATCTAAATAATCAACGCATCTTTTAATAAGATTAAAATTTAAAAGGGGTTCTCCACCATAAAATCCAACTGCTGGACGTCTATTTGGATTATATCTTCTCCCCTCCTTAATTAATGAAACATAATAATCAAGTGCCTTTTTTGCTATATTAAAACTCATTTTTTTCTTTGTGGGTTTCCGTGAATATTTATAAACATCAGAATAGACGCAATACTTACATCTTAAATTGCAATCTTCAGTTACGCCCAACGTTAATTGTAAAGCACCTTCTTTTAAAATAATTTTTTTTATAAGGTCGGACTCAATTTTTACCGGAGGATTTACAACTAACATTTGATGGAGTTTGTTAATTTTTTTGATTAATTTATAATTATATCCATACTCATCATCATCAATTTTTTCTTTATCTTTGGTAATGTCATATGCCTTATCCTGAAAATATTTCTCGAGACTGGGTGTGAGTGGGAGTGAAAGACCCGTTTTATTATCAAACCAATATTTGTTTCCAGATCGACTTATAAATTCCATATTTTCACCAAAAAAAATGATTGATTATGTTGTTATCTGGAAATTTCTATCTATACTGTTATCACGCATACCCAAGTTATTATACCCTAGATCGTAACTAGGATTTATAATCGGGAAACACGAACAATAGCAAGTACAGTTACAATACCAACTTCCATTCCAAACGGTTACTGTATAAACATCCATTTTTTTCCTCCATTCATTTGTTGTGGAAGGAACAACCCAAATGTTCATTTCTGATAAAACAAATTGGATTATGCCTTCGGGCAGGTTCGGGTTCATTTAGTGTGCAAACTTTGGTGAACCCGTCCTACGTTTATTGACAATCATCATGTCCGAAGTCTCATGACTTGTTCATGCAACGGACACTCCTGTCAACAGATAAAAAGGCAAAATTAAAATATATTTTAATTTATGGGTTTTTTTTCAGAGTTGTTAAAATATTTCAATGTCGATATGTTATAGTGTATCCTATAAAAAAAGGAATTTCAATGAAATATTTTGAATGTGTTAGAAAATTTTAATGGTGCTACAATTTTTTGCCTATAGAAAGCCTCAAGAATGAGAAATTGTAAGAACCTGTGAAGGTTACAGACAATCATTTTGGTGGTAATTTCTCTCATCTGAATCCGGAAATTTCTCGCTTTGAGATCGCCATTGAACTTTCCTTTCAGGACAGGGTGGTGGTTATGGTAATCTTTGAAGAGAGCCAGAGCAAGGAGTTGATACTAAATATAGATCTTCTTCGAGTATTTACATGAATAGAGAGATATTCTCGTTGACTTTACAACTGATAGCGCTGCTTGGATAAACCGGATATTCCGGCTCGCTGATTTCTTAATTGTCTCCTGTTTCTTTGACTTCACATCAAGAAAAGGAGACGCTGTACCTTAGATCTTTCGGTCGTCGGTACAATCTCTTTTGGATTAGGATTTCTACAGAGCAAATTTTTCAACACTTGAAAAAAATCTCAATCCCGCATCAGGGCCCCTCCCGGGGCACGGCGGGGCGAAGTGCGGTTTTATCCATCTTGATTCCGCCGCGGGGGCGCCCCGTCGGGGGCGGCGGCACTCCTCGCTCGTGGGGGTGTGGGGGCGACAGCCCCCACGATATCCCCTCAACACAATCATGATAATACAACCCGGTCCGGGAATTTCCGGAAAAGTCCGATGACTTTGCCGGGCAATTTTCCGGAAAGATCGATAACCTTGCCGGACTTTTTTTGAAAAGTTCGACAACTTTGGGGAACTATTTTAAAAAAATCCGATAACTTTGCCGGATAATTTTTGAAAAGTCTGGGAACTTTGGTGATTTTTTTTTTAGAAAGTCCGGTAACCTTGCCGGCTTTTTTCCGGAATGTCCGGTAAAGTCCCTGACACGATCAGACGTGGAGAGGAGTGTTTTAACCGCTCTTTTTTCCCGGAAAGTCCGGGAACTTTGGCGAACAATTTTTGAAAAGTTTGATGACTTTACCGGGCAATTTTAAAAAAGTCCGGGAACCTTGCTGAAATTTTTTGAGAAAGTTCAGTAACTTTGGTGAGTTTTTTCCGGAAACGTCCAAGTCCCTAACTAAAAAATCCAAAAATAAAAGAGCGGCTCAGGATGCGAAGATTAAAAAAATTCGAGTGGGTCATTTTCATACCGCTGACCTCATCACAACTAACATAACCTCCCGGTAACCATTCATGGTACACGCGAGCACTGCCGCGTGCCTGTCAATGTTGAACGATACCAGATATACAAAAATAAGCCGCCAACTATATCGTTTCGTTTCGCTTGCGTGAGGAGAGAAAAAATGGAAACAGATTCAGATATCATCGTCTACCGGCTGGCCGCGGGATGCGACCTGTCCGATGTCGAAGAAGGAAAAACCTATCTGGGCAAAGTCCAGGGTTTTGCAACATTCGGGATGTTTGTCCAGCTCAACGACCGGATCAAGGGGCTGGTACACAAGACCAGCATGAAAGCCGAGCACAAGGAAAAAGACAGCGTCCTTGTCCGGGTCAGGCAGATTCGCCCCAACGGGAACATCGACCTTGAAGAACTGCTGATCCAGATCTACCAGGTCCAGCAGGTCGAGCGCACGTCAACGACCGTCAGGATCGCAGACCTTGCGACAAAGCAGGGAAAGACCGTGGCCATCGAAGGCGAGGTCGCCCAGATCAAGCAGACCAGCGGCCCCACCATCTTCACCATTGTCGATGAATCAGGCACCCAGAACGTCGCCGCATTCGTGGAAGCCGGCGTCCGTGCCTTCCCCGAAGTCGAGCTCAACATGATCGTGCGGGTCATCGGCGAAGTCATGATGCGCAACAACCAGCTCCAGATCGAAGCCGATGGTGTTGCAGCGCTCACCGGTGATGAGGAGGCGACCGTCCGGGTGCGGATCGATACAGCGCTTGATGCACGCGCCGAGCCCGAGATCATAAAACCGCTCGTAAAAAGCGACGTGCTCGACAGCCTCATGCCCGAGATGCGCAAGGTCGCAAAGATCATCAGGAAGGCGGTCTTTACTGCACAGCCGATCATCCTCCGGCACCACGCTGATGCGGACGGTATCTGCTCGGCAGTCGCCATCGAGCAGGCGGTTGTCGCGCTCATCAAGGAGTCCGGCGGGGACTTTGACGCTGACTACTATCTCTTCAAGCGTGCCCCGTCAAAAGCTCCCTTCTACGAGATCGAGGATATCACCCGGGACCTGGACTTTGCCCTCAAGGACCACGCACGGTTCGGCCAGAAGATGCCGCTTGTTATCCTCACCGACAATGGTTCTACCGAAGAGGATGAAGCGGCCTACAAGATCGCCAGTGTCTACGACATCCCCTTTGTCGTTATCGACCACCACCACCCGGATGCGACCATCGACAAGTACCTGATCGGGCACGTCAACCCCTACCATGTAGGTGGGGACTTCGGCGTCACCGCAGGGATGCTCGGCACCGAAGTTGCCCGGCTCATCAACCCCAGAGTCGAGCCCCTCATCAGACACCTCCCGGCGATTGCCGGGGTCGGCGACCGGAGCGAGGCGCCCGAGCGGGCCCTCTATCTCGCGCTCGTGCGGGACGATTATTCAGAACAGGCCTGCAAAGACATCGCGCTCGCGCTCGATTACGAGCAGTTCTGGCTCCGGTTCAACGATGGCAGGGAGATCGTCAAGGATATCCTTAACCTGCTCGGAAACAGGGAGCGCCATACAAAGCTTGTCGGCCTCCTTGTCGAAGGTGCAAATACGATGATCGAGGACCAGATGAGCGCCTGCATGCCGCATGTCGTCTCCCGTGTGCTGCCTAACGCTGCGCATCTCTTCCTCATCGACGTGGAGATCCATGCCCACAAGTTCACTTTCCCGCCACCCGGGAAGACCTCCGGCGAGGTCCACGACCGGCTCTGCAAGCAGAACGAAGGAAAACCGGTCGTTACGATCGGTTTTGGCCCGGACTTTGCCGTGCTGCGCTCCAAAGGCGTGCACATGAACATCCCCCGCATGGTTCGTGACCTGCACAACGAGATCCCCGGCGGCGGAATATCCGGTGGCGGACACCTGGTAGTCGGCAGCATCAAGTTTGTTGAGGGCATGCGGGAAGTCGTTCTCGAGGCCCTCATCAAGAAAATCGGCGACGCACCGGTACAGCAGTGAGGAATCGTTCCTTTTTTTCCGGTTAAACTTAATCAAAACCCCGGAATCAGGGAATTTACAAATATTTCGGCCGGAAAAAATTCCGCCCGAAATTTAGCCAGATTAAATAGTTTCAGGTCAGGATCTTGTCACAGTTGACAAAAAAGTCATAAATTTAACCAACACAGTCCGCTATATTTATATAGATGTTGACCCATATGAATTCCTAATGCTGAGGCGAAACATGTCAACAGGCAAGAAAATACGTGAAAAGTACAACGAAACCCAGCACAAAATTGTTTCCTATCTTAACTCAGGGATAACCAAAGGAAAACACTACTTCAAGTCAAAGTACATTGCACAGGACCTCGGGTTATCCCCCAAGGAAGTAGGAACCAATATGGCGATCCTTGCCGAGATGTGCAAGGAGTTGTCCATTATCAGGTGGAGTTATTCGAACAGCACGACGTGGATGGTCACGCCCCGTGCCCTTTAATTTTTTAATCATCACCTCCTTCTTTTATTATGGCAAAATTAGAGTTTGAATGATCCATTGACTTTGTTGCTGACATCAACGAGAAAAAAGATTGCCTGATGTCACAGGATCCGACACAGGATAATCCCGGGATCCTCTGGTTCAACATCGACATCCCCAAAGGACACCTGTTCAAAGCCGGCGACCGCGTCAGAGTGATCGTGGAAAAGATCGAGTGAAAAAAACCTGATATGCGGGGTACTCCCGCCATTTATTATCCCGTTTCATCCACGGGATTTCCGGTTTCAGGTACTGGGACTGACTTTTTCATAGAACCGCAAGGGTGTCTCCAGGCTGATCCGGAACGAATCGATCGAATCGGTGCTGATGATCATATACATTCCCGTGCCCGGTGCCCGTACAACTCTATACAGGGTACCGGGGTACTGGATCTCGGCACCATCAAGGACATTTCCTTTTGCATCGCAGAGCACCATGCGGAACATCGCATACTGGGGATATTGTTCCGAGGTAACACTTATATTTAACACCCAGACCTCGTAGGGCACAGAAAATGACTGGGTAAGACCGCCCCGCGATTCCTCAATATAGGCAAAGGGAATACTGATCTCCTCACGCAGGGGAATATCTGAGGCACCAAATGACGACATGTACTCAGGCAGGCGGACGACCGGGTACGTGAACGGGTTGCTCGTATAATAGATCCGGTACGGTTTATCCGGGAGCCGGGGCGTCAGGTTTACTTTGGGGATCTGCGTGGGTACCGGCGTCATCGTCACGGTAACCTGCGAGACAGGCACAACCGTTGCCTGCACGGTGGGACTGCTGGAAAACGGCAGTGACGGAACTTTTGAAAGTGCGCCGGGGTTTGCGATAACGGCAATTACCAGAATGATCACAAACCCGCCAATAAGTGTGTAGAGATCCCCTTTGTCCACACTAATTCTGGCGTGTTTGCGTATAAAAACCGTGATGTTTCTGTGCTGCCGGGCAGTACCACCACCGGGATAATTTTTTTGATGATTTCGATTACCTGGCAAAAAATACAAGGATTTGCTGAACTTTCTACGACGGAAAAATTAATCGCAGATCGTACAAAAAAAGGGATTTGAAAAAAATTCTCTTTTGGTAAATCCGGCATACCAATTCATGAAGATAAAGAAAGGTTCCCCGATTTTCCTCTCCTTGTAATGAGCGGGACCAGATTTTTTTTAGACAGGAAAACTTTAGTATCGTCATGAAGCATATGGATGATATGGAAATTCCCGGCCTAAGGACGTGGGTAATTTTCTACCTTATCTCCTTTGTTGTACTCCTCTGGGCCGCATTCCTTTCGGTAAACGGTACGATGCTCTGGGTAAGCCTGCTGCTCGTGATCCTCGTTATCGGTGTCAACTTTGTCACGGTCTATAACCAGATAAAACTTCAGGCATCACGGAAAGCACTCCAGTCGGACCTGACAAAAAATATCGGGAAAGGTTCACTGAGTGAACCCGATGACCGCCCGCAGCACTGAAAATACCGGAAAAATGAGTGTTCAGCCTTTTTTTGTATAGATTTTCTGGATAGAATTGACCGGGGTAAAGAGACCTTCCACCTCGCGGCCGAGGTATTCGGTTTTACCCATCACATAGTAGCCATCGGGTACGAGCGCCGCATGAAACGTCCGTGCGAGTTCGTCTTTCTGTTTCTCGGTAAAGTAAATGGTCACATTCCGGCAGCTGATCATATCGAGAAACCGGGAGACCGGCTGGCCGCTCATGAGATCGTGGGGACGGAACCGGATCAGTTCCTGCAGGTGCGGCTTTACCTGGTAATTCCCGTCCGGCAACTTTGTAAAGTGCCGGTGGATCTGGGCTGCAGAGAGTTTGGCCATTGATTTCTCCGGGTAGATCCCTTCTTTTGCTTTTTTCAGCACGACCTCGTCGATATCGGTTGCAAAGATCTGACCGGAGAGGGTCTTATCCATCGCTATGATGTCGTGGAGGATAATGGCAAGTGAATACGGTTCCTCGCCCGTGGAACAACCGGCGCACCAGATGCGGATCGTCTTTCTGCCATGGAAAAGTGCGGGTATTACCTCCTTTTTCAAGAGATCATACACATCCGTATCCCGGAAAAATTCAGTCACGTTGATGGTGAGGGCATTTCTTAAAAGCTCGAGTTCCGGCGTGTGCTCATGGAGGTACCGGATGTATTGTTCGTAGGTTGTAGTACCCGTTGAACGCATACGGGAAAGCAGGCGCCGCTTGATGTAGTCCTCCTTGTAATTGGAACACTGGATCTTGATAGTCTGTTCGATATACCGCTTCAGAGCGGAAAAACCTTCATCGTTTGTTGTAGTCATAAAATATCCTCGTTGCCGGGAGGGGAACAGGGGGGTCACGAAGGGAAATTATTATTTTTACCCCGTCCACGCCCGCTCTTTTTCCCGGCTTGTCAGATGTTGAACTTCTCCATCATCCCACGGCAGCGCACTACCCTTGACGAGAGTTCCGCAGAGGCTCGTGCAATTTCTTCAGTTGATGCACTGGTCTCCTCTGCAAGTGCTGCCATGTCCTCCATATGATGCTGGTTATCCTTGGTTGCCGTCCTCACCGATTCAATACCTGACACAAGGCCGGCGGTATCCTGGGCCTGGCCTTCGGTTGCCTTCGTGATCTCGGTGACACCCTGGGACACCACATTTGACTCGGTGATGATCCGGTTGAGCGATTCGACGGTCATATTCACGCTATCGATACCACCCTTGATCTCGTCAAATGAACTCTGGATGGATGAGGCCGTGACCTCGCTCTTTGACTGAATGGATTTTATAAGGGTCTCGATCTGGCTGCTGGCCTTCTTGGACTCGCCGGCAAGGTTCTTTACCTCACCTGCCACAACAGCAAACCCGCGCCCGTGCTCTCCTGCCCGCGCCGCTTCGATCGCTGCGTTTAAGGCAAGCAGGTTGGTCTGGTTTGCGATGTCGGTGATCAGGTTGACAATCTTTGAGATCTGGTGCATCTGCTCGTTTAAGGCCGTAATCTCATTGACACTCTGGAGTGAGATCTTTTCAACGGCCTGCATCTTGTCAGTCGCCGTTTTGCCGATAGCGGCAGCGCGGACACCCTCCTGTGCCGCTGTCTCTGCATGTGTCATAACATCATGGGACGTGCTTGCGATCTCCTCGATCGAAGCCGAGAAATCTGATATGACCCCGGATATTTTCTCAACACCGTTAAGCTGGGTTTTTGCAGTATCGGTTGCTTTCTGGGCGGACATGGCAACCTGGTCGGTCGCCTTTGCAATCTCACCAGAACTTTTGATCGTGTCCTGGAGGGTCACATCCAGTTTCAGGATGGCATCCATGAGTTCGCCAATAACGGTACGGATTGCAAGGACCGAGGTATTGTAATCTTTCTTGAGCCGGACAAGAGGATCTGCATCGTCGATGCTGATCTGGTAGGTGAGATCCCCGCCGGCGATTTTTGCAAGGCCGGTCTGGAGTTCTGCCGCACTTGCTGACAACAACTCTGCACCGGCCTTTGCCTCATCCATCATTGCTTTAATCTTTTTCTCCTGTTCGCGCCGGGCAGTTACATCCACATAAACGCACAGGATTGTAGAGATGTTCTGCTGTGCGTCCATCATGGGAATGCCGTACTGATCGAGAATGTGGACACCGGTCGGGAACTCGATCGTAATCTCCCCGTAACTCCGCCTCTTCTCGGCGAGTACTTTTTTGAGCCCTTCACCGGCCTGTGAAATGATTTTGAACTCCCTCGCGTTCATGCCGTGCAGTTTTTCCTTCGAAATACCGGTAAGGGTTCGATACGCCTCGTTTGCCATGATGATCTTAAACGTGGGATCCATGAGCATGATAGGCATCGGGTTCTGCATCACGATCGTATCGGAACGCTTTTTGAGGGCCGCTGCTTCTTCCATCTTTTTTGCGAGGTTCTGCTGGCTGGTGTGCTGTTCCGTCACATCGTTATATACGAGGAGAATGTGCTCGATCTCGTTTTTATTGTCCAGTAACGGCATCACGTACTGTTCGAGAATATGGGTGCCGCTCGGAAGCTCCACCGTAACTTCACCAAACGCCCGGCGTTTGGTCTGGATCGCAACCTTGGCACCCTCGCCTTTCTGTTCGAGGATTTTTACATCGCGCAGGCTCATGCCCACAACCTTTTCCTGCGCATATCCGCTCATCTGTATATAGGCCGCATTTGCCTTGAGGATGGTAAAGGAGCGATCCGTCATCAGGATCGGCATCGGGTTCTGCTGGACTACCGTCTCGGACATACGCCGGGCTGCAGAGATCTCGTCCATCTCCTTTTTCTCTTCGGTGATATCGTTGTAAATAACAAGGATACTCTCGATCGTACCCCTTGCACCGGGAATCGGGATCCCATACTGCCGGAGCCTGCGGACGCCGCCCGGAAACTCAACGACGACTTCACCGGTAGAGCGCGTGCCTTTTTCGAGGACCTGCTTTAACCCGGTCCCGGTCTGCCCGAGGATCTTGAAATCCCTCAGCGACATGGAAAGCAACTGACTTTTTTCGATTCCGCTCAGTGCGATATACGCATTATTTACCACCCGGATTTTAAAACCGGTATCAACGAGCACAATCGGCATCGGGTTCTGCTGGACGATCGTCTCCGATCTGGCCTTCAGCCGCTCAATCTCCTCGTTCTTTTTGCGTTTTGCGGTAAGATCATCGTAGAGGAAAACAAGGGAGGTGACCATACCTGCATTGTCGAGCACCGGGATGCAGTACTGCTCCAGGGTATGCACGCCCGAGGGAAATGTGATAGTTAATTCCCCTACGGCCCGCCGCTTTGTCTCAAGAGCAACCTTGGCACCTTCACCGGAACGCCCGGTGATGGCAAAATTATGGATATTGGTCTTAAGGATCTCGCTTTCAGGGATCCCGCTCATCGCAATATACGAGGCATTGGCTTCAACAATGTCAAACGAAGGGGTGGCAATAAGCATGGGTACCGGGTTGTTCTTCTCCATGAACTCAAGCCGCCGTTCGAGTACGTCAATTTTCTTCACGTACTCCTCCAGTCCTGCTGCAGGAGTTCCTGCAGGCCCTGTCATACCGGACGCCGCAGTCTCCATCTGCCCAAGAGCAGAATTCACAGCGTCAACCAGCGTCGCATACTCGCTCCCGAAATGCGATGCTTCAAGGGGTTTCACCTCTTTTTTTGCAGCGGCCCCTTTGAGGGCAAGGGCAAGTTCCTCGTTCAACTGCCGAACATGCTGCGCAATCTCATCGGGAGAATTCCGTCCTGCCGGAGTAGTTGCTCCGACAAATAATGCCTTCCGTCCCGGTCGTTGTTCCGTCATATGTATCCCACGCTCCGTTATTCTTTTAAAATTGTTATTCTGCCTCGTGCATGAGGCCGTTTGCCGGGCCGCCTTTTGACCGGCCAGCCAGATCCACAAGCACCTTCTCCACATCAAGCCAGATGACGAGATCTTTTCTCTTATTCTCTGCATCATCTCCCGACATCTTGATGATACCCTTGACAAACTGGGAGAACTCCGATGATATCCCGGCGCCAATGTTCTCAATATCCGTCTCGGGAACCTGGCGGACACTGGAGACATCATCGACGATAATCCCGACATTGTTTCCTTTTGCTGCCTCGGGAACAAGGACGATAATCTTCTGGTTATCCCGTATTTCCTTGTCGGGAAGCCCAAGAAGCGTATTAAGGTTCATGATGTTGGTGATCTCTCCCCGGAGATTGATGACACCGGATATAAAAGGCGGCGCCCGGGGAATAGGAGTAATCGGTATCATCTCCACGATTTCACGGACAAGTTTAATATCCAGTGCATACCGCTCCCCGCCCAGCTCAAACTCTACTACTTCGATTATTGCAGTCATACGTTACCCCCCGTGGATTTGTCGGTTGCAGGTTTCTGAGGTTCTGCCCTAAAAGAGATATCAGCAGAAACGCTTGCACGCACATGCACGTTTTCGATTTTTGTTAGTTCCATTTCATCACCTCATCAGCAATTGTCCTGTATACGCCACCTGCGCTGCTACCAGGGGCGACATGCGAGATCGGCATGCCCTTTTTCTGGGCTTCATAGATCTCGGGGGAGTAGGGTACGGTATGTACTTCGGGAAACTTTTTCCCGATCTCAGTGAGCATTCCTGCCAGGCGTTCGTGCTCCTTTGCACGCTCTTCATCTGCGATCTTTTCTTCCTTTGTCGGGACATGTCGCGGGACAAGGAGCGACCGGAGCCAGCCTGCCAGATCATTCTTTTTATTCTCGTCCGGCACCGGGCATTCCATATCCCCTCCTTCACCCCAGCGCGAGATAATCGCCATATCCACGTGGAGATCCTTACCCAGGTCCTGTTTTATATCTTCAAAAATCGTAAAAAGCGGCCCGACGCCGTTGAGGGCAAATGACCCGGAATCAAGTGTGACAATAATATGATCTGCGGCAAAAAGCCCGTTAATCACAAACTGCCCCATGCTCGGGGGCGTATCGATAAAGATAAAATCGTATTTCTCCTTTAAGGGAAGCAGTGCGTCCCGCAGTACTTCTGCCCGCGAGGCAATCCCGTACAGGTAGGGTTCTGCCCCGACCAGGTCCAGGCTCGCCGGGGCAAGATCGATCCCGGATTCCGTGGACATGACGATATCGGTCATTTTGACCTGGGGAAAACCGTCCACCCGGCTCATGAAGACGTCATACATATTTTTCTGGGCTGATTCCGGGCTGACGCCGAGGCCGGCCGTTGCATTGGCCTGGGGATCGCAGTCAACCACCAGCACTTTTTTTCCCGCTAAACTACAAAACCCGGCGATATTCAGGCAGGATGTGGTTTTACCGGTACCGCCTTTATGGTGGGAGAATGTGATGGTTGTGATACTATCACCTTATTAAATTCTATGGGGTGAGTCTATAATAGGTTTACTCACCGGAATCAACGGGCAGAAACCGGTTTTTTTATTTATTTCCTTCAATCTGGGTTCCTTTTTCCAGATTTCGGGGTTCCATGAGATACTGTAGAATTTATCCCGGGCGTGTACTTCAGGAAAGATGAATGATGCGCCATACCTGCCCGGTCAAAATACGGATGTGTTTTAATGCGCGTAAAAAATCGCAAAACAAAAAACCATGACTGCGCCGAAATTTTGTTTTTGGGTATAGGTTTTTATGGATTCAATCTGACAACAAAGATATGACCGGACGTTCATGCCTGCTTCTGGGTTTTTTCCTTCTCCTTCTTCTCGCGGCAGCCGGTTGTACGACGCTCTCGGTCGGGAACGTCTCGTACGGGGCCGGTAACCTGACCGTCACAATTACAAACAACGGTGACCCGGGCGATACCGGTGTCCAGGTGCGGGTCTATAAACTGGACGAGTTTACGCAGCACGAACTGTTAACCACCGGAACAACGGTTACGCTGAATGGCACAGAGAACACCATTGAGATCCCGCTTCACCTCGACACTGGCAGGTACAAAATATATGTGTACCTCACTAAAAACGGGCAGCGCGAGACGGCGGTCATCCGTGACATTACGGTGTGACGATGACCCCGCTATATCCAGACCTGATCCCGGCAGCACGCGGCACGAAACCGGCTGACATGGTGTACCGGAACGCAGAGATTTTCGACGCTTTTTCCTGTACCTGGGAGCATAACGATATCGCGATAAAATCCGGCATCATTGTCGGGCTCGGCCGCTCGTACCGGGGCATACGTGAACAGGACCTCCACGGAGCATACATTGTCCCGGGTCTTATCGACGCCCACGTCCATATCGAGAGCTCGCTTGTGGTCCCACAGGAATATGCCCGGCTGGTCGCTTCCCACGGGACGACAACCGTAATTGCCGACCCCCATGAGATCGCAAACGTTGCCGGGGCGGCAGGAATTGAATACATGCTTGCCGGCCGCACCGGGTCACCGGTTGATATTCTCTACATGCTGCCATCCTGCGTACCGTCAACTCCTTTGGATATCGGGGGTGCCTCGCTCGATGCGGAGGCGCTTTTCAAATTTTGCGGACGCGAGGGAATCCTTGGCCTTGGCGAGATGATGAACGTCCCGGGGGTACTCGCAGGAGACCGGGAAATCCAGCGAAAACTTGCACTCTTTTCAGTCCGCGACGGCCACGCACCGCTCCTTTCCGGGGTGGACCTGAACGCCTACATCCTTGCCGGCTTAGAGAGCGACCACGAGTGCACGACCCGGGGAGAGGCAGAAGAAAAACTCCGGCGCGGGATGTATATTTTTATCCGGGAAGGATCGACCGAGAAGAATAGTGCGGCGCTCATCCCCATGGTCACACCGGAAAACGTGTCCCGGTGCTGTTTTGCGACTGACGACTGCCATGCCGATCTTCTCGCCCGGGAGGGGCATATTGACCGGTGTATCCGGACTGCTGTGGCGCTCGGACTTGAACCGGAGCTTGCGATCCGGATGGCGACCCTTTCGGCTGCGGAACGGTTCGGGCTTTCTGACCGGGGAGCACTTGCACCGGGCCGGCGGGCGGATCTCTGTATTGTTGACGACCCGGTTTTGTTTACCGTAAAAGAAACAATTCTCTCGGGAAAACCGGTAGCAGCATATCCCTCGCTGACTGCCGCCGTTTCCCTGCCAGCCACGCTCCGGTGTATCACGCCGAGCCGGGAACAGATACGGCTTTACGGATGTGGATCGGCACGGGTCATCGGGCTTGTTTCTGGACAGATCATCACCGAATCGTTGCACTTCGATCTGGATGCAGCCCGGCTTCCTGACCGGGAACGGGATCTCCTCAAGATCGTGGTCTGCAACCGGTACGGCAGGCCGGGGATCGGTACCGGGATCGTGCACGGCTTTGGTTTTAAGAAAGGGGCGATTGCCACAAGTGTCTCCCACGATGCGCACAACATTATCGCGACCGGTGCCGGAGATGAGGAGATCCTTGCCGCCATCGATGCCGTGATCCGGGCCCGGGGAGGAATGGCGGCGGTAAACGGGACTGATATAACCGTGCTTCCGCTCGACTGTGCCGGGCTCATGTCCACGCTGCCCGCAAGCGAGGTCATCGCGAGGCTGGATACTCTGCGGGAAGTAACCGGGACAATGGGAGGCATCGCAGAGCCGTTTATGCATCTCTCGTTTCTGGCACTTACCGTGATCCCGGCGCTGCGGATCACGGACCGGGGACTCTTTGACGGCGTGGCGTTCCGGGACGTGCCGGTGTTTGGGGGAGAGGAAACATCTTCGTGACCAAGGGGGAAGGAACTCCCGGTGCCCTACACTATAGTTCCCTGTCAGCCGGGCTCGTCCGTTCCGTGCAAACCCGATCCGGATATATAAGAGAACGTTTATGAGTGGTTCCGGCAAGTCTATGCTATGTCCAGATCACTTGTTATCGGGATCCTGTTCGTCGTATGCCTGCTTGTTGTTGCCGCAGGATGTACGAGCCAACAGGCCACTAAGACCGTAGTTACCCCAACAGTAACGATCGCCCTGCCTGACAGCAATGCCACGCAGAAGACGTATCTTTCCCTTGAAAAGGCACCGCTCAACGATACCGAAATCGCAGATATTATCTATCTCCAGGAGGCCGGGAAACTTGAGTATGATCTCAATACCGCACTTGCCACACAGCACCCGGATACAACGGTGTTCAGGAACATCGCCAATGCATCGAAAATTTACATGACGGCCGACAACGTGATCCTCGACCGGTACGGGATTACCAATCCTGAACATAATGAACCCGGCGTGTTTACCAACCAGAAACTCCAGAAGATGTATACCACGGGTGTCAACAATGGACTGATCTCCGTCACACAAGCGCTTATCACCAGTGCGACCTTCGAGGATATGCATATTGCAGATCTCGAGGCTGCGATCAAGCGGACTGACAACAACGACCTTATATTCATCTACCAGCAGGAACTCGCGGCCTCACGCAACAACATCCGGGCCCTCTCCCAGTGGATCACTGCGTACGGCGGGACCTACACTCCCACCTATATCTCGCAGGATTACTACAACCAGATTATCAGCACACCGCTGGAGCAGATCCCGCTGAAATAATTTTTTTGCCTCACGGGCACTTTTTTTTAATCAGTTATGGTGACGCCGGTATCGGAAAGTCGCCAGTTATGAACGGGCAAAACCCGGGCCGGTAACCTCACCCTTGTTCCGGAAACTCCCGGATTATTTTTCCGCAATCCTAAAGTTGATATTGCAATATCACCATCAGTAATGGCATATGCATATACCAAGTCCTGAAGAGCTCCGTTCCCGTCGCGAAACGCTGGGGCTCAGGCAAACCGAGATCGCAAAGAGGGCTGGGATCAGCCAGTCCATGGTGGCCCGGATCGAGGCAGGCAGCGTCGACCCCCGGGTCAGCACCTTAAACAAGATCATCCTGGTGCTCAATAATGCCGAACCAAAGAAAATTACCGCCGGCCAGATCATGCACACACCGGTGCTCTCCGTCCCGCCCCAGGCAAGCATCTCGCAGGCCGTGGAAATTTTTGAAAAGAACAACATCTCCCAGTTGCCGGTGATAGAAAGGGGTGCGCCGGTCGGGTGTATCTCCGAATCGGCGATTGTCAAAGCGATCGAGCAGCAGCGCCTCCATCACACGCACCTCTTTATGGTAAAAGAATTCATGGAGCCCGGTTTTCCCACGGTCCCCCCGGATATGGATGTCGAGACCGTGATTAACATCCTCCAGCAGAACCACGCGGTGCTTGTTGTCGAGGGGCGGGTCGTGAAAGGCGTGATCACCAAGCACGACTTGATCACGCTTATCGTCTGATGGTGCGGGACCGGATCCGGTATCGGGGGTGCGGTCCGGGCACGACCCCGGTTTTAGCCCGTGTCCTTTTGCACCGTTGACGGAATGCCTGTCAAATCGAAGTATTTATCAGGTAACAAAAAGACGAATTCTTGTTGTGGTTGATGCCACACAGGGGTTTTGTTACATGGCAGAAGAAACAGAATCAAAAGATATCAGCAGTATGACGGTTATCGGAATCGGTGTGGTACTATTCATTATCGTCGTCGGTATCTGGTACCTCTTCCTGAAGTAAATCAGGCACAAAATTTTTTTTTGGTTTTTTTTAAAGTTTTGAGACAAGATCCCGGAGCACAACGGCCGGATCTGCAGCTTTTACCACGCTTGAGGCAAGGAGCACCCCGTCAGTCCCGAGATCGACCGCAATCTTCACGCATTCACCGCACTGAATGCCTGCTCCGGTGAGGACCTTTACCTTCGGGTTCACCGCGTGGACCGCTGCGACCGACCGCTTTATGATCTCGGGGTTTGCCTTTGAGACCGAGACACCGCTCCCGATAAGTTCCGGTGGTTCGATGGCCACGTACTCCGGGCCAAGTGCAGCGGCGCCGGCACTCGTGACCTCGTTATTGGAACAGATCACCGCAGAGAGGTTATGGGCCTGGAGCGCCCGTACCGATAATTCGATCTCCGCAAGAGTCAGGCGCCTCTCCGAGTGGTTGACAAGCGACCCGGCCGCTCCGGCTGCCTTGAGTGCATCGGCCGTGATATGGCCGGTGTGAGCGCCGGGTTCATATCCGTCCACATGCTGGGCATAGACCGGAATCGCGAAATGGTGGCTGACAGGGTGGATGTCGATATAGCCGGGCGCGATACCAATAGTAACACCGCTCTCGCGGGCGACCAGTTGTGCAGCGGTGGCAATCTGGTGGGCGCGGTTGCCCGTGCCTTCTTTGTACGTCTTGAGATTTACCAGGATCAGGGGTGACGGCATCTTACATCATTCCTCGTGCTTGTGGTGTTGCACGCCTGTTCCATTCAACCTTTCGCTCCATACGAGTGCCTCTCGGCAGGATTACCCTATTCTTCTTTTAATCCCCGCGAGTAGTGGCCGGCGGTAATGCCTCCCAGTGCGATCGCTTTTACCCGTCCTTTTAATCCTTCAAAATCACGGGCCTGGACACCGGGTTTTTGTTTGGCAAGCGCGATCGCATCGCGGTATACCCTGACCATCTCACGGGCATAATCTGCGGGCCGCCCCCGGGCATCGATCATGATCGTATCGACCCCGCTCTGCACCAGTTCCGGCACCGCATCGACAAGGCAGGTCTCGGCCGCGTTGAAAATATGACTCCGGCAGGCACTATCAATCCTGACCGGGAGCAGATGCCCGGTCTCGTCCCGGATCCCAAGCCAGCGGTTATTTTTACAGGATCCAGAAGTGCGCCGGCACCGGTTTATCACCGCACGCAGGCAGTCCTCGGTTACCATCGTCTCAATATTCCCCTGCACAAACACGGCGAGTTCCGGCCTGCTTCCCTGCAGTCGTGCTGCACGGACAAGTTCTGAAATCTCACTCCCGGTTAATTCCGGGGAGACGAGGAGCATTCCAAACGGCAGCCGGGTAAAAACCCGGACGGTCTCTGCATTAAAAACGTTGAGCGCACAAGAGCCTGCAAGGGCAAGCCCCGGTGCAGCCGCCGCCACAGCAAAGGCGGTTCCCGGGTTTTCAACCATACACTCCTTGAGGCCTGCCACGTGCAGCCGGGGCAGGAGTAAACGGATCGCATCAATCTCAGCCTGCCGGGTGATCCGGGGCAGTTTCCAGATGAGACGTGAATTATGCTTCCGGCAGGTTTCAAGTGCGGAGCGGATCACGACCTCCACCCGGGCCTTTTCCATCTCTGCATCATTTCCTGCCGGGTACGGGAACCCACAGGGTTCTAAACAGATTGTTTCTGCCCCGGCCCGGATACCGGCTTCGACGGCTTCATAACTGTCCGCGAACAGGCAGATGCTCATGTGCCTGAGAGGGATCGTTTGTGGGGTTGGGGTTACGTGAGATGCGGGTGCCGGGTAGTTCGCGATGAACCGGCCGAGACGCTGTTCTGCAGCATTCACCTCTTCCGGCCGGGGCCGGGATGCGGTGACAAGGATCTCCCCGGCGCGGGCGAAAAATTCCCGTCTCACCCGGTTAATCTCGCTTACCGGGGTAAACTGGGTGCCGTCATAAGCGATCTCCAGATCCGCGATAACAAACGGCGTTCCCCCGGTCTTTGCGAGTTGTGCGGCAAGCTGTTCTTTTAAGAGTGGCCGGGACCGGGCGGGAACAAGATGGAGATCGGAGGTGTTTTCCACGGCAACCGGTTCTTTCCCCGGGGGATGGATCGTACCCGCAATGGTCAGGAGGCCGTCATCTGCGACCGAGACGACCATGTCGACCGGCACCGGATGGCGCAGGTCTGACGGGGCCTGTGCCCCGATCTGCCGGGCGCGCCCGGCAAGTTCCTGTGAAAAAGTAAGGAATACCTGGGCGCCTTCCAGCACCGGACGCGGGACCTCAATTACTATCCCCTCCGTTTGCACATCGGGTTCGCTGTTGATGGCATATCCCCACGCGGCTGCCGGATGATTCTGGAGGAAAAAGAGGAGCCCGTCCCCGGGATGCAGGACAACCGACTGGCCGGGGCTTATGGTTACGGTACCATTCGAACGATCGTACCGGGTAACCGTTCCGATGCGCAGTCCCCGGTTATCCGGCCGGTCCCGTCCCATGAGTTTCTCGTTCCTGTCACCGAAAAGGTAGCCCCGGGTAAATTCCCGGTTAAACGCGAGCATCAGGTCACGCTCCACGGCTTTGTCCGGTACAAAGGTGCCTGCCGCTGCTGCATCGAGCGCACGCCGGTACGTGGAGACGACAATGGCCACGTACTCCGGGGATTTCATACGGCCCTCGATTTTTAACGATATGACAGGAGAGTTCACGAGCCGGGGAATCTCGCGGTACGTGCACAGATCTTTTGGCGAAAGGAGATACTGTTCCTGTATATCCATATCGTGCTGCCCGGTTGGCCGGCCGTATTTGTCCCCATCGGCAGCAACAAGCGAATATTTTTTCCGGCACGGCTGGGCGCACATCCCCCGGTTCCCGCTCCGGCCGCCGATCACGGACGACAGCAGGCACTGGCCCGAGTAACTATAGCAGAGAGCCCCATGCGCAAAAACTTCAAGACCGACTCCTGTCTCTCCGGTCTCACGGGCGATCTGCTCGATCTCGGATAAGGGAAGTTCACGGGCGAGCACCACCCGGGAGAATCCCAGCGTGTGTGCCCATCGCACCCCATCCGCGTTATGGATCGTGAGCTGTGTCGAAGCGTGGAGAACAAGGCCGGGCACGATCTCCCGTGCAACTGCCGCCACGCCGGGGTCCTGCACGAGCACCGCGTCGACTCCCATCGCGTACAGCCGGACGAGGTACTCCGCGACCCCGGGAAGTTCCCGGTCGTGGATCAGGGTATTTACCGTCACATACACCCGCACGCCCCGGGCGTGGGCGTAAGCGATGGCCTCCGCGATCTCACCCTCAGAAAAATTCTGCGCGAACTTCCGTGCGCCAAAGTGTTTCCCGCTCAGGTAGACCGCATCGGCCCCGGCAGCGACAGCGGCCCTGAACGATTCCATTGACCCGGCGGGAGCAAGCAGTTCGGGAATTTTTCTTTGCGGAAAGGACATTGCATTTCTGGACATAATCACTCCGTTTTTTTTTCAAGTAAAGAAGAACCGGATCAGGCCGAGGGTGGCAAGGGTCGTCATGGTGGCAGCGATGCAGTAGCCCGCCATGGTGATCGCAAACGACCTGCCCTTCTGCCAGCCGAACAGCCGGGAAACCGGCGCACAGACATACACACCTAAAAGGATCTCGCAGGGGAAAAGGCCGAGGATGCCGTACCGGCCAAACATTTTTGAACGGCCCGCGATTGTTTTTGTTTTTTCAAGGAACCCTGCGACCCGTTTTGAAGTCTGCCCAAAGGTATCAATAATGCCATAGATCCCAAGGAAGATCCCGGCCTCGATGCAGATGACCGCACAGAGAACATACAGGGGCGGGAGGCCAAGGCCGATCCCTACCGGCACCGCCCCGTACTCAATCAAAAACGCACTTGCGATCAGGGCAAAGACACAGATAAGGGACAGACCGAGCAGGTATGCAGAAACAATCGGCAGGACGAGTGCAAGAAAAACACACACCCCAAGCGCCCCGCATACAAGCGAGAGCGCTGCAAGAACTGCCGCACGTTCCATATCCGGGGATATCTTCTACCCGGAAGGGGATAAACCGGTATCCTCTAAAAAAAAATCCCGGTCACATGATTTCCCTGTGGGCGCATCTTTTTGTGGCCTCGCGGCCAAACGTCAGGTACATGCAGATCGTTGCTTCGCTGACCGATCCCGCACAGGCTGCTCCCGCACAGGAACAGGGTGCCGGTATTATCGAGCTCCGCTTTGACCTGATGGATGGCGATCCGGTGGAGATAGTGCAACAGTGCAAAACGTCAAGTTCCCTTCCGGTCATCGCTACGTTCCGCTCCGCACAGGAAGGCGGTCGGTACTTCGGGAGCCCGGAGGAGTGGGCAAAAAAGATCGCACCGGTCATCCCTCTTGTGGACTACGTTGATGTCGAGCAGCAGTTTGCAAAGCAGGCAGGTCCGGTAAAAGAAGCGGGAAAAACGATCATTGCCTCGCACCATTCTGCGCAGATGATGCCGCTCCCTGTCCTTTTTGTGCTGGAACAGGAACTCCGGGCGTACGGGGACATCCCAAAAATTATTGTCACTCCCGATAACGAAGACGACCTCATTGACCTCGTCGCATTTACCCGTGCGGCAAAAAAACCGATCTGCACCGGGGTCATGGGAGCCCGGTTCCGGTATGCCCGGGCGATCCTCCCGCTCTTTGGCTCGGAGTTTGTGTTCTGCCACACCGGTGTGCCGACAGCAGCCGGGCAGTACTCGGTTGAAGAGTTCGTGACTCTCGCAAAACTGCTGGCATAATACGGCATAACCCTTAGAAAACTTTTAATCGGCTCGAAAAAAAGTAAAGATAAGACCTGGCAGAGCATCGTCCGTTATAATGGGGGATATACCTCGTCACGGGTTGGAAAAAACACACCCGAACCGTGTGAGGTTTTTCCTGCCGGGGTTTTCAGGGTAATAATAGTTCAGGTCGCCTTTGTGGCATAATGCCCCACATCGGGGTCGGGAGTGTTAATCCCCCCTGACTTTCCCTGCGTTACAGGTACTCCCGCGTCCAATAACAAAAAACCGGTCCTTAACGTGTTCCAAGTAGTATTACACGACATTCTCCTGCAGACCAAAAAAAATTGATCTCTAAAAAAAGGCTGTCACCATGATCACCGGATATCTGCTTGACATTATCATCATCTTTGCCGCGGCTATCCTCATCATCGCGATAGGCAACCGGGTGAAGATCCCCGGCATTGTCGGGTTTATTGTTACCGGTATCGTGATCGGTCCCTATGGCCTGGGGTTAATCAAGGACGTTGCAATTGTCGATGCCCTTGCAGATATCGGGATCATCTTCCTGCTCTTTACCATCGGCATGCAGTTCTCGTTTCGTACTTTGTACGATATGAGAAAGATCGTTGTTGTCGGCGGAACAATCCAGGTTCTGGGGACGATTGCAGCAACACTTGCGATCACGTATTTTTTCGGTGTGCCGCTCAACCAGGGGATTTTCCTTGGATTCCTTATCTGCCACAGCAGTACGGTCATCACCCTTAAGATCTACCAGGACCGGGCAGAGATGGACAGCCCCCAGGCCCGGGCGACCATTGGGATTTCGCTCTACCAGGATATTATCACCGTCCCGATGCTGATAGCGCTTCCCCTCCTTGCCGGAGAAGCAACAGATATTACCGGATCACTTGTGAGCATGGGAGTTACCCTGGTAGCCCTTCTTGTGTTCGTATTTGCGGTTTCCGTGTACCTGATTCCCCGGGTCATGACGCGGATCACCGGCACGCGAAACCCCGAGATATTCCTCTTAAGCATTATCCTGATCTGCTTTGTGATAACCTACATTACCTCAAGCATCGGTCTCTCGGTCGCGCTGGGGGCGTTTCTTGCCGGAATTACGTTATCGGAGTCCGAGTACTTCCACCAGGCTTTTGCAAGCATTCTCCCGTTTAAGGAAATTTTTACCAGTTTCTTTTTTATCTCGATCGGGATGCTCATCAATCTCTGGTTTATCATCCGTGATCCGGTGCTGATTGTAGCGCTTTTGATTGGCGTTCTCGTGCTCAAGGCGGTTATCGCGGGCGGGGCGACGCTTGCGATCGGCCACTCTCTGCGTACCTCGATTCTTGCGGGTCTTGCACTTTGCAACATTGGGGAGTTCGCGTTTGTGATCTCGATTCCCGGGACCAGTTACGGGCTTTTTTCCCAGACCGAAGAACAGATCTTCCTTGCCGTGACGGTAATTACCATGTCACTTACCCCGATTATGATCTCCGCGGGACCAAAAGTAGCGGACTTCTGTTGTAACCAGCCCTCCATGGCCCGGCTCAATGGCGTGACAAAATCAGAGGAGAGAGAACGTGCCGCAGCGCCACCTGTGCAGGATCACCTGGTTATTATCGGATACGGGCTCAATGGCAGGAACCTTGCCCGGGCGGCAAAAGCGGGAGGAATTGCGTACCGGATTATCGATCTCAACCCCGATACCGTGGCAAAAGAACGCAAAAAAGGCGAGCCGATCTTCTTTGGCGATGCAACCAGCGAATCGATCCTCTCTAACGCTGAGATCGGGAAAGCCCGGATCCTTGTGATCGTCATAAACGACCCGCCTTCCACCCGGGTCATAACACAACTTGCCCGGCAGATGAACCCGCACCTGTATATTATCGTCCGTACCCGGTTCATGACCGAGGTAAAAACACTGGAGGCGTTGGGGGCTAACGAGGTGATCCCGGAGGAGTTTGAGACATCCATCGAGATCTTCACCAGAGTCCTGAAAAAATACCTTGTCCCCAGATCGACGATTGACGGGTTTGTCCGGGAAGTCAGGGCCGGGACGTACCAGATGTTCAGGAGCCCGCCAGAATCCGGTGTGGAACTCACGGATCTCAAGGTCAACCTCCCGGACAGCGATATTGCATGTCTTGCGGTATTCCCCAACTCCCCGGTCGCAAAAAAGAGCCTCCTCTGCCTGAACATGCGCAGGGAGTACGGGATCTCGGTTCTTGCCATCCGGAGAAACGGTGAGATTATGGCGAACCCCGACGGGGACAGCCTGCTCGAACCCGGGGACGAGGTAATTGTGATCGGTGCGCCGGATAAAATAGCCCGTATCGTGCCGGTTTTTCACCCGTATGAAGAACCGGTGTGAGGGATCCGGCAATGGCCGGCCGGGTTTCCTTTCTTTTCGATAAAAAAATGCCATGCAGGAAGAGAGGTCCGGGTCTCGCTCGTGATGACGGGGCCGGGCGGAAAATATCTCCCGACCTACCCGGTGTTCCCGCTACCCGGGAAGGGATAATACTTGTCGATGATCGTGTACTGGTCTCCTGATGTCATCGTGACTACAACGATGACCCGGTCAGTCGCGGTTGTGCCCATCAGCGTTACGCTCGCTCCCACTGCGGGGTTGTCCCGGTAACCGGTCTCAACTATCCCGTCCGACCGGATGACCGTGACGTCCATACGCTGGGTCATGCCAAGGCCCATGCCGCCATTGAACGTGGTGATAATCGTCGGATTCTCCGTGATCGTGTTGCGCTGAACGGTCACGCTGATCGATTCATAGTCAGGCACGGTCTGAACCGGGCCGGGGGTGGCGGAATAGGCGAGGGTTGCCAAAGGTGTCTGCAGAGCGGGAGACTGGGTTGCCGGTGAAGTCTGAACAGAGGTGGCGGAACTGGATCGGCTGGTGCAACCCGTAGCAATGAAGAAGGCTGACAGACAGACGGCGAGTACGAAGATAACCGTGAGCGACCGTTTCATGACAGTACTTTTTTAGAACAGTACCAGATTAATTCTTCTTTTACTACGCCGGGGTGGCAGCACCACGAAAAAAAGATTACCGGTATTTCCCCTGTTCCAGCACCGCGTCGATGAGCACGAGTGCCAGCATCGCTTCTGCGA
This sequence comes from Methanoregula sp., assembly GCF_041663825.1. GTDB lineage: Archaea > Halobacteriota > Methanomicrobia > Methanomicrobiales > Methanospirillaceae > Methanoregula. Next base: position 27,763 of record NZ_JBAYLY010000020.1, read on the forward strand.
CCGGGATGATCCGGGGCACGATACAGGGGTCATGCCGGCCCCCGACCGTGATTGTCACACCATTCCCATGAATGTCCCGGGTCTGCTGGACTTTTGCAATCGACGGCGTCGGTTTTACCGCGATGCGGACAACGATCTCCTGCCCGCTCGAGATCCCGCCGAGGATCCCGCCCGCGTGGTTGCTAGAGAACCCGGTTGCCGTCATCGGGTCGTTGTTCTCGCTCCCGAATTTCCCTGCAACAAGAAACCCGTCGCCGATCTCCACTCCCTTGACCGCACCAATCCCCATCATGGCGCCGGCGATGGCCGCGTCAAGTTTCCCGAAGACCGGGTCGCCAAGGCCGGCGGGGCAGCCGGTGGCGGTGATCTCCGCAATGCCACCCACGGAGTCTCCCGCTTTTTTTGCTGCGAGGATCTCCTGCTCGATCTCCTTTTGGGAGGTTTTGCCGTGCACTTCGAGGATTTTTCCGGTGACGGCAATCCCTTTTGTCGCAAGGTACTTCAGCGCCACGGCCCCGGCTGCGACCCGGCCGACCGTCTCCCTGCCTGAGCTTCGGCCACCGCCCCGGTGGTCCCGGCACCCGTACTTCTCCTGGTACGTGAAATCTGCGTGGCCGGGCCGGAACTTTTCCCTGAGTGCCTCATAGTCTTCGGAATGCATGTCCCGGTTTCTTACGAGCAGCGCAACAGGTGCGCCGGTTGTCTTTCCCTCAAATACACCGGACAGGATCTCTACCGTGTCGGTTTCGCTCCGTGCTGATGCAAGAGGGGATGCACCCGGCCGGCGCCGGTCGAGCAGCGGCTGGATATCCGCTTCTGATATTTCAAGCCGCGCCGGGCACCCGTCGATAACAGCGCCGACAGCCGGGCCATGGCTCTCGCCAAATGTGGTGACTGCAAAGTTTCTGCCAAAGGTGTTCATGCCAGTATCTCCCTTATTACCGTATCGGGGACATCGATCCCGAAGAAGAGCCGGAACTGCTCCCGTGCCTGGTGGATAAAGACCCCGGTACCGCTGATAGTTGCGCAGCCGGCTTTTTGGGCGGCCGCAACGAGGGGGGTGACCGGAGGTGTGTACACAAGATCAAATACGGTCATCTCCTTTTTGAGTTGATCGTCCCGCAACGGGCTTTTGGTATCCGGCTGCATGCCAATCGATGTCGCGTTTACGACAAGATCAGGATTGATCCCGTCAAAGGCGTCCCACGCTTTCCACCGGCAGCCGAACCGTTCCGCAAGTGCCTGTGCTTTCTGTTGCGTCCGGTTTAAGACCGTGACCTCCATGTCCAGGTCCGTGAGCGCGTAGGCTGCTGCCGCCGCGACTCCTCCTGCACCAAGCAGCACCGCACGGGCGCCCTTGCAGCCGGCAAGAGGTTTTTGTATGCCCAGCCAGTCCGTGTTGTACCCGTATGCCGACCCGCAGGCAAAGACCACCGTGTTTACCGCACCGATCTGCTGCGCCGCGTCATCGATATTATCGAGGCAGGCCATCACGTCCCGTTTGAACGGGATGGTGACCGAGAGCCCTTTTGCATCGATGTCGCGGGCGACCTGCATGATGGTCTCGACAGAGGAATCCTCAAACCACGTGTAATGGCAGTTGAGGCCGTACTTCACGAAGAGCCGGTTAAAGAGGAACGGGCTCCGGCTGTGGGCTGCCGGCCAGCCGGCGATGCCGAGGATCCGGGTCTGCACGTCCCGGTCCGGGCCGGTAAGGATGTTTTTGAGGGGGATTAGCCCCTCAGCCGGGACACGTCCGTCGGCAAACCACTGCAACGCTGCTTCCCTCTCCAAAGGTGCAACCGAACCGTTTTTGAGGAGGAAAGATATACGGTCTGCGGCCTCTTGTGGCGATGTACCGCTTGTATCCACCCAGAAATCGGCCGAGGCAGCGTACTGCCGTCTTCGTCGTTCAATCACCTGTGCGATCTCCTCTTTGAGGGGCAGGTTTGTAAGCGGTGGCCGGGGGGCACGGGCGAGCCGGCGCTCGATCGTTGCAAGATCGGATTTCAGGAGAACGCAGATACTTCCGGCCCGGAGGTGCTCCATGTTTTTCGGGTCGATCACCGCACCTCCCCCGGTGCCCACAACGACGTCCCGGGGGGGAAGAGCAGCGATTACGTCTCTCTCAAGCGCCCGGAACTTCTCCTCTCCGTCAGTCCTGAAGATCACAGGAATCGTGCGGCCGCTTTTCTGTTCGATGAGGGCATCGGTGTCAAGAAACGGCACGTTTAAGCCGCGTGCGAAAATGGTGCCGATTGCCGTTTTGCCGGTCCCGCGATAGCCGAAAAATACGATTCGCTTCATTCCATCACTTCCGCGAGTGCATCCCAGAAACCGGGATAGGACTTGTTCACGCACTCCGCACCGGTGATCGAGACCCCTCCGATTCCAAAGCCGAGGACGGCAAAGCTCATCGCGGTCCGGTGGTCGTTTGCCGGGTCGATGGTGCCCCCGTGGAGGGGAGCGGGCCGGATGATGATCCGGTCATCATCGGTGTTTACGGCTGCGCCGAGCTGCTTTAAGCGTTCAGCCGTGACTGTGATGCGGTCGCTCTCCTTATACTTCAGGTGGCTGATACCGGTGATCACGGTCGGGGTCTTTGCGACTGCCGCTACCATGCAGAGCGTCTGGACGGTGTCGGGTGCCGAGGACATGTCGATGGTGATCCCGGTAAGGGGGCCTTCGTGTTCGACCGTGACACCGTTATGACCAGAGGTGACATGGCAGCCCATCTTCCGGAGTGCAGTAAGGAAGAGCCGGTCGCCCTGCATGGATTCCGGGTTGAGGCCGGTCACGGTCACGTTACCTCCGCAGATCGCGGCAAGGGCAAAGAAGTACGAGGCCGACGAGTAGTCCCCTTCGATGACATACGTATGGCCGGTGTAATAATCCTTGTTGCTGACCTCGAACCTCCGGTACCCTTCACGCCGGATCACGGCACCGAAATCGGTCATGACGCCGGCCGTGATGTCAAGGTAGGACTGCGATGCGGGCGTGCCCGTGATCGAGAGCGCAACCTCGTGCTCTGCCCAGGGTGCGGCCATCAGGATCGAGGAGGCGAACTGGCTGCTCGCTGACCCGTCGATCGTGGCGCTGCCGCCGGCAAGCGGGCCCCGGACGGTTATAGGGGGGAACCCCGTTTTCTTTTCAAACGAGACCCGTCCCCCGAGCGCGACCAGCGCATCGGCAAGGGGCCCGAGGGGCCGCTCCTGCATCCGTGCGCTGCCGGTAAGGGTGACCGGGTGATCGGCAAGCATGGCGGCCGAGGCGAGCAGTCGCAGGGAAGTGCCGGAATTATCAAGGTCGAGCACCGTGCCCGGCGGACAGGAAAATGCGCCGTCGCAGCCTTCGATGGTCACGCTGTGGGGCTCAGCCTCAACAGGGACACCGAGTTTCCTGAGGGCGGCCATCGTGAGGTTCGTGTCGTCTGCGATAAGCGGGTGGACGATCATGCTCGTACCCCGGGCAAGCGCGGCGGCGATGAGAGCCCGGTGCGTGTAACTCTTTGACGGCGGGGCGGCAACAGTGAGATCGACGCCGCGCCGCTGGGGGAGGGTGACTTTCATGCGGGCACCTCTGTTTTCGGGTAGCATCCCAGTTTGCGGATTGTTGTTATCCCCTCCAGTTCGCGGAGTGCTTCGTCCGTGCACCCGCTGACAGCATAATCGAGGAAGAATACGTATTTTCCCATGCCCCGTTTCGACGGCCTCGACTCGATCCGGGAAAGGTTGATCCCCCGCCGGGCAAAGACCCCGAGGAGATCGTAGAGCAGCCCGGCCCGGTCGGTGTCCGGGTCGATCAGGATGCTGCACTTGCCGGCCCGGCATGTGGGGTTCGGGGTTTTTGAGATTCTCACGAACCGGGTCGTGTTCTCCGGGTTGTTCTCGACGTGTTCTGCGATGATGGGCAGCCGGTAGATCGCGGCTGCCGAAACCGAGAGGATCGCCCCGGCATTCGGGGTTTTTCTCGCTTCGAGCGCGCTCGACGCATTGCTGCTCGTGTGGATCACCGGGACTTTCCAGTCCTCGATGCACCCGCTGCACTGCTCGTGGGTCTGCGGGTGGGCGTAGATCACCCGGATTTTGTCGAGCGGCACGAGCGAGGCGAGGTTGTGGTGGATCGGCATGTACATCTCCGCGGTGATCGAGAGGGAGTACTGGGTGAGCCCGTCAAGGGTCTCGCCCACTCCCCCGGCCTCGGAGTTCTCGATCGGGACAATCCCGTCTCCCTCTCCCGCCGCGACTGCGGCAAAGATGCTGTGGATGGTCGGTTCGAGGACGACCGGGCCGTTCCCGAGTTTGAGGGCGAGTTCATGAGAGAATGTCCCTTCGGGGCCGAGCGTGATGACCGTCATTTCTTCACCATGCACTCGATCAGGGCATCGGTTAAGTCCTGCCCACGCTTGCAGTACTCGCCGAGGTGTCGGGTGTCCTGCATAAAGAATTCCGCGAATGCATCCGGGTCGCCTGTTTTTACGATTGTCTCAAGGTCGCCGACCGCTGACCGGCAGGCGGCAAGGACTTCGGGGACAAACGGGTTCTGTTCGAGGATGTCGGCATAGAGCGCCGGGTCCTGCGAGAGGAGGCGGCCGACAAGGCCCAGTTCGATCTGGTAGACCGGGCTCATGTACGCTTCGGTCGCCCTGATGTCGGTGTTCATCCTCCGCAGGGTATCGGCCATGCAGATCGTGACAAAGTGCGTGAGCCCCTGGACGACGGCCATCATCCGGTCGTGCTGCTCGGGGGTCGCGAGCGTGCAGACCGCGCCTTCACGGGTGAAGATCCCTGCCAGGTAATCGAGCGCTGCATCGGTCGAGCGGGCGGGGCAGACCACGATCGTCTGGCCTGCAATCGACGATACGGTCGGCCCGAACATCGGGTGGAGCCCGATCACCTGCGCCTTTGACCGGAGCATGGCAGCGACCGGTGCGACCTTGAGCGAGGTGAAGTCGCAGAGGAGCTGGTCGTCCCGCATAACGGGCGCGATCTCCCCGATGACCCGGACCGTGTCCCGGATCGGGACCGAGACTACCACGATGTCGCAGGTCTCTGCGAGCTGCACATTCGTGAGCGCGGTCGAGCGGCCCGAGACAAGGGTCTCGTAGCCGGCCCGCTCAAAGACGGGGCGAAAGAGCTGGCCCATCCTCCCGGTTCCGCCGATGATTCCTGCCTTCATGCTCACTTCTCGCGTATCGTCTCTTTGACCGGCATGCCAAAATGCCTGCCGCTTTCGAGCGCACAACCGAGAATCGTATCTCCCGCCGCGAGGTTCACGACCGAGATCGCGTTCCCGTCGGGGGTGACAAGCCGTATTGTCTCCGCGTTCTGGAGGATGAGGCTTGCCTTTGCGCCGCCCTGTCCTGCGATCGCTTCCACGAGCAGCAGGGGCCGGCGCTCGATCTTGGTTCTGCCCACAATCGCGGACCGGGCCGCACCTTTTGCGTCGGACACGAGCACCTGTCCCCCGATGGAGAGGTCAGAGAGATACGCGGTCTTCCCGTCCGGGAGGAGGATGTACGCGTGCACCGCGCCGGCGTTCACCCGGAACGGTCGGGGCGCGACATAGGGGTTCTCCAGTGTCTCGGCATGGACAAGGAGCATGGCAGACGAGGTATTTCCCATCAGCATACCGTCGCCATCGACAAGCATCGAGCAGGTGTCCACGCAGACCCGGTCGCCCATCCCGACGGGCTGGATCTTCGTCACCGTGAACGGGATGAGGCTGACTGTGCCTGTCGCGTTCTTGATGAGCGCCGCAACGGCTTTTACTACGGACGGGTCGGTGGTTTTTAAGAGAATACCGTACACGCCTTTCTCAAGGACGTGGAGCGCGAGTTCGGCCTCGCGCACATCCTTTACCGCCGCGACAATCTTATCGGACTGGGCGACGAGGTTTTCGAGCGGGATGACCGTCCAGTCGCTGGTGGTGACGACCACGATCCGGTTCTTTCCTTTTACCGCCGCATCGTTCTCGCTTGCCTTATCCGTGATGCTGCACTCGGCGACATCGGTTCCGGGCTTAAGGTCGCCGTCCGGTGCAACCGTCGCGATCCGCCCGAGCCGTTTTACGTCATCGGCCCTGTCTGCCACGATCACGTCCGCACCGCTCTCGATTGCGGTCGTCGCGACATCCTTGTTCCACGGGCGGCAGTCTACCCAGAACTGTTTCATTGAGGCTGCTCCAGCGCCTTCTTCGGGTCAACCTTGTTGTGCACGACCCGGCAGAGGGCGTGGACGAACGCCCGGGTGTCGTTTCTCTGGAAGGCGTTCCTTCCCATGCAGACACCGGCCCCGCCTGCCGCGACCGAATCCCGGATCAGTTCGAGCGATTCGAGGTCGCTGATCTTCTCGCCGCCGGCGACAAAGACCGGCACCGAGCAGGCTTTCGTGATCCGGGCAAAGGCTTCGGCGTTGCCCGGGTAACTGGTCTTGATCATGTCAGCGCCGAGCTCTTCAGCGACCCTCACGCACTGGCCGATGGTCTGGGGCGAGGCCGGGTCGATGCCCTTTCCCCTCGGGTAGATCATAACGAGGAGCGGCATGCCCCAGCGGTTGCAGTCCCGGACGATCTTTGCGCCGGTCTCAAGCATCTTTGACTCGTTCGGGGCCCCGAGGTTGATGTGGATGGAGACACCGTCAGCGCCGAGCGCGATTGCCTCCTCCACGGTGCAGACGAGCACCTTGTCGTTCGGGTCCGGGTTGAGCGAGGTGCTGCCCGAGAGGTGCACAAAAAGCCCGATGTCCCGGCCGTGCCGCCGGTGGCCGCGCTTGACCATGCCCTTGTGGAGGACAATCGCGTTTGCCCCACCTTCGCTCACATCGGTGATGACCTTTGTCATGTCCAGGAGGCCGTCGATCTGGCCCATGGAGAAACCGTGGTCCATCGGGATGATCACGGCCCTGCCGGTGTTCCTGTCCATTATCCGTTCGATCCGTATTTCCTTTCCAATCATGATTTCCACCTTACCCGTTGAGGACTTTCAGCGCTTCTTCGACGCTCTTGTTCTGGTGCACGATACATGCCGCTGCCCGCACAAACTTGTCCGGGGTCCGGTGCTGGAAGGCGTTCCTGCCGATCGAGATCCCGGCCGCACCGCCCGCCATCGCGCCCTCTATTAATTCCAATGTTGTGCGGTCATCCGTCTTTGAACCTCCGGCGACCACGACCGGCACCGGGCAGCCCCTTGTCACTTCGCGGAAGGACTCGGGGTCTCCCGTGTACACGGTCTTTACGATATCGGCGCCAAGCTCTGCTGCCACCCGTGCGGCAAGCTTCACCTGGTCGAGATCGTTGTTGGTCTTGATGTTCTTCCCGCGTGGGTACATCATCGCGAGGAGCGGCATCCCCCACTCCATGCACTCGACCGCGACCATCCCGAGATCGGAGAGCATCTTTGCCTCGGACTCGGCGCCGATGTTCACGTGCATCGAGACCGCGTCGGCGCCCATCTTCAGCGCGTTTGTGACCGAGTTCACGAGCACCTTCTCGTTCGGGTCCGGCGCAAGTTTCGTGCTTGCCGACAGGTGCAGGATAAGGCCGATGTCCCTCCCGCCCTGCCGGTGGCCGTGCAGCGCAAGGCCCACGTGGCCGATCACCGCATTTGCCCCGCCGTCCGCGATCAGGTTCACGGTCTGGCCCATATCGATCAGGCCCGGGATCGGACCGTCCGAAACCCCGTGATCCATCGGCACGATGATCGTTTTCTTCGTATTGCGGTTCATGATTCTTTCCAGACGAATTTCCTTTCCTCTCATAATTCTGCAACTCCTTTTTGAACAATCAACAATGTGTGAATCGGTAACTCTCAATCAACAACAATCAACAGCGCCCCTTCGAACCAATGAATGAATGATCAGCGGCGAAGGGGCTTACCGGTACCAGGGATAATACCCGAAACCGAAGTAGCTAAAGAAGCTAAAATAACCAAAAACGCGATAGCCAAGGCTTGTCGCGTTTACATTTTCAGAAATAACAGTACTCATGCTGCGGACGGTGCTCTCGCTTTTAGAGATAAAGACATTCCCGAGGGAAAAAACCCTCACGGGTGCGGACGCATCCTTCCTGCATGATCATTTGTTTGACACTGGGGGTATATAATTGTGTGTGCTAAGGTGTAGCATGGCGGGGATGAGGGGGGGTGAATTTGGACGGGATGCCTCAGAAAGCAGCATTTAATAGACACCCATAGAGATACAAATGAAATAATATGAACGTGATTTACACATATACTAAATAAAATACAACGATTTCCATGTCTGATCTTCATAGTGCTCTAAAAAATGTAAACATAAATCCCCATTGTGGAAAAATTGATCTTTATAATCATATCGAGAGAGTAAAAAAGCATGCAAAAAAATGGCTTGAACCTCTTGGAAAAAACGGTTATGAGCATTCTGAAAGGTTGGAACTTTACTTAAATTCTTTGACAAAAAGGTTACGTAACGAATCCGGAATTACTGCAGATGAAATTTTTATTCTTCTTTATGCGGTTTATTTGCACGATATAGGATACAACAAGGATGGGCAGATTGAATCATCGGGGCATCAAAAAAGGAGCCAAGAATACATTAACAGGGAACCCTCTCGATATTTATTTGAGTCATTTCCACCATTCAATGGAATAATTCCAAAGATCGCAGAAGCCGTTGGAATTGTTTGCTATGGGCATTCAAGCGAGGTTCCTCTAGATGATATTCCCGATATTTTTCCTGATTCTTGTTTTATGAGCAAAAAATTGAATCTACGAAAAATTGTAGCATTATTACGAATCGCAGATGAAGCCGATGACCCCTATATTAGAATGAAAAATAGCAAATCTTCAAAATCGATACGCAAAGAAATCCCCCTTGTTGAAATTCAAGATAATACAATTATTTGGTACTGGAATCAAACAAATGAAAATGATTCTTTAAAATTTGAAGAACTTGTTCAAATAAAATTGAAACTTTTGGATACATCCATTCAATATTTAAGAAGTATCGGTGCAGGAGAATGGTTTATAGTATTATCTCCCCAAATTTTCCGAGTCATTCCCGATATGTCAAAAAATGTCGTTTGTTCTTTTGTTGGGAGGGAGGGGGATCTTGAAAAATTACATGAAAAAATTCAAAGATGTCCAAGTTCATGTACAGGAATCATAGGAATTGGAGGGATCGGAAAAACCGAACTTGCTAAAGCATATGCAAAAAAGTACAAATGTTATTATCCCGATGGAATTTATTGGGTTTCATTGCAGGACAGTTCATGGAAAATTGAAGCTTCTAAAATATTCGCGGCAATTTCACCAAATGTACATTTAAAAACATTTGTTGATGATGCAGAAGCAATTACGTATATTTCAAAATTTTTCGAGGAACGAAAAAAATCTCTTTTAATAATTGATGATGTTAAAGACGAAAAAGAACTGATAAAATCGGGTTGTTTTACACTTATTACTTCTAGAAATCAGATGATCCTCGGGTCTGATTATGAAAATTCTATTTTCAGGTTATCTGGTTTGGACTATCAAGGCGGAATTGAACTCCTCTCCCTTATCATCGGAAATGATCGGGTGAGCGCGGATATTGATTGTGCAATTCAAATTATTGAAATTCTCGGTGGTTTACCCCTAGCTATAGAAATTGCTGCACAACATATTCGAGAAATTCCAGATTTAAGTTTCTCAGAATATATTGGTCAAATTCAAAATAAAATTGAAGATTTAAAGATCGATGGAAAAGAGAAGAAAAATGTTCGTGCGTCCTTAGAGATTAGTATTGATCAATTAGTCACGTTACCTGAGGGAAACAAATTACTTGAATTATTTGAAGCTTCAAGTATTTGTCCAGAATCCGGATTTACTTCTAACTTGTTAATTCAAATTGTAAAGTTTAAATCAACAACAAAAATAGATACTATGAGGTTAGTGTCAAAATTATATGAGAGATGTCTAGTCGAGTTTGATCAAATTTCAAACAGTTATTATTTACACCCTCTACTGAAACAGATCGCAGAACAACGATTAACCAAGAATAATAGTCGAAAAACAAAATATATCAAAAATTACTGCACTTACTTTTTAGAATATTGCCATGCATTCAATGAGAATCCAGCGTATCTTATAGCAGAAAAAGATGGAGTTTGGCGAGCATTATTGCTAACTCAGCAAATGAAAAATGGGAATGTACTATGCCAAAAAATGATTGCAGATTTGAGCACCCCCTATTGGGATTTAATAAAAGATAATAATTATTTATCGGCACTAGATTATTTAAGTGCATCAAACTTGGAACAGATTGAGAAAATTGGCGAAATATCGCAATTCTCTAACCTGTTGAAGCCTTTAATTGATAATCTCCCCGAACTTCCTGCCCCTGCTCAGATATATGTCTTAATAAATCAAGCAATTATTCATCATAAGATAGGGGAAAATGAAAGTGCTATTTTGTTATTCAATAAATCTTTAGAGCTTTGCAAAAAAAATGAAAATGCGCGTCTTGAAATGATAATAATGAGCAACTTGGGAATATGCTATGCAGGGTTGAATAAATTAACAGATGCTATCTCTTATTATCAACAAGCATACGAAATAATCCAAGAACTAGATTGGGTAAATGAATCTGGTGCATTACTCAATAATTTAGGGAATGCATATGCAGACCTTGGAAACAAACAAAAAGCATTAGAATATTATGAAATGCGGCTTGAAGTTGCAAGACAAGTGGGTGATTTTCAGGGAGAAGCAAATGCATTAAACAATCTAGGATTGATTAGTATGGAAATAGGAGAATTAATGCAGGGATATTCATATCTTTATGATTCTTTGGAAATAACAAAACAAATTGGCGATATTTCTGGTGAGGGGTATATAGTAGCAAATATGGGCATAGCATATGCAGCGATGGAATTAGAAGATAAAGCGCTAATATTTTTCCAAAAATCTTATAAAATTGCAAAAAAGACCAATGATGTAATAGCACAATGCAAGTCTCTTCGATTAATTGGCTTGACTTTAGCAGAAAAAGGAGATTTTAAAAATGCCCTTATATATTCTCAAAAATCGTTAGTATTAGCAAAAAGGCTTAAAGATACTAGATTAGAGGCAAGTATTCTGCATGGATTGTATTTCATCCATATGAAAAATGGTGACGAAAAGCTAGCTAATAAATATTATCATGATGCAGAAAAGATTTTTTCTTCTCTTAAATTGGAGCATATGGTAAAAAATATGGATCAATCTAAAAAACAACTACGTAAAGAAATATCCCGAAACAAATCAAACATATAAAAAATAATTATCCTTTGTTATTAAAGCCCCCCTAAATAGCCTCCCTTATTTTTTGTGCAAACAGGTTAATAGTCTAATCAAAACCCGATAAGGCGGTTTGCACGTCTTGCATTACACAATATGATTCCACCCCCCTCCTCGCTTCGGCTCGGAGTCGCTCGGGCCCTCACTGGCCAGATTACCTGTTTTAGAAAGAACAGGTAATTGATCCGCCGCGGGGGCGCCTCGTCGGGGGCGGCGGCGCTCCTCGCTCGTGGGGGTGTGGGGGCGACAGCCCCCGCGATACCATTAGACCCATCCGGATTTTTGGCACCCCCTTATCTTCACCGGCCCGGCCGCGAAACCCCCTCCCACTCTCCCGGCAAAACCCCCTCCCGCGAAACAACGGTTCAAACCATGCAAAAAAAGTCCCGTTCGCGGACTAGGGGGGGAGGGGGTACCCCCCACCCCCCTCCCCCACCAGCGCCCGGACATGAGAACCGCCACAGTCCGGGAAAATGCCGGAAAACCCGGTTCCCCGCCGGAGACTCCACGCAAAACGATGGCTTGAGCCGTGCAGAAAAAGTCCCGGTCGCAAACCCGGGGGGGGAGGGGGTACCCCCCCACCCCCCTCCCCTTCTTTCGATCAAAGTGGGGGTCGCCCTCCCCCCCTTGTGCCGGGCCAAGTCGGGGTACCCCCTATCCCCAATCACGGCACTGCGGTGATTGCCGGCGGCTGCCAGCCCGTGCCATTGAGAATGCCGGGGATCCCGGCCGTTTCAGGAGCGTCAAGTCGCCACATAACCTCGAATCCCTGTCCCTTCGCGGTCGGCAGCCAGTTGTTTACCTGAGCCGGGTCCGAAGGCGACGTGGACTGCAGGTAGAGATCCGCCGAGCCATCGGCGTTGTATGTGATCTGCGACGCATCGCTGATCTCATACCGGTTGATCGGATTGGGGATCATTGTCCCGTTCAGGGTGTAGGCGGTAACCGACCAGGTCTGATTCACCGGAGGAGCAGACGCCATGTGCAGGACGTACCTGGTCGATCCGTTGAGTGGGTTTTTGCCGGAATCTGCCCAGCTCATGGCATACATCGTCTGTCCGGAGGTAACTGCACCCAGGCCAATCTGACTTATGACAGCACGCAGAGGGTAGTTCGTCCCATACTGCCCGAAGCCTCCCAAGAGATAACCGTTGTGCTGGTCGAAACTTTCAAGGTACAGGGCCATGGTGTCGTTCTTGATCTGCACCGGACCGGCGGCTACGGCGTCATTTAGCCCCCTGAGGGTATCTTTGCTCAGACTTGCGTTATGCGAGGGTTCCATCCCGGGCCCGATCCCAACCTCCGCGAACCGGGCGAGCTCGGGCTGGTCGGCTCCCGGCGGTGGAAACAGCGCAATCTGTTGTCCGAGCATATCGTAGAATGCAAGCCCGCCGGGTATCTGATAGATCCGGGGGGTCGCATGGGGATTCGTCAGATTGTTCTGCTGGTAATTCGTCCCGTACTGGCTCAATGGCGTCAGGGTGTAGCCATCCTGGATGCGGGTAACATTTGCGACGTCGTAACTGCCCTTCAGCTGGGTTATCCCTATGATCCAGATGCGGTTGTAGTCGACATCGATACGGTGGGTCCCCGCAGGGATGGGCACAGTATACTGGCCGGGGCCGGCAATCACGTAATCGCCCGGCGGGGTCTGGTTGACGCTGCCGAGGTTTGCAATGTTGTTGGTGTAGGGGTCGATAAAGGAGAAGACGAAAAAGTGGTCTCGTACCTCCGGCACATGGAGGACTTGGGGCTCTTTGCTCAGATCGAGCCATGCGATCGATGAGAGGCTGGTCGGGCTCGGCGCCACAACCACCGTGCTATCCGGGTTGTTTAAGGAGCGTACGTTGTTGAACTGGTTGACCGGACCAAACGCACCGTTCGAGACGTTGATGCTGGTCATGGTTTCAAACGTCGTGTTGGTCACAAGCAGTGGCAAACCGTAGGTGTAGGCTTCCAGTCCAATCTCGTAGCCGGTATTGTAGTCGGCTTGTGAAACGGCCGACAGGTAAACCGTTATCAGCAATGCAGCCGCGACCAGCAGTATCGCACAGATAACGACAGGCATATGTCTTCGCATAATCACACCGCCGGTCATAGGCAACAGTGAAATTTTGCTTTCTTTAAAGGTTTTGGTTTGGGATTGTTGAAAGTCTGCGGGAGTCTGGATATAATTCCCACCGAAGAATAATAATCAGCTCCCAAAGACGTTACCGGACCATGTTAATCATATACTCCCCGCGTAATTCAATTTTTTAGCAATCAGCGGGACACATGCAGAAAGCCAGAAGAAAACCAACGTCGTACCGAGAATTTCTGACACCGGAGGTAAAAAGTCAGAGAATCCCGCCAGGGTAAAGAGGGATGGAACAATTATATTCACCAGAAGAACAGATAGTGTTCCTGCAATCACTCCTCATCCTGCGAGGGGCCATCGACCTCTTCTTCATACATGAACACGTCGTCTATCCCGACCCCGAATACGTTTGCGATACGGAACCCCAGTTTTATCGACGGGCAATACTTCCCTTTCTCCATGGAGATGATCGTATTCCGGGTGACACCGACCAGCTCGGCAAGCTGCTCCTGTGTCATATCCTTCTCTGCCCGGAGTACTTTGATTCGGTTTTTCATGTTCTTTTAAGGTGTTAGTACTTTCTGTTATAATACAAATAAAAAGCACCATACGTGACAAGGAGGGCAGCAAGAACACCACCGATAGTCATTCCCACGAGGCCTTTTTGTTCGTTCTCTTTGTATGCCTGGTTCCTGAACTGGCTGTATTCCATGGCCTCAATCTCGTTCATGGAGTGAATATCCTGAATGGTAATGGTTCGGATCAGGTTATCGGGCGTCTCCGGACTTCCGGGTTTATAGAGGTGCATTACGAGCGTGGTGGTCCCGTTCTCGTTTGTAAAGACGCTTCCCGTTATTTTCGGACTCAGCGTACTGCTGAATACAAACGAGGAAAGGATGACGGCAACAATGGCCCCTGCAATAACAATGAGCTCAAGCGTCCGCAGGGCAGCCACCGAACGGACCTTGTTCATCCGCTCGTCACCCATCACCTCCTTCACGTTCTTCCGGCAGGCTACAATGACAATAATCCCGAGCGGGATGGCAATGACCGGGACAAGGAAATTCCCGGCTGCTATCGACCACCCGATCATCGCTGCCACGAGAATGGAGACTGCAAGGGAGCAGGCAAGGTACGTGAAGCGTTTCATGAGTTATTCACCGTAACGGGAAAAATCCTCGAACTGAACAGATCGCCGTACTTCATTGTCCGGGTAGTCCAGTCGAAGTTGTCATTGCTGATATTAACCAGGTACTCCCCGGGGCTGAACTTGTAAGTTTCGAGTTTGAACGCCCAGAGGTTTTCCCCACCGGCCCCATTCACTACGACTGTTCCCCCTGAGGCTCCCGAGAACGTCCCGGTATCTGATAAGGTAGTATTCTGGCCGGCATCCCTGGCATCGACGGAGAAATTATACGAGCCTGTTTCAAAGGCAGCGGGATAGACATTCATCGTCAGATCCTGCCCGGCAGGAATACTGGTGGTCCCGGTGATGACATAGACCCCTTCCGTATGAATGTCAGGGAGGGTATCGATCGCGATAAAGTGCGCGGAAACCGGCAGGAGCGTGGTTGTATTCCCGGAAGTGGCAGAACCTGAGGGAACAAATGTTGTACTGGCAGAAACCGTGCCGGCAGGCGAGATGTTCCCGGCCGCATTTCCGGTGAGGGTAACCTGGTACGGTCCGGGTTCAGGAGTACTGTTCTCAATCTGTACAGACCACCGGTTAACTCCCTCTGTCCCTTCGGTGACAAGGACGGTCCCCCGGTAATCCGATGAATTGCCGACCGTTGCGTTTGTCACCCCGTGCAAATCCCACGCAAGCGGGGTGGCCGGCGCAAGGCTGGTGATGCCGGTAATTATCAGGATGCTTCCTGCCTGCTTTAAGGGATTAATCCGGATATACGGCTGCACGGCAGGACTCCGTTTATGGATCGCACCGGAGCCGGCAGTGTCATCCCCGAGCGTGAAGTGCCCGGTTGCAATGGGCGCACCTTGTATCAGGGAATAATTTTTGCCAAACGAATACGTTGCCACGGTGATCTGGTAGTCTCCCGGGATAAGGAGGGAGAGGTCGAATTCGCTCCTCCAGCGGTTCCGCCCCCCGTCCGCCGCCGGGATGATCGTGGCCTCGTTCCAGGTATTTGTCCCACCGGTGCAGTTGCCCGGTGAGGGACAGGTGGAGATCGTGACAGACATATTAGCGTACCAGGGAAGCGTTGTCGTCCCGGAGAGGACCAGCATGTTGTTCTCGTCCACGCTGGCGTTGGTGACAGGATCTATGGCAGCAGAGGGTGGCAGGAACGGGAAGGGGAATGAACTCAAGCAGATGGCAATAAACATTCCCACGAGGAGCAGGGCGGCGACGATTCCCGCGTACGTGAGATATTTCTTTTTCATAGAGGCTCCATGCAAAGTATGTTGTGCATTAAGACAAAAACTTTTATCTTTTATCCGGTCTTAAGCCGGATTCCTGACATTCATTGAAAGGTGGATTGCCCTGATCTGATACTACAGTCAGGGCAATCCGCTTTTATCATTGTGACCTTTGCGACAGAGAGAGGTTACTGCCATC
Organism: Methanoregula sp.; assembly: GCF_041663825.1. Taxonomy (GTDB): domain Archaea; phylum Halobacteriota; class Methanomicrobia; order Methanomicrobiales; family Methanospirillaceae; genus Methanoregula. Next base: position 43,708 of record NZ_JBAYLY010000020.1, read on the forward strand.
GCAATCTGCCACAAAAAGAGAGGGGTTTTGGGGTGTGCATGCCCCTCATTTAATTCAGGGTAAAGGACGCGGTTGCAATCGGGTTCTCCACCTCGAAGTCGCCACTTTTCATCACACCCACGAGGACCACCCATTTTCCTGCAGGCATCTGGTTCATGTCTGCGGCAAACGAAACCCGGTTTAAAGCCCCGCTGCCTTTAGCGACCATGTTACTTCCCCCGAGACCCATTGCGGTCTTGTTGACACTTATGGGAGCAGTTCCCGTATCCGGCATGATCTGCCAGATCAGGCTGGTGCCTACGGGAAGGCTGGTGGTCCCGGTAATCAGGAACTGGTCTCCTGTCGACCGGGCACCTATCGGGTTTACGGCAATATAATCGCTGGCGGCAGGGGTTACCTGTACCGGCGTATCCGATCCCAGGTAGGTACCACCAAGGGTGAAGGTGGTCGATCCCAGGACAGGACCTGGCGCATAATTCCCTTTTGCCGGATCACCGGTCATTTCGGTGACGTTAACCGTCAGTATACCGGGTTTTAATGTGGAGGTATCAACCGGCATGGAGTACCGGTTAATTCCACCAGTGCCTGTAAGGACAACCGTATTTCCCCCGAAATTCCCTGTATCAATCATCAGGCTTGTTCCTGCGGCCAGGTTGGTTGAACCGGTGACTATCAGGAGATCGCCGGTCGTCTTTCCGGCAATAGGATCGACCAGAATGTACTGCCCTGATGCAGCGGATACCAAAGAGGGGTGCACAGTAAACGTGGTCGTACCAAACGGAGCGCCCGTGGCAGAACTTCCTTCGCGTATATCCCCGGTGATGACCGATACATTCACGAGATATTCCATCGGGACGAATACCGAGGTATTCAGCTCCATTGACCATGTGTTGAGCCCGCCTATACCAGACCTGACGTCCGCGGTGCCCATAGCACCACTGAACTCACCGGTATCGCTCGCATGGTTCTCAAAGGAGGTCGCATAGATCTGTACCATGAGGTTCGTTCCCACAGGAAGGTTCGTGTTACCGGAAACAGTAAATACATCGCCTGCATTCTTATCGCTCACCGGGTTAACGGAGATAAACGGTTTGAATACCGAATATCCGCTGACCATGCCAACGCAGATGACGATGGCAACAACGCAGACAGCAAGGATGCTGCCCATGACAAGGGTCTGGTGTTTCATAAGACCACATGCACAATGTACTGTGCATTGTGTATAAACTTTTTGGCATTTTGCAAAAATATGTTGGCATATTTAACCCGGATCGGGCATAAACACGTTCCCTATCAGCCGACGCCCTATGGAGAAGTGTCTCGTGGATACAGGAAAAATATGGAAAATTAAGTCTGGATTTCTTTCTCCGGATCCTGACACTCCCCTTTAGCATCCGGCCCGGTGATGCAGGACCCTTTATTATGCGGATCGTCATATATCAGGAAATATGACCGAAATTGCTGTATTCGTTGATTCAAAAGGTGGGAATACAAGGAAAGTGGCAGACGCCATAGCAGGAGAGCTGGGCGTCGGCGTGGGAGACCTCAAGATACCCCTCCCGGCCGATGCAAAGATACTGTTCCTCGGGAGCGGGACCTATGGCGCTTTACCGGGAAAAGAGATGACAAAATTCGTTGCGGACAATGATTTTGCCGGTCGCAGGGTCGCCCTGTTCGGCACGTCCATGAAACCCGAGGGGGCAGAGAAGATGATCGCGGTAATGGAGGATGCCGTAACAAAGAAGAGTGCCACGGTCCTTGGGAGGTATCATTGCCCGGGTAAATTCATGTTCTTTAACCGGGACCGGCCCGGCAAAGAAGATCTGGATAATGCAAAAAAATTTGCACGGGAGATGCTCACGGTAAGCTGAGCCGGCACTTCGCAAAAAAACATTTCCCCCTCCCCATCGGTTCCCGGATACATCACGGGTCCATGCTCATTTTCATCGCGAACCGGTCCCGGAAAAACCCCTGGCTCTGGTACAAAGCGGCCACAGGGTTATGCCCGAGGGCACGGTCTTTTACAATGAGTGGCGTTGTCTCTGCTTTACAATGTCGCAGGAAGAGAATGTCGTGCCCGACACAAAGTCCCACCATGAGGTTCAGCTCCGTTTTTTCATGGTTGAGTATCTCCGCCTGCAATATCGGGTTGCAGAATATATCCCCGGGCATGCCGAGATCCTGAGGGTTTACTTCCCCACAGAGACAGGACACGGAGACTACGTCAAACCCATTGTTTTCAAGAATGTCAGACAACAACTTCGATTCCGGCATCAGCGCATAACACGTGGCAATGCCCAGCCGTTTCATTCCCCGGATCTTAGCGTATTCAATAATTTCATGAATTCTTGTCCAGGAGTACTTTTCGTTTTGTTTTTGCGGATCAAGCACTTTTTTCATCAGACCAAGCCACCCCTGGATTACGGCATGGTTTTCAGGGATCTTGTATTTTTCTGTTGTTTCCCTGACCAAATCCAGGTACTTTTCCGTAGGGCAGGATGGCGGCACTTTTTTATTCTTTTCATGGGAACTGCACCGAAGAATGGTACATTTTACACATTGCGGACATTGCTTTGCCATTGGTAGCCTCTTTACTAACATCCATCAGTTTACCCGTATAGTTACAAATACTATGCAGAAGGAAAAAAGTAACATTGTTACAAAAAAATAACTATTGGAGGAATTATGTCCGAATCAAAAATAACATCCAAATGTCCTGTGGAATTATTTATTGAGGTCATGGGAAGCAAGTGGAAAATTCTCATCATCTGGAACCTTAAGGATCGTACGCTCCGGTTCTCGGATCTCCAGAAAAAGATGCACCATGTGAACTCGAAGACCATAACGACGCATCTCCGGGAACTTGAGAACCTCAAGATCATTTCAAGGGTTGTGTTTCCTGAGGTACCTCCCCGTGTTGAGTATTCCCTGACCAATTATGGTAAAGACCTTTTCCCGCTATTTGATGCAATGCGGATATGGGGTTTACATTACCTGGAATGTGAGGGAATAACGGCGAAGAGCTGCTAGGCTGGGAGGTGATCCCCCCCTCTAATCCGGGTTCAATGCAGCCTCCGATTGGTGTCTGACTATACCAAATGGAGCCCAAATCGGGCCCCGATTTAAAATAACCCCAAACCAGCCGTATTTTTTGAAACGGACGAGATACAACGATCTCATAGAAGTGTTTTAAGGGCAGTTTTGAGGCCCGGATGTGTTTTTTATTAATGGTAAAAAAAACCGTTGCAGGGCTTCCATGGGGCTCTGAAAGATATTATATGAAGTTCAATTTTGGCTTATTTTGGAAAACTGATGGATATATGGCCTCTGAATTTTTAGAAGGACAATCGGACGTGCCGCAGACGATGCAATGAACGGATTTGCCGCACGCAATATTTATCCCAAGCCCCCCGACACAATCCTGTGAAACCTATGAAACTCCTCGCATTCAACGGGAGCCCCCGGAAAAAGTGGAACACCGCGACGCTGCTCGAACATGCCTGTAAAGGTGCCGGGACTAAAGGTGCAGATACCGAACTCATCCACCTGTACGATCTCGATTACAAGGGCTGCATCAGCTGCTTCTCCTGCAAACGGATCGGCGGGAAGAGCTACGGGCACTGTGCACAGAAAGACGATCTTATGACGGTTTTTAAAAAAATTGAGGCGGCCGACGCGATCCTGATCGGCTCCCCGATTTACTATTCGGTAACGACCGGTGAAACGCGGTGCTTCCTCGAACGGCTGATGTTCCAGTACTCGGTCTATGACAAAGAGCGGTCGACACTCTTTGGGACGAAGATCCGGACCGGTTTCATCTACACGGCCGGTGCAAAGGAGGAGATGGTGCGGGAGATGGGCTTTGACCGGAATACGCAGCTGACGGAGATGGCGATGGCCCGGATCTTCGGGTCATGCGAATCGATATTCGTCACCGATACGCTCCAGTTCGATGATTATTCAGGATATGTCTCCACGCTCTTTGACCCGGAAGAGAAGAAGAAACACCGGGACGAGCAGTTCCCGAAGGACTGCAAAAAGGCCTACGATCTCGGGGTAAGACTGGTCCAAAAGGCGGCGTGAAATTTCCCGGTCGTGCCACCATGGGGACATGCCATCCCGGCCGTATGGAAACCTTTTGTAGTATCAGGGCAGAAAAATAAAAATTGAGATTACGTGATAACCATGACCGAAAAGAAAGGGCACTTTGAGAAGGGGATCTGGGTGGAAGACCCGGTTATAGCCCCCGCTGCAGCTCCTGTAAAAGAAGAGAACCCGATCGATACCCGCCTTGCCGCCGCCACCAAATCGGTCATCTCCGCGATGGACGATCTTGCAAAGGTCACCCGCGATCTCGTGGCAACGGATGAGGGAAGGAAGCATATCGAGAATGCCGTAAAAGAGACAACAGATAATGTCCGGAAGTCCTTTGACGATATCCTCGCCCGGGCAAAGGTGGAAGTGGATAAGGCAAAGGCGGATATGGAAATGTCTCAGGTTAAGGCGGGAAAAACCGCAGACCTCAAAAAGTAAACCGGAATACCAATCTCGTCGGGACAGCAAACAGGTTTTCCCGCGACTTTTTTTAACCGGACGGGACCAGAAACTCCGGAAATCCCGGCGGCAAACTGACAGATGATACGGTTACGTGGAGATACCCGGCTGTTTGCGGCAGGGGAATATTGGCCCGTGAAAATATTTTACATATACCGGTCCCGTAATTTTTTTAATGCGATCTACCGTAACGTGGTCCGCATCCTGAATGAACCGGTCAACATCTCGCTCGAAAATAGGATTCTGACCGGATAAATCCTGTCATTTTAAAAACAATAAGATAAGTATTTATATTGAATATAAATAATGCCACAGATAATGCATAGTGACCGATTAGAATCGGACTGATGTGTAGTGAGACAGAAAAAACCTGCTGGTGCTAAAAAGCAGACACACGAGACAGCTCCAGGAAGAGATGCTGAAATATATCATCTCATATTGGAAAATGTCAATGAAGCAATAGCGATCGTGCAGGACTTAAAGTTCGTATTCTTTAATCCTAGACTTTCTCAGATCAGCGGATATTCTGCAGAAGAGCTGACCGCAGGTTTGATTACCGGATTTGTCCACCCGGAGGACCGTAAAAAAGTCCGTACGAACCATCAGCTCCAATTAAAAAGAATGAAAATTCCGGTACCCTACATTATCAGGCTGTCCACAAAATCCGGCGATATCCGATGGATCGACATAAAATCGGCAACAATCTCATGGAACGGGGTTCCTGCGACCCTGAACTTCTATACGGATATTACCGAGCGCAAACAGGCTGAAACGGTCCTCTACGAGGCAAATAAAAAGTTAAAACTCATCTCGAGTATTACCCGGCACGATATCAAGAACCAGGTTATGGCACTCATGGCCTATCTCGAACTCTGCAAAGACTCTCTTGATAATCCAAAAGAACTGGCAGAATATATCGGCAAACAGAAGGAAATCGTCGATATCATCAACAGCCAGATCACCATCACCAGTGAATTTGAGGATATGGGTCTGAACCCCCCCTTGTGGCAAAACACGAGCAGGGTAATACGGGATGCGGTGGCGGATCACCCGAGGAGTGATATTCATGTTATCGTCAACTGCGACGATCTCGAACTATTTGCCGACCCCCTCTTAAAGAAAGTTTTCTATAACCTCATCGATAACGCACTCCGCTATGGGGGTGACCGTATGGTCACGATCCGATTCTCATTTCATGAATCTGAAAATACATGCACCATTGTCTGTGAAGACGATGGCGCAGGAATTTCGGATGAAGATAAAAAACATCTCTTTACGCGGGGTTTTGGGAAAAATACCGGGCTCGGGTTGTATCTCTCGCGGGAGTTACTATCCCTTACCGGCATGATGATTACGGAGAACGGTGCTCCCGGCAAAGGTGCCCGGTTTGAAATTACGGTGCCAAAAGGGGTGTACAGGTTTATCAAAACTTTATAACTGCTGGGGAAAATCAGGATCCAAAATAACCTTTGGAATCAACGAAAAAGGCAGCCGATACCTGCACACAGGCCTTATGTTCTCATCTATAAACCGGATCAAAAAAAAAGCAGTTGATAGTCCTTACCCGACTATGCAGATCATGATGCGGCATACTGATCGCTTCGCCCTTTTTTAAAATCATTCCGGTATCGGAAATTACCCGAAATGCGGATACCTGTCCCCCCCTCAAAGCCTGATGTGGCACCACCCACAATCACAAAAAGGAGGGGTTGCTCCCTTTTTTAGACCCCCGGTTTCGGCAGTTATATGATTCACAAGGTGCTTTTTTTACTAAAACCAAAGGAAGCACCCTAATGACCGTTGATAAGAATAGTGTAATCATCGTGCTGGTGTTTGTCTGCGGGATCGTTTCCGGCGCTGTACTTGCCGGACTTCTCCTGCCCCAACCGGTACATCCCGCAAAACAGGCAGTAGTTACCAAAAATGCGCCCACACCGATAGGGCCGTATAATCAGGCCGTGCAATCCGGTAACTTCGTATTCCTGTCAGGGCAGATCGGGATCAATCCCGCAACCGGGAACCTCACGGGTAGCAGCGTTGATGGGCAGACCACACAGGCGATGAAAAATATCGAGGCTGTGCTCGATGCATCCGGCCTCGGCTTTGGGGACGTTGTCCAGACCCGGATATATTTTACAAACATGAGCGACTGGGCAACGATAAACAGGATCTATGCCTCCTGCTTTAACGACACTTACCCGGCCCGGTCTGCTGTGCAGGTTGCCGGCTTACCTGCCGGTGCCAAAGTCGAAATTGAGATGATCGCACAGAAACGGTAAGGGCACGAGTATACTTTTTTTAAAAACTACAAAAAAAAGGGATTCTGACCGGGCACCGTTAAGCCCATTTTCCCAGGTCTGGCACTACAGCGGTGTCGCCATTCATGCCGAACTTTACCTGTTTGTCGACTTTCCCGTCGAAGTTATAATTAAGGTCCCAGTATCCGGTCGATGGCCGGAACACACCAATCTCTGATTGACCGGCCTTGTTCCAGTCGCTCACGACGGGCGTGTCGCCACTCTTGCCGAACTGCACCTGTTTGTCGACTTTCCCGTCGAAGTTATAGTTAATGTTCCAGGTTCCGGTCGATGACCGGAACACACCAATCTCTGAGTGACCGGCCTTGTTCCAGTCGCCCACGACCGGCGTGTCGCCACTCTTACCGAACTTTACCTGTTTGTCGAATTTCCCATCGAGGTTATAGTCCAGATACCAGGTGCCCGTTGATGGACGGAATACGCCGATCTCGGTGTTAACGGAGCTGCTCCAGTTGCCTACGACAGGTATGTCGCCACTCTTGCCGAACTGCACCTGTTTGTCGAATTTCCCGTCGAGGTCATAGTCCAGATACCAGGTGCCCGTCGAGGGACGGAATACGCCGATCACTTTATGACCGGTCTTGTTCCAGTCACCCACCAGGGGTATGTCGCCACTCTTGCCGAACTTTACCGTTATATCGGGAGTAACACTGTTCGTGGAATCGAGGTACCAGTACCCGGTCGAGGGACGGAATACACCGATCCCGGATTTCCCGGTTCCTTTCCAGTCCCCGACTACGGGTACGTCGCCAGTCTGGCCTAACTTAACTGTTTTGTCAACGTTTCCATCGACATTGGTATCCAGATACCAGGTGCCCGTCGAGGGACGGAATACACCAATTTCTGTAGTTACAGAAGGAGTCGTTCCACTTGTATACGCCTTTACACAAATGTGACTGTTAAGGAGAAGGGGATCCACTGTCACTTGTGTTTTAAGGTCTGTCCATCCATCGGTTCCAAGCACATACCCCTGACCGGATTGTGAGATAATTCCGCTGGTATAATTGGCAAGATTCTGTTCAATCGGGACATACCATTTATTCGTCGGGTTGGTAACCGTAACAACAACTGAGAATTTGTCACCCTTCGTCACAGGAACCTGCTGACCAGAGGGAATTACGACCGTATTGTATCCCATGTAGGTTAGAGTCTTACTGACTGTGACTACTGGGGTTCCGCCAACCGGTCCCGAGGTCGGATTTTTATAAATGCTGATAGTACAGGGAACATTCAGATCGGTCGTATAGAATCCGACCGCTTTTATGGTTTCCGAAGAATTGGCGGTAAAGACGTTGGCAAACGACCCGGTTTTTGCGGTCCCAAAGTAATAATCGTTCACTTCTCCCAGTTTATCGTAGGAATATACCGTATCATAATTGGTAGTGTCATGTCAATAATGTAATGTCGTAAAATATTTGATGCATTAGTTTCATATTCCACATGAGGAAGTTGGATATGACGAAATACATCGTAACCCTTTCCGAAGACGAACGCAAAAAACTA
>NZ_JBAYLY010000021.1:0-51437 GCF_041663825.1 Methanoregula sp.
CGTTGAGAAGGTCGAGTCCTTCTGGTTGTAGATCTTCGTCCCCATGATATCGGCAGGCAGGAGATCCGGGGTAAACTGGATCCGGACAAAACTGCAGTCAATGCACTGCGAGAGGGTGCGGATCGTGAGCGTCTTTGCAATCCCCGGTACTCCTTCAAGGAGAACGTGGCCGTCGGCACAGAGTGCGATAAGGAGACGATCGATCACGTCCCGCTGGCCGACAATGACGGTCTTCATCTCGTTGCGGAGTTCGTCCAGCGTTTCTGCATAACCCTTTGCCTGGCTAGTCAGGCTGCTTATTTCGGCATTCATTCTGATACTTCCTGGCGGATGCTCCGGGGATAATTCCCCTTGTCGCAGGTATGTGCATAACAACCGTGCCCGTATTTTTTTACGGGGAAGGATCAATGCGATCTCTTCTTGTTGTCTCTGCAGTCCGCTTTTTGTATGATCCCCGGGTTTTTATAGGATGGAATAAATGCTTTCCTCCGGAATTTGATCCTTAAATAAATACTTTCCGGAAAACAGGCCGCCGGGATGCGCTGCCGCGTCTTTTTTTTAATAAAAAAGCGATACAACCTATCGTTCGATGAGCCGGATATGATCCACGGTCTTTTGAGCAAGGGCATCCTGCCTCTGCAGGTGTGCCACATCCGCTATTGCTTCGAGCACATGCACGGACTCTTCCAGAAACGAGAGCACGTCCGCAGGAAAGATCTCGATGCCGTACTCGTCCGACAGGTACGCCGCGATCTGCCGGTGGTCGAGACCGTTCTCGCGCAGTTCGAGGACTTTTATTGCAAATTTCTTCTCCGGGCAGCCGCACAGGGGCGAGTTCTTGCACTTGCACCGGAGAAAATCATTGAAAAAACTAAGGAGCTGCTCGCGGATGGCAAAGTCAAGCGCGTCGAAATTAAAACGTGTGGTGATGGTTTCGAGCATCACCGGGTAAAAAGCGTGGTCGGGCACCCGGTAGCCGGCAAGCCGTTCGATCTTTTTTGCGTGACGGAACCGTGCCCGATCGGCGATCAATCGTCTTCTCCTGTTGACTCGTCAAAGTTCTTTAACGTGGCCATCGCCTCGAACATCCGCTCGCATTCGATGAGCCACTCGTCAAACAGGGTCGGGTTTTCAAGGTCGTCCTTAACATACTTCCCGCAGCAGGCAGCGCCGTCGATCACGGCGGCCCCGATATTTGCGGCTGTCTCAAGTGCACCCTCCATGTCCTTCTCGATCTGCCCCTTGCCCGTTTTTACCAGCGTCTTTATATCCTTGTCAAACTCCCCGCCAAGATATTTCCGGCAGGAAGTAAACAGGCACAGTTTGGGGAGCTGGAGGAGCTCGATAAGTTCCTCGATGTCACCCTTGGGGGCGGGAGACATGACAATGGCCTCGACCTGGCCGAGCCGGTTAAATGCCTCCTCCTGGGAGAAGCGCTTATTCTGGTATAACTTCACGATCTTGAGCACCGCAAGGGTGATGTCGACCGAAAAACTGTCGAGCACCCGGAACCCCTCGGGCATTTCTTCGCTTTTCGGGTCGACCTCGAAACTGGCCTCACCAAGAGATTTTACCCAGTTGTCCCAGCGCTCCTGATTATAAAAAATGTAGAACAACTTGAGCGGTTCCTCTTCTGCTTTTTTACTCGCCTTTTTCGCCATTTCAGTACACTATTCTCTCTCCCGATTAAAGAGTTTCGTTATCTTTGGCACTTTTTAAAACGGCGTGAATTGATCGGATTAGCCCAAGCCACGACTGCCAACGGTTATCACCTTTTCCGCTCCACTATGTGGAGTGATCATGGCAGAGCGGCATTGCGGGGATAAACCGGAAAAGGTCGTGATGGTCCGGTATGGCGAGCTTTTCTTAAAGAGCGATCCGGTAAAATACCATTTCATCGGCCTGCTCCTGCGCAATATCCGGCAGGCACTGGAAGCAGTAGGCTACACTTGCCGGTTCGAGAGCCCCCGGGGCCGGATCTTTATTTTCGGCGACCGGCCTGAAGAGATTGCCGGGATCGTTTCCCGGGTGTTCGGCGTCGTGGACACGAGCGTCTGCACGCTTGTCGCTGCCGAACCGGATGCCCTGAGGGATGCCGGTCTTGCTCTTGCACAAAAAAACCTGCACGCGCCCTGCCGGTTTGCCGTGCGGGGAAAAAGGCAGTCAAAGACCGGCATGAACAGCCAGGAACTCGGCGAGTATGTCGGCTCTGCCATATACGATGCAATCCCCGGGCTCACGGTCGATCTCACGCATCCCGACTATGAACTGTTTGTGGAAGCCCGGGACTGCGGGGGCCTTGTCTACGATTCACGGGTCCCGGCACCGGGAGGGCTCCCGTGGGGCTCGCAGGGAAAGATGCTTGCGCTGCTCTCCTCCGGGATCGACTCTCCGGTCGCCGCGTGGCTTGCGATGAAACGGGGCTGCGAAGTGGCGTACCTGCACATGGACGGCGGCCGGTGGGCCGGTGGCGATGTGAGAGAGACCGCGATCGAGAACCTCCGCCGGCTCTCGCTCTGGTGCCCGGGAAACCCGGTGCAGATGGTGATCGCGAACAGCGAGCCGTTCTACGACCGGATGCAGGAACTCCGCATCCCGCCCCGGTTCCGCTGCGTCCTCTGCAAGAGGTTCATGCTTCGGGCAGCCGGCCGGCTCTGCGGAAAGGAAGGGGCGCAGGCGATCCTCACCGGGGAAAACCTCGGCCAGGTCGCGTCCCAGACGCTTGCAAACCTTGCGGTGATTGCCGATGCAACGACCGTCCCGGTGCTCCGCCCGCTCATCACCTACGACAAAGCAGAGACGATCACACTCGCCCGGAAGATCGGGACGTTCATGGACAAGCAGGGCGACCTTGCCTGCCGTGCGGTGCCGAAGATGCCGGCGACCGCGGCGACCCTTGAAGCGGTGCGCGAGAGCGAAGACAAGATGGGAATAAACGGGCTGCTTGACACCGTGCTTGCATCCGTTCAGTACGTGACCGCAGAGAACGGGAAAGTCCCTGATAAAAAGTAAAAATACGTGAACCGGCATACCGGCCGGTTATTCCAGCAGTTTTTCACAGTAAGCGACAGCCGTTTCGAGCGTTTTTGTCCGGGCATACCACTTGTCGTCGGACTCGATCACAGTCCAAGGCGCGTATTTCGTGCTTGTCTTTGCAAACATCTCATCGATGGCCTCCCCGTAGAGGTCCCATTTCTCCCGGTTCCTCCAGTCCTCATCCGTGATCTTCCACTGCTTCAAGGGGTCCGTCTCACGCTGCTCAAAACGTTTGAGCTGCTCCTCCGGGCTTACTTCCAGCCAGAACTTCAACAGGCCGCCGCCCCAGTTCCGGAACTCTTCTTCCATCTCGTTTATCTCGGAATATGCCCGTTTGTACTCCTGCTTCGTGCAGAACCCTTCGACCCGTTCCACGAGCACCCGGCCGTACCAGCTCCGGTCGTAGATCGTGATGTGGCCTGCCGCCGGGTAATTCCGGATAAACCGCCAGAGATAGTGGTGCTCCTTCTCGTAATCGTTCGGGGCTGAAACCGGCATCACGCTGTAGTCCCGGGGGTTCAGGTCATGGGCAAGACGCATGATTGTCCCGCCTTTCCCGGCGGCATCCCGGCCTTCGAAAACGATGGCAAGCGGGATGTTTCTCTTGTAGAGGAGATACTGGAGATCCCGCACCTTTTTCTGGGCAGCGGCGACCCGGGCCTCGTACTCTTTTTTCTCGCGGAGGTCTGGTGCAGCAGACCTGCGGGTGACCGGCACGATCACCGGGCTGAACCGGGACCGGGTCTCCTTCCCGCTCTTTTTCTTCTGAAGGATCACAGGGATGTTCTTTTCGAGCGTCTTTACAACAGTCTGATAACACGTGAGGAGTGTGTGGTTTGCATCGGTAGCCCCGATCACCGTCCACGGTGCGCAGGGCGTGTCGGTTTTTTTCAAAAACTCATCGAAGACCGGGATGTAGGCATCATACTCGCGGTGGAAGTCCCAGTCGCCTTTTGTGATCATCCATGAGGTGAGCGGGTTAGTCTCCCGTAAAAGAAGCCGCTTTTTCTGCTCTTTTTTGCTGATGTGGAGGAATATCTTGACAATAATGGTCCTGTCATCTGAAAGTTCCCGCTCGAACCGGTTGATGGAACCGATGGCCCGGTCCATGCGCTGTTCCCAGCCCGGCCCATCGGTCTCCTCGGCAAGCGCCCGGCTGTACCAGCCCCGGGCAAAGATCCCGATCCTCCCGGCCGCAGGAATGCGGTTCCAGAACCGCCACATAAGCGGATGCTTCTGTTCCTCTTCGGTTGGCACCCCAATAGAGGAGAGGGTAAACCCCCGGGGATCCAGGAACCGGATAAGTTCCTGGATTGTCATCGTGATCCCGGAGGCATTCCAGCCTTCGATGACGATAATAACCGGGATCCTCTCGTCCCGCAGCTGCCGCTGGAGCTCGCCAAGCCGCTGCTGGAGGGGCACGATCTTTACGGCAAAGGTTTTTTCATCGGTTTTTTTCGTGAGGTCGCATTTTTTAAGCATGGTAGCATCGTGCCTCCCGGCAATTTTTCCCAGTGGTACTCTCGTTTGGTGGGCGCTTGGTGATAAAACCAGTGCCGGAAAAAGAGCACCAGCTGGATCCCTTGGGCATCCGATACTCGCGACAGGATCGCAAATGCTTTTCTGGACAGATCAAGAAAAATTACCCTGATGATCGTTCTGGAGCCGGGAAACGTGATGCTCGCCCTTTTCCTTGCCATGATGATCGGCCTTCCCGCAGGACTACTCGCGGCGGGGATCCGGTTTGTGCTCGAACAGGTCCCGCAAAAACCGATCCGCTGGCTCATCCCTGTTATTATTGCAGTTGCTACCTTTGCCGTTTCGCTCGTATTCTTCGGCCATCCTGAGACCCCGGAATCCTACCAGCAGCACTGGCTTTTCATGATGATCTCTGGCTTCCTGCTGTATGCATCATTCCTGCTCGTCTCCTTCCCGCTTTTCGAGAAATACTTTACCCGGAGCCCGCCATATGGAGTCATCCTCTTTGCGGGCATTGTAACATTCTTTATCCTTGCCTTGCTCGGCATCATCGGCGGGGATCGGGCGTATGCTGGTGAAGGATCGCAGATGCTGCTCGATATTGTCATCACTGACAGTGCACTGCTGGTTGTTCCGGCCATCATTTATGGTGCGATCGCGTTTCTTGACACGGCACTGTACGGGGAACCCGGTAAAAAATCCCCATGATCTTTTGCTGTATGCGGGCTGGCGGTTCGGGAGCACCGGCAAAATAACCGGTTCCCGACAAGCAGCGGGAAACAAAAAAACGTTACAGGTTTATCGCGAGCCCGTTCTCCTGTGCCACCGCCACAAACGCATCGGCAAGGTACCGGGCCTGTTTTGGTGTCATCCCGTATGTGTTGAACTTCCAGACCCGGGTCGCTCCGGGAATGAGGCCAAATATCCCCTTGTCATTTAATGCGGACGAGAAGAAGAATCCCTTTTTCTTGTGCGTCTCTGCAACCTTGTCAAACGAACCGGTCGTATCGACCCGTGTTAAGGTATGCTTTCTCGGGTACTCGGAGAGGATCTTTGTCCCGTCAATTGAGAGCAGCGCTTTCATGACGACCCGGTTGTTTTCAAGTTCATTATCGAAACGCTTCACTCGCTCCTTTACGTGGGGAAACGAGGCCATCATGCCTACAAGTGTCGCGCCCATCAGCGTGCAGCCCATCAGCTCCGGTTCCTTCACGCCAAACCTGCGCTTTGTCACGTCGCCTTCGATCGTAGTCGTGCGGAACACTTCCTTTGCCCGCTCTTCTGTTGCCGCAAGGACACCGGATGGTGCGGGTGACGCCATGCTCTTGTGGCCCGAGCCAACCACAAAGTCGACACCCATCGCTTTCCCGTCAACGGGCATGATACCAACGGTGTATGCACCGTTGCAGAGGATCGGGACATCGTTTTCACGGGCAACTTTTGCAATACCGGTAACATCGTGCAGGTTCCCGTATTGGTAATCCACGTGATCGATAAAGGCAAGGACCGGCGCTTTCCCAAATTTTTGTTTCACCTCATCGATCTTTGCCGCTGTGGCTTCGGGCGAAACTATGTGCCCTGCATCGGCCGGGATCTCGCAGGCAACACCGCCCGCTTCTTCCACCGCGAGGAACTCGGTATAATGCGAGAGCGAAGTCAGAAGAACCGGGTCGCCCTTGTTCACGTACGTATGGGCGACTGCCTGGAACGCCCGCCGGGCACCGGGCATCATCCGGGCTGCATCCATGCCAAGCCATGCGGCAACATCCTTGTGAAATTCAGCAATCGGTGGTTTTGAAATGCAGTCGAGCCGGTTTGGCTTCCTGCAATTATCGCAGACCGAGTACCCGTCCCCGTATGCGATAATCGCTTTTATCGCATCGCCCGTGAGCCGTCCCCCCGCCTGGATAGGATCGACGTTTATGAAAAGCTCGTTGACCTGTCGGGCCTCGATTCCTGCCCCGCATTTCATTTAGAGCATCTCCTGCTTTAATGAGCCAACCTGCCGTTCGAGGTTTTCGAGCAATCGTGCCGCTTCTGCTTTCTGCGTTTCATCCAGCTCGTGTGTCGGCGCCGTCTCCCGTAGAATCATGCGGATATCGGTGAGCGTGTAGGTCGCCTGAAATACAATGTCAACTGCCCGTTTTGACAAAAATTCACCTGTCCGTATATTGTACTATTCCAAGAATTAAGTAACCGCTTCGTACGAGTGCCTGTGTTTTTCCCATCTGGAAGAGGCCGGTTAATGAGCGCAGATCCGTGTAGATTTTACTACGAAAAACTGCTGTTTTTAATAAGCCTGATATACATGCCTGACCATCTTTTAATTGTCACTTTACACGTTATTACTGGAACATGGTAAAGAGACGCTGTACCTCAAGACTTTTTGGTCCAGCAGGCCCATGTTTCTTAGGTTAACTGATTACTACAGAGCACGAAATAAAAACCCGGGAGGGTTAGGATGGACTTTAAAAACAAAGTACTCATTATTGGTTATGGTTCTGTGTGCCGGTGCACGCTCCCCATCCTGCTTCGGCATGTCAATATACCGCTTGACAATATCACTATCGTGGATTTTAAAGATAAATCCCAGGATCTCAAAGCGTATACGACCCGGGGTCTCCGATTTTTGAAACGGAAGATCACACCCGAAAACCTTAGTACTATCCTGTCCGAGAACCTCGCGGATGGCGGGCTCCTCATTGACCTCGCATGGAATATCGACTGCGGGGATATTCTCCAGTGGTGTCACGACCACAACGTGCTATATGCCAACACATCGGTCGAGTCCTGGGACCCGCTCGGCGTACGTTTTACCGCAAGCCCGTATGAAAAATCCCTGTATTACCGGCAGATGAGACTGCGCGAGCTCACCCGCGACTGGAAGGGTTCGACAACCTGCGTGGTCGATCACGGGGCAAACCCGGGCCTTATCTCGCACATGACAAAACACGGGCTCGTGGATATCGCAAACCAGATGATCGTGGACGGGATTGCCGAGGACCCGAAACGGTTTGTCGAGCTTATCAAAGAGCAGCGCTTTGCCGAGCTTGCGATGGAAGTCGGGATCAAGGTGATCCACTGCTCCGAGCGCGACACGCAGATCTCGCGGTTACCCAAAAAGGTGGACGAGTTTATCGGTACCTGGTGTATCGAGGGCCTGCATGAGGAAGGCACTGCGCCGGCCGAGATCGGCTGGGGAACCCACGAGAAGGAACTGCCCGCGAATGCACATGTGCCGACAGAAGGGCCAAAAAATGCGATCATGCTGCCCTACATGGGAATCAATACCTGGATCCGGTCCTGGGTGCCGAACGAGGAGATTGTGGGCATGGTGATCCGGCACGGCGAGGCTTTTGGCATCTCCGACCGGTGGACGGTCTGGCACGACGGGAAGGCGATCTACCGGCCGACCGTCAACTATGCATACCTGCCATGTGACGCGACGATTGCATCGCTGCACGAATTGCGGGGCAGGAACTACGAACTCCAGCCCAGGATCCGGATCATGAACGACCGGGAGATCACATCCGGTTCCGATATCCTTGGCGCGCTCCTGATGGGCCATCCGTACAAGTCCTGGTGGACGGGAAGCATCCTCAACATTGAAGAAGCGCGGAAGCTTGCGCCGGGCCAGAACGCGACGACCATCCAGGTCGCGCTCGGTATTGTCTCCGCGGTCATGTGGATGATCGAGAACCCGAAGAAAGGATTCTGCCTGCCCGACGATCTGCCCCACGAGTTTGCGCTCAATATTGCAAAGCCCTACCTTGGGGACTTTGTGTCCGGGCCATCAGACTGGACGCCTTTAAAAGATCGCGCGGTTTACTTCAAGGAGAACCCTGAAAACAATTATGATCGGTCAGATGTCTGGCAATTCAAAAACTTCTTATTTGTCCGGTGAACCAACATACATACAATAAGGGGAACTGATGTGGACACAACTGTGAAAACATGTGGACGGGACGACGCGGTCTCTCATACAGACCGTGGAAGTCTCCAGTATTTGCAGCAGCTTGCGCGGGAAAATGGAACGCCTATTTTCATTATAGATCACGAAAAAATCCGTGAAAATTACCGGGAATTTAAAAAGTTCATGCCGAAGATCCAGGTCTATTTCGCGGTCAAGGCAAACTCGAATCCCGATATTGTGAAAACTCTTCTTGACATGGGATCAAGTTTCGATGTGGCTTCCATGCCGGAATTTATGATCGTGCACCAGTTCATTAAAGACCTGCCTCCAAAGGAACGGCAGGACTGGATTTGGGATCGCATCATCTATGCAAACACGATCAAACCCATCGAGACCTTAGAAGAACTCAACCAGTACAAGCCTCTCGTGACATTCGACAACATCGAAGAACTCAAAAAGATCCGGGCACATGCACCTCAGGCAGGTCTTGTCCTGAGGCTCAGGGTCCCTAACACCGGCTCGATGGTTGAACTCTCGTCAAAGTTCGGGGCCGACCCGGGCGAAGCGGTGGATCTTATCGCCGCTGCCTTCGACCTCGGCCTTGTAGTCGAGGGTTTAAGTTTTCACGTGGGCAGCCAGTGCACGAACTTCGAGAACTATGTGGAGGCACTCCAGATCTCCGCAAGTATTATCGCGGAATGCGAGAGCCGGCTCGACAAGAAGATCCGGATTCTCGATATCGGCGGCGGGTTCCCGGTGAAGTACAACCCCGAGGTCAGGTCCATCGAAGAACTTGCGGTAAAACTTAACGCGGAGATCGCACGTCTCTTCCCGGCCGACATGGAGATCCTTGCCGAGCCCGGCCGGTTCCTTGTCGCAAATGCATGCACGCTTGTTGCAAAAGTTGTGGGCAAGGCGCACCGGGACGGCAAGCCCTGCTACTACATCAACGACGGCGTGTACCACACGTACTCGGGGCAGGTCTTCGACCACTGTACCTACCCGGTGCTCGCATTCAAGGACGGCCCGACGCAGATCTCGGCCGTATTCGGGCCGACCTGCGATGCGTTTGATACGATCACACTCTCGGCAGAACTTCCCGAACTTGAGATCGGCGATCTCGTGTACTCAGTAAATATCGGGGCTTATTCCCATGCATCGTCCACGTACTTCAACGGGTTCCCCCCGGCAAAAATTGTGCATATCAACAAGTAACTTTTTTTTCGTTCCTGAAAACCGGGGGCGTAAGCGGTGCCCCGGTATTACCTGCACAGGAAAATCTCACAAGTCATAAGAAAACCCGTATGAAGTCAAAGACTTCGTACCAAAGCAATGAAAATTTCACACTCCAAACTTAATTTCCGTTTGCCTGCTCTATCGTCTGAAATTTTTAAAATTTTCATGACAAAACCGTATCCCAAATACGCCCCAATTGGCCCCGGATTGGCAATCCGAAGATCCCGTTTGCCGGTTCCACAGGAAATTCTGTCCACGCCCACGGAACAAACCATATTCCGGTATTCTTTTTTAAAAACCGGGCAAAGTGAAGGCCACTTGAACCTGCAATACAGCGGGCCTGTACGGACCCCGGTTTTTGGGAGGTGTTAGAATACTTGGCAGAGGGCTGGAAGGCCGCTATGAGGCTTTTCCCGGATTGGATTATTCCCGGCAGGAATCCTGCCCGCCGATATAGGCCATAGTATTCCGGGCCCAAATTGAACCCGGATTATCCCCTGCGTCAGAACCTGCGGGCAGGTTTCGTGAAAATGCAGGTGAATTTCGGTTCCAAAAAGGCATTTTCACGTCGTAAAAGGTGAGGGCATATTTAGCCACGTCTGGACGGCCGATCTTTTCTCATATGGGCTCCTTGACGTGGAAATAAAAAGAAGGCTGTTCTAAAATCGACGGAGCGGAATTAAATTGTTAATCTCAATTATTCGGATTTTTTATGTGCGTATTCATTTTTTTTAAAAGGCCGGTAATAAAATGGTTTTCAATCATTGTGTCTCTTTGAGTGCCCCCCGGAAGTTCCCGGGATTTAATCAGCGGATTTAAATTGTGGACGCATACAATAACAAAATACAAGAAGGGACCATACAAAACGCATTTTCAAACACGCAGTCGTTTCATTTCTGGAACGACGGCGGGAACTGACCATATCCTGTTAAAACCGGGAAAACCGGGAGAATCTGATGGCAGCAGATTTTGAACCAAGATAAAACAATCCGCCAAAAACTCATATGACATTAACCTTGAAAACAAAGAGCCGGATTAAGGAACTGGTCGGCACCTGCGAATATTGCGATATTGAAATATCTCCCGATCAACTTGAAATTTACCTGTTCAGCCCAATCGCACGCCCCGAGTACAGAAAGGAGAATGACCCCATAAATACCCTCATTGTCCTGTGTAATGAGCACTATGCTCAGGTCATGGAGGGTGAAATTTCAAAAACCTCATTAAAATCAAAGATGGCAGGACGCTCCGATAAAAAGAAAAAAGAACTGCGATCCGCTCTACGGAAAAATGAAAGAACATACGGACGTTCCGGAGTAGTCAGGATACGTGACCCCACACGATTTAGTGTTTCCCTGCCGGACCATTCTGGTAACCGTCGGTAACCAAAAAAAAGGTTCCAGGGAATGTTTCTAAACCCTGTCATCAGGACGAGCCGGATACCGTTATATCCGGATTACCGGTCTTACTTTTGCCGGCGATAAAAAACAAAAAATCGTTCCGTAGTTCACATCCACCCTGATGGTCCCCGGGTTTTCCCGAAACATCATCGACCGTTTTTTCTTATTCGAGCCTGACCGGGCTTGTCGGCGTCGTGTCCTTTTCGACCACAACTGCTGTCCCGTATGCAAGAACTTCGGTCATGGCGCCACCGGTCTCTGACGAATCAAACGCAACGCCGATAATCGCATTGGCTCCGAGCGACGGTGCATGATCCTTGAGACGCACGAGAGCCTCTTCCCGAGACTGGTTTAAAAGCTGGGTGTATTCATGGATCTCGCCACCGGCAAGCGAGCGGAGGAATGCAGTGACGTTGCGGCCAAGGCCCCTGCTCCGGACAATAAGACCCCACGTGAATCCCAGTGTCTTTGTGATCCGGTAACCCGAAAGATACGGAGTACTTACAACAATAATTTCGTCGTTCAATGATCTCACCTGATCGTACAGATTGTCCGGGAAAGGACTAAACATATCGTTCTCCCTGCGGGGTTTCGCAGTCTGGTTCGTTTAAGGAGTTATGCCGTGTCAATAACTTTGTCAACAAAGGTGGTGAGTTGCGTCATCAGCATAGGGTCCAGACCTTTCTCAACCGCAAGGAATATTCCGGAAACATCCATGAGCCGGAGCTTGTTGGTCACAAAATGGATGAATTTCGAAATATTTGCCGATGAAAGGTAGATCAGCATGGTACTGACGGAATCGTACATGATGCAGATTTTCTTTTCGGAATGTTCGTGGAGTACTTCAGTGACCGCGATACCCATATCCGTGAGATTCGTCGGATTGTTGATATAGCGCACAACCCCGGGTATATTCTGAGCGTTCCCAATAGAGTTGCGGGTAACCGCATCGATAAATGTGACGCTCTCCCCCGGGATGCCGCTCTGGGCATACAATTTTGCCAGGATACTGTACGGAAAATTTGTCGTAATAACAACCGTATGATAACCCTGGGCCGATATTTCCTTGATAATCTCAATATTACGTTCGCGGATCATGCCGGGTGTGGCAAGGATCAAAAAGATCTTTTTCTGTTCCAGATCCTGCACGTCAAAAATATCCGGCACCGCATCACCCTTCAAGGAATTTTCGGTATGCTTCGGGAATTGATCGGTCCCTGTCGACAATTGCAGTCTGGAATTCCTGGATATTTGCTGCGATCTGGGTGGCGTTGCGGGCCTGCCCTTCAAGCACCAGCACAATCTCTTCCGTGGTGAGAACGCCCTCTCTTACCATCTGTGCTGATTCAAGGAGGGTGCTGCTGATAATCCCTACCGGCTGCTTTAACCGCATGGTCATCTCGGTCATATACGCAATCAGAGCCTCTTCGGCCTTGCGCTGTTCAGAGATGTCTCTCCCGATGGCGATCTCGTGATATATCCCACCGGCACCGATCTGCCGGGTGTTCCACGATATGATCCTCCGGTCGCCGCTTTTTGTCAGGATCGTGGTTTCGAGGTTTTCGAAATAATTGCTTTCAAAAATGATTCGTGAAATTTTCTGCGTTATGGCACGGCGGTATTCAGCATCGGGATAAAGTTTTTTCCAGATATCACGTCGCCCGATTACCTCCTCGGGAGAATACCCGGTGATCCTTTCTGCGGCTTTGTTCCAGACAAGGATTGTTCCCAAGGGTCCGAGTACGGCAATGAGAACATAGGCATTGTCGATGATACTTCCGCGGAATGCCATTGCCTCCTGTTCATTCGTGACATCCATGCCGACTGTAATGGTTCTTGGTAGGTCACCACTTGGGATCTTTTTGGTATTCCAGAGAATTGTGCGGGATTCTCCTGAACGTGTGCGGATCGTGGTTTCGAGATTTTCAAAAAAATTTTTTGTTTTGAGAATGCCTGCAATTTTCAGGGTAATAACCGTACGGTAATCCTTATCCGGATAAAGTTTTTTCCAGATCAAGTTACTGCCGATTACTTCCTGCTGAGAATACCCGGTAATGGTCTCTGCGGCATGGTTCCACGAGACGATCCGGCCTCTCTCTTCAAGGACTGCTATCATGACGAGAGCGTTGTCCAATATGCCGGATTCGACAGAGGATTTTTGTTCGTTGGTTTTTTCCATCAGAATGCATCCCCGGCGATTCTCGATTAATATACTTGAGTGTGAATATCCTCATCAGCGTATAAATGTTGGGGTTTAACAAACTACGATAGAGGTCTGTTGTGTTGACAGAGTTTATGTCAATTTTAAGAATTCGCCAATCGGGTGTTTGCGGAGGAATACGGATCCAGTACTTCTCTAAATTTTCCTTTGCAAACATCAGAATTTTAATATGACTTGCCGAAGCGATTCCCGGTCCATTGGGGGTACCCCCTTATCCAGCCCAAGGTGGCACCCCCCGCTCCCAAAAACGGGAGGTACCCTGACCCCCCGACCAATTTTTTAAAAGCACGATACCCCCACCCCCCTGTCCGGGCATAAGAGGGCCCCTACCCCCCTTTCCGGCATTTCCAAAACCTGTGCTTCGCGTGGAGTTATCATCTGAAGGTATATTTTGCCGGCCGATGACTTGGGGGGGTAGGGGCCTCTTTTCTTGCAAGGGGGTACCCCCCGCTCCCAAAAAGGAGAGGTACCCCCACCTCCCGACCGATTTTTTAAAAGCATGATACCCCACCCCCTTCTTGTGGCCCGGGAGTGGGGGGTGCCACATTTGTACAAATGGGTGGTACCCCTCCCTGCAACTATAGGGAGGGTAGCATGCCAAAAAGGATACTCCCGCTTCCAGATCTGGCTCATACGAATTTTTGGTGGTTGTTCTTTCAACGTGAAAATTGAGAAGGACTGGAATCCTAATCCGGTTACTGGTACAGGTCAGGACCTCTGGCATGAGGTTCTTAAAAAATCCAACATATGTTTTAATCCACTCTTGAGGCATCCGGCAGAGCAGGAAATGTAAAAAAAAATTGTTCGGTCTGCCGTACCGGCAAGCGACATTCACACTGAAATTTTCCGGAACAAAAACGCTCCGATCACCGTCATCGCGACCGCAAACCCGGCAGCCACCGCAGCGCACACAACCGGGTTTATCTGCGAGACACCGGTCAGTCCGAACCTGATCCCTTCCACGCCATAGGTAAGCGGATCCATCAGGGTAACCGGCACGAGCCATGCGGGAAGGGAACTGATCGGAAAGAGTGCGCCCGAGAGCCCGAAGATCGGGAAGATGACAAAGTTCATGATCAGCTGAAAGCCGGTCATGTCCTCCATCCGGGATGCAATCGCTATCCCGAATGCCGTAAACCCGATCCCGACCAGAATCATGAACGCAAGCGCGATAAAAAATCCGACCGGGTTCTGGATACGAAGGCCGATCAAGACAGAGAAAACCGTGAGGATGAGACCCTGGAGGACCGACGTCGTCGCCCCGCCCGCGGTCTGACCAAGCATGATCTCAAGCCGGGACACCGGCGCGACCAGCGTCTCTTTTAAGAACCCGAACTGCTTGTCCCAGATGATCTGGAGACCGGAAAAGATCGAGGAAAAGAGCACGCTCATCGCGACCATGCCCGGCACGAGGAACATTACGTATTCCTGTCCGAGTGATGAGGCATTGACTACCGAGTTGAGACCCAGACCTAAAAAGAGGAGCAAAAAAAGCGGCATCGCAATGCTCCCGAAAATACGGCTCTTGGACCGGACGAACCGCTTCATGCTCCGTAGCCAGATTGTATAGATGATCTCCATGATCAATGCCTCATCATCCTGAAATGCATCCTCATCCCCTCTTTGCGGTCTGCGTCCCGCTCCCGGATGGTCTTTCCGGTAAAGGAGAGGAAGACGTCTTCAAGCGTCGGCTTGTAAACAGAGATGGACGTGACAGGAATTTTTTCTTCATTGAGGCGTGTCACGATCGTGCTGATGTGTTGCTCGGCGTTTACAAGAGTGATCCTTACCTCTTTATCATGTGATTCGATCCTGCTGATCCAGGGAGCGACAAGCGTGGTCGCGATCTTTTCCGGGTCCGGTGACTGGATGGTCACCACGTCACCGCCAATTGAATTTTTCAGCTGTGCGGGCGTGTCAAGCGCGATAATCTTTCCATGGTCAATGATCGCGATCCGGTTGCAGAGCCGGTCCGCTTCTTCCATGTAGTGCGTCGTGAGGATGATCGTGATGTTCTTCTCTTTTGCAAGGATCTCAATATACTTCCAGAGGTGGTTTCTTGTCTGCGGGTCAAGGCCGAGCGTTGGTTCATCAAGGAACAGGACCTGCGGGTGGTGCAGGAGCCCCCGTGCAATTTCAAGACGCCGGCGCATCCCGCCCGAAAACGTCTTGACGATATCATTTTTCCGGTCAGAAAGTTCCACAAGTTTGAGGAGTTCGTCAATCCGCTGCTCCCGGATCTCTTTTGGAAGCCGGTACAGCCGGTCATGGAAGTCCATGTTTTCCCACGCAGTGAGTTCTTCGTCAAGGCTCTGGTCCTGGAAGACGATCCCGATCGCTTTCCGGACACCATCCTGATCTTTTTTGATATCGATACCCATAATTTCGGCGGTGCCGGATGTAGGTTCAAGCATGGTCGAGAGCATCGAGAGCGTGGTGGTCTTGCCGGCACCATTCGGGCCAAGGAGACCAAAGATCTCGCCCTGTACGATCTCAAAACTGATCCTGTCCACGGCCACGAGTTCGCCAAAGCGCCGGGTCAGGTCCGTGACATGTATTGCGATTGTCAAATCAGATCACACCTTTTTTAGTTCCTCGCGGCAGCGTTCAAGGATCGCCTCAACCTCTTTTTCGGTTCCGGTCGGCATGTCGTTAACGAGCATCTGGATCTCAAAGAGAAGCTCCTTCTCCGGGCAGGTTCCACCTCCGAAGATCGCAAGGAAAAGATGCCGGAAGTGCGCCAGCTTCTTGTGGTGCTCCCCGCTCATCGCCACAATTTTTTTAAGAGTCTCACGTCCCTCGGGAGTCAGAGTAAAACCGGTCCGTGCCCGGTTCCCGTCAGCAGAGTCTGCTGTAATGAGCCCTTCTGCTTCGAGCTGGTGGAGCAGGGGGTACAGGGTGCCTTTGCTTGGGATCCATGCTCCGCCGGTCAACTCTTCAATCTCACGGAGAATTTCGTACCCGGATTTTTGCCGGTTCTGGAGCGTATGGAGAATGTAGAGCGCAAGTAAACTCCGTGATTTTCCACAGTGCGGTGAAAAATTAAACAGGCCGGTCATATTCATAGTTCGGTTTCGAACTATTCCTCAAGTAGGACATATCGGGATATAATGGTTTGGCCGGGGAAATCCGTCTCCACTGGATCCTGCCAGACCTTATGAACCTGAACGCCTCAGTTATTCCAATAACACTGCGTATTACCCATCAGGGGTTTTTATATGAACCAGATCTATTGCTTCGGCCACCGCCAGCCCGACACGGACAGCATTGCGAGTGCAATCGGGTATGCGGATTTTAAAAACCGGTCCGAGCCGGGCCGGTACGTCCCGGCCCGGTGCGGTGAACTCAATGCCGAGTCCCGGTTCATGCTCGAACGGTTCGGCAGCGCTGAACCGGTCTTTGTGCCATCGGTCGAGCCCCGGCTCTCCGATATCACGTACAAGCCGGTCTTTGCGCTGCCAGAGGACGTCCCGACCGTGGATGTAGCGACACTCATGGCACAGGAAGGGATAAGAAACGTCGTCATCACCGATGCGGCCGGAAAACCGGTCGGGATGATCGGCGAGCACGCGCTTGCGAATGCGTATATCGGGACCCTCCACCTTGCCGAGCTCGCGGTGACGCCGGTGCCGATCGGAACGCTCGCCCGGGTCCTGAGCGCGGAAGTCATCGTCTCGGCCCACCCGATCCTTGAAGGCCGGGTCTACATCGCGATCGATGCCCTGCATGTCACACTCGCGAAGATGACCGCAAAAGACATCGCGGTGGTCGGCGACAACGAGCCGGCCCAGCTTGCCCTTGTCTCGGCAGGGATCGCGGCCCTGATCATCGCGGAAGGCGCACCGGTCGGCGACCGGGTTATTACTGCCGCACAGCAGCGCGGCGTCTCGGTGCTCTCCACGAATCTGGATGCATACGGGGTGGGGAAGATGATCAACCTCTCGCTTCCCGCCCGCGAGTTAATGGAGAGCAATGTCCCAGTCCTGACGTTTGCCGATACCCTTGCCCATGCCCGGCAGGTCGTTGCCGGTTCAAAGTTCCGGGCCGCGTGCGTTGTCACGGGCGACGGGACGCTCGCTGGTGTACTGACACGGACGACGCTGCTCGATGATGTGCGGCGCTCGGTTGTCCTGCTCGACCACAACGAGGCCTCGCAGGCCGTCACCGGGATCGAAGAGGCAGACGTGGTCGAGATCATCGACCACCACCGGCTCGGGGCGATCACGACTTTAAAGCCGATCCGGTTCTTCAACGATCCGGTGGGCGCGACCTCGACGATTATCGCCAGGAAATATATGGAGTCCGGTCTCACCCCATCCCGGGAGATTGCCGGCATCCTTCTCTGCGGCATCCTCTCTGACACTCTTGCCTTACGGATGTCGACAACAACCCACCAGGACAAGAAGGCAATCAGGTACCTTTCCCCGATAGCCGAAGAAGACCCGGAAAAGCTCGGGATTGCGCTCCTTGAACGGGGCATGGATCTCTCGGGCATGTCGCTCGAAGCGCTCCTTGCAAAGGATACCAAGATGTTTACCCTCTCGGAAAAAACCGTGCAGATCGCGCAGGTGATGGTGCCCTCGTTTACGTGGAACCGTGCACGGAACACTGAAATTACAACCGTACTCGAAAAGAGCCGGGCCAGCTCCAAAGCAGATCTTTCGCTTGCGCTTTTCACCAATGTTCTGGAAGATGCAAGCGATCTCTACGGGGCCGGTGACCCGACGCTCCTTTTGGCACTCTTTGACAAACACCTGCCGGCCCGGCTTCCCGGCGTGATGTCGCGTAAAAAAGATTTTCTGCCAAAGCTTGGGGAGAAACTTCGGACACTATAAAAAGCGTGAGTAATTTATACAAAAAATATTCAACCCTCAAAAAGAAATGAGATAGTATTCCGATAGTCTCATAAAAACGTAATATTTTTTTGGTGTTCCATGGGCCTCCAGTTCTCTCCAGTTCTCATCCTGTTTGTGCTGTCGCTTTGCATCACGGCGACACTGGCCATCGTCAGCTGGCGGAACTGGAAGACCGACATTGCTCCCTACTTTACCCTCCTGATGGCGGCGGCCTCCCTCTGGACGGCCGGCACTATCGGGGAGATCATGAGCACCGGGCTTGCAGAGAGATACTTTTTTGTCTGCCTTCAATACCCGGGAATTGTCACTGTCCCGGTCGCGTGGTTCTTTATTGTCCTGCACTACATGGGAGGTTCCCGGTATCTCACAAAAAAAACTATCCCCCTCTTCTTTATTATTCCAACACTTTCCGTCCTTCTCGTGCTGACGAACCCCCTGCACCATCTCTATTATACGGGTTTTATGCCTGTCATTGAAAACGGACTCGTGGTCTGGATCTTTTTGCACGGGCCGCTTTTCTGGATTCATGTCGGGTATTCGTATGCGCTCTCGATACTCGGCCTTGCCCTTGTAATCAGCGGGTTCCTGACGGCGTACGATCTTTACCGTCGCCAGATGGCCCTCCTCCTTCTTGCCTGTGTCATCCCGGCGGGAGCAAATATTGTGTATGTATTTTCCCTCGGACCTTTCCCGGGGCAGGATTTTACACCCCTGATGTTTACCCTGTCGGGCATTATCGTGGCATTTGGCATACTTAAGTACCGGCTTTTCTCACTCACGCCGGTTGCGTATTCCCGGGTGTTCCGGACAATAACGGATGGTGTCGTGGTTACCGACAGCGAAGGCCGGATCATTGAGGTGAATCCTGCGGCTGAAACGGTCTTTGCATCCCCGGCCCGTGTCCTCGTTGCACGGAATGTGGACGAGTTCCTGCCCCATGGCACAACATTCTCTGAACTCTGTAAGAGAAAACCGGTCAGCGGCCCTGCTGAGATTGCCTTTAACAGGGAAGAGGGTACGACGCTGTATTACGATACGTACTGTATGCCGCTCAATCCTGATTTCCCCAAAAAAAATGGCTACCTCCTTATCCTTATGGATGTCACAAGGAGAAAAAGGGCTGAAACTTCACTTGAAGATGCCCACAGGAAACTCAGCCTCATGTCAAATATCACGAGGCATGATATCCTCAACCAGATCACAGGAGTGAACTGCTTTCTTGAAATGAGTGCAACGCTCGCAACCACCCGCGAGCAGGCAGAGTATGTGGAAAAGGAAAAACAGGTAACAAAAAAAATCGAGCAACAGATCGAGTTTGCCCGGGAATACCAGAACATTGGTGTCGAGATCCCGCGATGGCAGGAAGTAACCTATGTTCTCTCGCGGGTCACGTGCCAGACAGATACGGGACCGCAGATTATTGTCAGGGTCCCTCCCTGCGAGGTGTATGCCGACCCCATGCTTGAAAAAGTCTTTTTCAATCTTATCAGTAATGCCCGGAACTATGGGGAGACACTTACCCGGATTACCATCACCGGTGAAACAGACAGGAAGAATTTCCGGATTATTTGCGAAGATGATGGGGTCGGGATATCTGCAGAGGATAAACTCCGGCTGTTCACCCGGGGATTTGGCAAAAGTACCGGCCTTGGTCTATTCCTCTCCCGCGAGATTTTATCCATCACCGGAATTTCCATCACCGAGAATAGCGAGCCGGGTAAAGGCGCCCGGTTTGTGATCCTGGTACCTGCGGGGACCTGGAGAATTCCGGCTGCCTGATGATAACCGGTGATTTTTTTACCTGTGTCCTTGCAGTTATGCCGGTTTTTAACCGTTTCTCCCTCACAATTTTAATCAGGAAGGCGAAGATCGTACGGGAAAATGGAATTGATTATAGGAATGTGGCTGTTGCATAACGCCACGGGCATCACTTAAATATAATCGAAATTACTTTACTGGAGTACGTACAACCACTCGCTGATGTATCCTACAAAGGGTCGTGACCTCGAACAACAATATTTTCTGCCGGTTAACATCAAGGAATGGTTACCGGAAGATGAGTTCAGTCATATAAAAATCGAGGTTCTTCTCCCGATTGGGGATGACCTCAGATGAGCAAAAAGGATGATTCAACTCGCATTTCCAAAAATTTTGTTGATTTATGGTTTTAGAGTCCTAAAATTCAGACCGATTCTTGGCTGAAAATTTTGTAATTGTAGATATACATTGAGCCATCCAAAATCTATCAATTTATCTCCCGCACTTTTGTCGTTACAGGGGGCACTGCAACCCCCTTCGCACCTCACTCTTTGAGTCGTGCTCCTCCTCACCTCTGCGAGGTGAGGCAGTAAAGATGATGTATCCGCCTTCAACGACAGAAGTTCATGGAACTAATGATTTTTAGCCAGGATTTTTAGATGGGAAAAACTAAAAAAAAATTCCTCCAAAAATTGGAGAAGATCCATAAAAATCACGGGAATTCCCCGGTTACGGGTACTGCACTCCCGTTTCTGGTGCTTCCGGGGAAATTTCTTTCCTGGTGTGAAATTCCCGCTTACCTTATAGTCAACCCCTGCATGACCGCGGATTCCGGCACCTCAAATTCCTGTCCGGAACCGGAGATCCGGTATTTCCCCATGGCCGTAATCCCGTACGCGCTGTCGGTCGTAGAGTAAGGGACGACAAATTCTCCATTGACGCTTTCCTGTCGGTAGGTAAAGGCTCTCCCGGTATTCGTGACCAGCGGAAGTTCGATAATCCCGTTCCCCACAATGTGCGCCCCTTTGACATATTCAAAGACCTTCACATACTTCACATCGACCACTGCAGAATTAAACACGTTTGTCGGAGACTCGTGGATCAGCCGGTAATGGCGGAGAGCCGGAACCCCGTCAACCGGTTGGATGACCGATGTTCCGAGCACTGCTGCATGGTGCCCTTTCTCCGCGTTCTGGTTATATTCACGGGCCCGCTCTTGGGCGGCGGATGTGTTCATCGATACGGCATTCGTTATCACCGGCAGCGAGACGTTGGTGACATCCCCCTCGGCATACTCAATGTAATAACACATGGTCGTGTTTGTCATCGACCCGTCGAAGTTGTGGAGCCGGGATACCATCGTCAGGTAATAGTCCTGCGTGTACAAATACCCGGATTCATATCTGCCGGTCGTATCCTGACGGGGGATAAGCATTGTTTTCATATAAGGTTCTGCGGCAAGCGACGAATTATACCATGTTGCCATGGCCGGGAACTTGCCATTGTCCATGAGAATGTCCGTTACCACGTACCGGGTGCCGTCGTTGTCCAGGATCGCATCGGCTGTGTCCTCGGAGGTCGCAACAAAAAATGCTGCCGAGCCGTTCTGGCCTGCCACACCCTGCTGGAAGGGGTTTGCGTTCGGGATCCGTTTTGCGATATACGTGATCATGTGCCCGTAGTCCCACCACGACATGACGCCGTACGACTGCGCGGGATATTCAAATGTCTTTTGATCGTACTGTCCAAGGTAGGGCACTCCCGGATCAGGGGTATTGTTCCCCAGCCATTCAAGTGACTCCTTCCAGTCGGGGATCACCTGGGCACCAGCGCCCGATATGCCGGTGTAATTGTCCGCCGCAGATGTATATGCAAAGAGGATACCTCCCAGAGCGACGAGGATAAAAAGAACGAGAACCGGATAGTCACGGGACTGTGGATGGCTGGATTTTTTCCTGGTTTTTTTCTGCTGCTTTTCCCGGGGGGAAATACCGGCTGTACTATTTGAGGGTTCCGTGGAACGGGGATTGTCCGGGATATGGGGTATCAGTTTCCGTATCTCCGGCCATGCCCGCTCAGTGGCAAACCCGACAAATACCGCTGATAGCAGCGCGATATTTACCGCAAGATAATATTCGTACCTGATGTGCTGCCACGTGGAAATAAACATGACTGCCGCCCAGACAAGGGCAAAGATCTGGTGAGGGCGCTCCTCTTTATAATTATTCCAGGCAAGGACCAGCGCACCGCCGGCAAACAGGAGAAGCCCGTAGTTGAACGAACTCCAGGCCTTCTCAAGCGACCAGCCCATGGCTTCAAGTACCGTCTGGGTCACCGGCTGCTGGCCGAAAAAGGCAAAAAGGGAACTGATAAGCAGGTTATAGATCTGCGGGATGGCAACAAAGAGGATCGTGGCAAAGAGAACCACGCAACCGGCCAGCACTACGGGATAATACCTCCTCTTTTTCCTGGCAAGGTATCGTGAGAGGAAGTACAATGCAGCCGTCCCGCCGATAAGGCCAAGGTATGCGTAGATATGGCCGATGGAATAGGTGGACAGGCCAAGTCCCGGATCCTTTAACCCGAAGAGCAGCAGCCCGAGGATGGCCGTGGCAAAAACCGTGATATTGATAATGACAAGATATTCCACGGGCCGGCCGCGGTACGCGTCAACGATGAACTGGACGACGGTAAATACTCCCACGATCAGGGCAAACAGGATCATGGTCGGCATGACAAAGAGGCCAAGAAGGTAACCGATGCCGGCGATAAATGCCAGAAGAAGGATTTTTTTATAACTCTGGAACTGTTTGAAGTCGATACTTGCATCCTTTGCCGACAGGAGGGCATAACTGTACAGCAGGCAAAAAACGGTCGAGAAGAGGACTTCTGCGATATGGTGGTCGATGTACCCGTACATTGAGACCGTAAAAAACTGTCCGGAAACAACCGCGGTAAACCCTGACGCAAGGAGGCCGGTCTTCCAGTCCCCGAAGGTTTTACCGACAAAATACATGAGAACGACAATGGCAGCCGCGAAGAGCGGCGTTGCCAGAAGAGCTGTCCCGATGATCTCCGGCCGGGTGGCGGCCCCGGTGATCAGGCAGCCGAATGCGATGATCGTGGGAAAGAGCGGGCCCCAGTAGACCGCCGTCCCGTACGGGTAATTGGTCATCGGATCGAACCAGGTGTAGGTGGGGAAGTGTGCGAGGATCAGTTCGACCTGCCGGAGGTTATAGAACGGATCGTCCATTGCCACCATGCTCGTAATATCCGTGGTTCCCATGGAAAAGAAGGGAATCAGGCGCAGCCAGAGGGCAAAGAATGCAAAGACGGCGATTAAACCGACGATAAGATAATTCCTGCGGTTTTTAAAAACAGCATTTACCATGACGACAACACCTTCGGCGGGTTAATGTGCGAAAAAAATTCGGGAATTTATTCCTTCTTTTCCCCGTCTCGTTTCCGTTTCAGGAGGTACCATGAGCTGATCCCCACAGCTGCGATCATAACGATTACGATCGCAAGCAGTTCAGGACTAATTGAAAAACCAATGGTCCGGGGAACCGCTGCCATCTCTCCTTTCGGGCCAGCAAAGTCCGAATCATTCGAACTGATCCCAACCTGGATGAGTGTAGGTGTTACCTGGTACTTTGCTGGAATCGTTGCGTTTGCAAGGGATACATTTGTTACATTAAGTTCGGTAGTTGTTATCATCGGTTGTGCCTGCCCGTCGCTTGCGGGAACCGCTGCAATGGCGGCAGGCATGCAAAGACCAAAGATGGCGAGTAAACACAGGACGAATACCAGGATCACCGGTTTCCCTTTCATGAGAATCACACTTCAATACTATACTTATACCGGACCCTCCATGAGTTTTGTGGTCGGATGCCGGCACGAAACGACCGGCACGCGGAGGTACCGGGACGCCGTTATTATTTAGATCCGGGATACGGGCACGCGTTGTAAATCATAAAGATACATTCGTGGGAACGGGAACATGTCCGGTAGTATCCGGCAAAGAGCCGACCCGGCGCCCGCATCCGGTCTAAACCATATCGGCAGATATTATCCCGATGACGGCAAAAACAGTGAATGAAAATTCATGGATGCGATAGCAACAGAGGACGAGCCCTGCGAGCAGTGCGGGCTCTGCTGCCGGATCTTCGGTCCCGACATTGCGCCGACAACGGCAAACGTGTACGTCTGGATGGAGCAGGGGCGTACCGATATCCTGCGCTGGTTTGTTGCATTCATGGAGAACGGCAGCATACCGGTCAAGTGTGTCGAACTCAAGACCGAAGACCTTGGGAACGTGATCTTTTTTGAAATGCGCAATCCTGATACCGGAGAATATGTCACGGTCTGCCCGTTCCTGCGCCGCGTGGCAAAACAGCGTTACCTCTGCGGGATCCATATGGTAAAACCCGAGATGTGCTGGAACTACCAGCCGTGGATCTGGGGCGAGACGTATTTTAACAAATGTAAAGGTCTTGGTAAATGCAAAAAGCCAAAGGACCTGTTCAACCCGGATGTATAAGTCTTACGGGAATAGTTTTATCACGTTCATTCCAGGAAAAAAATCACAGAGTCACTCTCCTGCATACACCATTGTTTTTTATCTGAAAAAGCCAGCGTATCACCCGGTGGGATTCATCGCTGCCACCCCACGATTTTGTACCCATGCGACCCCCCTCACTCCCATGACTCAAGAAAATCCCATATCAATCCCGTAAAACTGCACAAAACCGGCCCAGACTTTGGACCGGGGTTTGTGGGAGTCGGGCATCTATATTTGAATTTTTACGGTCCGTACCCTGCTGATAATATACAAAAATCACGAGGGAATAAGTACAAGTTCCCCCTTTCGTTCACCATGAAAGTACACTGTCCGACCCCCCCCAAAGGAGCAGGATACGGTGCCGGTAGTGGCGCCCGGCTGGCCGGTCCTCGCGTGACGGTGCAGGCTTAAGACCAGCGTAGAGTTTTGTGTTTGCCCGGATAAAGAGAATTCAGGATTCCTAAAAAACCGGCGTTTACTGCAATGAACAGGCGTACTGCAGAAAAAGCAGATGAAAATGTCCCCCTTTTACATAACGCTTTCAAGTTTCTGTTTGAGGGCGTCAAGTCCCTTCTTGACATCTTCGATGGTCTTACCCCCCGTAAGAATGATTTTACCCGATGAGAAAATAAGAACAACGATCTTCGGTTCCGCAATCCGGAATACCAGCCCGGGGAACTGTTCGGGTTCGTACTCCACACGTTCCATATTGAGCGTAATCATCAGCTTGTTGAGATTGATGTATCTGCCGAGATCGTACGAACAGACCATATTGGTAATTGCAACCCGGGGCTCTTTGAGGGGTTCAATGCCAGCATCTTTTAACGATTTGATGACAATAGCAAGTCCGTCAGCAAGCGCCTTATCGTCACGGAGTCCCGTGATTACGACCTTACCCGACGAAAAGATCAGGCACGCAATCCTAGGATTCGCGATATGATAGACTGCGCCGGGGAATCGTTTCTTATTAAGTTCGCAGTTCTCGGTCTTATCTGAAAAATCAACAAGATCAATGGACTCTGCAACAGCACCGGATGCAACGATGTTTTCGATCTTCAATGATTCGTATTTTTTATCGACCATCCATTTGTATGACGTTTTTTAAAACATAATACTAATGGACAACCTTTATGTGATGTCTTTTTTTTCGCATCAAAATACCCACTAAATGGGTTTTTTGCCCGGGCACGCGAACGTGAACATTCCGAAAAACGAGGGATATATCCGTACCTCTTCCCAAATACTTAAAACGGGCATTGCGGGTAAGATACCATGGTTTTGGGCCTGACGGGGGAACACACATCCGATATCACCGGTGAGAGCATACCGGAGGAGCAGCGGTCTCTCCTTGCCTCACGTACCATGATACTCTCCATGGGGGTCACAGCAATCATCGGGTTTGCTGAACTCATCTTCTGTCTTTTAAGCCGCAACAAACTCTTCCTGATCGAAGGGGCCGGCAACCTTGCCTGGCTCGTACCCGACGTAATGATGCTTTTTACCCTCCGCGTCGGCTCGAAAAAAGCAGACTGGAAGATGAACTACGGCTACCGCCGGATCGAGACATTGTTCCTGCTCTTTTTTGCTCTCGGTATTGCCGTGTGCATGGTTCACATCCTCTACCATACCATCACAACCCCCCCGGAACAACTGCCCGCGGGTTACGGTATGGCAACGGTGGTCTTCTCCCTTGTTCTCATCGCCGTCCTCGCGTTTCTCTGCCGGTTCATCTGGAAGACCGGCAGGAAGATCGGCAGCCGTCTTCTCCTGATGGACGCCATGATCATCCGGCTGGACATTGCCAGTGCAGCGATCCTTCTTATCAGCGGAATTTTCCTGATCGTCGCACCTTCGATCACCATCATCCAGACCATCCTGACGGTCATCGTGGGGATGGCACTCCTTATTTACAGCTTAAACGAGGCAGTTCAGGCCGCAAAAGAGCTCATCGATGCGAGCCCGTCGATGCAGGTGATGACCATAATTGAGCAGATTGTCGAGGACACCCCGGAGGTACGCTTTGTATCCGAGCAGAGGATCCGGTCCTTCGGTGGGGCAGTCTCTGTAGATATTACGATTGAAACTGCCCCGGACCTGACCGTGAGCGAGGCATACCGGATTGCCACGAGCTTAAAAGACCGTATCCGGTCGCAGGTTGAGGACGTCATCGAGGTCCGGACCCGTGTCCATCCTGCCGGAACTTTCCTGGCAGAGGAGGCCGAGGAGTGGTACCATGACGGATAATTGTGCAGTCTTTGCCGGGTCGTATCCCCCCGTTCTACCTGTCACAACCAAAAATAAGGGATTTGCCTTTCCTTTTTAATGGCGACTGCTTGTCGGGCGTTGCCGTTTTTACTGTTTCTTTGTAAGGTGCTTCCATCCGAAGAAACCGGCGCATGCGATGACTGCTGCGAGGATGATGAGGACCACCGGATCGGACAGTGCATCGGCGAGTCCTGAGGGCTGTTCGATCGAAACACCGGTATGGTACTGGTCGGAGAGCATCAGGGCACCGAGACTGTCGCGGTACTTGACTTCAGTATCGAGCACATACTGTTTACCCGGTATGGCTTTTTCTGCTGAAATGACATATTCTGCCGTGACCGAATCGCCCGGGCCCACATCCCCGAGTGCAGCCGTATCCGTCTCCGGCACGATCACCTGGTCGCCGGTGATACGGGCTTCTGCACCGTATGCCACACGGTCCCCTCTATTTGTATAGGTAAGGGAGATGGTCTGCTTCCCGTTATTTGCGAGCGTCATGTTGGATGCGGACATCGAGAACACCGCTCCCCGGGCAACGGAAATCCTCACGGGGACGGTCGGGATTTGCTGGTAGATCCCTTTAATATCTTTGTAAATACCTGTGATATTCGCCGGGTAGAACCCGGCCGGGAGATCTTCAGATACGGCGATCCGCGGGTGAATGGTGACCACGTCACCCGGCCGGAATATGCTCACGTACATGCTTGCATCGATGAGCTTGAAGGTAGTGTTGTCGGCCGGTACGAGGATAAATGCCACATCGCGCCCGGTTGCGTACCCCGCATTTTTCAGCGTAATGTTCAGGTACCCTTGCGTCCCCGGAACCATATTGAGGGATCCTGTCCCGGAGACCACCGGCTGGACCTGTCCTTTGACCCGGAACGTGATCGGCAGGAGTTGATGGACTTCTTCGTACACCGGGGTGACCGTGGGAATGCCGGACTCGATGTTTGGCATCGCATGAATATACTGGTAAGATACGTTCAGGAACATGACCGATGTGCCGGGCCGCGCATCCGGGCTGACGGTCCCCCGGATCGTCACCGGTACAATATCCGAAGAACCAATGTCCCCTGCGGTGACCGGGAGGCTCTTTATCGTAACCGGAGCAGCCCCGGCTTCCGGTATAACATATACTACGAGAGCCGTGGTAGGATTATAGAGGTTTGCCTTCAATGATGCGACCTCCATCGACTCTGCCCGGGCAGCATTGGTGAGATCGACCGTGAGCACAAAATCATCGCCCGGGAAAAACTCGGGCTCTCCCTGGACATTTGCCCCCAGATCCGGGTGCTCGTTAACGTCATAGATATAGGCCACGGCAAGGACCGGGGCCTGGCAGATCAGTGCGGCAACAAGGATGATAAAAACAATCCTTGCCGCGAGTGGCAGGACACCGGTCCTTGTGCGGGAATGTGGGGAGATCATCAGGGACCACCAGGATGCTTCAGACCGCTCTCGTTTTTCTGTACGCGATATACGCGATGATACCGGCAATGGCAAGCAGGAGAACACCTATAGGCAGCAGGAGCGACGTGGTGTCATTCTCAACCGTGGCAAGAACCCGGATCGTGTCGGAGGTATATTCCGTATTACTGAGATCGGTATACTGGATCTCTGAATTTACCGAGTACGTCTTAGGCGTGGTTTTCCCGTCAGCCTTGATGCTGAAAAGGGCAGTGGCGGAATGGCCCGGAAGGATGGTGCCCAGGTATGCCGTATCGTCCTCGCTTGTGAAGGGATCGACCACGCTTATCCGCGCCTGGGCATTATATGCCGGCGCAGTTCCGACATTGGTATACGTGACATTGACAACGTCCGTCTTTCCCGGGTGAAGGACGACCGGATCCCCTCCGGCCTGGAACCGGATCTTCTGCTTAAAGTCAACCCCGGTATTAACGAGGGGGGACTGCACGATGTTTCCCTCGAAATCGGTGTACTTCAGGTACACGGCTATTGGGTATGTCTGGGTGAAATCGGCATCCTGCGCAACGGCGATCTTAAACCGCGCCGTTGTGGTGTTGCCCGGGACAAAGTCCCCGATATAGATGCCGTTTGTTGACGGGACAAGCGGGCTTACCCCTGAGGGTACCAGGTATACGGATGCATCCCTGCCAATATCCCGCCCGGTATTATTGAGCGTCACGGCGAGATACCCCTCCCCGCCGGCATGGAGTCCCATGCTCTCGACGCGGACGACCGTGGGCATGGCGATCGGGCGCACGATCACGGGAACCGGAATGGTGACAGAATCGTCCTTGAAGTAATACTCGATATCGGTCGTGGTCTCCTGTTCGGCCCGGGGCATGTACTGGTAGGTGATCCGTGCAAGCATCGTGTAGTTGCCGGCCGGTACTCCCTGGGGGGCTGTGATTGTAAATGACGCCGGAATAATGGCGCCGGCTGCCACATCACCCACTTTCTGGGGATTGGTCTTTACAAGAACCGGGGCATTGCCCGGCAGGAGCTGAACGGTTGCCCCCATAGCCGTGGTCGGGGTGTATTTTGACCTGAGCGTGTACGGGTAATACACCTCTTCTGTTATCGTTCCCCGGTTCTCAATAAGAAGGGGAAGTTCGGTTGTCGTGCCGGGGACCAGTTCATTGGTGGATTCAAGGGAGACCGTCAGATCAGGACCGCCGGAGTAAATGCTGGCGACTGCCATGCAGGGTGAAATGCAGAACCCGCAAAGAATGCAGAGCAGGATGAGAAAACCATAACTGTTATACCGGGTGTGGAGGTTCATCAACAATTCAATGTTTTTTTATGTGATAAAGATCATCATTTGATATCTGCCGGAATATAAAAGTCCCAAAAGTAATGTGATGGGTCTTAAAAGTACCCAAAGGCACCGTGCGGACAGGGAGTTCTGTAAGGGGAACATTTCCCGCGAACACAGGCTTTTGCCGCTATAGTATCCAAGACAGTTCCGAGGAATACGTGATGGAAAAGACGGAAGCCCTGTTCAGCCCGGTTGCACACCTGGTCAACCATCGCCCGAAAGCAATTCTTGCCACGATGGTCCTGCTCGCCATTGCTGCCCTTTTTTGTGCCACCATGATTCCCTCACAGGAATCCTCCGACCAGTACCTGGACAAGAACTCACCGGCCGGTATCATCTACGACCTGTATAATAACCGGTACGGGCAGGATACGTATATTCTCGTGATCCAGGGATCTGACCTGTCCGACCCGGACCTCTTAAACGACCTTCTCGTCCTCGAAAAACAGATCCGCCGGATCGACCATGTCGGCAGCGCGGTCTCCATCGCGGATATCGTTGCCCAGAACCACGGCGGGACTATTCCCGGCACTTCGGCAGAAGTGACGGCTATCACGAACGCCCTCCCCGCAGATACCCGGAGCACATACCTCCCGGACAAGCAGATGTCCCTTGCCTATGTGGTGATAGACCAGGGCGTTTCATCAGACACCTCATCAATGGTAGAGCCGTACGTGGTGACCGCAATTGATGAAGCCACGCTCCCGCCGGGCGTGTCGATCGAGCTGACGGGGAACACACCCTATAACATCCAGCTCGCTGATGCCATGAAGACCGCTTTTCTGACGGTCATCATCGCGTGTATCATGCTCATGTTACTCGTGCTTGCGCTCCTCTTCTCCAACATGCGGTACTGGTTCCTCCCGGTGATCCTGCTCGTCTTCGGCCTCTTTTTCATGTTCGGCATCATGGGGATTTTACAGATCCCGGCAAACGACGGGGCGCTTGCCGCGTTTCCGATCCTTCTTGGCCTTGGGATCGATTATGCCGTCCAGTTCCACTCCCGGTTTGACGAGGAGCGGCGAAAGAGCAGTGCGGATGAGGCCATGTACACAACGATCACCTCCACCGGCCCCTCCGTTCTTATTGCCCTTGCGGCAACGGCACTTGGGTTTGCGGCCATGTACATCACCCCCATCCCCATGATTCATACCTTTGCCACGGTCTCGATCCTCGG
Source organism: Methanoregula sp. (assembly GCF_041663825.1). Classification (GTDB taxonomy): domain Archaea; phylum Halobacteriota; class Methanomicrobia; order Methanomicrobiales; family Methanospirillaceae; genus Methanoregula. The sequence continues at coordinate 30,685 of NZ_JBAYLY010000021.1, forward strand.
GATCACCTGTAGTTACGTAACGACACTCGTTGGTTTCGGGGCGCTTGCGCACCTCCTCAACTATACTCCAAAACCCCTGCATGCCGGTATCTCCGGCAGGCTGATGCCGGCGTATGGGAAGAATCTTTCAGTGCTTGCAGGAAAGATCGCCCATCATGCAATACCCGTCCTTATCATTGCCGTTGTGATTGCCGGTATTGGGATCTCGATGGACAAGGATATCCTCATTGACATGTCGCAGCAGTCCATGGTACCTTCCGACCTTCCGGCCCAGCTTGTCTCGGACAAGGTCACCTCGGTTGCCGGGTCCTTTACGCCCCTGCCGCTCTATATCCGGGGGATCGATACCACAACGGTGAACGGGATCACGTGGATAGACCGGATGTGTACATATATCCAGGAGAAAAATGACGAGATCGCCAGTATCGACAGCCTTCCGGCCCTCATCCGGTCAAAGAACAACGGGGTCCTCCCCACAAACCAGGCAGATCTCAACCGGGTCCTTGCGACCATCCCTCCGGAACAGCTGGCCTCCTACCGGATCGATACCACGACATCAATCGTGACGATTAGTACCAAGTCCATGACCGTCAACCAGCAGTGCGCCTTTGTCGATAATGTGCAAAACGATATTGCCTGGCTTGAGCCCCCGGCCGGCTCTGAGGTCACCCCTACAGGGGACTTTACCCTCTACACAAGCCTCACTGAGCAGGTAAAGATCAGTAAAGACCAGATGACGATGCTCGGTTTCATTTTAATCCTTATTTTCCTCCTCCTGGTGTACCGCACCTGGGTAGCGGCAACCCCCTTAATCCCACTGATCTGCGTGGTCGGCTGGAATTCGCTTGCCATGATTGCGTTGGGCCAGAACTACAACCTGCTCACGGCCGTGCTTGGCTCGATGACCATCGGGGTCGGCTCCGAATATACGGTCCTTGTCATGGAACGGTACATCGAAGAGGTCAAGGCCACCGGTGATCCCTTCAAATCCCGGAAGGAAGCGGTACGGAAGATCGGCGCGGCAGTCACGGTCTCGGGCCTTGTGACCGCGAGCGGTTTCTCCGCTCTTCTCTTCGCGCCGTTCCCCATCCTTTCAAGTTTCGGCCTTGCAACCGTGTTTGCCGTTATCTTCTCTCTCCTCGGGTCGATCCTTATTATGCCGGCAGCCCTTGCACTTGTCGCCGGTGTGGCCCCGGAAGAGAACAGGACGCCGGAGTCCTGACGGGGGCCGGTACGGTACCTGCCCGGGGATCTGCTGGTCACCATTTTGTAAAAGAGGAGCACTACCCAATGATCACACAGGATATCGTAACAAAACTCTGGAACGAGGCAGGGAACGGAAACGTGGCTGTCTGGGAGAACGGGACTATGACGGTCGTACCGGCCAATTATTCCGGTGAGACTCACGGGAAAAAGCCGCTCGTCATTTTCAAGCCTATCGCGCTCGTGAACAAATTCGAGTTACTGGACTTTGCCCTGAACGATGAAGAACTGCTCACAAAAATCGAAGATGCGGTCCGTGCTGCCGGAGGAGAGATCACCCGGGGCGCACGGGCGTAACCCGTTACCCCGCCGGCCGGGGCATTTACCCCCCTGACCCGTGCGTCTCTGCAAATAAAAAGAAATCCTCACTCCATACTGGCAAAGAACCGGGATCAGGAAATTCCGGCGGCCATCCTTTTTTTAGGAACCTTTTAACGCCGCGGGATACTACAGTTCTCCTGTAGGTAATGGAATGCTGCTTGAACTGCTGGATTTACTGATCGGTATTGCCTTTGGTTTTTTTCATAAGGGAAAGGAAGACTACGTGGGCATTCTCCGGAACGGGGCGATCATCGGGATTGTTGTCAGTCTTGTCTTCGTGCTCGTCATGAACGTCCTCGCTCCCGGCAACCTGAGTGTCAGTTTCGGGTACCTGGGAACAATCGGTGTGATCATCGAGATCCTGATCTTTGTGGTTATCTTCATGGCAGGGACATTTATCGGTGACCGGATTGAAAGTGCCATACGAAAATAATCTTTTTTTACCTGCAAATGCACCGGGAGAACTGATGTCCCGGAATCCCCGGGTCACGCTCTCCCGTCAATTTTTTTTAAAGGGCCGGTTGTAGGGACTGGAAAAAAAACGGGTGAGTTTTTCTAGACCCTTTTAAGCGAGTCGATTGTAATAATAAATGGCTTGCCATCATAAGCATACACGAGTTCAAGCTCATTATCGGAAAGGATTGAGCCGGTATCATACCCGCCCCCCTCGTTTGTGAGGGTCAGGGTTTTGCCATCGTGGCCGATCACACCGGCAAATGCTACGGTCTTTTCTGGCCCGTTATTCTCAACAAAGACCATGGTCCCGGAAAATACCCGACCGGTCTGGTTTACAATGGTCATTCTCATGCTTCCGGCGGGAAATGAGATGTATCCTGCATCCTGGGTATAGCCCGTCATCGAACCGGTCCAGTTCCCGGTCAGATCCGTGGTGCCGGCTGCCGGTGTTGTCCCGGTCGAAGGAGCAGTGGCGGTACATCCGGCAAGCAGTACGGCAACGATGACGATAGCAACAAAAATGAGATGTTTCATGCACTCTCCGGTTTGGCGTGGAGCGTGATAAAATCTGATAATTCCGGATCAGGAATTTTTTTTAAAGGAACTGTTCTACCCGGGTTCCCGGCATTTCCCATTTCGGTGAGATTGAAGTCTCTGCACCCGTGGGTCCGGATCATCTAAACTCATAAATACGTCCCCGATACACTACTGCCCATGAGTGAAGAAAAGGCCCGGGTGCGGGATATCCTGCGTAAGCGAAAGGACGCAATGGTGCCGGAGGATCGGCTCAAAAAAAGCCTCGCGATCACCCGTCATCTCATGAAAAATATCAGGCCCGGCGAGACCGTCATGGTCTTTACCTCCAAGGAAAAAGAGGTCAATACAAAATCCCTGATCCTGGCCCTGTTTGAGAAGAAAAACCCGGTGGTAGTCCCGATTATCGTTAAAGAAGATGTCAGCCTCCGTCTTTCCTATTTGCGGGATTTTGCTGCGCTTGTCCCGAGCACATTTGGCGTCCCGGAGCCTATCGGGAGCGAGATTCCGGCCGATGCAAAGGATATCGACACAATCATCCTCCCGATGCTTGGTTTTGACCGGGCCGGGGGACGGATCGGATACGGGGCCGGGTATTATGACCGGTTTCTCTCGAAAAACCCGGACTTAAAAAAGATCGGGGTCGCGTTTGCCTGCCAGGAGATGGCAAGCCTGCCTGTCGATGAAAATGATATCCGGATGGACTATATCATAACCGAGGATGGCATTGTTTATCCGGGCAAAAGGGGAAGCGATGGAGCTCAACGGTACCGAAATACTTGACACCTTTGCAGAGGCATTCCCTACATGGCTCTCAAGGGTCATCATCACGGCAGCAACAAAAGAATGGGCGTATAAAGCCGCGGTTGAAGCGACAGGATTTGCAACATCCAAAATCGGGTGTCCCTGCGAGGCCGGGATCGAACGCTGCCTTTCTTCAGAAGAGACTCCTGATGGCAGGGCAGGTATCTCGATTTTGATCTGTTCTGAAAAGAAGAATATGAAATCAAATGTCGCCGCGAGGATTTCCCAGTGTATTCTCCCGACACCGACCGCTTCTGCATTTGACGGTTTTCCTGATGCTGACTCCCGGTTTTACACAAAAATGCACTATTTCGGGGACCGGTATGAAGAGCGATGCATGATTGGCGGCAGGAGCTGCTGGAAGATCCCGGTTATGGAAGGCGAGTATCTGGGAGAGGAACGGTTCGGGACCGTGAAGGGAATTGCCGGCGGGAATTTTCTTATCATGGGTAAAGACCAGCAGTCGGCACTCTCAGGGGCTGTTGCTGCGATGGAAAAAATAACCGGGATGCATGGTGTCATAACCAGTTTTGCGGGTGGCATTATTGCGAGCGGTTCGAAAGTCGGGTGCAAGAATTATCGTTTCCCGATGCCGGCGAGCACCAATCATATCTGGTGTCCGACGTTAAAGGACCGCATCCGCGATTCGCTAGTCCCCGACGGCGTGGCTTGTGTATATGAGATTGTCTTAAATGGCATCGATGTGACCTCCATTCAGGATGCGATGAGAACCGGCATCCGGGCTGCGACAAAAACAGGGACTGTTATGTACATTGGTGCATCAAATTTTAAAGGGTCACTCGGCCAATACCGGTTATCCCTCCACGACCTTTTCCGGTAACTTATTTTTCGACCCGATCGTCACCATTCTGCGGGGGACAGTACTTCTCTATTTTCAAGTTAAATGAACAACCACCAAAAATTCGTATAAGCCAGATCTGGAACCGGAAGTATCTTTTTTGACAGCCACCCCCCACCCTCGGGCCACAAGAGGGGGGTAGGGGTATCATGCTTTAAAAAAATCGGTCGGGGTATGGGGGGGCCTCTCCTTTTTGGGAGCGGGGGATCCCCCCTTAGTAAGAAAAGAGGCCCCTACCCCCCAAGCCATTGGCCGGCAAAATATACCTTCAGACGATGACTCCACGCGAAGCACAGGTTTTGGAAATGCCGGAAAGGGGGGGTAGGGTCCCTCTTATGCCCGGACAGGGGGGTGGGGGTATCATACTTAAAAAAAATCGGTCGGGGGGTAGGGGTACCTCCCCTTTTTGGGAGTGGGGGGTGCCACCTTGGGCTGGCAGGAGGGGGTACCCCCAACGGACCGGGAATCGCTTCGGCAAGTCCTATTAAAAAATTCTGATATTTGCAAAGGAAAATTAGAGAAGTACTGGGGGATAAGGATTGACTCCCCGGTGTGACGTCATCCTGTTTTATGAGGGAAAACGAGAAGTGTGATGGATATACCTTTGATCCGGACTTGATTTAATCAGAAATCAATAGTATACCCGATTCCTGTATCCAGTGCCCGGTCATGACCCGGAGGTTGGCCGGTGTCCCGCGATGCGGTGCAAATGGGAACCAATTACAGCGGCAGTGCCTCATGGAACGTACCGGTTTACGAACCGGGCCGCATGACAATCACACCTTTATGACAGACAAAGGAACACAGGCTGCACCCGTTACACAGTTTTTTATCGATTACGACATGCCGGTCTCCTATCGATAGGGCATGGTATCCCCCGTCACGACAGGCAACAACACAGCTGCCGCAGGATGTGCACCGCTCCGGGAATTCCAACGTTGCATAACTAATCGTGTCCCGCGAGAGGGCTGTGTGCGTTCCAATATGGGGTAGGGCTAAGCCTTTGAGTGCACCGACACCGGGAAAGTTTTTTTGTGCAAGATATCCCGACAGGCCAGTATTCATTTCATGGATAATACCTGCCCCTTCCCACATGACCGCTGTGCAGATCTGGACTGCCGATGCACCGACTGCTATGTAATCGGCTGCATCCTGCCAGCGGGAGATCCCACCAATTCCCATAAGGGGGACCGGAATCTCCCGGGCAATCTGCGAAATAATCCGGAGCCCGATGGGTTTTATTGCGGGCCCCGAGTATCCCCCGTAGGTACTCGCCCCGGCAACCGAGGGCCGGGGTTCGAGCGTATCGAGGTCGATGCCCATGAGGCACTGGACCGTGTTGATGGCGGCAATGATATCGGCCCCGGCGTCCACCGCCGCATGTGCAACCGGCATGATGTCCGTCACATTGGGCGTGAGCTTGACAATCAGGGGAACTGTCGCAAACGGTTTTACTGCACGGGTTATCTCTCCGACAAGATCGGGGTGCTGCCCGATTGCCGCACCGATCCCCCGTTCCGGCATCCCGTGTGGACAGGAAACATTCAGTTCGATCGCATCTGCCCCTGCATCCTGCACGGTACCGGCAAGTTCCTGCCATTCTTTTGGATCCGGTGAGGCCATGATGCTTGCAATCAGGACCCGGCCGGGGTACTCCTTTTTTATTGCGGCAATCTCCCGGGTCCAGTACGATTCATCCTTTTTGCTGAGCAGTTCAATGTTCTCAAATCCAAGGAGCCGGGAATTCTCATCTTTCCAGACCGCAAAACGGGGCGAGACATCCACAATTTCCATCGTATCCGGGACAATGGTCTTCGTGACTGCACCCGCCCAGCCGAGCCGGAACGCATGCCGGATTTGTTTGCCCGATGCAGTCGGGGGACCTGAGGCAAGCAGGAACGGGTTCTTAAACCTCAATGGACCAACAGTAGTTTCGAGGGAAAGGTCAGGTGCAGGCATAGGTTTTTCCTTATCTTTTTTATGTGCGCCGGAATTCCTTATGGTTGTTATTACCGGGTAGGGGTACCCACAGGTACTCCCGTTTTACCTTCTGCCCCCACTTTTTTTAATAGGGCCCGTAAGTACCCTGCCACACCGAAAGGTACGTTCGAAAGGTCTGCCACGATCTCAATAGTGTGGTAATTACAAGGGGGAACCGAGGCGCTCATCTCGCACAACAAAATGATTATTCACTTATAAACAGCGAAGCAGATACTACCCTGTATGATCGGTCTGCATGGAAAGCAGGGAATTTCGCAAAGCAGGAAGTGGTCTCACAGATGAAGGTTCCACGATACCGGGCAATCGCCGGTGTGCTTTTGCCGGTTCTGCTGGTCACGATCATTTTCCCGGTAGTTGCAGCAGGTTCGGATTCCTGCCCGGGCTGTGGTATGGTCTGGAAGGATACCTGCGCACCGTTTGAGAAGAACAATGAGACTGCATACAACGAGGAACTTGTTGCGGCATTTTCGCCGATTGCCGCAAACCAGACCCCGCTTGCGGATTTCAGCAACGAGTCGTGGAGCGACGCTTTTCTCTCTCTTCATACTCTCTTTAAAGAGAGGTACGCATTTACCCGGTGGAGAGCGGTTGACTGGGATACACTCTACCAGACCTACGCACCGGTCATTGCCGATGCAGAGAAAAAACAGGACAAGGCTGCGTATTACCGGGCGCTCCGGGAATACCTGTTTTCTGTCCCGGACGGGTATATAGGGATTATGCCGGCCACCGGTGAATTCGGGGCAAAATACGCGGACATTGGCGGGGGCTACGGGATTGCCGTGAGCCGGCTTGATTCCGGGAAAGTTATCGTGAGTTATGTTGCAAACGGAAGTGCGGCAGAGATCGCCGGGATACGGCCTGACGATGAAGTGACAACATGGAACGGAAAGGAAATTCACGCTGCCATCAACGCAACTTCCTACATCTGGGCGGTAAAAAAGCCCTCAACTGCCGAAGGTATCCTCCTCCACCAGCAACGGTTTTTGACCCGGGGCCCGGTCGGGAAATCTGTAACGGTCTCGGTTATCCGGCGTGACAATTCAAGCCCCCTGATTGTGAATCTTACGGCTTACGATGACGGGTACGAAACCCTGAAAAAGACTTCCACGTTCCTTGGGAGGCAGGTCAACGATTACGGGGTAAAACAGATCTGGACTGATATCCAGCCCCAGATCAGTAACGATACAGTCACTTACAGGACGCTGCCCGGCGGGTATGCGTATATTGCAATCTACAGCGAATCATACGACGTCTACCAGCCGTTTAAATCTGCGATGCAGTCTGCGATAAAAAACAAAACGCCTGGCATCGTACTTGACTTCCGGTATAACAGCGGCGGGGACGACAATATTGCATCCTGTGTTGCCGGGTGGTTTGTGGAGCAGCCGGTCTTCTACGAATATGTCACCAAGTATGATCCCGGTACTCACACGTTTAAGGTTTTGTCAGAGGCATGGACACAGCCCCAACCGGATGCATTCGATGGGCCGGTCGCCGTGCTCGTGAGCCCCGATACGATCAGTTCCGGCGAAGGCGTTCCTATGATCTTTGCAAAGACCGGGCGGGGACCGATCATCTCCTGGTACGGGACGAACGGGGCATTTGGCATGAATAACTTCCAGGCAGCAATGCCGCTCGGCCAGTATATCACCTTCCCTGACGGAGCATCGCTTGACATAAACGGTACAATCCAGGTTGACAGCAATGCCATGCTTGCGGGAGGGGTGTCGCCGCAGATCCGGGTACCGATGAACGAGGATATGGTCGCACGGTCGGTAGCCGGTGAGGATGTCCAGCTGACCTATGCCATGCAATGGCTGGACAGCCAGCAGAAACAGAACGCATCCTTTGTACCTGCTGTCCCGGCCACACCCACGCAGAAGGCGTCGCTCGTACCAGCCCTTCCGTTTGTGGCGCTCGGCTTTGTTGTGGCGATTGCAAAACGACGGAAATAATTCCCACGGACGGGATCGTATAAGATCCGTCGTGCAATATTTTTTAGCCCCGCATGACGGGTATGGCGGGAGGGTGTTTTTGTCCACCCTTTAAATTGTCCGGTAATGTGCCGGCCGGGTTTTTTTTAATTCTGGAATCCAGACGGCAAACGATCTCCGTACAATTACGGACAACGCAACCGGGGCCAACGGGGGTTTACACTGAAGCCCTTTTGACGCTCTTTCTTGTACACGTGTTTACTTTTGTGAAATTATCGCATGAGACCGGTAAGGTTACCTTTGCTTTCCACCGGTAATCTGCGGGATTACTGCATGTAATCCGGGGAGATCCTGATGATGTCCGTTAAAATTAAAAAGATGTATCTATGAAAAGATAAAAAAAATGATCATGGCAGAAAAACCAACGTGTGAATACTGTGGGAAGAATGCTATCGGATTTCAATCAATTGAGGGTGGTTTTGAATATGTCTGCCAGGACCATGCTCACAGCCTCCTTCTTGAACTCAAACCTGGTGAAAAAAAACAGTTTGGTGTTTGTGTCTTCGAACGATACAGCTGATATCTGATCATTTTCCTGAATAATGATCGAGGCACTTTCCCTGTAATCTGAAATAATGGTACGGGAAGAGATCGTTTTTGTGCTCATGGTGATGAACTCTTCCTAGAGGATACGTGCACCATTTCCTGATATAAGGGGGTCCTTTTTTTATTCCGGCCCGGGTTGTTTTTACCCAAAACCTGCGTCGTATTCTGATGTTTCCTGGCCAGATCCGTGAGATTAAAAAGATGTATCTGTGAAAAACTCCAACATAAAATAACGATGGCAGAAAAAATAAAGTGTGAACGCTGTGAGAAGGATGCAATCGGCCTTCAGTCTTTGGGATTCTGTGTCTCTTATGTCTGCGAAGAACATGCCGACAGTGCCCTTCTCGCACTCAAACCCGGTGAAAAGCAGGCGTATGAATATTGTTACCTCGAACGCTTCGATACAGCTGATCACTAATATTTTACTAAAAACGGGGAGGGATGTAGATTCCCTGTGACCTGAAATAACAGTGCTGGCAAAAATCGTTTTTTCTGCTCTTGATGCTGAAACACCCTACAGGATACGTGAACCATTTCCTGATAGGAACTGCTGATCCTTTTTAGCGGCCCCGGGGTTTTTTTACCTGAAACCAGCGTTTCATCCAGAGGTTCCCGGACCAGACCCGTGAGACCAAAAAGATGTATCTCTGAAAACCTCCAAAAGAAAATAACCATGGCCGAAAAACAAAAGTGCGAACACTGTGAGAGGGACGCGATCGGGTTCCAGTCATTCGGATGCTGTTTTGCCTATGTCTGCGAAGAACATGCCGACAGTCTCCTTCTCGCACTCAAACCCGGGGAAAAACAATCATTTGGCGAATGTTATATCGAACGCTTTGATACCGCTGATATCTGATCATTTCTCTTCGAACTTTTTTTTAAAGATTATTTGAAAATTTAATTGTTTCTTTTTTCTCCATGATTTTTCCTGTCGTCAGTGATAGGCGGAATAATAACCGGAAGTGAGATTAAGGATCCTGTTTTTAGCAGGTTTTGCATCGGGTTTAACGAGAGGTGTGGCCGGTCATGTTCCGCGTGGTGTTGCAGCCACGGACCGGTTGCGCCCCGGCCCATGTGAATAGTTGAGCAGCCGGTTTGCCGGGTTTTATTTAGAGGCGGGATTAAAAACTGACCGGCCCGGGCAAAATGGGACATGTGTCCGGATCTTACCCTGATTTTTTCTTCCGGGTGATGCCCCGCCTTATCGGATACCGGGAGGGCGATGGGCTGTAGAAGCAGGAGAAATATCGTCGGGACTTTTTCGAGGGGGGTTCGGATTTAAGGAAGATACAAAGCGTTAATGTGTCACAGCGTAATATTCACAAAAAAATCTTTGATTTCTATCTGGATGCCGGCATGCAGTGGGACCCGCTAAGATCTTTTCTGATTCTGCGAACACCCGGCTTTTCCATGAGAAAACACGAGGGGATGTAATCGTATGCAAACGTGTAAGCTGACAAGTTGTGTTCTGGCAATCTGCCTGATCCTCATCGGATCATCTTTTCTTGCCGGGTGTACCCAGAAAGAAAAAGTATCCGGGATTGTGAAGACGGACGCCGGTTATGTTTCAGGTATAGACCAGAACGGGCTCCGGGTCTTCCACGGCATCCCGTTTGCTGCTCCCCCGACAGGCAACCTGCGGTGGAGACCTCCTGCACCGGTACAGCCCTGGGATGGCGTTAAGGAAACAAAACAGTATTCGGCTACGTGTCCTCAGCCGGCCACTGCCCCCTCACCGGGATCACCAGCTCAGCTGAACATGAGCGAAGACTGCCTGTACCTCAATGTCTGGACCCCGGCCCACAGTGCAGATGAGAAACTGCCAGTTATGGTCTTTTTCTATGGCGGGGGATTCAAGAGTGTGGCCTCATCCATGCCGGCGTATAATGGGACCACTCTTGCACAGAAAGGGGTCATTGTCGTCACGCCAAACTACCGGCTCGGCGCTCTCGGGTTCCTTGCTCATCCCGGACTTGACAATGAGTCAACGCACAACGCTTCGGGCAATTATGGGATTCTCGACCAGCAGGCTGCCCTCTCCTGGGTTCAGCGGAACATCGGGGCATTCGGCGGCGATCCGTCCCGGGTGACCATTTTCGGGCAGTCGGCAGGAGCGGAGAGTGTGCTCATCCATCTGGCCAGCCCGGAGAGTAAAGGGCTCTACCAACAGGCGATTGTCGAGAGTGGCCCCTTCTGGGCGGACGGGGCGATTATCAATGCCACCCATCCAAAAGCGGACGCCGAACATTTCGGCGTGGAGTACGCGACAAGCCTTGGATACTCCGGCCCGGACGCGATCGCCGGGATGCGAACTTTGAGTCCCGAAACCCTGATTAATGCAACGCCATCGCCGTCATCCTCTTTCTGGGACACTCACACCGTCCAGTTCGAGCCAACGGTCGACGGGTGGATCCTCCCTGACACCCTGGACAACCTGTATCTTCTCCACCGTGAGAATCCGGTTCCCCTGATGATCGGGAACAACGCCAATGACGGGACCACGCTCTCAGCGAACGCCAACATGACCGTTCCGGAGTACGTGACATTTATCCGGGGCCGGTTTGGGAAGGATGCTGATGCAGTCCTCGCAAAGTATCCCGCAAATTCGACTGCTGAAGTCCAGCTCCGCCTTGCACAGATCATGACGGACTATGACTTCTCTGACTCGGTGAAGTTTGCAGCGGGGTCGATGGGGGACCTGAACCCGAAGACATACCTGTACCGGTACTCCTATGTCATGCCCGGGATAAACCTGGGAGCATTCCATGGCAGCGAGACCCTCATGCTCTTCGGAGTCCCGGAAGTGAAACCGGATCCGGCGGTTGCCGCCAACCTCGTGGATCTCTGGACCCGGTTCGCAAAGACGGGTGACCCGAATGGCGGGATGAATGTTACCTGGCCGAATTATACCCGGGAAGGAGGCCAGTATCTCGATATCGGAAATATTCCAACCGTGAAAAGTTTTACAGGATCCACAACACCCGCCGCATCCGGGAGCTGGAGATTCGTGGTATTCGGGGACTCCCCTGACCCCGCGACGAATACGACAACCGGCATCAGCCCGGATCTCAGCCCGATTGCAAAGGCAATTGCTGCAGAGAAGCCGGACCTGGCCCTGTACATCGGCGATCTGGTCAACGGAGCGCTTCTCTCAAATGCATCTCCGATGCAGAATAATTACACGGGTCAGTTCGGGAACTGGATGGCGGCGGTCTCTCCCATCCATAATTATACCGAGGGTACCGGAATCCCGCTGTATGTCATCCGGGGAAATCATGAGGAAGACCTGAACAGGACCGATGCTTCCCTGCTTGACGCCTACCTTACTTCCGTAGCCTCAACTATGCCAACTAACGGGCCGCCCGGTGAAGAGAAGCTGACGTATTCGTTCACCCATAATGGCGCTAAATTCATCGCCACCGATGATTATATCGCACACAATGGACAGAAGGAGACCGTGAACCAGAGCTGGGTCGACGCGCAGCTCACGCAGGACACCCGGCCTTTTATGTTTGTCTTCGGGCATTCCCCCGCATACCTTGTGGATATGGATAAGGAAGATCTGCCCTTCAGCCTCGCTATGCATCCTGAAGAACGTACTACGTTCTGGAAAAGCATGGTGAATAACCACGTCTCTGCCTATCTCTGCGGGCATGCCCACGTGTATGTCCGGGCCGAATCACAGGGCCTCCCGCAGATCGTCAGCGGGAATGGGGGTGCACCTATGCAGGGTTTCGATCCTGCGGATGCCGATCCGACACTCACGGTAAAATACCCGTTAAAGCCCGTAGCCGCAAATGATCAGAAAGTCGGCTACCTTGTCATTACCGTACATGAAGACAGCGGGACCTTTGACGGCATACAGAAAGTACTCAACCCGACAACTCATGTATGGGAAACCGGGGATACATTTACCATTAAAACCCGGTGAAACAACCGGGATACCAGACCAGCCCCGGGTGCTGGCTGGTCCCGCGGGCGAGCTGTTCCGCAGCCATACCATAAACCAAAAAATATTTTTGTGGATTTCGATTAACCGGCAAAAATGATACGATGACTCGATCATTCCACGACGGAAGTTGTAATTTCAAATCCTACAATTGGCAGTTTTTTTAAAATCCTCTTTTCAATGACCCGGTGGCAGCAATCACCATCCCTCATCAAAAACCCCTTTGCCGTCGTAGAAAAACACCTCCGATTCAGGGTTTTTGCGCGGAAATACACTCGGAAAATTGTCTGTTTTTGACCCCATTGTCAGAGGGGCGCCAAGGCTCTTTACGGGCCGATCCTCTCCCGGGTCAGTGAACAGTTTGCCAAAAATGAAAACTCACCCATATTTTGGAGGTAAAAATCGGAGGATTATGCGGGCGTATTTTCATAAAATAACCCAGAATTGGTGACTTCAGGATGCCGATTAAATCCGGGCGTTTTACGGGGTTTTCCGGAAGATGATACCAGCAATCGGAGCCCGATTCGGGCTTCTTTTTAAGCGAGGAAAGGCCCGGTTTTGAGGCCAATTCAGATCTGGATCCAGTCCGCCGAGGGAGAAAATTATAAGGTAAAAACAGCTTGTTTTCCCAAGTGGGCTGTTATGCCTTGCCGGAGTTACAAGCAAAAACATTTTAGAACGGTGAACGAGCAAATGTTGATTTTTAAAATTTTTTCAGTCGGGTTTTGTCCGCGAGATTGTATGAGCTGCCATTTTTTAGATTTTTCCGGAAAGACTGCCGCGTTGAAGGTTCCCGGCCGGAGCGTGATTCCCCTGCGGATCTCGATCTGCATAGCACCTGATCACTGCCCCACTGATAGGGGTAAAGATCCGATCGTGAGCGGTGTGAACGTGATCTCTCACCTGATGCTGGCACAAGTTTGATGAGCCCCTGCACAAGAATGAACGTTTATCCTGTGTGGCCGGTACTCGCTTGCCTGTATCGATGACCTCTGCGGGAGGTTCCGGGTGATCGACCCGATGATCGGATTCCGGTCTCATTTCAACATCGCGCCCGGCAGCACGAACCCGGTGATCTGGCGCACGAGCGGGCAGAAGCGGTCATGAGGGGCCTCGTGCCGCACTGGGTACGGAACATTAAGGCCGCCCGGCGCCCGATCAATGCCCGATCTGAAGGTATCGAAGTGAAACCGATGTTCCGGGATCTTCTGCGGACAAAACGCTGCATCGTTCCCGCAAGCGGGTTCTTTTAAGTGGAAACAGGAAGGCGGGCGCAAAGTCCCGTTCTACTCCCGCGTACGAGACGATCCGGTCTTTGCTTTTGCCGGCCTCTACGATATCTGGAGCAACCCGGCGGGCACGACCCTTTCGACCTACACGATCATCCCGACTGTTGCAAACTCCCTGATGGCCCCAGTCCACGACCGGATGCCGGTGATCCTCCGGCAGGACGACGAGATGCGCTGGCTGTCCCGCGATCCGCTTATTGTGGACGACCTGCACTGGATCCTTGCGCCTTATCCATCAAAGGGAATGAAAGCGTACCCGGTGTCGGAACGGGTAAATAATACGTGATGATGATTAATCCCAAATTTGTTTTTCCCCAACCTCCTCAGGTCACTGTCACAAAATCCTTCCGTACTATCGTGTTCGATCCATAGGCATTCGTGACGGTAAGATTGATTGTATAGTTCCCCGGCACATTATATACACAATATGGATTCCGGTCAGTACTGTCAATAATCCCATCATTGTTGAAGTCCCAGGACCGCCCGGTTATGTCCGAACCCGTTGAGAGATCCTTGAACTGGACTACAAGTGGTGCGTACCCGGATGTTTTGTTCACCGCAAATCGTGCGGCCGGGATCCCGCTGGACACGTCTACAGAGCCTGCTTTTGAGGTCGTGTTCGATCCATAGGCGTTCGTGACAGTAAGATTGACGGTGTAATTGCCCGGCACATTGTAGGTGCAGGTGGGATTCTGTTCAGTACTGTCAATGACACCGTCATTGTTGAAGTCCCACGCCCACCCGGTTATATTCGAGCCTGCAGAAGTATCTTTGAACTGAACGGCGACAGGAGCGATATCTTTGGTACGGTTCATGGTGAAACTGGCAATCGGGGCCTGTGTATTGACCTTTATGAATCCCTGTTTAGAGATACTGCCCGGTCCGAATGCATTCGTTACTGTAAAATTGACTGTATAAGTGCCCGGCACGTTGTAGGTGCAGGTGGGATTCTGTTCAGTACTGTCAATGACGCCGTCATTATTGAAATCCCAGGACCAGCCGGTTATATCCGGGCCCATCGAGAGATCCGTGAACTGGACGGTGAGCGGAACCGTTCCGGATGTCTGGTCCGCTGTGAAATCTGCAACAGCCCCATTTGTCACGGTCACAAAACCTGCTCGCGATAGTGTGTTCCATCCATAAGCATTCGTGACAGTAAGGTTGACGGTGTAATTACCGGGTAGCTTATAGATACAGGATGGATCCTGTTCAGTGCTGTCGATAATGCCGTCATTGTTAAAGTCCCAGGCCCACCCGGTTATACCCGCACCAACCGAGGTGTCATTGAACCGGACGGCAAGGGGTGGTGTCCCGCTCACGTTACACGCGGTGAACGAGACGACCGGTGCCAGGCTGCCGACCGTGATGAAGCCGGCCCGGAAAGTCGTGTTCGATCCGGAGACATTCGTGACCGTGAGACTGACGGTGTAGTTGCCGGGCAGTTTGTAGACGCAGGTAGGATCCTGCTCGGTGCTGTCGATAACGCTGTCATTGTTAAAGTCCCATGCCCAGCCCGTTATACCCGCACCAATGGAGGTGTCGTTGAAGAGGACGGCAAGGGGTGGTGTCCCGCTCACATTATCCGCGCTGAATGAGACGACCGGTGCCAGCACCTTCACGGTTATAATGTCTTTCCGGGAAATCGTTTTTGTCCCGAAGGTATTCGCGACGGTGAGGTTGACGGTGTAGTTGCCCGGCAGCTTGTAGACACAGACCGGGTTCTGGTCGGTACTGTCGATGATCCCGTCGTTGTTGAAGTCCCAGGCCCGGCCCGTTATGTCCGGGCCTGTCGAGAGATCCTCAAACTGGACAACGAGCGGAACCGTCCCTGAACTTGCATTTACCGAGAAATCCGGGCCCGGTGGGATTACTTTTGCGCGAATCGTAATGGGTGCGGTTCGTACTATGCTGGAACTGCCACCCTTGTTTTTCGCCGTCAGGGTAACGGTAAAGTTTCCCGGCCGGAGGTAGGTATAGGCCGGGTTCTCCCGTGTCGATGTATTGCCGTCGCCAAAATCCCAGTACCATGACGTCGGCCAGCCGGTTGACGTGTCAACGAACTGGACGGTCAACGGCGCGAACCCGCCATTTTTGTCAACCGTGAAGTTTGCACCAGGAGCCGGGGGTAATATTGTAATCGTGGAGAGGTATCCCTCCCGCACTTTGCTGTCCGATCCCCCGCCATTTGTAACCGTGAGGTTCACCGTGAGGTTTCCCGATGCCAGGTACGTATGGACCGGGTTCTGTACCGTGGAGTTTTCGCCGTCGCCAAAATCCCAGTACCATGCGGTTGGCGAACCAGTCGAAGTGTCGGTGAACTTCACGACAAGGGGCGTTTTTCCGCTTGTTACATCTGCGCTGAAGTTTGCAACGGGCGGGAGGTTGGAGTGGGCAGAGAGATTATGGCCGTAACTGCCGATGTAGACGGTATCTTTTGCGACTGCGGGGGAGGAGAGGATAGTGTTTCCCGTGGTATAATTCCAGATCAAATGCCCCGTCGTTGCATTGAGGGCATACACGTTGTGATCATACCTGCCGAAATAGACAATCCCGGTCGTATAGTTCCACGCCATGTGGCCCCGGACCGGCTGGCTGGTATCTGCGGGCTGCTGCAGGGTACCCGTATCTGCCACCGTTACGGTGCTGGCAAAAACTACTGCCCCGAAAACAAGTGAGATCAGGAAGATCCCCATAATTGATAGTCTTATGAATCGTCTCTGCATTTTTCTCATTCTCCTGAAAACGGAGTCATTTTCCCTGCTTCATTTTCTATCCTTCCGGGATTTACCCCGCTGTCCCCGAAACCCATCACGAGATATCATTTTCATTAAGTCCAGTTAATGCAACTAAACCGTGGCGGGCTTTTTTTTTGGGAATCACCAAAAAGTAAATTTTACCGGGCCAGATTTACGCCCAGTGTCCCACTTCCGGTATGTCGTTATTAGTACCGAACCTGAACTGGTAGTCGATCGTTCCATCGAGGTTGTTGTCCAGGTACCAGTAATTCGTGGATTTTCGGAACACGCCGATCCCTGTGGTCCCGGCTCCGTTCCAGTCCCCGACAACCTGCGTGTCCCCACCCTTTCCTAACTTAACTGTTTTGTCGACAATTCCATCGAAGTTATAATCCAGGTACCAGTAACCGGTGGATTCTCTGAACACGCCAATCTCTGATTTTCCGGCTCCGTTCCAATCCCCGACAACCGGTGTGTCCCCTGCCTTTCCTAACTTAACCGTTTTATCCGCAGTACCATCATTATTGAAATCCAGGTACCAGTACCCTGTGGATTTTCGGAACACGCCGATTCCTGTGGTTCCGGTGTTGTTCCAGTCACCTACAACCAGCGTGTCTCCACCCTTCCCGAACTTTACCGTTTTATCGGCAATTCCATCGAAGTTATAATCCAGGTACCAGTACCCGGTGGATTCTCTGAACACGCCAATCTCTGATTTTCCGGCTCCGTTCCAATCCCCGACAACCGGCGTGTCTCCACCCTTCCCGAACTTTACCGTTATATCGGCCTTTTCATCATTCGTGGAATCGAGATACCAGTATCCTGTGGATTTTCGGAACACGCCGATCCCTGAAGTTCCGGTGTTGTTCCAGTCTCCCACAACCGGTGTGTCCCCACCCTTCCCGAACCTGACTGCTTTGTCAACGGTTCCATCGTTGGTATAGTCCAGATACCAGTAACCGGTGGAAGGCCGGAATACACCGATCTCACTTGAGGATGTCCCACTGCCAGAACGCACGGTTATGTACCCGGCATGGGTGACCGTGTTATTCCCTGCTGAGTTCGAAGCGGTGAGATTCACCGTATAGGTCCCGGCAGTGGTGTACGTGTGGGCGGGGTTCTGGACCGCAGACGTGTTACCGTCGCCGAAGGTCCAGGTCCACGACGTCGGACTGTTGGTCGAAGCGTCCGTGAATGCCACGGTCAGCGGGGCCCTGCCGGAGGTCGTGTTTGCCGTGAAATTGGCAACCGGGGGTACCGTGGGCGTCGTTGGGCTCACCGTATACCCGCTCGCGGCCGAACCGGTCAGCGCGTTGGTCCATTGCATGCCCTGCCCGCTCTTCCACCCATAGACATTGAAGGTTGCAGTGCCGGGAAGGTCGGTGAAACTATACTGGACTCTGACCGCACCGTTATCCGTGAGGCTGCTGTCACTAAGAATACCGGCCCGGGTGTCGATAAACATGAGACGGTACTGGTTTTTCGAACTGTTCATGTCCTGCCCGTAAAAGAGCGGGTAGTTTGCATCCCCCTGGGTTGGTTTCCAGTTCTGGGGGCCGTAAAAGAAATCGTCTTTCGTGAAGGTCTGGTTGAGTGCCGACGACTGGTACGTGGAACTGCCGGATGCAGGCACCGAACCGGTCGGCGTCCAGGTGTATCCGCTGGTTGTGATCCGGGCCGAGAAATCGTCCGGGATGGTCCCGTTGACTGCAAGCAGGAGGACGCTCTCATCCTGGTAGGCCCCGGAATTTGCAGTGACATAGAAGGTCCCTGACGGGTTTTGTGACGCGGTGACCTGCCCGGCGCTGACCGACGGATCGGTGGAAATGTGGATGGCGGAGAGGCCGCCACTTGCGGCACCGGGGCTGATATAATACGTGCCGTTGCCATTGACATCCTGCCGGATGCCGTCATGGTTTGCGGCCCGGACATAGATGTCGGTGTAACCGGGAAGGGCTCCTGTAGCGGTAGTCGCATAGATAAATCCATTCTTTGTCAGGCGGTTATTTCCCGTCAGGCTGCCGGTGGTTAATGTGACCGTGTAGGTGCCAGCCGAGGTATAGGTATGCGACGGGTTCTGGCTGGTGGACGTGCTGCCATCCCCGAAGTCCCAGGACCACGATGTCGGTGAGTTGGTCGAGGTGTCGGTGAATCGGACTACCAGGGGAACGCCTCCGTTCACCGGGGCTGCCATGAAGGATACAACCGGTGTTCCGGAAGCAGTGATGGTGATGTAATTCGACCGGGTCAGGGAGTTGGATCCCTGGCCGTTTGTTGCGGTGAGTTGCACCGTGTAGGTGCCGGCACTGCTGTACGTGTGCACCGGGTTCTCCACGGTAGATGTACCCCCGTCCCCAAAGTTCCAGAGCCACGAGGTCGGGAAATTCGTGGACGTATCCGTGAACTGGACAGCGAGCGGGAATGGTCCTGAGGTAACGTTTGCGGTAAACCGAGCGTCAGGTACACCAGCGGTCCCGGAGACCATATACCCGCTGGAGGTTACATCATTTGTCATAATGATACCGGTACCGTGATTGCACTGTTCATACCAGCCATAAATATTGAACACTGCGGTGCTTGTCAGGTTGGTGAAGCTGTACTCTACCTTGATCATGCCGTTGTTGGGCAGACTTTTATTCTGGACTGCCCCGACCCGGAGGTCGATGAACATAATCTGGTACTGGTTAATTGGATCGTTCTGGTTTTCCCCGGTATAGATTGGGTAGCCGGAACTGCTGCAGGGTTTCCAGTTCTGTGGGCCGTAGATGAAGTCGCTTTTCGTAAAGGTCTCATTTACTGCACCGTCAAGGAACGTGACATGGGTGGGCATAGGCTGGTTCGATAGGCCCGGTGTGCCCGGATCAAACTCCTGCCCGCTCGACCGGATATTGACAGTGAAACCGTCAGGGATCGTGCCGTTGACGGCAAGCATCAGGACGCCATCCGGCATGGAAGGCTGCCCGCCGCTGAAGGTTATCCAGAACGAGCCGGACTTGTTGGTCGTGCGGGTGATGTCGGAACCGGAGAAGGCATTGGTTGTCGAGGAGATGTGCAGGGCATTGAGACCGCCGTTGGCCTGTTCAAAAAGGACAAAGTAGGTATCCGGCACGTAGGTGTAGGTAAACACTTTAGCGATGCCATTCGGGATATCGTATTTCACTCCTTGAGAGTTCGCAACATAAAGGTTGCCATTATTATAGTTCGAGATGGGGGCCGGAGTTAAGAGCGTGATGTAACTGGTTTTTGTGCTGGAATTTGTCCCGATTGCATTGGTTGCTGACAGTGTCACGGTATACGTGCCAACTGATGAATACGTATGAACCGGGTTCTGCAACTTCGAGGTGGTGCCATCCCCGAAGTTCCAGAGCCAGGATGTTGGCGACTGGGTCGAACGGTCGGTGAACCGGATGGTCAGGGGTGCTTTACCAACTCTTGCAGATGCCGTAAATGCAATGGCCGGTGAGGTAGCCGGGGAAGATGAAACGGTGTTACCGGTTGCAACATCCCCGACAAGGTTACCCGTTGCCGGTCCCCTGGCGGAGTTCATGGTTGTTGCCATTCCGGTATCGGCAAAAACTACTGCCCCGAAAACAAGTGAGATCAGGAAGATCCCCATAATTGATAGTCTTATGAATTGTCTCTGCATTTTTCTCATTCTCCTGAAAACGGAGTCATTTTCCCTGCTTCATTTTCTCTCCTTCCGGGATTTACCCCGCTGTCCCCACGTGTAACCTGCGGTCTCCTTAAAAAGGAGATTACTTCCCGTTCTTTCTGAACAGGAAGATCGCACCGCACAGACCGAGCGCACCGAGAACCGGTAACGCATCAAGTCCGGACCGTGGCGTATTGGTAGGCAGTGGCGGTATAGTAAATGTATGAGATGGTGTAGCCGACGACGATACCGTAGTCTTCTGCTTTGTAGGCGCAAGTGTAGCCTGAGTGGGAGCAGGACCAGTATACCCCAAGTCGCTGGATGAAGGTTGTCCCCCGCCGACTGCC
>NZ_JBAYLY010000022.1:0-51078 GCF_041663825.1 Methanoregula sp.
CCTGGTACAGACGTAGATAGTGGGCGCTGAAATTCCTTTCATCCCTGCCATACCTGTACCACCCTATCCGAAGAGGAGATCAGATGCATCCTTGAGCCCGGATTCCCACACTTTGTTCATGAATGTACGATAGCTGTAATCGATCTGCAGCTCGTTACCTTCCCCTTCGATCAGGATCCCGCCGTCGATATCGACCAGTGCACCCAGGGTAAAACCTGAGAATTCCTTCTCGGCAAGGACGGCTTTTGCTGCCGCAACATCCCGTGCGTTGCAGTGGATGCTGCCTTTCGGGATCTCCTTTTTCGCTTCCGAAAGGAGTTTTTTGATGGCTTCACGATGGAAGCTTTCAGGGAGTTTGGCAATTTCAGAGCGGGTACTCTCGTACACTTCATCGAGAAGTCCCTTCTGAGTGTTTAAGAGCTCACGCTTGACAAGAAGGTTTGCAGCAGAGACATCCTGGGCGATGATCCGGGACTCCTGCTTCTTTGAGGTATCCTCGGCACCCGTTTTGATCTCTGCAACTTTACGGTTTGCTTCCGCTAAGATCCTGTCTGAATCCGCCATAGATTCGGCACGGATCGCATCCGCTTCTTTTTTGCCTTTTTCCCTGATCTCTTCAAGTACTGCTTCCAGTCCCATTGTTCTAGCCTCTTTTAGAACAGGAGCAGAAGTGCAACAACAAGACCGAAGATAACGATGGTTTCCGGAATGACCGTGAAGAGCAGTGCAAGACCGAAGATATCTTTGTTCTCTGCAACTGCGCCGACAGCTGCGGAACCGATACCCATTTCGGCGACACCGGTACCAAGACCGGTGAGACCGACTGCAAGACCGGCTCCGATTGCCTTCATTCCAACCTGCGATGCCTGTACCATTTCAAGAGTCATAACTACATCTGCCATAATCTAATCCTCCGTAAATTTTCGTTTCATTCCAAATGGAATATACTTCCTGCCTCCACCCTTATAGAACTTGGTGAAGAATTCGACGTAATGCAACCTGATAGAGTGGAGTCCGCCACCCAGAATACCCAGTGCCAGATTGAGGGTATGCCCCAGTAAAAAGATCACGATACCGGCAATGATCATTACAATCCCGACAATCGAGAGATTTTTCAGTGAGGGGCCTATGAACATCCCGATGGACAGGTAGTTCACGACCATCGCGATTGCCACCGATGAAAGGCCGACCGCCATCAGACGTGCATAAGAGAGCACATGCGAGATGATCGTTGGCAGTTCCACAATCTCAAGGACCGAGTCCCGTGCGATAAAGATGACGCCCATCACGATGAAGACGATAGCGATAACCATACCAAGCGAGAGCCCCGCGGCTACAATCGGAAGCCCGCGAAGGTCCGGCATGAGGGGTATGGCAAACATCGACCAGATGGCGATGATAATACCCCACATCACGGTAATCCAGCCAAGGTTCGCGAGGACGGCTTTCATCCGGTGCTCGCCATGGTCCTGGCGTGCATGGTTGATCATGCCCAGCGCCCGGCCGAGCGTGATATGCAGGATACCGATCCAGATAGAGACAATCATCAGCTCGGCAATCGCAGGTCCGTGCCCTCCGACTTCCGTTGCACCGATAAGCAGGTGCCTGCTGTAAATGAGAGACTCGTAATGCTCGATTGGGTTTACTACATGCCCGATCCCGAGAATCCACCCGACAATCTGGGAGAACTTGAACCCGAGGAACTCGTTGAAGAGCAAACCGAAGATAATCGTCGATATGCTCGCGTTCCGGAGAACCACAAGGAGTTGACGGCCATCGTCGCCTTTAAACACCCTTCGGAGCCCCAGGCACATGATGAGAAGCAGAAGGCCGTACCCGACATCCCCAAGGATCATCCCGAAGAAGAGGGGGAATACGATGGCAAGCATCAGGGTAGGATCTACTTCCGTGTACTTTGGGCGGGAGTAGATATCCATGAGCATCTGTGCCGGCTTTGCAAACGATGGGTTGTTGAACTCCACCGGCACCGAATCGTGCACGGGGTCAACCGGGAGTTCCGAGACAAAGACTTTCCCACCAGTCACCTTGTCCAGAGCCGCACTAATATCCTGTGTGCGGTCTGTCGGTACCCAGCCTTCTGCCACGAACACTTTCGAGGTCGTGGCAAACCGGAGGGGGGCTTCGGTCTGCTCGATCTTTGCCCGGAACGCCTCTTCACAGGCAACCAGGAGATCGGTATGCGACTCCTTGATCTTTGCGAGTTTTTCGTTGATTGCATCGATCTCTTTTTTAAGCGACGCGATCTGTTCCGTGTAATACGCAGTGCGTACCGATGCGGCACCATCCTCTTCGGGGATGGTAACCATCTGGAACTGCGCTTCCTGTAAGAGCCGTTCGACCTCTGCCCGGTTCTTTTCCGGAACCACAACAAGGATAAACGACCGGTCCTTGCCTTTTACCACCTGCATCTCGTGCGGGACGGTAATGGACACGTCACGGGAGACGTAGCCGGCAAATACAGAGAAAAACCGGAACCCGCGCAAAAGAGCGAGATCTACGGAAATCGCCAGGAATGGTGCGAGTTCTGCAATTTTCTGCTCGTACTCCTTCGCCTTTGTGTCAAGTTTCGAACGGGCACCGGCCAGTTTCTCGACTTCTTTTTCGATGCCGGGAAGATCCTGTTCGATCTGTGAACGGATCTGCGGCAGGCTCAGTTTCTGCTTTGCGTCAATATCCTCGCCACGGATTGCAAAGACGTTCTCGATTGCCCTGACTTTGACAAGCTCGGTTGATGCCTCGGTTGCCCCTTCAAGCGGCGTGCCGATCTTAAAGCCCTCGTACCCCTCGCGACCCTGATCCACATAGTCTTCGATATGGAACAGGTTCTCGCGGTACAGCTCCTGGACGATCGGTGCCGCCTGGTCACGGGATGCAACGATGAGCAACCGGCTCATCGGTTTAGGCGCCAACATGCAGCTGCTCCTTAAACCGCGATACCAGCAGCTGCACTGCTTTTGAAAGGTTCTTTCTTCCCTTCTCTTTCAATGCCGCTGAACGCTGATTGCCTTCTTTTATGATGTCAGCGTGCTTTTGAGCTGCCTGGTGCCGTGCTTCTTCCAGTTTCAGCTTCTTGTACTGTTCAGCATTGCTCTGCGCCTTTGTAATCAGGGTATCAGCTTCCAGTTCGGCCTGGGAATGTCGCTTCTTCTTTTCTTCCTGCGCCGTACTGATCATCGACTGATATTCAGTTTCAGTTTTCTTGATGTCGTCTAAGACCTCAGTTTTCATCCAACCCTCCACTCACGGCAATAGAATATGTGGTGGAAAAAACAATATAACTATTGTTATTTACGATTTTCAGGCCGGCTTTTAAGGGGGGGGAAAATTTCCTAAAAAAAAGATTTTTTAAAAAAAATCAGTAATATTTATCGGGTTTTATCCACTCAAGGGCAAGCGTTTTCGGAAGAGGCGGGATCACGATACCGTCGGCAGTTCCTGAAAACGTTATACCTGCAAGTTCATCCGATGAACAGACGAGGTGCTGTTCCGGGTGCGTCCCCCGGACAATCGAACAGTTGGTCTGGATCGCGGGTCCAACGGATACCACGTAGGGGATCCGTTTCGATCCCGGGTGGTCGCGGGGGAGAACCACGAGCGGCAGGTGGTACGTCCTGACAAGTTCGAGAAGCATCAGGGCGGGCTCGACCGGGCCTGCTTCAGGTGCGGAAACCACCACCAGGTCGCCAGCATGGACTCCCTGGATGTATTCATCATGACTTGCCTCGATGCAGAGAGGAAATGCCTTACGGATAGATGCAACGAGAAGAAAAGAATGGGCGCCCTTAACATACAGGACGTCATTGCCAACAGAGACGGTCATATCTGGACAACGTCTTCAGACTGGCAGGAAGGACACATGGGATGTTTGCCGATCCCCTTGAACCGCTCGCCGCATTCCTTGCACCGGTAATCTTTTCCCGTGACCCGGTCTTCGGGGAGATCGATGTCCGTTGGTCCGCCAACACTACACATGCTCCAATCACCTCACTACTCTAATCTCCCCATGGTATTATTTATGTCTGTTTACGGTTCCGGTGTAGTCCGGTTGCTTGTCAAGGGGAGCAAGAGCATCTGCTTTTTGAGGATTTCGATTAACTAGCAAAAATGTTTAGGTTCATTGTAATGTCTACGACGGAAAAATTAATCGCGGATCGTACAAAAAGAGGGTTTTTAAAATCCTCTTTGGTGTTATACCCCCAGGATGAAATTGAACGTGACAAGTGTGATGATCAGCAGGATACAAGCGTGTTTTATACCAGCGGCAAGTGACGACTCACCCATCAGCCCGGCAATGAGTCCTGAAAAGAGTGCCTGTACGAGGCACGCATGGTAGAGGAGGCGATCCAACGACTTGACCGACACCGACCCGATAGCTGACAGCGACCCGGCAGACGATAACCCGGAGGTTCCGACATGGGAAAGGACCGGAAGGAACTGGGTGGTGAGGACGCCAACGACAAAGAGGAAGACCAGAAATGCGAGATACACGATCGCCGTGTAGATAAACATCTCCGCAAAGCGCTCTTTTTTTAGCGTCTCGCTCATCTTTGCATCGCTCGCGGCAATGGCAAGCACCTCCCCAATCTGCCCGCTCATTTCGCTTGCTTTTGTAATGAGCGTGACCGTCCGTGCAATGGCAGGCGTACTGATCCGCTTTTCAAACCGCATCAGGGCTTCGGTGAAATTCGCTCCCCAGTCCATGTCGCGTTTTATCCGGCGGATCTCGTAGCTGAGGAGCCCAAGATTGGTAGTGACCATGATCCCAATGGCCTGGGCAACTGAAAGGCCGACCCGGTTAATACCGGCCATCCTTTCAAGGAAATCCGGTATGAGCATCTGGATCCCGTTCATCTTCCGCGCCCAGAGTTCATAGAAGATCGCGTAGGGGATAAGCACGATTAAGAGCGCGATGATGATATGGTCGTCCACAACATCGATAAAAAGTTCAGGATCGGCGTAATGAGGAGTATTTAATAACACAACGGTTACGTAAAGGAGTGCAACGGGGACGGTAATGCACAGTGTAAGGTTAACGTTGTTGATAAAACTCTCAAGGGGATGAACGAGGTAATGTACCAGGTTCCGGACCCGATCGTATTTTCTGAGCTGTTCGAAATACTGTTCTTCACCGGCTTTTTTGGTGATCTGCACATCAGCATAGGTGTTGAGCAGGACCTCCCGTGTATAACGCTCGGCCTTCTCTTTGTTGGTGGAAATGAAATCGATGAACAGGATAAATAAAACCGATCCAACGGGCAGGACGAGATAGACTACTAACGTGAGTTGGAGAACGGCCGCTCCTCCCATCATCCCCATAACCACCATGATGATGATTAAAAAAAGCGGGCCCGCGACAAAGAGCGTGACATAGGATTCAGCCACCATGGAAAGGACGAGCAGGAACTGCTTCTGTTCAAACCGTGCCTCTTCCTGGTACAGTCGTACCCGGCTGGCGAGGAATCCGGTCATGTCCCCTCCGCTTTCGATCACCGAAAGCAGATCTTCGAGGAACTGCTTGAATTTTTCCGAGGGAGTGGTTTCCGCGAGGTGGTGGATTGCCGTGAGGACATCGCTCCCAAAAAAGTTCACGTCTCTTGTTACCTGCCGGAATTCAAGAGCAACCTCACCGTAAATATGAGCATTTTCAGACAGGGCGGAAAATATGGTCATCAACTGCGCACCGCCTTGGCGCATCGCATACATGTAAGCGACCGCATTGTGGAGCGTCAGGTTGATCCTGATGGACCGGCTATTCTTCTCGGTAGCGGGAAAACGGAGCAGGACAAGGTATGTGAGATATGCCCCGAATGCAAACGAGACCACAAGGGCGAAACATTCGACAATTACAGGGTTCGTTAATATTTCAGGCATCTGGAGGTTCAGGACATTGTAGACGCCCTTCCCGGTCTGGATATCCATAATGATAAACCGGCCTGCAAGGAGACCGAATATGCCAAAGAGAAGACCAACAAGGATGGAGATCTTCGTGGAGCGCCAAAGGTACTGTTCGAGAGTCTTGCCGGAACGCGAGGAGACCAGATCGGCATGGAGGCTGCGATGATGTAGTGGATCGCGCACCATCCAATCCGTAATCACACGGCTGAACTTCATCTCAATACCTGTCTGAGATCCGTGCTGTTGGCCAGCACTTCCTCACGCCGGATATGGTAAATGTGGAAGATCGATGCGACGGAGATATAATCGAAGATCTTCTGTTTTTTCATCTCTTCGAGAAGGTTTTTCCGCACAGCAATCTCGGTGTCCAGTTGCTCCCGGGTCCACCCGTGATTCTCGGCGATATTGTTGTAGATCCGGGATCTTCCGGTGAAGGTTGCACGGTCATGAATCGGATCGTATACGAATACGTTGTTGACCTGGAGGTTCCCGGTTGCCGGGTCGATACCGGCGACCTCTACAATCTCCTGCGCACGACGGACCCGTTCCGTCCCCCGGTAGATGAGCGCCTGCACGCTGACGACGTTCAATGCCTGCACCATGTTACGTGGGACGTTCAGCGGCGCGCTTTCCAGCCGGTGAATGGCCGCATCAATACTGCCGGCATGCATGGTGGAGAACGTCGTATGCCCGGTGTTCATCGCCTGGAAGAGTGTCTGCGCCTCGGCGCCCCGAACTTCACCGACAATAATGAATTCCGGCCGCTGACGCATGGCGGCCCGCAGGAGATCGAACATATTGATCGCATTTCCCCCTTCGGTCAGGGCGTCACGGGTTACGCTTGCGATCCAGTTATCGTGGTAGAGCGTAATCTCCCGCGTATCCTCGATACTGACCACTTTAGCTGAGGGCGGGATAAACAGGGAAACCGCGTTTAAGGACGAGGTTTTGCCGGATGCGGTTCCTCCGATAAAGAGCATGCTCATGTTGTTCTCTATGGCCAGCCAGAAATAGGCGAGTTCGTCGCTGGTAAACGTGCCGTACTCCAGAAGTTCTACAGGAGAGAACGGCTCTTCACGGAATTTCCGGATGGTAAACGAGGTCCCACGGGTCGTCACTTCGGTCCCAAGGGTTAGCTGGAGCCGGGAGCCGTCGGGGAGGGTGGCGTCCAGCATCGGCGAGCCGGTTGAGATGTGTTTCCCTGATCGCTGGGCAAGCGTTATCGCAAGCGAGTTGAGGACATCAGATTCAAACGCAATGTTGGTCCGGATGTTCCGGTATTTCCGGTGGTATAAAAAGATCGGGATCCTGCTTCCGTCGCAGGAGATATCTTCGAGATGTGTATCATTCATCAGCGGATCGATACGTGACCAGCCGATGAAATTGCGGACAAGGTAATACTGGAGTTTAAAGAGCGAGGTGTCTTCGAGAGCAAGCCCGTAATTATCAAGGAGGCCGTACACCTTTTCAAGCAGGATCCTGCGCCGGTCTTTGTTGAGCTCATCGGTGGTCAGGACCAGGACATCGAGAAGATCCCTGTGGAGCCGTTCAAGCAGTTCGTATTCAAATTCGGACAGGGTAGGTTCAAAGAGCAGGTACTCAGACTGGTTGGTCTTTTTATTCAGGGTGATATACACCAGGGTCTGACCCATCGCGAGCCAGTACTGGTCGAGCAACTCATGTCCTTCCGGCACGCTCCCGGTTACAAGAGTGCCGTGCTTCGCGTAATCATATTCTTCCGGCGCTGACTGTTTGCTGATACGAAGATAAGAGAGATACTGCCGGTAACTCGACCGGAATTTTTTAGGCCCGGGCTTTTCTGCATGAGCATCCGTAATATTTTCCGGGTAATCGTTGTAGGGCTCCCCGGTATCCTTCCCGGTTGCAGCCTCCGGTTTAGGGAGCGGATCTTTTTTGAAGCGTGCAAAAATATCAGAAAGCCCCATAGTCCTGTACTCCCACCAGATACCTGTTTGTCACCGATAATATTTCGGGGGATGATCCTATATTATAGTATGCAGAGCCCCGGACAGGGTTTTCGCTTTTTTTTAATGCGCAGTCCGGACATGTGTTTATAATTTTTTTGATTTTTTATCCCCATTTGGGTTAACGGGCAACACATCCATCAAAGGGAGCGTATCCCTCCGGAGGAGATTCAGGCACGGTGCAAATTTTTTCTCACTGCCGTTCCCTCCGATATACCCGGCATGCGTAGTTAAACCAGAAGATATCTTTATTATCATACTCAAAGAGAGAATCATTTGACGAATTTTCTCGTTGATGGGAGTGTATAATGCAGGAGCCACAAACGACAAGGATGCCTACAGGACTCCCCACACTCGATCCGATTCTCGATGGAGGTGTACCGGTTGGCTCCATGATCCTCCTTTTTGGTGAGCTCGGAGCGGGTAATTATGAATTTGCCTACAGTTCCATTATCAATACTCTCGCACGAATGGCAAAACTTCCTGCATCCGAACCTCGTTTCCCGGCAAAGATCCGGTACATCACGTTCACCCGGCTTGAGAGCGATGTCCGCCACGAGATCGTCCAGTCATTTGCGGCGGACGGGGTGAGCGAGGATTCGGTGAACTTTCAGTTTGTGGATCTCTCCGACTTCTATTTTGACCGAAGCCTTGTTCCTAATGAATGGTACAGCCACAGCGATACCCTGACTCAGCTCCAGAAACGTTCGGAGCGTTCCAATATTTTTATGAAACTTTCCGAGGTATTCAACTCCACAGAACCAGAGAGCCTGATTATTCTCGATTCGATAACGGATATCGCCACCCAGACCAACCTCCCCAATCTCTGGCAGGACCTGACCGGGTTCCTGCGTGGTGCCCAGCGGCTCGTAAAACAGAAGAGATGCACACTCTACCTGCTACTCAGCAAGGGGATCATCGATGCGGCAAAAGAGCACGAAATTGCCGATATTGCCGACGCGGTCTTTTTGTTCCGGTGGGAAGAGAGCACCAGTTCGCGGCGCCAGCGCGTGATGTTCTTTGAGAAGTTCCGTGGGGTTATGCCTCATCTTGAAGAGCAGGATCTGGTGAAATTTGCTGTCCGCATATCCACCACGGAAGGATTTGAAGTGAGCAACATCAGGATGGTCATATGAGCAAAAACCGTGTGAACGTTGGGATCATCGGCCTTGACGATATGCTGGGCGGGGGACTTCTCCCGGGAAGCATCTCTGCGATCATCGGCACCTATGGGACTGGAAAGACGACGTTTTCCCTTGAATTTGTCTGGGACGGGCTCAAAAAAGGCGAACACGTGATCTACATAAGTCTCGAAGAGCGCGAGGACCGGATCCTGGGGTACATGAGGCAGAAAGGCTGGGACCCAGTACCCTATCTGAATACGGCCCTTTTTGTCATCAAACTCGACCCGACGGATTTTAATCTGGCAAACAACCGGATTAAAAACGAGCTCCCGAACCTGATAAACGAGGTGAAAGCCAGCCGGGTGGTGATCGATCCTATCTCCCTTTTTGAGGATCTTTTCGAGAATGATGCAGACCGGCGTCGCGAGATGTTCCGGTTTGTCGAGGGGCTGCGGGACAAGGACTGTACCATCATGATGACCTCGGAGACTGCCCCGGAAAATATCTTTGCGAGCCGGCACTCTCTGATCGAGTACCTTGCCGATACGGTTATCGTTCTCCGATACGTCCGGTCTGGCGATCTCACCGACGTGCATCTTGCGCTTGAAGTAGTAAAAATGCGGATGTCTGCCCATTCACGGGAGATCAAGCCGTACGAAATTGAGCAGGATCAGGTTACCGTCTACTCGGAAGCAAACGTGTTCTGAAGGGGTATATTCTTTTTACGGGATTACTCTGGGTGAACCTGCATGCACCAGATGGATCCTCCACCCGGAAATTATTTCCCAAAGATGAAGATCTTTTTATTATGGCTCTCCGCTTGTAATTGTGGGGATAAATCAAGTTCTCGTCAAGCACGTTGATGGGGACTAACGCCGAAGGAAAACCCCGGGTGAAGTTCAAGCAAGGGAATGTACGATAAATTAATCGTGTAACTTACCCCCGTGAAATGAAGAAAGAGCCTTTTTTTATCTTAGACCGTGATGCCGAGAATGTTGAGCAGGACAAGGACGAGCACGCCCGGTAGCCCTCCAACGCCGCAGATGATCAGCGTTGCAAGACTATACCCGAGATCGGGTTTGCCCACCCACTGCATGATCTGGAACGTGTTTAAGACAAAGAGAAAGATGAGGCCGAGAACAGCGTTGATGACCAGCACTGCGAGTTTTTTTACCAGAAAATACGCGATGGCAAGGACGACGACGATAAGGATGACGGCAAGGATAATGTCACTCATAGATACTTACCACGGTTCTTTGGTTAACCCAATAGTTGTTTGTCAAAATCGTTCCCAAAATGCCCGGATTTTGAACAGGAAAAAACGGGTGCTTCATGCACGTATCTGTTCCTCAATCGTTTAAATGGTTGCCGTCATTTCACGGTACTGTGGATCTGTCATTCCTGAGATCAACAATGTATGAATGGCATCCACATCCCGATTTCCACCTCCCATACACCCGGGGGATTTCATAAGCGGGATAGTGCACGGGGTCATCTGAATTTGAGGGAAAGCGACGATATCTCCCGCGCGATTAAGCGCAAGGGAGACAAAAATCCAGTCCCTTAAAAACCCGTCTCCAGAAAATTTGAGGGGAACGTACCTGAAGCGACATTTCCGCCATTATGAATCGGTTCGCCGTAAGCCTTGAATAATATAAAAGCAGACAGTGATGGATTATCCGGGATTTCGGTGTATTTTGTTGAATAATCAATGTATTCCCGTTATTTGTATCGGGTACGAGACTGGTTGCCATGAATGAGACTATCCTTGTTGTAGATGATAGTACGTTCATCGAAGAGGGGCTTGTTGCTATCCTTAAACGAAACGGGTATACCACCCTCTCGGTGAAGAGTGGGGACGAATGCCTGGATATCTTAAAAACCACGACTCCCGACATTATCATCCTTGATATCCTGATGGAACCCATGGACGGGTGGGAGACGCTGAGTCATCTCAAGGCAAATCCCGCCACGGCGGGGATCCCCGTCCTTATGTTCTCGGCTAAAAAAATATCTCCTTCTGAAGCGCTGGAGCACCGCAAAGACATTGATGGCTTTGTCACAAAGCCCGTCAATTTCGTCCAGCTGATTAATTCGATCCAGCGGATCCTGGATCGCAGGAACGATATGAAGGTTGAAGGATTGGCCACGCCGGACACCGATCCCGATAAAGCCCTGATCGATGAATATACCGCATTGCCCTCAAGCATTGAACTCGATAAGGACCTGCTCTTCACCCTTAAGAAGTCCACCGGGGGAAATGCGCATTTGCACAGGGTGCCTGCCGAGGATCTTGCCGCTGTGAAGAAACTCGAAGAGAAGATCAGGACCGATGAACGGCATTTGAAAGAGCTTAACGAAACAAGAACGGTTCCGCCCAAGGCCTCCGTTGACGTGAGCCATTTGAGCGATCCGACCATCATGGATCCGGTGCCCACAACGAAACCGGTGCCGGTTGCTAATCCGGGACCTGTTCCGCCGGTTACTCCCACAATACCCGTGGTCATACCCTCAATTTCCATTCCGGATACTTCCGTTCCCGACGTGCCCATGATTCAGCCCTCCGTTGATATGAGCCTGGAGGACGATCCGGCCATCATGGATCCGGTGCCCGCAAAGAAACCGGTGCCGGTTGCTGATCCGGTACCTGTTCCTCCGGTTACACCCGTAATACCAGTGGTCATACCTTCAGTTTCCATTCCGGATACTTCCGTTCCCGACGTGCCCATGATTCAGCCCTCCGTTGATATGAGCCTGGAGGACGATCCGGCCATCATGGATCCGGTGCCCACAACAGAACCGACATTGGTTATCAAAAAAGGAATTCCGGTATTATCTTCCACCACATCACCGGCTCCTGCGAGAACGGCAGGCACACCGGTGCCGGAGTCCAGACCAGGATCAACAAAGCCGAAGACTTTGATTATCGCCGGGATTATTATCGTAATCCTTGTTGTCGCAGTCGCTGTGTTTGTTCTCTTTAAACCCCTGTAAGGTACCGTGTGGCAAGGGCGTTGTTTGTAGTGCTTTACAGTCATTACTCCACCGGGATGGCAGCCCTCAACGTTCACATGGGAAGAGAGAGGGACATCCTCCCCCTATCTGAAGAGTTCAATATGAAAATGGGTGACGTATTGGGTTACCTCCTGAAATTTTGATCGCATACCGTTGAACCGTGAACGGGTCTCTGCGCCGTACGGGGCGGTGCCTGATATTTTGGTGCTGGTGCGGCACAATCCGACACACGATGCGTATAATCTGCTCGTAAGCAGGAAAACGCAGGTATCACTCCATTCAAAATAAAAAATTCTGGATCATGTAACAGAGAGTGCCGAGGCTTTAGTTACGGTCACGAGGTCTGCCAAGTGCTGTGACAGTAATGTCAACGGTTGTTCCACTTGAACCGGACGGGCTGGTCGCTGAACTCTGTATATCGCTATTAACCGTGAACAATGGTGCCATAGTACTAAACTTTATTGTGGTCGCACTGGCAAATCCCGTCCCGTTTATTCGCATGTGGGTTGGTTTGTAAAGTTGTTAGTGTGGTGTCTGTAATTCCGCAACCGGCCCGATCAGATCCCTGTTTTTTCCACGCGAAAAGAAAAAATCCGGAATTTTTTTCGGTCCAAAAAAATTTGCCGACCCGGGCGATCCGGTTTTTTTGGTAAAAATCCGGAACTGCCGGAAAATTCACGTCAGCGCCAAAATTATTTTGTCAGTTGCACATCCGATAATCGGATAATTATCCGATTATCGGTTAGTTAACTGACACCTCTTTTTCGGGCTGAAATGTTTTTTGCCGGAATTTTTCCGGCACGAAACATGTTTGCCTCCACGTTTCCGGCAATTCGCAGTTTTCCGGGTGTTTGTTTTATTGGATCAGCAGGGTTTTCAGCAGAACAAAAAAAATACTTTGGGGAGATCGTGCCCCCTCCCACCACGTGAACGGTCAGACCCGCGGCTATTTTTAGAACGGGTAATCGTTCGCGCTGCTGAAGTAATTGGCAAGGCTCGTAAATGTAATCGTCGTTGAGCCGCTTGTAACCGTAAACCCATTTTTGGCGAGGACAACCCCCTTGAAAGAGTTCCCATTAAAGGTCACTTGCCCATTGGGCGCAAATAAAACCCCGGTAACCGGATAATGCATGTTGAATCCACTTGCACTACCCAGTGAGATATCTCCTGTTCTGGCGATAATTACGATATTACTTACACCAGGTGTATCCCAAGTGTCTGACGCAGTATAACTATCCGCAATTACTTTCATGTTATTTGTCAGTGTACCACTGGTACTGGTAGAGTATCCCTGCGTCTGGTACCATGAATCGGGTTTTAACGAAGGCATCGTCAGGCTTGGCATGGAGACACTTGCGACCGAGGTCTGCTTAATGCACCGGTTTACGAAATCCAGATCATACCCTGTGGGGTAGGTTAACGTGCCGGTATAGTAGATGTACTTATCTGTATCAATGGTAGGAACCCCATAGGCTAAGGTAACATCACCATTGACGTACATATTCCCATGAATGTTGTCGTTTTCAAGGACAAGATTTTTGGCGACATAGACATCACCGTAGATGTGCCGTGTCCCGCCGTTCAGGTTCAGGTTTCCGTTGATGGTGATATTCCCCGGTGTAGTCTGGGATCCCATGCCGGTACTCCCGGTGTTTAAGGTGACATCGCCGTCAATATAGATGTAACTTACAGCGATCTGTGCACCACCGTTCAGGGTACTGCTGTACAGAGGACTGGTAATGATGATGGTCGATCCGTCTCCATACACGTTACTTCCTGCGAAGTTCAACTTTGTCCCGTAGACAAAGACGCTGTTCTGGACGATGTACGAGGTGAAATTCGAGACGGATACATTGACGTAGTTCGTATTTGTGAGCGAGTTGCTGCCCCAGACATTGGTGGCGTTCAGCGATACCGTGTACAACCCTATGGACGAATAGGTATGCACCGGGTTCTGTACCGTGGCATTTGTGGTATTCCCATCGCCAAAGTTCCATGACCATAAAGTGGGAGAGTTCGTTGACAGGTCGGTGAACTGAACGGTAAGCGGGTTGGTTCCCAAGAGGGGTGTCCCGGTAAAGTTGACAACCGGCAGAAGTGGTGCCGCCGTGACCGTGATGTAGCCCACTTTTGTGTTCGTGTTACTACCGGCAGCATTGGTGGCTGTAAGTTTAACCGTATATGTGCCAGCGGCAGTATAGTTGTGAATGGGGCTTTGATTTATGGTAGTTGTGGAGTCCCCAAAGTCCCACGACCAGGCTGTGGGTGAGTTCGCAGAAATGTCAGTGAACTGGACTATGAGCGGGGCGGTGCCGTTAAGTGGTGTAGCGGTAAAGTTGGCTACCGGTGTCTGAACAGGCGTCGTTGTGGTGGTTGTTGCGGTGGTCGGGCTGCCGCCATGGCCTCCAAAATCCGAAGAGGCAAGAATGGTCGAGCTACTGCCGCCCGTGTAGACAATCTGGACCATGCCGGGTGCGGCGCCTAAGTACGTATAATTGAGGGATTCACCCATAGCCCACGTGGACCAGGTTGGCGATCCACCCTTGGAGAACTGTTGAGTCACGCCATCAACGAGAATTTTCATATTCTCTGCAGAGATCGAGTCCCCGCCGTCATGATAGATCCTTATAGACTCCTGCGAGGTATCTTCGGAAATAACCGCACTCAGAGCCGGAATTTTTTCCGGGGTGGAATGCGACATGAGTGCAACGCCGATAACGGCTATGCCGATTACCACCACGCTGACGAGAAGGATGGATCCGATTACTTCTGAAACCGCAGATTCCTGTCGGGATGACGATGGCGTTCTCTTCATGTTTTTCCCTTTTCTGATGCAATAGTTCTTACTCACACTGGGAATCTTATCACATTAACCTATTCCCTCATGGGAGTTAAAACAGCCACGGTGATAGGATCTCCTCCCAAGAGAACTCCATGATCGGAATGCCATGGTTTTGTGATTGTACTTGGTGCCTCATCGGAGATGCTGATACTGACCCCAGAATCTCCTCTAAATTGGGGAAAACTGGCAGGGGCCGGATTCTGACAGGTGGCTGTACTCCCGTTCCCTGAATGTCCAAAAGTTATGATGTCACCGGCCCTGGAAGGATACTGGTCACCCTGTCGGGGTCGGGGCAGTTACCCAGACCTGCTCGATCGTTTTTTCGCCACCACTCCCTGTATACACAATCTGGAGGGTACCTGGGGGGTTCTTGGGACGTATCCCGGGGTTATGAGCTGGTTGACGTGTGCCAGACATTAGTAACCTGCTGGAGAGACATTGTCGAACTGGAATACTGGAGCCGGGCAACCGCCAGACTATAGTGTTGGTACATCTTCACAACAATATGATGGTAGCCGGGGGTAAGGGTGATTGTCCCGGTCTTTGGCACCTGAGGATCACTCCCACTGTGATCAATCACCAGCCTTTCGTCAATCCAGAGCCAGGATCCGTCATCTGACGTAAGACTAAAGGTATAGGTATCCGCCTGTGTCACGAGTAAATACCCCTCCCATGTAACGCTGAAACTTATATATCGCCCGACCATCGGGACTGGCCAGTTTGACTCATCCGTAGGTGCATGGAGCCAAAAGGTCGTATTGGCATCTGCATTTGCGTACTGGATCTCATTGTCAATTCTGGTTCCTGCCAGATTAGTCCAGGTCTCGTCATTATAGTAATTCGCGATAAAACCGTGTGTGTATGTGGGTGGTTTTACCCAGAGCTGTTCAAGGGTCTGCCAGTAACCCCCCCCGGTATATACAACCTGGATCGTGACCGGGATGTTCTGGAGATCGTAATCGGAATATTTCAGAGTCTGTCCTATCGCCCAGGTTGCCGGGTCGCCAAATGCCGCAGTCTTATCCTGCCCGTCGACAAGGATCCGGAATTGTCCTTTCTGCAGGGGGTCCCCGCCATCATGTTTGAGGTAAAATCCATTGGTATTACTTATCACTTCAGCAGTCATGGCCGGGATTTTCTGCGGCTGGGGCTGGGAGAGCACGGCAACCATCAGGATCGCCATCCCGGCGACCACGACGACGATCAGCAAAACGGCACCGACAGTACCGGATAACCCGGCATCGTTCAGCCCCCGGGGGGTCACTGCAGTATCCCGCCCACGCCATGAACTGAGGGGCTGTATATTCCATTCGATGCAATGACGTTGATATCATAGATACCATTGGACCCGTCGATGCCATTGATAATGATGTAACTCTCGGTCGTGGTATTGCCGATAGTGGTATTGGAAATTCCGGCAACCATGGCTGTTTCCGTGAAGTAATTTTTCCACATTGCCCGAGCCTGATCATCGGACGTTTTGACACCTATACGAATCCATTTGGTATTGGCCCTTCCCAAAGCAACCGGAGCAAAGGGGAGCGGGGTGATACTGTTTAAGGTTGTTCTAACCTGGATTGCGCTGTTGCCGCCAACGATCCCTGTAGAACTGTCGTCAAGTGTAAGGGCATTGATGTTCACGGTGACGATATTGGTTGTCATATTGTTTGAAAACGAGATTTCCGGGGGGAGTTTCCAGGTGATATTCCCGTCATTCTGGGCGAGGAATACACCCCCCATCTGGTAATAATAGGTCTGGGGGATCCAGTAGTTATTATTTGTACGGTATTCCAGTGCGCCGAGAGCCAGTGGGGGCATAGTGTATGTCCCTTCGGTGTAACCATATACCACGTTACCGTTTCCGGTTATATGCGCATTGTTATTCGTGTGATTGTAGATGTAGAGCGTGTTTGACAGCGTGAGAGTATCCGGATACTGCATTATCGACTGGATACCATATGCAGGATCCATTATGTCAACCGTATAATTCCCGGTTGAGATCGTATTGTACACCGGAAGACTTTGGATCGATGATCCATTATTCTTGAATACTGATATGCTGATATCAGTTCCATTATAAAGAGTTCCTTGAGCGGTATTAAGGCAATAATAAGTAGTACCAGATCCAGTTCCAGACGTTCCGGTTGGTTGTCCGGATGTGCAGGCAGTTGATGATGTGGATGTGGTTATTGTAGACTTCATGTAAGGGGTCATGCGGGGGCTGATATTTATCGTTGCCATCCATCCCGTCCCCTTCATCTGAAGTCCGTAATTCGTAGGGGTTGCTGTCTGAAGATCGGTAGCAAGGATATTTGAGATATTGACATAGATGTGCTGTGGCGTGGAATTGATCATCGTGGATACACCAAGGGAGAGTGCCGATGAGGTATGCACGTTTGGATCCAGAATCATCGAATATGATGAGATATTCAACGTTTCCGGTGTTCTCTGGTTGATCGCGATCACCCCGCTTGAACTGACCGGACTCATGATCGGGATGATACTGTTTGATCCCTGAGTGAACCCCCCGGTAGTTCCCAGCGTAAAGGAGTCGCTCACCGATGTTCCGACTTTGTTGTTATTGAAAAGTGAATCCAGGCTGAGTTTGTATGCAACGAACTGATCCTTTACCTCGTTCATGTGAAGGATCTCGTTCTCGCGGCCCTGTGCCGGGACCCCATATATGAGATACAGGGAAAATGCTGCGGTAATGACCCCGAGGATTAGCACAAACCCGATTACTTCAGAAAGAGCCCGGTCCTTATCGTGCCCCGCACTACCACTTCTCATATTCAGATTATCCGTTTATGGCTTGATTTATAAAGTTGTTAGTGTCTGTTTTTGTGGTGCCCGATAATGATCGCTGTCAGGATATGGTTGTTAAGAGTTTCTGCAATCCCGCCCGGGTGCCATTTGTGTATGTGCCAACCCCCTCTTTTGTACGAAGGTGGCACCCCCCACTCTCAAGCCAGAACAAGGGGGTGGGGGTACGGCTTTTAAAAAAATCGGTCGGGGGGTCGGGGTACCTCTCACTTTTGGGAGTGGGGGGTACCCATTTGCAAGAAAAGAGGCCCCTCCCCCCCCAAGCCATCGGTCGTCAAAATAGGGGTTCCGACGATAACTCCACGCGAAGCACTGGTTGCACTGGTGCAATCAGGGGGGGTAGTCCCCAGTCATGTGCCCGGACAGGGGGGTGGGGGTACGGCTTTTAAAAAAATCGGTCGGGGGGTCGGGGTACCTCTCCTTTTTGGGAGTGGCGGGTACCCCCCCTGCCCATCGTTCCGGAATTTTTTATTGACCGCTGGAAGTCCACAAAGAAATTGTGGCAGGATGCGTGGAAGCGGGGGCACCCGGCTGGCGGTTTGAGTCTACTCTGCTTGCTTTATAGGCCTGCGGTCCCGGTGCCGTCGTAACTGGCAACGGTATGTTATTTTGACCACAATTTTATAATATCGAGACATACGTAGATATCATTAACAGGAGTGCGGGCAACCATGGCAAAGCCGATTGAACTGGGACTTGTTCTCGACCGGGAAGAGTCTATCAGATTTCAAAAATATATTGATAATCCGACATATACCAAAGAAGGTCGCAAGCTGATTAGAGAAGCTGCCGAATTAGCTGATAGATCCCGTCTTTAAATGAGCGTCAAATTTGAAGATCTTGATTTTTTAGTCCTCACTGCCGATCATCTTCATCTTCTCCCCACTTTTAAATGTAACAATACTGAATTGAAGGGTTTTCTGATCGAGGACGCTTATCAAAAACAGATTGACCGTATATCGGTCACAAGACTTGTTTTGTATCAAGGGCGGCTTGTCGGTTATTTTACACTGGTTACTGATGTTATTAAGAAGGGGGAACTTGTCGATGGAGATGGAGACCCGGATTTTAAATATGGTACATACCCTGCCCTAAAAATTGCCCGCCTGGCCACTCATCAGGAGTTCGAACGGCAGGGGATAGGCCGCTACGCGTTATTGAAGATTTTCGCACTCTGGATCCGGCTCTCGGCACATATCGGATGCAGAATTATTACTGTCGATGCAAAACCGACCGCAGTCGGGTTCTATAAAAAGTTCGGTTTTCAAGAGGCGATTATGGATCCTAAAAAACTAACGATGAGGGAAACCATTCCCCTTTATATCGATATTCACAAGGAACTTGAGAGAGTAAGGAAGAATTCAGTATTAAGCGATTTCGGGGAAAAACGGCATTAATCGGGGTTTCCACAAAACCGGATTTCTTTTCATTCGCGAATTCTTGTCACCCTGCGAGATCCGCCACCAGAAACGCATGGCGGGATCCATTGCGGGGGTTGCTTAAGGATACTCTCTGCCAGATTTCCCTCTTCAAATGTGAATGCGCCAGTTACTATCCCGCCGAACGCTGAGGAGCTCTGCACGAGCAATTCAATTTTCTGGGAAAAAGGATCGGTTTGTTTTCGCACGTTCAAGGTAGACGCATCATACGAATATGAATGGTGCCACTCTTTGTGGCATTATCGATATCTGCCCGCTCATAGTCACTGACCAATGACCCGCACATCATTCATTTTTACCGGGGGGAGGATATACGATCCAACGGCCCGGCTCTCTTTTCCGAGAGCAACAATCTGTCGTTGGAGATCGAAGAAGTTACCGGAGAGCATTGCTCCCCGGATTGGCTCCGCAAGTTCACCGTTCTCTACGCGGAACGGGTTTGACATTTCGACCGAGAAATCCCCGCTCATAGGATTTGCGGTGTGTGCCCCCACCACGCTGTTGACGTAGATCGCCGGTTCATCGAAAATATCGTCACGCTTCCCGTCCACGACAAAATTATGATGGCCGATCGCAGGAAGCCCGGCAAACCCTCCCCTGACGGCACTCCCGGTGGATTCCCTGCCGGCCCGGTAGGCGGTCTTGAGATCGTAGGCAAATGCCGTGAGAACCCCGTCCCTGACAAAGTCCAGCCTTTTCGTGGGAGTACCCTCGGCATCAAACCACGTGCTCCCGCCTTCTCCCTTACGGTGGGGATCGTCATACAGGGAGAGCAGCGGGGCGGTGACCGTTTCACCGATCCGGCCGGCCAGTTTCGAGCGGCCCTGGAGTACGTTCCTGCCCGAGAGCGCCGGGACAAAGATGCTCGAAAGCAGGTCTGCATATGCCATAGGGGAGAGGATAACATCGTATTCCCCTGTCGGGATATCCTTCCCGCCAGCCGACCGGGAGGCAAGGAATGCTGCCTGTTCACCGACATTTCCCGGGTTCACCAACCCCCGTGAAAAGGCATGATCGAATTCGTACCCGGTGGACTGGCCGCTGATCGCTTCGAGCGAGATGGAGACATCAGACTCCCGGGACACGTACCGGATGCCGTGACTGTTCGCAAAGGTGATCTCCCCCACCGCGATCCCTGCTCCACCCGATGTTACCGATGCCTCCGGGTGCGCTGCCGCTCCGTCCAGCATCTTCAAAAGCAGGTCGTGGGCCATTGCCGGTTCGACCAGAAGGGACGGATCGTACGCGAGATCCTCTGCCGGGAGCGTGACCGGGTCCGGCAGCCCCTGCCATTCCTGCGACGTGGCAAGCCGGCCGCCTGCTATGGCCGCATCGAGACAGGCCTGCCACTGCCCGGGGTCGTTCGTACTCGACGCACCGATCTTCCCCTTGTCGATGGTGCGGATGCACAGCCCGGTCTCGATCGATGATGAGCAGAGGCTGACTTTGCGCTGTTTTAAGTCAGCGGAGACTGAAGTCCCGGAAAAAGAGTAGACCTCAAGTTCGTCGACCTTTTTTTCACCCTGCTTTAAGAGTTCCTCAATCCACGCCACTGCCACCCACCACCGCATCACGCAGGAGCACCAGCGGGGCGCCGTCGCTCACCGGCACGCTCTGCCCGCCTTTCCCGCAGTATCCCGAGTGCATTACCCTTTCTTTCCCGCACAGGACGATCCCGTGGAGCGTTTTTAAGATCTCACCCGAGAGCGAGACATCTCTTACCATACGAGTCTTCTCCCCGTTCTCTATCAGGTACCCGTACTCCGCGTTGAACTGGAAGACGCCCCGACCCGGATCGACCTGCCCGCCCCGGGAACCGGCAAGGAAGATCCCGTTTTTGCATTCCGAAAAGATCTCTTCATCGGTCGCGTCGCCGGCCTCGATGAACGTGTTGCTCATCCGTACTAACGGAGGTTCCCCGGGCATCGCCCGGGCATGGCCGGCAACGCCGTTTCCGATCGCCGCAAGCGTCTGCCGGTTATGGAGGAACGAGTTGACCCTCCCAGCCCGGATGATCTCGGTTCTTGCCACCGCGATCCCTTCGGCATCGACCGGCTCAAACCCGAACTCATGAAGGGACGGGTCGTCAACGATTGTGAGCGAGGCATGCCCGATCTTTTCGCCGGTCCTCCCTTTGAGGACCGAGTTTCCCTCTTCGATAAGGTCGCCTTCGCTCGCATGGCCCACGGCTTCGTGCGCGAAAACCCCGGCAAGTTCCGGGTCAAGGATGGCATGCATCTTCCCGCCTTTTGCGAGACCTGCATCCAGCAGGGAGACTGCCATCTCCGCCGCTTTCCTGCCCATATCCTCCCGGTGCCGGAGGTTGAAGCCGCGTATAGTGTGGTCCGGCTCATAGCCCATCTGGACAATTCCGTTCCGTGACGCGACCGCCATCACAGAAAACCCCGACCGGCAGCATTCATAAGAGTATTCGCTGCCGGAGCTGTCCATGAACCGGACGTTCTCGATCCGTTCAAGGTAATTTGCCCGCCGGCTGGTCACCAGCGGCAGGTCCGCTGCCTTCTCTATCGCAAGGAGCAACTCCGCTTTCTCTTCGATACTTACGTTACGGCAGTCCTCTTTTACCGGGGGAACTGCCAGTATCGTGCGGGGTGCATCCCCAATGTTGACCGTATCGT
Organism: Methanoregula sp.; assembly: GCF_041663825.1. Lineage (GTDB taxonomy): Archaea > Halobacteriota > Methanomicrobia > Methanomicrobiales > Methanospirillaceae > Methanoregula. The sequence continues at coordinate 21,784 of NZ_JBAYLY010000022.1, forward strand.
CAGCCACCAGCGCAAGCTTTTCGGCGGATGCAAGAAGTTCCTCGAATTTTTTACCGGATACGGGCGTGTAATTATCGATCTGGAGAATCCCCCACCCTCGGGGGCCAAGGACCCGGATCACGGCCTTGTTATAAAAAGTGGTGCCTGCAGACTCAATCACACCCATATCGACATCAACATGGGTAGACTGCCCACTTACCTGCCGCAGGTCGTAATACCGGATGCCAGGCGTCTCGGTCATGCCGGTGTCTTGTTGATGGTCGGAGTCTCCACAAACACCGATGTAGACCGTACCGCCATCTGTTTGAGCTTCGAAAGGAACCCGTCCATATTCTCGGGAACAAGCGCGTGTTTGAGTACCTCATCGATGGTATCTACAGGGATAATCGTCACGAGAGGCTTGTATTTCTCTTCAATCATCACATCGTTGATGTTGGTTCGGGGGATGAGCACGGTCTTGATCCCGGCCTTTGCCGCCGCTTCGATCTTGAACGTCACGCCACCTACAGGGAGCACGTCGCCCCGGACAGAGAGCGAGCCGGTCATGGCAACGTCCTGCCGCACCGGGATGCCCTCGATTGCGCTGATCACGGCCGTTGCCACGCTGATCGAAGCTGAGTCACCTTCAACACCGCCATAGGTGCCGATAAACTGGATATGAATATCGATATTTTTCACATCTTTACCGGTGAATTTCTTGAGGATCGCACTCACGTTCTTGATCGATTCCTGCGCGATCTCCTTTAGCATACCGGTGGCGATCACCGAACCGCTCGCACCCTGTGCCGGCGTTACTTCAGCCATGATCGGGAGCACCGATCCTGAGTCAGTTCCCATGACCGCCAGCCCGTTGACGCGCCCGATCCGGGTCCCCTCGATCACCGTGAGCTCGTATTCCCGGCTCCTGCGGATGTACTCGTCCGATACCTGATCCTCGATCGTCCGGGCCGTTGTCTTCGCCAGGATAACATGAGCTGCAGTGGTAAGAGTCGCCCCTTCCTGCCGGGCGATATCGCCGGCGATACGGATGAGCCCCCCCATGTCACGGAGTTTTAAGGTCAGGTGCCCCTTGCGGTTCGAGCGCCGGCGGGCCTCGCGGAAGATCTCCTCAATGGCACTCTTGTCGAGATGCGGGATCTTCCCGTCGTTTTTAACTTCCTGCGCAATGAACCGGACATACTTTTCACGGTTCTCTGGCGTATCATCCATGCTCTCGGCCATGTAGACCTCGTACCCATAGCCACGGATACGGGAACGCAGCGCCGGGTGCATGCCTTGTATCGCATCGAGATTGCCTGCCGCAACCATTACGAACCTGCACGGGACAGGTTCTGTTCTCACCATCGCACCGCTCGATCGTTCACTCTGGCCGGTGATGGGGAATTCCCCTTCCTGAAGCGCGGTAAGCAGGTTCTGTTGTGAGTGGGGGTCAAGAGTATTGATCTCGTCGATGAAGAGCACCCCGCCGTTCGCACGGTGAATGGCTCCACCCTCGACACGGTCATGCGCCGGGGTCTCTAATCCCCCGCTCTGGAACGGGTCGTGCCGGACATCTCCGAGAAGTGCCCCGGCGTGCGAACCTGTTGCATCGATAAAGGGGGCCGCTTTCTTGGTGTCGTTGGAAACGAGAAGCTTCGGCACCATCACCTCCTCGCGGGGTGTCGTGTACCGGAGTGCCATGAATACGAACGCTGCTGCAAGAATCCCAAAGAGAATCTGCATGGTGATGAGCGCGTACCCGATAATGCCTATGATGAGGACCAGGAGAAGGGTGTTCCTGAACTGGACCTTTTTCTTGGCCTCGGCCTTGTGGGCGGCGACGATCTGCTTGCCCCTGCCTGCAGCGACAGTCCGGATGATCGGGTTGTTGGAATCATCGGAGTTCGGGTAGACGAGAATATCAAGGAGCTCCTCTTTTGGCAGGAGCTCGGCCATCGCCTTTGCAAGCATCGACTTGCCGGTCCCCGGGCTCCCGATCATCATGACATGCCGGCGCTGGATCGCGGCTTTCCGGATCACTTCGACCGCACGCTCCTGGCCGATCACCTGGTCGATCAGCTTTGCCGGAACCTCGATCTGGGAGGATGCTCCTTCGACATTTGCCTCCTGACCGGTAGTATCAGGTTGGGACGCTGCTGCCCCGGGATTTGCGGGCTCTGGCTGTGGGACCGGGGAGACTACCTCATCGTGCACCGGTACTGCTGGTTCCGAGTTTTCCATTAGAAATTTTACCTCTTTTCACCCTTCGGTTTCCATATAATTTGACGCATGATAGTTTAAGTACTTTGTAGCAATTACAAAAACTCTGTCACCTCACGCGCTATGCAAAAATAATACAACCAGCAGGATGTAATAGTAAGGCAGGGAAAGGTACGCCCACATAAGCCCACGGGACAGGTTTGTTATCATGAAAGTGATCAGCACGGAAAAATCCCAGGTTCTTGCCTCACGCATTGCCGGTGCCCTCAATACTGACATTGTCGATGTAAAATTTTCACGTTTCCCGGACGGGGAACTCTATCTTTCGGCAGGAGCGCTCGATGATGAGACCGTTATTATCGGAAGCGTCACTGATAACGATGCGCTCGTCCAGCTGCTTCTCTTGATCGACGCCTGCGACACATCGAAAAACCACCTCGTCCTCCCCTACATGGGATACGCCCGGCAGGACAAGCGGTTCCATGACGGGGAGCCGATCAGCGCCCGTGCCATTGCCCGGCTTTTTAAGGAGGGGATTGAGGACTGCATCACGGTCAACATCCACGAGCCTGACGTGCTGAAATATTTTGGCGTGCCGACCAGAAACATCTCGCTCGCAAAAGACGTGGGGGCATACATCAAATCCATGGATCTCGAAGATCCGCTGATCCTCGCTCCCGATGACGGGGCTCTGGCCTTTGCAGAAGATGTAGCCTCCGTGGGCGGATGGGACTGCGACCACCTGGAGAAGACCCGGATATCAGGAGTCGAGGTGAAGATGGCGCCAAAGAAACTCTGTGCCGCATCGCGCTCTGTGGTTATCGTTGATGACATCATCTCGACCGGCAGCACGATCGCAACGGCAGCAGGTATGCTGTACAAACAGGGGGCAACGGAGGTCTGCGCCGCCTGCGTCCACGGTGTCCTGATCGGCGGGGCGTACGTCCATTTAAAAGCCAGCGGGATCCGGGAAATTTTCTGCAGCGACACCATCGAGCGGGGATGCAGCCGGATCTCCGCCGCCTCCTGCATTGCATCGGCCATCAAGAACTAACGGGCAGGAACCGGCGGCCCTGCCATCAGCGTTTGCGAGTATGAGATGAAATGCGTCCTTGATTCCACGGTCTTTTTTACGGATTACCCGGTCGACGGCGAGTGTTACACGACCCCATCCGTGGTTGAAGAACTCGTGGATCTCAAGAGCAAATGCCGGTTCGACCTGCTCGAAGCCGCCGGGCTCCAGGTCCGCACTCCTGCCACAGAGGGACTCGCACGGGTAAAGGAAGCCGCCAGAAAATCCGGGGATCTCCCGGTGATCTCCGGCACCGACTGCGATGTGCTCGCCCTTGCCGGTGAACTCGGGGCCACCATCTTCACGGACGATTTTGCGATCCAGAACGTGGCAGCGGGGATGGGGATTGCCGTGCAGCCGCTCCGGCAGCGGGCCGCAAAAAAGATTGCATGGAAATACCGGTGCAGCGGCTGCGGCCGGTATTTTAAAAACGACGGGGAATGCCCGGTCTGCGGCTCAAATATTAAACGAAAACTTAAATAGATTACCACAAATCTTTTCTTTCATGTCTTCCCTTGACGATCTGATCGCCCGGGCAAAAGTGCTGTTATCCGAGGGACACAGCCCCGGCCAGATTGCAGACGAGCTCTCGCTCTCCATGGAAACGGTGACCTGGCTCTTAACCCAGGCAAAGGGCGGGTCCGCTGCACCAAAAGACGTCCATATCGACTGGACGGCAGTAAGCAGCCAGGCCCCGCTTCTCGATGGAATTGCCCAGATGCTCCTCAACCGGTACTATACGGCAGAGAAAGACCCGGCATCTCCTGCTGCCGGTGTCATCGTGGGTATCGCTCTCTCGGGCATCCCGCTTGCAACGGTTATCTCCGTTCAGGAGGCAACAAAGCTTGCCATTTACCATCCGTCAAAGCAGAACACAAGCGAACACCCCATCGGGTCGATCAGCGGGAACTTTGCCGCTGTGGCCGATGAGCGCTGCATCATCGTCGATGATGTGATCACATCGGGCAATACGATGCGGGAGGTCGTCAAGTACTTGAAGAAACACGGGGCGGTCCCGGTCGCGATCTGGGTGATCTTCGATAAGCGCGGCATCAAGGATATTGATGGCGTGCCGGTCTATTCACTCTTCAAAATATCCCGTATTGATTAACCATTCATTTTTTCCCGGGACCCCGCAAGGGAATGGTATATATAGAAGTTCAATTCCACCTTTTACAACACTTAGAGGATTATCTATGTTATCAGGTCAACCAATTATCATCCTAAAAGACAATGTGGAGCGTAACACGGGCAAGGAGGCCCAGCGCTCGAATATTATGGCCGCAAAGGCAATTGCCGGTGCGGTCCGGACAACACTCGGTCCCCGGGGCATGGACAAGATGCTCGTGGATTCGACCGGCGACATTGTCATCACCAATGACGGGGCGACGATTTTACAGGAGCTCTCGGTCCAGCACCCCGGCGCAAAGATGGTCATCGAAGTGGCAAAGACCCAGGATGACGAGGTCGGCGACGGAACCACGACTGCCGTCGTCATCGCCGGTTCGCTGATGGAACAGGCAGAGCACCTGCTCGAACAGGGCATCCACCCGACCGTTATCGCACACGGATACCGGCTGGGCATGCAGAAGGCTCTTGAGATCACAGAGTCCCTCTCCTTCAAGGTCGACCCGAAGGACCGGAAGACGCTCGTGAAGATCGCCGACACCGCGATCACCGGCAAATCGATCGAATCGGTCAAGGGAAAACTCGACGGCATCATTGTTGATGCGGTCATGACCATCGCAGAGAAGGTCGACGGAAAATACCTTGCCGACGAAGACGATGTGATGATCAAGAAGCAGAAGGGCAAGTCCATGGACGACGCCGAGCTCGTCCGCGGGATTGTCCTTGACAAGAAGCGCCTCAGCGAGGACATGCCAAAGAAGGTCACCAAAGCCAAAGTTGCACTCATTTCGACCCCGATGGAGATCACAAAGACCCAGATGAAGGCGAAGATCAAGATCACAACGGCCGACCAGATTGCAGCCTTCTCCGAGCAGGAGCGGGCGACCTTAAGGAAACTCGCCGATTCCATAACAAACGCCGGCGCGAATGTCGTGTTCTGCCAGAAGGGCATCGCGGACCCGGTCCAGTTCTTCCTTGCAAAGAACGGTATTTATGCCGTTGAAGATGTCCCGGAAAAGGATCTCAAGTACGCTGCCCGGGCGCTGAATGCAAACATTGTCAACAAGCCTGAAGACCTGACCGCAAAGGATCTCGGCCATGCCGAGGCTGTCGAAGAGGACAACGATCTGGATATTACAAGGATCTCCGGCTGCAAGAACCCCAAGACGATCACCATCCTCCTCCGGGGCACGAGCGACTACCTCCTTGACGAACTCGAACGTGCCGTCGTTGACGGAACCCGCGTTGTCATGGACGCAATCGAGGACGGCACCTATGTTGTCGGCGGCGGCGCTGTCGAGACCGAGCTTTTAATGAAGATCCGGGACTATGCCGAGACCGTCGGTGGCCGGGTTCAGCTCGCTATCGAAGGCTACGCAACGGCCTTTGAGACCATCCCCCGCACCCTTGCCGAGAACTCGGGGTACAACCCGATCGACAAGCTGGTCGCACTCAAGAACGCCCATGCAAAGGGCAAGAAGACCGCCGGCCTCAATGTCTACACGGGCGAAGTTATCGATATGAAGGCCGAGGGCGTCCTCGAACCGCTCCGGTCAAAGCGCCAGTCCATCCAGAGCGCTTCCGAGACTGCCATCATGCTGATCCGTGTTGACGACATGATGATCACGCAGTCCAAGAGAGCCCCGGGCATGCCACCGATGGCATAAGCCCGGACAAGAATACCCTACCTTTTTTGTGATTTGTAATACGGATCTGCACCCGGCACGTCATGTCCAGATTAACATACCGGATTCGTGCGGGGCGATGAAAATCAGATAACTATTAGTGGAATCGCAAAGAAATTGATCTGAACCGGGTGCCGAGGTAGTCTAGTCCGGGAAGGCGGTAGCCTCGAAAGCTACTGGCGCTCTGCGCCTCGGGAGTTCAAATCTCCCCCTCGGCGTGAGAACAGTTGGTTCATAATCCGACGTAAAAATTAATGATTTCATTTTCGGCGTGGGAGAGAAGCAGAGTCTTTACCAAATTATAAAATGGTTTTTTTCCTAAAGCGTAAACAACCACAGCCCCTTTTTGTGGGACATCTGTCGGGAGATTTCTAAAAATCGGATTTTTTGGCCTTTAATAGTAATTAAAACTTATATTTTTCTGCATTTCCCAGTTCCAGCATACAAAAAAATTTAAATATAATATATTCTGATTATAGCTTACCTGTAGATATCCCGTACCGTTGCCACACCGCATTCCCAACTAACCCTTAAGGTGAAGTCTATGTTCCGGATCAAAAAGAACAAACCGAAGATCTCAGCCGAGGTCAAATCCTTCCGTACCGTGCGGCGCCTCAACATCAACCGTACCTATACACCCTTAAAAATCGGGGTGGTGATCGGGTATATCCTGCTCGGGCTGATATCAGCATCCTCTTCCATGTTCGGCATAGTCGTCGGTGCGTTGCTTCGGGTGGCCGGCTACTGATTGGCCCGATACTCTTTTTTGGCAGGCTGTCTTTAAACAAAGGAAATTCGCTCATAATTCGGGCGTCAATCGTTTCACCCGTTATCCTGCCAGTTTTTTCGGAATGGCGCAGCTACCCACGCACCACTCCGTCGCAGGAAGCGCCAAAAAAATTAAAAGAACATCAGGACGCCAAGCATCCCGTGAACCACCGCACACGCAATGGAGAACACAGCAAACCGGGGGTGCCAGACAAAGGGGATCGTGTGGATGCCACGCCGGTTCATGATGGCAATGAGAGCCGTAAAGAGAAAAACCGCGAGTGTCAGGAGCCCCAGGTACATGATGAGCGGTTTGCCAAAAATCAGGTAAAAAGAGATTTCCTGCAGCATCGTCAGGTCACAACCACGGAGCCCTGCATTTGAGGGTGTATACCGCAGGAATACTTGTAGACACCGGCTTCGTCAAATTTCACGGAGAACGACTGGCTGGCGGATAGCGCACCGGACGGATTGATCTTTGAATCCGTGGAAAACACGACCGAGTGCACAACCTTATCCCTGTTGACCCACCTCACGATCTCGCCTGCCTTCACTGTGATCTGCGCCGGATTATATGCCATGTTCTGGATGAGGACGGTATTGTCCGAGACCGAGGCGGTTGTTGTGACCGCATTAGCGGTGGCTGCGGCAGCTACCGGTGCCGAAGTCGTCGAGGTATGTGTCGGCATCTTTGTTGTTACGGTTGCAGCAGGCTGACCCTGCTGTGCAGTCTGGGTACATCCTGCCGCGAGCAGGAGAAAAACAACTGCAATACAGAGAAGAATGCGTTTCATGAGAGTACACTCCACATTGTCACTGATATGTACAGCCCTGCATTTTAAAAGCTGACGGGAACGGGAATGAGACCTGTGCACTTGCCCGTACCGGAGCACTCACTCCCCGGCTTCTCTCTTTCCCGAGTCCGGCCCTGCATCCGGCATGAGGATGACCGGCACCTGCGCAAGAGTCCGGGTAAACGCCCCGATATGGTAATAATCCGCAAGCACCATCTCTTGAAAATCCCGGGCCGGGAGTGCCGCGGCAAACTTCCACGACTCCGGGGACGGCAGCGGGAGAAGCGCAGCTATCTTTTCTGAGGAAAGAGCCGGGATCTCCCGGATCGCGCCTGCCACCTTCGCACCGGCACCGGTCTTTCCGGCCCCCGTAACCCGGACCCGGTAATCGTCGTACCTGACCCGGACCCGGCCGGGCAGGCCTTTTATGAGATACGCCAGCACCCGATTGAACCGGCTGCCGTAAAACGAGTACACGACCACTTCTTTCCCGTACATGCCCCGCTCCTCCCGGACAAAGATGCCCTGCCCAGAGATCCCGGCTGGAAGGGTACTGAGCGCTGCAGAAAGGGCCTCCGTCTCTTTTTCCCCCAGCGGAAGATCGGTCCCGCCCCGGGCAACGATCCTCTGTACCGCACCGCAGATCACCAGTGAGAGCGCGGCCTCCTCTCCGGCTGTCCAGAAGACCCGGGACGTGCCATTCCCGTTCCCGCCCGGCACCACGACGACTAGATTGTGGCTCTCGTCGCATTTGACCACCGACCAGGTTGCCCCCCCGAGCGCAAATTCCCCCGGGTCCGGACGGTTAGCAAACCGGGCGTCAAGAGTGCCAACCACTTCGCCATCCGGCGTCACTGCCCGGTACTCGTTTCCCCCGCTGATTACCGAGTAGAGTGCCTTGTAATTCGACCGGCCGAACACCCGCTCTGCTTCCGTTCCCGGCATCAGCATCTCGCCGTCAGCGGTAAGATAGCCGGTCGCGACCAAGTGATCGAGGATGCGATCCACGTCACTCGCGGAGAGGTGCGCAAATGCGGAGAACGCAAGGAGGTCGCGAACGATCGTGCCCCGACCGACCCGGGATACCGAGTGGACATAGAGGAAGATCTGCTGGACGAGCACGTTATACGGTTTGACCAGCGGCAGGAGGGGCTCGACCTTCTTTTCCCGGGCGCATTCGATCAGGGCACAGCTCGTGAGGAGTTCCCCGGGGTCAGAAAGGAGCCACGCGACAGACGCGGCCTGTTCCCGCCGGCCGCTCCGGCCCATCCGCTGTAAGAACGATGAGACCGAGTCCGGCGGGCCGACCTGCACCACGATATCCAGGTCCCCGATATCGATCCCGAGTTCGAGCGTGCTCGTGCAGATGATACAGGCCCCTTCCCCGCTGTGGAACGCCTCCTCGGCCGCCTTTTTCGTGGCGGGCGGGACTGACGAGTGGTGGATGTGGAGGTTCTTTATCCGGCCGGACGCCTCCTGCACGATCGTTTCTGCCGCGCTCCGGCTGTTGACAAAGACAAGCGCTTTTTTCCCGGCAACAAATCTGGTGAGCGCATCAATCCTCCGGGCCGGGTCCGGCTCGATCACAAACCGGAATTTTTTTGCTGTTGCCGGGGCAGGGACGGCAACGAGCCGGCGGGGGTGGCGGCCGGACGAGAGCCACGTAAGGATCTCGTCCGGGTTCCCGACCGTGGCCGAGAGCCCGATCCGCTGCACCGGGCCTCTTGCGATCCGGTCGAGACGGTCGAGAAGGATCTTGACATGGACACCCCGCTCCGACTCCACGAATGCGTGGAGTTCATCCACGATGACATACTTAAGATTCGCAAGATCGGCGCCATGCCCCTTTTCATGCAGGAGGACTTCGAGCGACTCGGGAGTGATCAGCAAAAACTGCGGGGCCTCGCCAGCCTTCCACCCGCGGTCGCCTTTCGGGACATCGCCATGCCACTTTGCAACGGAAAGACCGGTCGGCCGGCAGAACGCGGCAATGCGTTCCTCCTGATCGTTGATGAGCGCCTTTAACGGCGAGAGGTAGAGGCAGGCGACTCCTTTTGTCCCGGACTTCAGGATATCGTCGAGCACCGGGATCAGGGCAGCCTCGGATTTTCCCCCGGCTGTCGGGGCGATGACGAGCACGTCGTTTCCCCCGCGTACTGCCGTGTACGCCTGTTCCTGCACCTCGCGCAGCTCGCTCCAGCCCAGCCGTTCAGCAAGCACAGCCCTAAGCGACTCGTGCAGTGTGGGAAATACCGATGGCCTGTTCGTAGTACTTCCATTGTCCGGGGGTATTATGGTCTTTTGGGGGAGTCCGGGGCCGGTTCCGGCACAGGGCCCGAAGTATCAAAATTGTTATATACCATTGTATTCATAAAACCGGTTGGTAACACTATGCAGGTGCAACGGGTCTGTTTTGGTTCTTCTGGCGCAGCCCGGTTTTTCTTTTTCTTCGGTTTTAGTTAGGGGATCCGCATAAGGTTCCCCGTTTGTACTGGTCGTGGCGTAGAGGTTACCCGGGGTTTATTCTATGCTCGTGCTTGGAATTTCTGATCCGCAGATATTGACTGGCTATGGACTTGCCATCGGCTTTACGCTGGCGTGTATCGTGTACGGCTTACTGAACTGGAATAAAGGGAGCGACAACGATGGCAGTTGACACGTTCACGATGGCAGCTCTTGTCATCGTCTACCTTGCAGCTACCCTCGTGATCGGGTATATCGGTTACAAACAAACAAAGACCTCCGATGATTACCTTGTCGCCGGCCGGTGCAGCCACCCGGCGATCATCGCACTCTCGTACGGCGCGACATTTATCTCCACTTCAGCCATCATCGGTTTCGGGGGCCAGGCGGCAAACCTCGGGATGGGCCTGATCTGGCTGACGGTCTTGAACATCGGTGTTGGTATCCTGATCGCATTCGTTGTCTTCGGGAAAAAGACCCGGGAGATCGGGCAGCGCCTTTCGGCCGTCACGTTCCCGGACCTGATGTGCAAGCTGTACCGCTCCCCGCTCCTCCAGTACATCAGCGGGATCATCATCGTCATCTCCATGCCACTCTACACGGCGGCGATCCTGATCGGCGGGGCCCGGTTCATCGAGCCGACGCTCGGGATCAGCTACACCAGTTCGCTTCTGATCTTTGCCGTCATCACCGCGGTCTACGTGATCTTCGGCGGGCTCATCGCGGTCATGTACACCGATGCATTCCAGGGAACGATCATGTTCATCGGGATGACGATCCTTTTAGTCCTGACGTACATCGTTGTCGGGGGAGTGACGGCAGGAAACACCGCGCTCACGAACATGGCGGGCCTTGTCCCGAAGGCACTCGCAGACCAGGGGATGACCGGCTGGACATCGATGCCGGCGCTTGGTTCTCCCATCTGGTTTACGCTGGTGACAACGATCGTGCTCGGTGTCGGGATCGGGGTGCTCGCCCAGCCGCAGCTGGTGGTCCGGTTCATGACCGCAAAGGACAACCGGTCGCTCAACCGGGCGGTGCTGATTGGCGGGATCTTCATCCTGATGATGACCGGCGTCGCGTTCACCGTGGGGGCGCTCACAAACGTCTATTTCTACCAGCACACGGGCCAGATCGCCATCGTTGCGGCCGGCGGGAACGTTGACTCGATCATGCCGATCTTCATCAACGATGCCATGCCGGATGTCTTTATCGCCATCTTTATGCTCACGCTGCTTGCCGCCGCGATGTCGACGCTCTCCTCGCTCTATCACGCGATGGGAACAGCGCTTGCCTGCGATCTCTGGGGCCGGGGCAAGGAGTGCGCCCTCTCGCTCAAAAACAACCAGTACGGGATCCTCCTTATGATGGTGGTCTCGACGCTCCTCGCGTTCGCGCTCCCCATCTCGATCATCGCCCGGGCGACCGCGATGTTCATGGGCCTCTGCGCCGCCGCGTTCCTTCCCGCGTTTGCGATCGGGGTGTACGTGAAACAGCCGTCCACAAAGGCCGCGATCGCGAGCATGGTCTCCGGTGCGGTTGTCTGGTTTTTGTGGACGGCATTTGTCCACACGGCCGAGGCAAAGCCGCTCGGGCTCTGCCAGGCAATATTCGGCAAGCCGTCGCTCCTCTCCCTCCCGTGGTCGGTGATCGATCCGCTGGTCATCGCACTGCCGGTCTCGCTTGTGGTGATGCTGGTTCTCCAGAAACACTATGGGGGTACGAATGCCCCGGAAGCACCGGCTCCGGCCGGGTAAAAAACAAATCCTGAACTTTTTTTATTGGAAAAACCTTTTTTGGTTATACGGTGGACTAGATAACCATGGAACTCGCGCAGAAGAAATGTTCAACCTATAAGCCCGGCTCGCCGCCGATTACCCGGAAGGATACGGTCGAAATTTTAAAAGAGGTGCCCGGATGGTCGCTTGAGAACGGCCACTTGAAGCGCACGTTCACGTTCGAGGACAGCGAGAAGTCCATCGAATTCTTAAACGATGTGCTGACGATGTCGGTTGAAGAGGGGCACATCCCGGATCTCGCCATGCGGGAGGGCAGGTTCGTGGACGTGGGGTATTACACGTACCCGGCCGGCGGGCTGACGTTGAACGATTTTATCATGGCCGCTAAGATCAACGAGCGCCGGTATAACGAATAAGGCCGAACACTTTTTTTTATTCGGACACAAGCCCGTACTGACGGGCCATTTCCGGTATCTTTTATCAGGACAGATCTTCTGCGAGAGCCATTATCAGACCTGCCATACCTGAACGGTTTGATACCGGAGGCTGATAAAAGGGCCGGCGCCCCTGTATATCACGAGGATATATAGAAAACATTATTATAAGCCCATACGCATTCCCCTTACTGATGAAACTCCAGTCAAAAGTTCTGCTCCTCTACCTGTGCATTGCCGTACTCGTACTGGGCCTCATTGGCGGAGTACTTCCCTCGACCCTGCACAAGCAGAACCTCGATACCATTTCCGGAGATTCCATCAACCAGCTCAGGCACATGGATTTTGCCCTCTCCAATTTCATCCGGGAAGCGAAATACGACGTCCTTGCCCTGTCGCTCAATGACGATGTCCAGACGCAAAATGATACCCATTTTACGAATTTCCTGAATGCCTCAGGAGATACGTTCCACTATTCCGTCGGCGATCAGGAACAGGGGATCATCGATATCCTGAAAGATTACCAGACCTCCCACCCGTATGTCAGTTCAGTGTATATGGGTCGGGAGAACGGGGCGTTCGTCAGGTCGTATCCCCGGACGCGTCCTACCGCGTATGACCCCCGCGAACGGCCCTGGTATATTCTTGCAAAGGAACACCCGGGCCAGGTGACCGTGACCGACCCCTACAAGGCGGTCACCACGGACGATGTGAACATCGGGATCGTCACCCCGCTCCTTGACCGGAACGGGACAATGATCGGGGTCGTGGGCGCCGACATCACGCTGGTCAACCTGACCAGTTACATTACCACGGTCGGCAGCGTGGACGGCGGGGAAATGATCCTTGTAGACCGGCAGGGCACGATCCTGGCCACCCGCGATTCTTCCCGGCTGTTTGGCAATGTCAACGATCTCCTCGGGGACAAGACCCCGGTGTTCCTCTCTTCAAAGGAGGGGGTGCTCATTGTCAACGGGAGTTACCTGATGTATTATACCTCGCCGGAACTGGGCTGGAAGATCGGTACTTTTATTCCGTTTTCCACCATCGAGCAGAAGATCAACGAATCCATCCTGCGGATCCTCCTGTTCGTCCTGCTCGCCCTGGTCCTGCTCAGCGTGATCACCCTTGTCGGCCTCAACTACACGGTTATCCGGCCGCTGACCCGCCTGACTGAGGTGAGCAGGAAAATTGCCGAGACCGGTGACCTGGACCAGACAATAGAGACCGGTGGGGCCGGCGAGATCGGGAGTCTTGCCCGGTCTTTCAAAGCGATGGTTGTAAAGATCCGCAACGAAGAAGAGGAACGAAAACAGGCACTTGCCGAGCTGGAGGCGTACCGCGACCACCTTGAAGAGATTGTTGCCGAGCGCACCCGGGAACTGGCCGCGGCAAAAGATGCTGCCGAATCGGCCGACCGCCTCAAATCGGCATTCCTCGCCACCATGTCGCACGAATTGCGCACCCCGCTCAACTCCATCATCGGGTTCTCAGGGATTCTTCTCCAGGAACTGGCAGGCCCCTTAAACGAGGAGCAGAAAAAACAGCTGGGCATGGTGTCCGACAGTTCAGAACACCTGCTTGCACTGATCAACGATGTACTGGACATCTCGAAGATCGAAGCCGGACAACTTACCCTTGCAAACGAGCCTGTTGACCTGCGGGTCGTGCTCGAAAAAGTTGCCCGTACGGTGAGGCCACTTTCGGAGAAGAAGAATCTCGCGATCGAACTTGCAATTGCCCCGGATGCGGGAGTGATCCGGGGTGACTCCCGGCGCGTCGAACAGATCTTCCTGAACCTTATGAGTAACGCCATCAAGTTCACCGAGCAGGGGCATGTCAGGATCGAATGCAGAAACGAGGGAGAGAACGTTATGGTTCGCGTCAAGGATACCGGCATCGGGATTCAGAAAGCGGATCTGGACAAGCTTTTCAAACCATTCAGCCAGGTGGAGACCGGCCTGACCCGGCAGTACGAAGGCACGGGCCTTGGGCTCTCCATCTGCTGGAAGCTGGTGAACCTGATGGGTGGTACCATTGGCGTGGAAAGTGAGCCGGGCAAGGGCAGCATCTTTAGTGTTTCCCTGCCCCGTGAAAGGAGGAAATCGTGACACCAAAAATTCTTTACATCGAGGACAACGACCTGAACTTCTACCTGGTCAACTTTATTTTGAGCGCGAAAGGTTACGAAGTCGTCAGAGCGCGTGACGGCAGGGAAGGTATCGATCTCGCCAGGACGGCCCCCCCGCACCTCATCCTGCTCGATATCCAGCTGCCTGTTATGGACGGGTACGCGACTGCCAGCGAACTGCGCACGCATCCGGGACTTGCCTCCATCCCCATCGTTGCCCTTACGTCCTATGCAATGGCCGGTGACCGGGAGAAGGCGATCGCAGCAGGATGCACCGGCTATATCGAAAAACCCATCAATCCGAAAACCTTCACAGAACAGGTCGAACCCTACCTCGTCCCAGTCACACCCGGAGAAACCAGCAGATGACCAGAATTCTTATCGCTGACGACAACCCGCAGAACCTGTACCTGCTGGAGTCGATCCTCAAAGGGTACAAATTCGACGTGATTACCACCAGGAATGGCGCTGAGGCGCTGGATATAGCGATAAAAAATCCGCCGGACCTGATTATTGCCGATATCCTGATGCCGGTCATGGACGGTTTCGAGCTCTGCCGGAAATGGAAGGCTGATGAGCGGTTGCAGTATATCCCGTTCGTGTTCTATACAGCCACTTATATTGACGCTAAGGATGAGAAGTTTGCACAAAGTCTCGGGGCCGAGCGGTTCATTATCAAGCCGCAAAAGCCTGAAATCCTCGGCCAGATCGTTCGCCAGGTCCTGGAAGAATCCCGGCAGAAAACATCAACGACCCCACAAAAACCCCTTGGAGATGAGATGGAGGTTCTGCGGCAGTACAATGAGGTATTGTTCCGGAAACTGGAAAAGAAAGTGATGCAGCTGGAAACTGAAATTTCCGAGCGCAGGCGGGCCGAGGTGGGTCTGCGGGCGAGTGAGAACTTCCTCGATAATATCGTTGAACGCATCCCGGACATGATCTTCGTGAAAGATGCCAGGGATCTTCGGTTTGTGCGGATCAATAAGGCGGGTGAAGACCTGCTTGAATATTCACGAATAGATCTGCTGGGAAAAACGGACTATGATCTTTTCCCAAAACCCGAGGCAGATCTTTTCACGGGAAAGGACCGGGAAGCCCTTGGTGCGGGACAGTTTACGGATATTCCTCAGGAGACGATAAAGACCCGATATCGGGGAGAACGAATACTCCATACTAAAAAAATTCCAATCCTCGATGAATCCGGGAATCCCCGGTATCTGCTGGGGATTTCCGAAGACATCACCGACCGCAAAAATGCAGAGAACGCACTTAAGGAGAGCACGAAACGATTGCAGGAAGCTCAGGAGATGGCACACCTGGGCTTCTGGTTATGGGATGTAAAAACAGGTTATGTCGAATGGTCTGACGAAGTATTCAGGATTTTTGGCCTCGATCCCAAAGAGTTCATTCCGCATATCGAGTCGATCCTTGCATTATCACCATGGCCTGATGAGCAGCAGCGCGACAGGGAACTGATCCGGAGAGCGACAGAGTCCCGCGAGCCTGGTATGTATGAACAACGGTTCTTTCGCCCGGATAAGAGCATCGGATATTACCATTCAACCTTCGAGGGCCGGTATGATGAGCGGGGCAATCTCGTCTCCATCGTAGGGACGGTGCTTGACATTACGGCGCGCAAGAGAGCCGAGGAAAAACTGCTCCAGTCCGAAGCCCGGTACCGGAAACTATACGAGAGCATGATGGACGCGTTCATCCAAGTCAATATGGCGGGACAGATCCAGGAGTTCAATCAATCATTCAGGGAGATGGTTGGGTATTCCGATGAGGAACTGGTCAGGTTGACGTACCGGGACCTGACACCGGAAAAATGGCATGCCTTTGAAGACTACATTATTGAATCGCAAATTATCCCTCGTGAGTATTCTGATGTCTACGAGAAAGAGTACCGGAAAAAGGACGGAACTGTCTTTCCGGTAGAGTTACGACGGTCCCTGATCCGGGATGAGGCTGGACTGCCTGCGGGAATGTGGGCCATTGTACGGGATATTACTGAACGCAAGAAGGCCGAGGAGAAGATCCGGCTGGCGAACTGCAAACTCGCCCTTATGAACGATGTAACCTACCAGGATATCCAGAACAAAGTCACCGGACTCCGGGGATATGTCGAGCTGAGCAAAAAACCAGAGAGCGAACACGACCGTTTAATCTTCATCGAACGGGAGATGGGGATCCTGGCCTCGATCCATGACCTGATTCAACATACGAAGGACTACCAGCAGGTAGGGGAGGACAAGTCCCGCTGGATCCACCTGGAACAAACAATCCGGGCGCAGTTGTCGCTCATAAGTGAGAAACATAATGTCTCGCTGGAGATTGATTTGCGTGGACTTGAGATCTATGCCGATCCTATGATTGACCGGGTATTTTACAACCTTATGGTTAATGCCATACAACATGGTAAGACACTCACCCGTATTTCCTTTAAATGCCAGGAAACCCGGGATGGAATGGTTTTAGTCGGTGAGGATGACGGTATCGGCATTTCCCAAAATCAAAAACTCCATATTTTTGATCGGATTGTGGGGGGCGGAGGTAAATTCGGGTTGTTCTTTGTCCGGGAATTTCTCACCACCTCCGGCATGACAATTTCGGAGACGGGTACGCCGGGTAAAGGCGCCCGGTTTGAGATTGCAATACCAAAGGGGCTGTACCGGTTTGCCTGATGTTAATCCAGGCACGAGTTTATTTTAAGGCCGATGGGAAAAAACGAGGGGTGGGTTCTTTCATTCCCCTTTGAGCATGTGGATTTTTATGAGGCCGGCGCAGGACTTGCAGGTATAATACTCGTCCTTCCAACACGACTCGCACGCCCAGCGCCCGCAGAGCACGCACTGGCGGAGCTCTGATACGGGATGGGGCGTGTTGCAGAGATCGCAGGTGTACTGCGCAAAACTCTGGGGGTCCTTTATAGGGGGTTCCCCCTGCTTTCGCATCACCGCGATCTCTTTTTTGAGCTCGCCAAGGAAAGGAGCGTCCTTACTTTTTGGCGCTGCCTTTCCGGGCCAGTTCTTTTTCCAGAGTGTCAAGTCGTGCCTCCAGTGACGTCAAGTGGGACTGCATGCCGGACTCGTAGTTCTTCAGGTCACTAAGACGTGCTTCGTTCTGTTCAATCTCATGTGTCCGCTGCTCTTTCCACGCCTGGAGTTTCGGGCGGGAGACGAGCTCCCACTCATCGACCATGCTCTGGAACCGGCGGTCAAGGTACTCGTCCACCCGGCTCTCCACCGGGCGGGAGAGGGAGATATTCCCTTTCTGGCCCCGGAAGAAATAATACACGATGAACAGGACGACACAGAGGATGATGACGAGAATGATAAAGGTCAGGAGATCCATGGTCAGATCCTCCCTTTGAGTTTTGCCGCACGGGTTTCAAGTGCGGTCAGTTTGTCGGCCGCGGCGTGGTCGAATGCCTTGATCCGGGGGATCTCCTGTTCCAGTGCAGCGAGCCGGCTCGTGAACTCCGAAAGTTCCGCCTTTGTCGAGAGGTCCCATTCGTCAACGATGTATTTCATCCGGCGGTCTACGTAGGCATCGAGATACGAATTCATGCCGATCATAGCGATCTCTCCATGGAGGTGATAAGATCGTCCAGCCGCTGAGCCCGGGCCTCTATGGCAGTTTTTTCTGCGTAGAGACCGGTGATCTCATCGCTCACGTTTGCCAGCCGGCGTTCAAGCCGGTCGAGATCGGCATCGGTCACGAGGTCCCATTCCTCGATGATGGCAGCAAAGTGCTGGTCGAAATACGTATCGAGCGATTTGTCAAATGTCGGGACATGCGATCCGATCGTCCCGGGGATATGGGAGAACTGGTCCCAGAACGAATCCCCGGTCGCATTCTGCTCCGGATTCTGGTTAATTACCGGGTACATCTACTTCACCTTCTTTTCCTGTTCCCCGATGTTATTGAGGAGGTTATCGAGTTTTTTTGTCTTCACGATATTTTCAAGACGGGTCAGCCGCTTCTCAAGGAGGTTCTCCTTTGCGAAGTTATCCGTCTCAAGGGCCATGTTCTCATCTTCGACCTGCCGGATCGCGGAGGTCTGTTCGGGCGAGAACCGGGTGAACGGGAACATCTTTGACGCTTCGTGCTGCTGGAGGAGTTTGAGCTTGTCCTTTTCAAGGTCCAGTTCGATCGTGCGGTTGGCCGTCTTCATGATCCGTATCTCGCGGATGATGAGATAGATTATCACCATCGCGAGAACGATGAGGATTCCTACAAGAACGGTATCGGTGATCATACCAGCTACCGGTACCACAACTGCTTCTGCTGCCATCGTTACTTCACCCTGTCACGGGTTTCCCTGTCCGGTTCTGCACAAAAACAGACCATGTTACAGATCATCCCCGGTGCCTGTTGCCTTCTTCACCGTTTTTTTCACTTTTTTTACGGTCTTTGTAGCAGCCTTCCCGATGCTGACCGAGGCTTTCTTAGTCTCTTTTTTCACCGTATCCGCAGTTTTAGCTGCCCCGGACTTTACCTCGTCTGCAGTTTTTTTGGCCGCGTTGCCAAGTTTACCAACACCTTTTGAAATCGAAGTGTTGGCTTCGGCAGCGGCTTTGGAGAGTTTTTCCTGCAGATGAAGTGATTTCCTGACAAGAACCTCATCGTCATCGTTGAGACCAAGCGTCTTGAGATCCTCTTCACTCACGCGGACCTGCCCTTCCCGTACCATGGTATCCGCAATAACGGAGGTTGTAACGGATTTTTTAGTGGCTTCATTGATGAGATCTACGTGTTCCCCTTCATGGATTCCCAGTTCGGGCAGATGTGCGATATTGAGACGCACCCGCCCCTGGCTTGGAAATGCCCGTTTCTTGAGGGTTAAGCGAACTTCCTGCATAGTGGATTAACCGTCATGAAAAGGTATATATCTTCCTGATTTCCAGTCTCGCAATCATTCTAGGTCCCGTTTTTTTTGGAGGTCTTCCGGGGGTTCCTGATATCCCCGCTATTATCCTTCAGTATTTCTCTAAATTATCCTCCATAAACATTGAATGATCATCCCCCCAGGGCAAGCATCCCGGCCACCCGAACATGTCAACTCACTGGCCAGTACTTCTTTAAATTTTCCTTTATACACATCAGAATTTTTTAACAGGACTTGCCGAATCGATTCACGATCCATTGGGGGTACCCCCCTCAACCAGCCCGGGGTGGCACCCCCCGCTCCCAAAAAGGAGAGGTACCCCCACCCCCGACCAATTTTTTAAAAGCACGATACCCCCACCTCCCTGTCCGGGCATAAGAGGGCCCCTACCCCCCCTTTCCGGCATTTCCAAAACCTGTGCTTCGCGTGGAGTTATCGTCTGAAGGTATATTTTTCCCGCCGATGGCTTGGGGGGTAGGGGCCTCTTTTCTTGCTAAGGGGGTACCCCCCGCTCCCAAAAAGGAGAGGTACCCCCACCCCCCGACCGATTTTTTAAAAGCATGATACCCCACCCCCCTCTTGTTGCCCGTGAGTGGGGGGTGCCACCTTTGTACAAATGGTGGGGGTACCCCCTCCTGGCATAAAAGGGGGATGGCGGCTGCCAAAAAAGGGTACTCCCGCTTCCAGATCTGGCTCATACGAATTTTGGTGGTTGGTCTTTCAACGTGAAAATAGAGCAGTACTGATGTCAGACCTAACTCTTGTGAGTCCATAAGGAAACACTACACTTTTTCGGAATTTTCGACGATCGAAGATTTTTTGGAAGACTGGGGAACCGAGCTGCACTGATCGAAAAAAAGTGAAAAAAATTATTGGACTTACTGGTATTCCGGCGGCTGAACCTTTTTAGGCAGTCCGCCCTTGAAGTGCTGCTGGATCTTGCCGTAATAGTCCCGCAGGTTGTCGTTCATGGTCGGGTGCACCTTCTTTTGTGCCTCTGAAAAATGCAGTGGCGTCACGACTGACGCACCATCCCGCAGCGCAAACATCCCGGCCTCCCGGCAGAGCGCTTCGAGATCTGCGCCCACGAAGCCCTCGGTGATCCGGGCAAGATCCGTGAGGTTCGTGTCCCGGACCGGGTCCTCGAACGTCAGGTTCTTCTCGTGCATCAGGTCGACCAGCCTCCGGCGCCGTGCCCCTTTCGAGATCCCTGTACGGGCATCCGTTATCGGCACGATGGCAGATTTTACGGTATCCGCAGTAATTTTTGCATTATTCCATAATTTTTCTACCAGTTTCCCAAGCGTGTGCTCGGTGTACCCTTCAGTCAGGTTAACAATCTCTTCGAATACCAAGTCCTCAAGCGGCAGTCTCTTGTTGTTTATCTGGTCGGTCAGAATCTGCTGCCTCGCTTCTTTGGTAATCCCTGCACTCACATCTTTCACAGGCTCGATCGCCGCTTTGACCGTCCCCGCAGTAATTTTTGCGTCACTCCACAGTTTTTCCACCAGTTCCCCGAGCGTGTCATCGGTGTACCCTTCGGTCAGGCCGACGACCTCTTCAAGCGCCGAGCCTTCGAGCGGCATGTACTGCGTGTGAATGCCGATGATCTTCCTGCGGTCCTCTAACGTCGGCTCTCCGATGTAAACGAGCCGGTCGAAACGCCCGGCCCGCAGGAGCGCCGGGTCTACGATATCCGGCCGGTTGGTCGCTCCCATGATCACGACATCCTTGAGGTCCTCAAGGCCGTCCATCTCGGTTAAGATCTGGTTGAGCACGTTGTCGATCACGTGCGAATCGCTTGAACTCCCCCGTGCCGGGGCAAGCGCATCGATCTCGTCAAAGAAGATGATCGACGGAGATACCTGCCGGGCCTTCTTGAAGATCTCGCGCACCGCCCGTTCGCTCTCGCCTACCCACTTGGAGAGGAGCTGCGGCCCCCGTACCGGGATGAAATTGGCGCCGCTCTCGCTTGCGACGGCCTTTGCAATCAGGGTCTTACCTGTCCCGGGCGGACCGTAGAGCAGCACGCCCCGGGGCGGTACGATCCCGAGCTCGTCGAACCGGTCATGGTGGGTTAAGGGGTACTCGACCGCCTCGCGGACTTCGGTCTTTGCCGCGTCAAGCCCGCCGACCGTCTCCCACTTCACGTGCGAGACCTCGAGCATCACTTCGCGCATCGCGCTCGGGCCCACGTCCCGCTGGGCACTCCTGAAGTCGGCTGCGAGCACGCGGAGCTTGTCGAGGGTTTCCTGTTCAATCTCCTCTTTCTCGAGATCGAGTTCCGGCATGTACCGGCGCAGGGCCCGGATCGCCGCCTCGCGGGCGAGCGCTGCAAGGTCTGCCCCGACAAACCCGTGGGTCTGCTGGGCGAGCACATTCAGGCTCACATCTTCTGCAAGCGGCATGCCCCGGGTGTGGATCTTTAAGATCTCGATCCGGTCAATCTCGCTAGGGACACCGATCTCGATCTCCCGGTCGAACCGGCCGGGCCGGCGCAGGGCCGCATCGATCGCATCGACCCGGTTCGTGGCGCCGATCACGACGACCTGCCCGCGCTCTTCGAGACCGTCCATCATGGTCAGGAGCTGGGCGACGACCCGGCGCTCGACCTCCCCGGTCACTTCCTCCCGCCGGGGCGCAATTGAGTCCAGTTCGTCGATGAAGATGATCGAAGGCGCGTTCTCCCGCGCCTCCTCGAAAACCTCGCGCAGGCGCTGCTCGCTCTCACCGTAGTATTTCGAGATGACCTCGGGACCGGCAATCGAGATGAAGTGCGCACCGCTCTCGCTTGCGACGGCCTTTGCGATCAGGGTCTTGCCCGTCCCCGGCGGACCGTAGAGTAAAACACCCTTGGGCGGCTCGATCCCCAGTTTCTGGAAGAGTTCCGGGTGCCGGAGAGGCAGCTCGATCGTCTCACGGAGACGCTGGAGCTCGTCCTTTAAGCCCCCGATATCCTCGTAACTGAAGCGTTTGACCCCTTCGAATCCCGCGGCCGGCTTGTCCGAGAACTCGACCGTGGTGTTCTTCGTGATGATGACCGCCTCTTCGGGTTCGATCTCGACGACCTTGAACGCGACGATCTGCGGCTGGACAAACGGCAGGCCGAGCATAATCGGGATCGAGTCGTTTTTGACGACCGGGAAATCCAGGAGGCCGTTAATCACGTGCGGGTTATTCGCTATCGGTATTTTCTTGGGGAGGTCTTCGGGAGGCGCGAGCACGACCCGTTTTGCCTCGATCTCTTCTGTGAGCGTCGAGATCTTGACCGAGTCCCCGATGGCGACACCGGCATTTACCCGGGTAAAATTGTCGATCCGTATTTTACGCTGGTTCCAGTCCTCGACAAGGGACCGCCAGACTTTTGCCACAGTCCGGCGCTTTCCCTCTATCACCACGAGATCCCCCGGGGAGATCTTCAAAAGAAGCATGGTTTCAGGGTCGAGTCGGGCTTTCCCTCCACCCTGGTCTCCGGGATACGCGGAATCCACCCGCAGTTGCACTTCAGGCATTACCTTAAAAATCATATACGCAGGGATTTATAAGTACTGTAAATGCGAGTCCTTGTTTTTAATCCGTTCCACGGCGCAGCAGGCGATATGATCACAGGAGCCCTGATCGACTGCGGCTCAGACAGGGATCGTGTCGTTGCCGCAATGGGAGCCGTTGTCGCAGAGCCGGCGGTTGAGACCGTGACCCGGGCCGGCATCCGGGCCACGAAAGTGCATACCCACGCAACCCCGGCACACCGGTCGCTTGACGACGTTTACAAGCGGCTGGATCATGCCGCCCCGCAGGTGCCGGAAGAAGTGCTTGCGATGGCACGCCGGGTCTTTTTGCGGATCAACGCGGCAGAAGAAGAAGTCCACGGCGCCCACACCCATTTCCACGAAGTCGGGGCCGATGACGCGATCGCGGACGTGATCGGTGCCTGTACTGCCCTTGCCACGCTCGAAATCGATGGCGTTGTGGTGCTGCCACTTGCGCTGGGGTCGGGAACGGTCACCGGATCGCACGGCACGATCCCGGTCCCGGCTCCCGCAACGGTAGCGATCCTCAAAGGATCGGGACTTGCGACCATGCAGGGGAATGATGAGGGCGAACTCTGCACCCCGACCGGTGCCGCCCTGCTCGCAGAATTCTCAAGTATTCCTCCCGAAGCACTCGGGGCGTATACGATCACGGCGGTGGGTTACGGCGCCGGGAGCCGGGACACCCCGCATTCCCCAAATGTGATCCGGGCAATGGTGGTGGAGACGACCGGTGCGCTGCCGCAGGATACAGTCGACCTCCTCCAGACAAACGTGGACGATGTAAGCGGGGAAGTGATCTGGGAGGCTCTGGCCCGGTTCATCTCCGCCGGGGCGCGGGATGCAAGTGCAACCCCCATTATCATGAAAAAAGGCA
Source organism: Methanoregula sp. (assembly GCF_041663825.1). Taxonomy (GTDB): domain Archaea; phylum Halobacteriota; class Methanomicrobia; order Methanomicrobiales; family Methanospirillaceae; genus Methanoregula. Next base: position 45,495 of record NZ_JBAYLY010000022.1, read on the forward strand.
GGCCGGGATACCTTGTCACGGTCATCGCCCTCCCGGCAACAAGCACCGGCCTCGCACGGCTCATGGCCCGCGAACTCGGCACGCTCGGGGTTCGGCGCATCCCGGTGGTCCACCGGTTTATCGCGGAACGTACGATGGCAGACGTGGATGTAGAGATAGCCGGGCATAAAAAATGCCTGCCGGTGAAGTGCGGGTGGATGGACGGACGCATCTATACGCTCAAGGCCGAGTTTGATACCGCACGTGACTGGGCGGCAGAACTGGATCTACCGGTGCGAGACGTGCTCCGCGCCATCGAGACCGCAGCGTGGAACCAGGTACGGGAAAAACGGCAGGATGCACGCCCGGGTGACCCATGAAGACCGACCGGCTCACGAGCGGGAATGCGGCCCTCGACCGATTGCTTGGCGGGGGCCTCGAATTCCGCACCATCACCCAGCTCTACGGCGGCCCGGCGAGCGGGAAGAGCACGCTCTGTATCATCGCTGCCGTCTCCTGCCTTCGGGCGGGGGGATCGACCGTCTTCATCGATTCCGAGGGCTTCTCGATCGAGCGGTTCCGCCAGGTAGCCGGCAGCGACACCGAGGCAATTGCCGACCGGCTCTTCCTCTTTGAGCCGGTCGACTTCGAACAACAGGGAAGCATGATCACCGAGGCGGACAAGGTCTTGAAGCTGCACAAGCCCGGCCTGCTTGTCCTTGACTCCGCGACGGCCCTGTACCGCACCGATCTCGAAAAGGGGAGGGATGCGATGCAGATGCTCACCCGGCAGATGCTCCAGCTCCTCGGGTACGCGAAACGATACGAGCTTGCGGTGCTCGTCACCAACCAGGTCTATATGGACACCATGAGAAACACGTTCGCCGGCCTTGGCGGAACCTCTCTCGAACACATCTCAAAGGCGATCATCCGGCTGGACCGTCTCGACACGCCCGGGTGGCGGCGGGCAACGCTCGTCAAGCACCGTTCCCGGCCCGAGGGCGCCAGTTTCGAGTTCGAGATCGTGCAAGACGGGATCCGGGCAAAGGAGTGATGCCGGCATTTCCGGCCCGGGGGAAAACCCCGGGACGTGAGCCCTGACAAAGGGGAGATGCTGAACCATTATATCTTATTGAGCCAATATTATTTATTTAATGATTTTAAGTCGGGAGATTACCGCACAGATCAAGGACGTCCTGGCTAAAAATCCACAGGGCCTGAGCATCACCGACATCGTCCGCGAGATCCGTATTAACCGGAATACCGCAGGAAGATATCTCGACAAGCTGCTCATATCGGGTCAGGTAGAGATGCGCCACTTCGGTATGGCCAAGATCTATGCCCTCGCGCACCGCGTGCCCGTCTCTGCGGTACTCTCGATCTCCTCCGAACTCATTATGCAGCTTTCTAGCAGCATGAGGATAGTTTTTGTCAACGAGGCCTTTGCCCACTTTCTTGCCACACCGGTGCAGGACCTGATCGGGAAAAATATTGAATATTCTCCCGTGGTGACCGCCTTTGACGATCTCTTCGGCAGGTTTCTTGTGCGGGTGAAAGCCGGACTCGACGGTACCGAGTGGAGCGGCGAGTTCGCCCCTGCAAACCGGGAGATCATCTTCTTCTGCCGGATTGCCCCGACTGCTCTAGACAACGGGCAGAAAGGCGTCTCGATCATCCTTGAAGATATTACCGTGAGGAAACGGGCAGAAGGGTTGCTGCGGGAGAGCGAGGAGCGGTACCGCATCTTAGCCGAAACGTCAAGCGACCTGATCTTTATGATCGGCCGGGATGACCGTGTCGAGTACGTCAACAGTTATGCCGCAAGGCTCATCGGGAAAATTCCCGGGGAGATCATCGGGGATATCCGGGCACACCTGTTCCCACTTGAAATGGCGCACCGGCAGGAAAAAATGCTGGAACATGTTTTTTCTACCGGCATTCCCTCCCACAGCGAGGGGCCGCTCCCGGTGAACGGTGAGACGCGGTGGTTCGACCATGTCCTGATGCCAATCCCGGATGGAGAGGGTGGAGTCCGGTCGGTCTTTGGCGTATCGCGTGACATCACCCGGCGCAAACAGGCAGAGGACGCACTCAGGGAAAGCGAAGAAAAATTCCGGCGGATCTTCGAAGATGGCCCGCTTGGCATGACCATCATCGATCCGGAGCACCGGTTCACTCTCGTCAACCGGAGATTCTGCGATATGCTCGGCTACACCGCAGAAGAACTGTCGGGAAAATTATTCGAGGATGTAACGCACCCTGACGACATCCCCCGTAACAGGGAGAATATGCAACATATCCATGCCGGACATATCTCCCTTGTCCGGGAAGAGAAACGGTACCTGCGAAAAGACGGTACTGCTCTCTGGGTCGCGATCACGGTCACCCCGCTCCGGGACCGGGAAAACCGGGTCACTTCAACGATCTCCATTGTCGAGGATATTACAGAGAGAAAGGCAGCAGAGGTGCGCCTCGTGGAGAGCGAACGAAAATTCCACGAGCTCGCAGATCTCCTGCCGCAATCGGTCTGGGAGTGCGACCTTTCCGGGCATCTGATCTTTGCCAACCGGTGCAGTTTCGCGATGTACCGGTATACTCCGGCCGATTTTGAACGCGGGCTGACGATAGAACAGATGATAAGCCCTGCCGATCAGCCCCGGGTCCTGGCCCTCGTTGCACGATCCTTGTCCAACCCGCCGGACCGGTTCCCCACCACCCTGGAATACAGCGCCAAACGCAGTGACGGGAGCATATTCCCGATAAAGATGTACGTCACACCGGTTGTCAGCAACGGTACGATCACCGGAATGAGGGGGATCGGGATCGATATGACCGAGCAGAAGCGGACAGATGAGGCACTCCGGGAGAGCGGGGAGAAACTCCGGGCTATCTTTGACAGTACCTTCCAGTTCACCGGTATGATGACACCCAAAGGGATTCTCATTGATATCAATCGCACGGCCCTGGAATTTGTGGGTGCCCGGCTGGAGGAAGTCCTCAATCGCCCCTTCTGGGAGACACCCTGGTGGCAGGGCAATGCAGCACGTATGCAGCGGTTGCGGGAGGTCATCGGGAGTGCGGCCACGGGTAAATTTGTCAGGTACGAAGCCGAACTGCAGGGAGTCGGCAATACCACCCTGTTCGTCGATTTCTCCATTAAACCGGTATTCGATCCCGAAGGCAGCGTCCGGTTGCTCATTATTGAAGCCCGCGATATTACCACAAGCAGACGGACCGAAGAGGCGCTCAGGGAGAGCGAGGCCCGGTTCCGCGATCTGATCACGATGACCCCGGATATCATCTGGCAGACCGATACCGGATCACGCTTTGTCTACGTGAGTCCTCAGGTTGAGACGATTCTCGGCTATGCCCCGGAAGACCTGATCGGTCACACGCCGTTCGAATTCTTCGATCCGTCCTGCACCGAAAAGAACCGACAGGTGTTTGAAGAGGCGGCCAGAACACACAGTAAACAGTTCCTCTTTGAATCATGGTGGCGTGACCGCACGGGCTCTCTCGTCATCCTTGAAAGCCACGCGACACCCTACTATACGAGTGACGGGACGTTTGCCGGGTTCCGCGGGATCGACCGGGTGATCCCTGCGAAGAACAAGGAATGACAAAAAGATCGGAGAGTCCCCGTCATCATGATCGGTTTTCAACGGATCTGCGTTCCTACGGATAAAAGCATTCCGCAGGGTGTCGGATCCGGCATATTCCCTTTCGGTAGATCGGGAGTTACTTTCACTCCCCGCATCCCGACCCCTTAAATCCCGTGTCTCTCAAACGGGAGTACATGCCCGGGTGCGGGGAAAAACTGGCAAAACTGACCTCCGGCAGCCAGTATGATATCTGTATGCCGGGGGAGTGCATGCAGATGCTCTCATCAGGGGCCTGCATCACGTATAACCAGAACGCAGGTGGCTGCAACCGGATGCTCAAGGTGCTCCTGCACGGGTCCTGTTCGTACGACTGCGCCTACTGTCCTGTCCGGGCCGACCGGTCGGGGCTCGCGTTTTCCCCCCGCGAACTGGCAGAGACATTCCTTGGGCTGTACCGGAAAAATCTTGCCGGGGGCCTCTTTCTTTCCTCCGGGATCCCGTATGACACTGATGACGTGATGGGCGAACTCATCGAGTCCGCCCGGATTCTCAGAAACGAAGGGTATGCGGGATACCTGCACCTGAAGATCCTGCCCGGGGCCCGGCGGGAGGATATCTGCGAGGCTGCACGGTTCGCGGACCGGATCAGTCTCAATGTCGAGACGACCGGGGAGAGCCGGCTCCGTGCGCTCTCGGGGATCAAGGACTATGCCGGCGATATCATGAAACGGCTCGGCTGGATCGCAGAGGCGGCGCCCGGACGTCACACCACGCAGCTCGTGATCGGTGCCGCAGGAGAGTCCGACCGGGAGATCTTCGACTGCGTCACTTCGCTCTACGAACGGATGCTCCCCTCGCGGATCTATTACTCGGCCTTTCAGGCGCTCCGTAAAACCCGGCTTGAGTCCCGCGATAACACGCCGGCCTGGCGCTCGCGCCGCTGGTACCAGATGGACTATCTCATCCGGGAGTACGGGTTTAGCCGGGCGGAACTCATGCCCCTTCTCGAAGATTGCGGCACGCTCAAAAACGACGACCCGAAAGCGCTCCTTGCCCGTGACCGGGAACCGGTCGATCCGAATGTTGCATCGTTTGCCGATCTCCTCCATGTCCCCGGCATCGGGACGGTCACTGCCCGCGCCATATTAGAGGCCCGGGAAAGCCGTACGATCCGGACGCCCCGGGATCTCGGTGTCTCCGGTGCCTGCCTGAAACGGGCGCTGCCCTACCTGGCATTTTCCGGTACGGCCCGGCAGGCAACCCTTGCAGGGTTTTCATGAAAAAGTTTGGAGGGGTTACCGGACATTCCGGAAAAAGTTGATTGCCGGTACCGGACTTTTCAAAAAAAAATCAAAAAAAGCCGGGGTTTCCCGGGGTGCGAACGTATATCCGTTGACAGAGCCGCGCGTTAAAAACAGGATATTCCCCAAAACCCCTTTTGTTTTCTCTAAAAAATACAGATGAGGGGAGAAGGCCCTCACCCGTTCCGGGAATGTGAAAAACATGAATGAAAGGGCAGGGGCAGGGCCGTGCCCCTGCTGGTTTATTTTTTACCACTCCATGTGGTCGAGCACCCGGTCCCAGATGACCATGAGGCCGGGGATGATGACGTAGGCGAGGAGGCCAGTGCCGAGGAATGCCCCGACAATGATGAGTTCGTTGTCCATCGTTGTCACCTCTAGGCAAGCGCTGCGACCGTGTCGGCCCAGGTCTCGACCTTTGTTTTGATCGCGTCGTCCTCGTACGAGGTGAGGCTGATCTGGTCCCGACCGAACGTGATCATATAGATCTCGCCGTTCGGGTCATGGCACTTGAGGGTCGCCGAGTACGTCTCGGTGTCGGAGTCCCGGGCGGGCGTGCCCCCGTGGGCGGCCGTGAGCGCGGTGTCGGCGAGGATGGCTGCGGCCCCGGCATTAAAGCCGGCGACCGTGTTGTACTTGCCGGAGTCGTTCCCCACGACTTTTGCGTCGCTGTCCTGGTAGACGACCTTTGCGACATAGCTC
>NZ_JBAYLY010000023.1:0-48540 GCF_041663825.1 Methanoregula sp.
CCTGGGATGAGGCACATGCAACCGGGTACCAGAAGTTCGGCGATTACGGCGACGTGATCATCTATCGCCCCAACGGTGAGACAGATTTCTGGGCTCAGATCGGCCTGCTTCCGCTCTCAAGCCCCACTCCAATCATCCACCGGGTCATGACCTGGGTCGATGCGGGAGAGCCTGAACCGTATTACTTCAATTTCTATAGGGGCGCAGCGACTCCAACCAAGTATCTCCCTCTTGAGATAAGCAACGCAACCGTTGAAGGCTATAAGATCCTCTATACGGGGGTCAACCCTCCGCAATGGAACCTCACGCTGACATCCCTTGGTGATGGATTCAGTTACTCTACAGACCATTACCGCCTGCCCGCATCGTATGAGTCAAACGGGACCGGCTTTATTTGGTACGGTAATGTAACGACGCACGGGGGGTACATCACCAAAGGGGACAATAACCCAGTAAGTGATGAAGGAGGGTACCTTCCGGTTGGTGATATTCAGAACATCGAACCGGTGGAGAAAAACTGGGTTGTGGGAAAAGCTCTCTTTACGATTCCCCTAATAGGTCTGCTCCCGCTTCACATCTGGTGGGTGGTCGCCTTCGTTCTTGTGGTGATGGTTGCCTGGGAATTGTATGCCAGGAGTAAGGAAGCAGCTACCGGCAAAACGGCCGGAAAATCAAAGAACCCGAAAAGAGGTTCCCGGAATAATAAATAATCCGGCCCGTCCCGGTGGTAGTGAACATGGCACCCCTACTCATCCCCCTGTTAAGTGTTCAGTCCTGAAATAATTTTTCATTGATCTTTATTAAGAGCACATGAACGTTTCATCATCTAACTCACTTCCAAAAACACGGATACCGATATCTTTGATGCCACTGAATCCGACAGGAAGTCCTTTCAGGATCTTGGCTGGAATATTGAGGAATACCACCGAGGTATCAAACAATGCTTCGGTATCGAGAAGTGCCAAGGCAGAAAAGAAGTGTTCCAGCGAGGACATATCCTCTTTTCTCTCTTTGCCTTTCTCCGTATGGAATCTCACCGGTTGAATGCCGGAATCAACTGGTTCGAGGCTAAACGCAAAATCCACAGGTCTGTTACTGCCCGGTTTATTGCACATCCGGGGTTTTAGATCCGCGTCTTCTCCCTTCTGTCAATACGGTACGTTATTTTTTTCTGTAAATCCAACTGCTTTAGTCATAATGATTTAAAAAGTGGCTCTGTAAAGTCTGCGGGTGGTTGCATTAAGCCTTCTTCGAGGAAAATATGTCGCCACCCGCAGACTTTACAGAGCCCCTTCCTTGTTGACAGGATAGGACTTTTTCAGGTAGTGGGAGAAAAGATCCTCCCCTAACCTGATTGCGGATGAATCATTACTCACAATCTCCCTCGTTGAATCAAAAACACCGCTTTTCATGAAAAGGCTCATCGAGAAGTGAATATCAGTTACAATAAAAGCAAATCTTATATCTGTATCACAAATCGAAAGACTGGCTTTTTCGTACTGAAGTCCTTCGAGAAGCATATCATAATACTCATTCTGGATCTTGCTGTATGCTTTTTTCGTAAGGATAAGTCGAACTTCTCGACCCTCTTTTGCAAGGGAACGGAAGAATTTGGGGTATATAGGATGAACAATTGGAGATATACATGCTACCTTTTTGGACTGGATGATCATTTCAAGAAGCTGTTTATGTGGCTCAAAGCTTTCTTCTAAACCTTTTTCGAGAGTACGAGAATTTTGTATTTCCCCAATCCTAACGAAAATGTCATGAGGAAGTGCTTCGCAATCATGTTCCTGCCAATATTTCTTCTGTTGCTCAATTACCTTGAGTGTATTATCGAATGTTTTAAGATGATAAGCAATCAGACGACCGATATCCGTCAGACTATACTTCCTATCTTTTTTAACAATTAATCCTTCCTCTTCGAGAATTTTAATTTGAGGTAGCATTCCAGAAGCAGAGACGTTAAGTCGTATCTTGATTTCATCCCATAATAGCGGACCTTCATGTAATAAGATCAGGAGCCGTTTCCTTTTCTCCGAGGTAGTGACAACGGTGAGTAAATTCAGCATATTCAAAAATACTATTTACGAAGGTACTCAGAATTCGCGGGATTTAGGATAATTACTGAACCGTTACAAAGTGAAAAATCCTGCTGGGTAGTGCCGTAACGTTCTTCTGCGGCACTCACCATCGGTACTGTCACCATCGCTGCGAGCAGGAATGCAAGCAGGATGATGCCCCAGTATACTGTTTTCATCTGTATATCCCCCCATTTTTGATACGCGTCGCTCTCTAGCCTAGAATCTGCACAATCCTAATTCTTTCACGCCATCAAGATTTTAGGGCCCCAGATTTTGAGACTGGGATCTATCATCCGAGACCATAGGAATACCCCGAAAGTATTCGCAGATGGATCTCCTACATTTCCAGTTTTATATTTTCTGTCCAGATATTCCAACTGCCAGTTGGGATCTTTGGACAGAAAACATAAGTCACCCCTGTTTGAACGTCAGGTTCATGTCAAAAAGACTGGGATTATTGGTGATGGTGGTGCTCTTACTCTGCACCTCATCTGTAGTAGTATCGGCAAAGGAATTACCGGCATCTCTCTCAGTGAACGGTGGATACACCATAGTACCCGCTCATGGCACCGGGATAATTCCCCTAACGGTGTACAATTCCATCACTCAGGGAAAGACAAACTGGGAATCAAAAACGGTTTCCTCATACATCACTACCCTCAATGTGAACCTGAACTGGGGAAACCCCTCCAACTCGTTGCAGCTCACCATCTATTCCCCTGACGGGTACGTCTTCGGTCCGTATTACGATAGTTCCGACGGTGCTACTGATGGCCGCATTAATCTTAACATCCAGAACAGCAACGGGATTGCAGAAGGAACGTGGTATTATAAGGTGTACGGATACCAAGTCTCGGGGACACAAACTTATTCCATCTGAATTATAATGTACCGTTGTTATGAAAACTGCAACAAAGGTACTTCCCCTTTTTTTGCTTTTTTCTGTTTTTATTGCCTCGGTAAGCGGAGATTATACGGTAACACCGTACTCACCCCCAACCGGGCCCTATGACGCTTCCGGTGCGGATGCCAACGTATCGTTCTTCCAGCTCCCACTCTGGGTACAAGCGAGTGAGATTATCGGCGTTGTTGTTGCCGGCCTTGGGGCGAACAAATTCGGCCCGCTGGTCCTTGGCAGGATCGAGGAACTGCTGAACAATAAAAAACGTCGTACCATCCTTGAGTATGTCAGCAGCCACCCGGGTTGTACTATTGCGGATATTTCCCTCAATACTACTATCAACAGAGGGACGGTCAAGTTCCATCTCTTTCTCTTGCTCCGAGAACGAAAAATTGTCCGGAAAAATGATGGCAACAAGATGTACCATTTCAAAAACGGCGGCGCAAGCCCGGAGAGAAAACAGATGTACGGGTATATCCGGAATCCCCGGAAACGGGAGATCCTCATGGTCATTCTCAATGAGCCCGGCATCAGCAACACCACTCTTGCAGAACGATTAAGTCTCGACAAAAGTTCCGTTCACCGGCACCTGCGCCAGTTCCTAGACGAACAGATGGTGGAGAGTCGCTGGGATGGGAAAAATGTGGGTTATTCCGTTACACCGGAAGTGGTGAAACTGCTGGCAGAGTTTTCCGGATAAGGTGGCACGGTTAAGTTAACAGGCAATCACGTATTCTTCTCATTCATAAAAATTTTCTTATACCTACCATTTTCTAATAAGTAAATCCAGCCTGACCTTCACTCGACAGGTTATCATTAAACGCCCCTGAAAATCCGGGCCCAATTTGCCCGTTTTTCCACTCCTCTCCTGAAAAAAGATCCTCATATTCGCGTTTTTTCGGCCTTTCCGGGTACCGGATGGGTAAAAACATAGATCAAAATGATCCTCGATTCCTGGGCCGTTAAGGGCCATTCTTTGACATTGAAATCGGGCGAATTTCGACAAATGGAGCGATTTAAATGCTTATTTTCCACGCGAACTGAAAAGAAGCATTTTACTGGCGTTTCCACGAGGGGGCAGAACAGGAAACGGATAATCCGGGCTCAATTCAGGCCCGGATTAGTGCACGCCTGATTCAGGTATGGCAGGGGTGTCGGATCCACAACTTCATGGGGGGTGTCTGCTACCCAACGGGACGCCCGTGTGGTAAGGGAGCGGCAGATACCAAGCCGCGGAATCTTCCTCTCGTAAAAACCTTAAATCAACCGACAATGCATCCACACCCATAACCATATTATGCGAGTCGAATTGTTTACGGAACCCCCCACGCAAAAAATGGGTGTAGCCGTGCCACCCATTTTTTGTGAAGGGGGGACTGGGGGGAGTTGGCTCGTAACCCAGTTGAGACAAAAATCTCGATCAATCCTGCCACGTGACTTCCAGCATGAACCGGTCTTCAGGAACAATGACGGTCCCGGCAAATGCAGCCTTGGCCTCATTGGCATGGTTTGCCGTGTCAGTATACCGGGAACTGATATGGGTGAGGGCGAGGGTCCGGGCATTCACCGCGGCTGCTGCCTGCCCGGCCTGTGCAGCGGTCGCATGATAGAATTCTGCGGCCCGCTTTACCTCGCTCTCATCGTACGTCGCATCGTGGATGAGGAGATCCGCATCCTTTGCGTATCCCAGGAGCGCCGGGATCACGGGGCGTGTATCGCCGGTATAGACGATCTTGCGGCCCGGGCGCGGCGCACCCATCACGTCCGAAGGTGTTACTTCCCGTTCGGCACCGTCTTTTGTCACCCGGATCGTCTCGCCGCGCTGGAGCCTCCCAAAGAGCGGCCCGGGCGGAACGCCGAGTTCAATTGCATGTTCACGGTCGAACCGGCCCGGGCGGGGATCTTCTTCGAGCACGTACCCGAGGGCCGGCATCCCGTGGCTGACCGCAAAACCGGTCACCGTGTACCCGTTAAAGCGCACCCACGATCCATCCGAAAGTTCTACTGAATCAAGGGTAAATTTCAGGTTGAACCGGCTGATCTTTTTCAAGGTCTCGACAAACTCGTGGACCCAGGTCGGGCCGTAGATGGTCAAAGGCTCGGTACGCCCGTTGAACGACATGGTCTGGACAAGGCCGAAGATCCCGAGGAAATGATCCGCGTGCCAGTGGGTCACAAAGATCGCGTCAACCGTAAACCCGCACCGGGCCCGCATCATCTGCTGCTGCGCCCCTTCCCCGCAGTCAAAGAGGAGCGTGTCGTTCCCGCGCCGGACCATGATGCAGGAGGGATTGCGCGTCGGTGTCGGGAGCGCCCCGGCCGTCCCGAGGAAATAGACCTGAAGTGTCTCGCCGCTCATACAAACACCTTCGAAAATACGGAAAAGCTCTTTTTTGCTTCCTCAACCGAGCGCCCTTCGACAACAATCACGCCACTGTACCGGGCGGCAATGGTTTTCCCCACGTTTTTCCAGTCGATGGTGCCGTCACCGAGCGGGAGGTGTTCGTCAGAGAGCCCGTGGTTATCGTGGATATGGATGTGGTTTGCATGCCCGATATTGGAAAGAAACTCCGGGACTTTCCCGAGCGTGTTTGCGTGCCCGAAATCAAACGTGAGACCGATGCCCTCGATACCCTCTGCCATCCCCATGAGTTCCCCGGCATCCCTGCAGAGAAATTCTTTCTGGCTGATCATATTCTCAAGGCAGGCAAGCACCCCGTGCTCAACGGCACATTTACCAATCCGGCGCAGGGCCTCTTTCTGGAGTTCCCAGACCTTCTGGGGCAGGAGTTTTCCCGCGGGAGACAGATACCCCGGGTGGATGGTGACCCGGTCGGTGATCTCTCCTGCCCGCTCGATGCAGATCTCAATCTGCCGGATGGACTCGTGCCAGATCGGGTCGTTGAGGGTGGCAAGGTTAAGATCCCCATAGGGTGCATGCACCGTGATCCCGAGGCGGGTACTTGCGATCACTTCTTTAATCTTTTCAAGGTTTCCCGGTTTCTCCAGCCGGTAGTTGCCGTCCGCGACGATCTCCCAGCCGGCATAACCGGCCTCTTCAATGCCGTACACCCACGTGATATCGTCCCAGACTTTTGCCGACGAGGAGAAATACGGGCGGAGGGTCATGCGTCACACCCCATCCGTGCGATCAGTTCCGTGACTTGGGCGGTAAAGTCTTCGAGACTGCCATCGTTGTTGATCCTGATATCTGCAAGTTTCAATGCGTTTGCAAGACCCCACCCATTTTCGCGCTCGTCCCGGGTCTTCAGGCCCACTTCAGATCCCACGTCGTCGCTGCGCTTGCGATCACAGAGACGCTCCAGCCGTTTTTCAAACGATGTCTCAATAGCAATAAGGCGAAAGCCCGGGAAATTCTGCCGGAAGACCCGGACTTCTGCATCGCCACGGATGCCATCGACAAGGACAAGCGGGGCGGCCTGTTCTTTTATTGCGTCAACACAGAGATTGGCAATCGCGTCCATGCCCCTTTCGGCCCGGAGCCGGTTTGCCGTCGCCCCGAGATTTGCATCGGTGGGAGGGAGGCCGGCTTTTTTCACGGCGTTCCTGATCACATCCCCCATGACGACGACCGGGATCCCCAGCCTCTCCGCTATCTTTGAGAACTCGCCTTTACCGCTTGCGGGAAGCCCGACGACTCCGATCACTTTCATAGACGATTTCACCACTTTCGCGCGTACGGATCAGGACCCTGCGCGAGAGCCCGTCCGCAATTTTTTTGAGTTCTTTTTCTGAGAGCGGGGGAACGCTTTCGGTTACACCCTGCTGGAGGACGAGATCGATATCGCCGGTTTCGGATGCGATGATAGCAACCTCGTCATCGTAGCCACGGAAGAGTGTGACAACGACCTGGAATTCGGGCAGCGCTCCGCTTATGTGCGCCTCTGTGCAAAGGGCAAGTGAGCGCTGCACGTTCTTTACATAATTTCCCCCGAGAAGGTTATTATACCGCGCCCAGCGGGCCTTGATGTCAAGTGCCACACGGTCGAGCAACCGTTCCTTAATGAGCGTCTCAAGAGTGTCGGGAAAGACGCCGTTTGTCTGGATACCGGTTGCGAGTCCAAGGTTTCGTGCCGCGCGGGCGAGCGTGACAAGCGCGTCCTTCTGCAGGGTGGGCTCTCCCCCTGAGAAGACCACGCCACTGATTGCAAGTTTCGAGCCTTTGATAAGCGCGACAACCTCGTCGATCTCGCGGAAATCCTGCCCGGTAAGGATCATGGCGTTCTGGCAGTAGGTGCACCGGACCGGGCAGCCCCGGAAAAAGACCGTGCAGACCGACCGGCCCCGCCAGTCGACTGTTGAGAGCGGGACAAAACCCCCGTAATTCAGCTGGATAGCATCACCGTTAAGGATCATTTTGAGACGGGATTATTTAGCGTACCCGGGTAACGGCGCTGTTTTTTCTTCACGGATCTCCTGTCTGGTCCGTTTCACCGGGATTTCCTGCGGGATTTCCCGGTTGTGCCCGAAGTCTTATCGCATAATGCGGTCTTTTCTTTTTTATCTGCGGGAAACACGTCGACCATCTGCCGGAGTGCCGATGCAAGCACTTTTGTCTTTCCGATCGTGCCGGCAATCATGATGGTATCAAAGATCTCATCCCGCGTCGCGCCCGCTTTTATTGCTGCTTTCAGGTGTACTTTCAGGCAGTTGTCCGCCCCCGCCCCTGCCGCAGCGGCAATGGCCACAAGTTCGGCAGTCTTTGGCGTGAGATGTTCCGGGCGGCAGACCCGGTAATCGGCAAGCGCAGAAAGCGCAAATGTTCCTGTGCGTTCCCGCATGACAGGAAAGATAAACGGCAGCGTGCCAAGCATTTCCTCGGTATCGTCCATAACCTCGTCGCTTATTGCATCGGCATGAGCAAGGAATTCATTGACAATTTTCTGGTTTTTCTTCTGCATCGAATCACTTCTCAAACGTACTTTTTTTTAAAGTACTCTTTTTTAAGGTACTCTTTGTTATCGGGCTATAAATGGAAAATGATATGATTGGCAGGGGCCCGGTTAATCCGTTGGCAAACAAGGATGGGCGAAACAAGTACCTGTGCAGCAGCATCGTACCGGGACAGGAAAGGAAATCAGATCCCATCGCGAATGAAGGGGAAAATCTGAAACGACGATCGTCTGGTGAAAAACAAAAAAAGGGGAATATCAGAACTTGAAATACCGGTTTACAATCTTGATGGCGCAGAAGTCCCCGCACATCGTGCAGCCATCGGTATCGGCCGGCATGCGTTCCGCACGGATCTGTTTTGCCCGGGCCGGGTTCATGGCGACGGCGAACTGGCGATCCCAGTCAAGGTCGCGGCGGGCATGGCCCATTTCGAGATCTGCGGCCCTCGTCTTCTTGAGTTTTACCATGTCGCCGACATGGGCGGCGATCCGCGAGCTCATGACACCCTCATACACTTCTTCGGGAGTCGGGAGTGCAAGGTGTTCGGCCGGGGTCACGTAGCAGATGAAGTCAGCGCCAAGGGACGAGGAGATCGCTGCACCGATGGCGGCGACCCGGTCGTCATAGCCCGGCGCGATATCGGTCACGATCGGCCCGAGCATGTAGAACGGCTTGTGATTGGTGACTTTCTTCATGAGCTGGACGTTTGTTGCGATCTCGTCGATCGGCACGTGGCCCGGACCTTCAACAATCACCTGCACGTCCTTGTCATGCGCCTTGTCCGCGAGTTCCGCGTTGATAAGCAGTTCCTGGATACCTGCCCGGTCGGTTGCGTCGTGAATGGCTCCTGCCCGCATACCGTTCCCCATCGAGAGCGTGACCTCGTGCTCCTTCATAATTTCGAGCAGGTAATCGAACTCCGAGTACAGCGGGTTCTCCTTCTCGTTGTGGAGCATCCATGCGGTCATGAACGCCCCGCCCCGGGAGACAAGCCCGGCGTGCCGGCCCTGGTTGCGGAGGCGCTTTACCGTCTCCCAGTTGATGCCGGTGTGGATCGCCATGAAGTTCGTCCCGAGTTTTGCCTGCTCGGCCGTGATCCGGAAGAGGTCGTCCTCTTTCATGTCTACGACGGCGCCGTTCTTCTTGACCGCCTCAATAAATGCCTGGTACAGCGGGACACACCCTACAGAGAGCGTGGTATTGGCAATGATCTGCCTTCTGATCTCGGCAAAATCCCCGCCGGTCGAGAGTTCCATGAGGGTATCTGCGCCGGCTAGTTCTGCCTGTCTTGCCTTCTCGATCTCCTCGGGGATATTGACAATATCGGTGGATGTCCCGATCGAGGCATTCACCTTGGTGCGGAGGCCTTCGCCGATACCGCAGATCTTCACTTTGCGGTAGGGCGAGACCGGGATTACGATGTGGCCTTCGGCAACGCTGCGCCGGACAAAGTCTTCGGTGACTCCCTCCTGCGCCGCGACCTGCTTCATCTCATCTGTCACGATGCCGCGCTTGGCATCAGCAATAATACTCATACCTTACCGGTACCACAAAAGGACAAATAAAGGCTCGGTTTTGCATTATCGGGTGAAATCTGGCTTGTCCTCCGGACAAGTAAAATTGCGTTTAAGTAAAAAACAAGGGGTTATGGCGGAGTCCCAATCTCCGGACATATTTTTGCTGCTGCCCTTACTGGTGCTTTTATGATTTGCCAGAGCCAATCATAGAAGTTAAAAATATCACAGGTTATCGATGGCAGATGAACATTTCTTTGAAGTAACGGTTAAAGAGGCGGCGCACAACGATGCGAGTCGCGGGATTGCCCGGCTTAGCATCGATGTGATGAAAAAGCTCGGGCTTGTATCCGGTGACATCATTGAGATCGTGGGAAAGCGGCACGCGGCGGCGATCGTCTGGCCGGGTTTTGCCGAGGATATCGGTTTTGCCACCCTGCGCATAGACGGGAGTATCCGTGCGAATGCGAATGCCGGCATCGATGAAAAGGTGAAAATCCGCAAATCGGAAGCAGTGTACGCCACAAAGGTGGTGATCCAGCCGGCCCAGGAAACGAAACTTGTTGGGGGGGAGCAGTACCTCTCCCGCATCCTGCGGGGACGGTCAGTGGTCGAGGGTCAGACGCTGCGCCTCGATATCATCGGTAATTCCGTCACGTTTGTCATCGTAAAGGTTTCTCCACGGGCGATTGCTGTTGTCTCGGATGATACGGAGATCGAACTTAAAGCGGAACCCTTCAAGCCCGAAGAGGGCAAACGGGAGATCACCAATATCCAGTACGAGGATATCGGCGGGCTCGAACGTGAACTCCAGCTCGTCCGGGAAATGATCGAGCTCCCGCTGCGCCACCCGGAGATCTTCGAAAAACTGGGGATCAAGCCCCCGAAAGGTGTCCTCTTCTACGGGCCGCCGGGCACGGGAAAGACCCTTATTGCAAAAGCGGTCGCAAACGAGGTCGATGCCCACTTCATCACGCTCTCGGGTCCCGAGATCATGAGCAAGTTTTACGGGGACAGCGAGAAGGCCCTGCGCGAGAAGTTCCACGACGCGGAAGAGAATGCACCCTCGATCATCTTTATTGATGAAATCGACGCCATCGCGCCGAAACGCGAGGATGTCCAGGGCGAGGTTGAACGTCGCATCGTTGCACAACTCCTGGCCCTCATGGACGGTCTTGCCGGCCGGGGGCAGGTCATCGTGATTGCGGCGACAAACCTCCCGAATTCCATCGACCCGGCGCTCCGGCGGGGCGGGCGGTTCGACCGGGAGATCGAGATCGGTATCCCGGACAAGAGGGGCCGCTTAGAGATCTTCCAGGTACATACCCGGGGCGTCCCGCTTGCAAAGGATGTCGATATCGCCGCGTTTGCCGAAACAACCTTCGGGTTTGTCGGCGCGGATATCGCGCTTCTCGTCAAAGAAGCGGCGATGAACGCGATACGGAAGATCATCCCCCTCATCGATATCGAAAAGGAAATCCCAAACGAGGTCATCGACCAGCTCAAACTCACGAAGGGTGATTTCGATGCTGCACGGAAAATTGTCCAGCCAAGCGCCCTGCGGGAAGTCCTTATCGAAGTCCCGGATGTCCCGTGGGAAAATATTGCGGGTCTTGATGAGGTTAAGGAAGCACTCATCAAAATTATCGAGGGCCGGTTGCGCTATCCCAAAATCTTCGAACAGTTAAACTACAAACCCCCAAAGGGCATCCTGCTCTTTGGCCCCTCGGGAACGGGGAAGACCCTGCTTGCAAAAGGCCTCGCAAGCAAGCGCCACCTCAATTTTATCTCGGTTAAAGGGCCCGAACTGCTCTCAAAAGGGGTGGGCGATTCCGAGAAGCACGTGCGGGAAGCGTTCCGGAAGGCCCGGCAGTCCGCGCCCTGCATCATCTTCTTTGACGAGATCGACGCGCTGTTTCCCAAAAGGGGCACGGTGAACGATTCCACGCACGTCACCGAAAGTGTCCTCTCCCAGTTCCTGACCGAACTCGATGGCGTCGAGGAATTAAAGGAGGTGTTTGTCATCGGTGCAACGAACCGTCCCGACCTTTTAGATCCCGCACTCCTGCGCCCGGGCCGGCTTGAAAAACACCTGTACATTCCCCCGCCCGACGAGGCGGCACGAAAGGAAATCCTTTCCCTCTATCTTAAAGATCTGGAAGGTGTTCTTGACCCCGATATAAACATCGACGAACTGGCCGCGAAGACCCGGTTCTTTGTCGGGGCCGATATCGAGGCGCTGGTGCGCGAGGTAAAGGCGCTCGTCATCGATGAACTGACCCATAACGAAATCCCGGGTGAACACGGCACAACACCCGAATACGGCATAAAAATTACCCGGCAGCATTTTGATACCGTTCTTGAAAATATCAAAGGCACGCTCGATGGCGCGGATTTCGAGCGGCACGAGGAGAAGTCCTGGGATCTTTTGTATGCAAAAGGAAAACGCGACATCCTGCACCAGGCAGTCATCCTCGTCAACCAGATCGAGTACCTGAAAGAAAAACACGCACTCGGCGATAAGATTGTCCGGCAGGCCGATGAGCTCAGGGACCGGGTATACTGGCAGAGAAAATCCTTCGACGAGATCCAGAAACGTACCGAGAAACTCAGGAAGGCGCTTGAGGCCGCAGCGGGTGCGGGTAAGTAAGTACAGTACCCTTTTTTTGTTCCTTTCCCGGGCCGGGTGGATTTTTTGTCCGGGAATCCATGGTTCCGGGAAAAGTGGGGAGGGGGTACCCCCACCCCCCTCCCCTTTGCAGAAAAAATCTGAAACCCGGTTGTCAGATGTTCATTTGATTATCAGATGTACACTTGATTATCAATTGTCCATCTGACAAAAAACCGGTAGCCTGCGCCGGACGATCCGGGCTAGGGGGGTAGGGGTACCCCAATTTTATTTTTCTTTCCAAAGGGGGGGTGCCTTGGTTTTTTTGTGCGTGAAGGTGGGGGTGGGGGGATAGGTCATTTGAAAAAAAAGTCCGGAAACCGGTTGTCTCATGTACATGCGTTTATCGCATGCGTTTGCGATTATCGCATGGCTATGTGACAAAAAACCGGCAGCCCACGCCGGACGATTCGGGTAAGGGGGTGGGGATCCCCCTTAAAAAAAAAGAACGGTGCGGAAATTTTTTTTGCGGGCAATGAAGTGCCCTAAAAGGGGGTAACCGGATCCTGCAAGAGGCCACCCCCTCCCCCGGGCATTGAGTGGGGATGCGAATACCCCGCCCGGTATCGCAGCGTTATTTTAAAAACCGGTGACTTATGGGATTATCGAAAGCAAAAGCGCCACCTCATATTTATCGCGTATTGTATACCAAAAACCCGCTTTTTTAATCCCTCCATCTGGCTCCTGTTTGTTTTCAGTCTAAAGGCCCGGCGACGCACCAGGATCCCCAACCCAACGTTTTATATACCAAACCATACTAACTTATGGTTAATCCTAGAAAAGGAGGCATGACGATTATAACAGATACTAAAGGCGTAAAACTGACCGTGCAGGAAGCGTTGATCAATGAAAACGTCGGACGAGACCTTGCGACACTTCCCTGGCGGGTGATTGACAGGTTACACATGTCCGGCGGGGACATGGGGAAAATATCACCGGTCTGATGAAGGCCCGGCCAAGTGCAAATGTTAAAGAGCGTTAAGAAATCAATGCAGGTTTCAATGGATACCGATGATGTTCAGCAGAAAATTCAACTGCTGACGGAAGAGATCGAACGGCTGAAAAAAGAACTCGATGAAAAAACAGTTCTTGCAGAGGAGCGGCTCAACCGGCAAAAATACCTCCAGGCAGAGTTTGATAACTATCGCAAATGGTCTGAGAAAGAGAAAGGAGCGGTAATCGCGCTCGCAAACGAGGACCTGGTCAATGACCTCCTCGTGATTCTCGACGATTTCGACCGGGCGCTGCCATCTCTCGAACAGGAAAAAAACAAGGAGGGGATTCTTATGATCCAGAAAAAATTCTTGAAAATCCTGTCTGGTTATGGACTCCACCCCATAGACTGCGTGGGAAAAAAATTC
The DNA here is from genome assembly GCF_041663825.1 of Methanoregula sp. Lineage (GTDB taxonomy): Archaea > Halobacteriota > Methanomicrobia > Methanomicrobiales > Methanospirillaceae > Methanoregula. The sequence goes on from NZ_JBAYLY010000023.1 coordinate 13,443, forward strand.
GATCCGAATTTTCACGACGCGCTGTGCAGGGAGCAATGCGACAAAGAACCCGATACGATCTTAAGTGAGATCGAAAAGGGCTATATGCTGAAATCAAAGGTTATCCGACCATCGAAAGTTGTGATTGCAGGAAAAAATGAGAGAACATGAAGGTGAGGAATTATGAGTAAAGAGAAAATTATTGGAATTGATCTCGGGACGTCGAACAGTGAAGGTGCGGTGATGCTCGGGGGCAAAGCGACTATCATCCCATCCGCAGAAGGGGCAACCGTTGCCGGGAAGATGTTTCCCTCGTACGTTGCGTTTACCCCGGACGGTCAGCTCCTTGTGGGAGAACCGGCGCGGCGGCAGGCAGTGAGCAACCCTGAAGGTACGGTTACGGCGGTAAAACGGAAGATGGGATCGGATCACGTGTACAAAATTTATGGCAAGCAATACACGCCCCAGCAGATCTCTGCATTCATCTTACAGAAGATAAAAAGAGATGCAGAAGCCTTCCTGGGAGAACCGGTGACAAAGGCCGTGATCACCGTCCCCGCCTACTTTAACGACAACCAGAGAACGGCAACAAAGGACGCAGGCAAAATTGCAGGGCTGGATGTTGTCCGGCTGGTCAATGAGCCCACGGCAGCATCGATGGCCTATGGCCTTGACCGCAGCGGGGAGTACAAGATCCTTGTCTTTGACCTCGGAGGAGGCACGCTCGATGTGACCATCATGGAATTCGGCGGCGGGACGTTTACGGTCCTTGCCACCTCGGGCGATACCCAGCTGGGCGGGACCGATATGGATAATGCAATCTTTGAATGGATTGCTGACGAATTCAAAAAACTCGAGGGGATCGATCTCCGGAGTGACAAGATGGCCGTCAACCGGGTAAAAGAGGCAGCGGAAAAAGCGAAGATCGAACTTTCCACGGTCCTTGAAACCGAGATTAACCTTCCCTATGTTTCCGCAACCCAGTCCGGCCCGAAACATCTCTCCATGAAACTCTCCCGGGCAAAACTCGAACAGCTGATCGAGCCGATTATCCGTCGCTGCATCCAGCCGTGTGAACAAGCCCTCAAGGATGCTAAACTCAAAAAGGAGGATATCCAGAAGGTGATCCTTGTCGGAGGGCCGACACGGATGCCCGTTATCCAGAAGTTCATCGAGGACCATGTCGGCAGCAAGGCAGAGCGGGGAATCGACCCGATGGAATGTGTCGCTATCGGAGCGGCGATCCAGGGTGCAATCTTAGGTGGCGAGATCAAGGATATGGTGCTCCTTGATGTGACACCGCTCACGCTTGGTCTTGAGACGCTCGGCGGTGTGAGGACCACGTTAATCGAGAGGAACACGACGATCCCGATTAAAAAGAGCCAGATCTTTTCCACCGCAGCGGACACCCAGACCTCGGTTACCATCCATGTGCTCCAGGGTGAACGCCCCATGGCTGCAGACGATGTGAGTCTCGGGCAGTTTAACCTCGTCGGTATTCCCCCGGCACCCCGGGGTATCCCCCAGATCGAAGTCTCGTTCGATATCGATGCATCGGGTATCCTGAATGTATCCGCAAAGGATCTCGGGACCGGAAAAGAGCAGAAGATGACCATCACGGCCTCGACCAAACTGGCTGAAACCGATGTAAAAAAGATGGTCAACGAGGCAAAACAATTCGAAGAAGAAGACAAGCGACGAAAAGAGGAGGTCGAGGTCCGTAATACGGCTGACTCCCTGGTCTACACGGCGGAAAAGACAAAATCCGATCTTGCCGGAAAGATAAGTGCCGATCTCGTTGACAAGGTGAATGCAGCCATCGTTACGGTAAAAACAGCACTGGAAGGAAAAGATACCGCAACGATCAAGGCCGAGGTCGAAAAACTCCAGAAAGCCTTAGAAGAGGCCGGGTCAGCCGTTTACGAGCAGGCTGCCCGGCAGCAGGCCCAGGCACAGGCCCAACAGCAGGCGGGTCCTTCAGGCGATGAAGGTCCCCGGCAGGAGACGACCGGGCCGGGCGGCGAAAAGGTCGTCGACGCTGATTTCAAGATAAAGGATGAAAAATAATTTTTTTTAAAGAAAAACCATGGCAGAGAAAGACTATTACGAGATCCTCGGCGTGAAAAGGGATGCATCGCAGGATGACATCAAGAAGGCATTCCGGCAGCTTGCACGGAAGTATCATCCGGATCTCAACAAGGGGAGCAAGGAGGCCGAGGAGAAATTCAAGGAGATTAACGAGGCCAACCAGGTGCTTTCCGATCCCCAGAAAAAAGCGCAGTACGACCAGGTCGGCCACGCGGAATTCCGGCCCGGCGACGCTGCCGGGTATACGCCGCCCAGTTATGATGATCTTTTCCGGGACTTTGGTCTCGGGGATATCTTCGATGCATATTCCGGTGGGTCCGCCCGCACCCGGCAACGCAGTGGTGCTGACCTGAGGTACGAGATCGAGATCTCCCTCGCCGATGCATTTCACGGCACGAAAAACACGGTCGGGGTGCCGCATCATTATACCTGCGGAGCCTGCCATGGCACCGGCGCAGAATCGGGTTCTATGCGGATCTGCCCGACATGCGAGGGGAGTGGGGAGGTCAGGAATATCCAGAGAAATGGCAACCGCCAGACGATGAATATCGCGATCTGTCCTGCCTGCCGGGGTGAGGGAAGGATCATCGACAAGCCCTGCCCGACATGCAAAGGAAAAGGATCGGTGCAGAAGATCCGGAAGATCGAAGTCTCGGTTCCCCGTGGTGTGGCCGACGGGCAGTTCCTGAGGATCCCGGGGGAGGGGGAACCCGGAGAGAACAATGGGCCCCCCGGTGACCTGTATGCGGTCATCCATATCAGGCCGGACCGCACGTTCGAGCGCAAAGGTGCAGATCTCTATAGTTCCGTCGTCATCAAAATTGGCACCGCACTTCTCGGCGGGGATGTGGAGGTACCCACCCTCACGGGCACGGCGCACCTGAAAATTCCCCCCGGCACCCAGAGTCATACCCTGTTCCGGCTCAGGGGACAGGGGATGCCGCAGCTCTCTTCAGACAACCGTGGAGACCTGCTGGTAAAAGCGATTGTAAAGATCCCGGAAAAATTGTCAAAAAAACAGGAAGACCTCGTCAAAGAGGCTTTTGGGTAGGGAAGGATAAGAACAGGTTATTAAAAAAAATTGCACCATGCAACAGATAAGAAAAATAAAAGCATCAATTTTTTTGGTTTTCTCGTAAAAAGTTGAATGTTGTCAATTGTGTATCTGTTTTAAAAAAATCCCTTCAAAACACCAGATCCGCCCAACCAATAATTTATATACTATATTTCACTAACTTATGGTAAATCACATGAAAGGAGAATTACGATTATGACAGATAACAAAGGCATAAAACTGACCGTGCAGGAAGCGTTGAACAATGAAGACGCCGGACGACGCACCATTGCGACACTTCCCTGGCGGGTGATAGACCGGCTGAACCTGTCCGGCGGGGACGTGATCGGGAGAGAAGGCCAAAACAAGACCTGTGCGATCGCGTACCCGTCGCCGAGTACTGAGTTTATCCCCATCGAAGAGTATACCCGGCCTGCGGCTGGTGAGGGAATCAGGGAGATGGTGACACTATGAATTTCAACAATTTCACCATAAAATCACAGGAAGCCGTGCAGAAAGCAACCGAGATAGCGGAGGCAAAACAGAGCCCGGCCATCGAGACGTCCCATATACTCAAAGGGATGCTTATGGTTGACGAGGATGTCATCCCCTATCTCTTAAAGAAACTGAATGTGAACCTTGATAGTCTTACTCCAGCACTCGACCGGATCATCGATTCGTCTCCAAAAGTCAGTGGCGGGGATCAGTATCTCTCACGTGATGCCACAAAAGCCCTGCAGAAAGCCACCGCACTTGCCCAGGAATTTAAAGATGAATTTGTCTCCATCGAGCATCTTCTCCTGGGAATTCTCTCGGTAAACGACAGCACCTCCCGGCTCTTAAAGGAGAACGGGGTTACGGAAAAAGACCTGAAAACTGCCATCAGCCAGTTACGGAAAGGTTCGACGGTGAAAAGCCAGAACGCGGAAGAGACCTATAATGCCCTGAACAAATACGCCCGGAACTTAAATGATCTTGCCCGTACAGGCAAACTCGATCCGGTCATCGGCCGTGACGAAGAGATCCGCAGGGTGCTCCAGATCCTTTCACGGAGAACAAAGAACAACCCGATCCTTATCGGGGAACCGGGCGTGGGAAAAACAGCCATAGCCGAAGGTCTGGCCCACCGGATCATCGACGGGGATGTACCGGATAACCTGAAGACCAAGCAGATCTATGCCCTCGATATGGGCGCCCTGATCGCCGGGGCAAAGTTCAAGGGAGAATTTGAAGAACGGTTAAAGAGCGTGATAAAGGAAGTGATCTCTGCTGAAGGAGAGATCATCCTGTTCATCGACGAAATCCATACCCTTGTCGGGGCCGGCGCGAGCGAGGGCGCAATGGACGCGGCAAACATCCTTAAACCCGAGCTTTCACGGGGAGACCTGCATGTCATTGGCGCAACGACCTTAAAAGAATACCAGAAATATTTCGAGAAGGACAAAGCACTTGAGCGACGTTTCCAGCCGGTGATGGTCAATGAACCGGATACCGTAGATGCTATCTCCATCCTTCGCGGCATCAAAGGGAAATACGAAACCCATCATAATGTCCAAATCAAGGATGAAGCGATCATCGCCGCCGTTGAACTTTCGCAGCGCTATATCTCCGACAGGTTCCTTCCGGACAAGGCGATCGACCTGATCGACGAAGCTGCCGCAAAACTGCGCCTTGAGAGAAACTCAAAACCGGAAGAACTCGAAACAATTGAACGCAAAATCCAGCAGCTAAAAATTGAGATGGAAGCCTTCAAACGTGAGAAGGACCAGGAAAAACTCAAGGCATTAAATACAGAGATCGGGAACCTGACCGAAGAACGAAACCGGCTGGAGGCAAAGTGGCAATCGGAAAAAGATCTTGCAGACCAGATCCAGTCGCATAAAAATGAGATCGAGACCCTGAAATTCGAGGCCGAAGGTGCCGAACGGAGTGGCGACCTTGGCAGAGTGGCAGAGATCCGCTATGGTCGCATCCCGGAGACCGAGAAGGCCAGTGAGGGCCTCAAGCAAAAACTTACCGCGCTGCAAAAGGATTCGCCGATGGTAAAAGAGGAGGTGGACGCAGAGCAGATTGCCGAAGTGGTTTCGCGGTGGACCGGGATTCCCGTGAGCAGGATGCTGCAGAGTGAGAAACAAAAACTGCTGAACCTCGAGGCCGAACTCCACAAGCGTATCGTAGGCCAGGATGAAGCCATCGGGGCAGTGTCCGATGCAATTCGCCGGAACCGTGCCGGGCTGCAGGACCCAAAACGTCCGATTGGTTCTTTCATCTTCCTTGGGACGACCGGGGTTGGAAAGACTGAACTCGCAAAGGCGCTCGCAGAATTCCTGTTCAATAACGAGAACAGCATGGTGCGGATCGATATGTCGGAATACCAGGAACGGCATACCGTATCAAGGCTGATCGGCGCACCGCCGGGCTATGTCGGCTACGAAGAGAGCGGACAGCTGACCGAAGCGGTCCGGAGAAAGCCCTATTCCGTGGTATTGCTGGATGAGATCGAGAAAGCCCACCCGGATGTCTTTAACATCCTCCTGCAGGTTCTTGACGACGGCCGCCTGACCGACAACAAGGGCCGCACGGTGGATTTCAAGAATACCATCATCATCATGACCTCGAACATCGGGTCACACCTCATACAGGAAAACCTGGAGAACGTCACCGACAAAAACCGGGACGAAGTATTCGACCGCACCCGGGAACAGGTCTTTGACCTGCTCAAGAAGACCATCCGTCCCGAATTCCTCAACCGGATCGATGAGGTCATCATGTTCAAACCGCTCACAAAAGGCGAGATCATGGAGGTTGTCGAGATCCAGCTGGGGCTCATTCAGAAAATGCTCGGGAAGAGCGACATCCGGCTCAAGGTAACAAAGAAAGCCATCCAGTTCATCGCCACCTTAGGCTTTGACCCGCAATTCGGCGCACGGCCGATCAAACGGGTGATCCAGAAGAACCTGCTGAATGAACTGTCAAAAATGATCCTCGAAGGAAACGTAAACAAAGACAAGGAGATCGTGGTTGATGAGAAAGAAGGAAAGCTGACATTCAGGAATGCCTGATCCTGAAACCTGCATTCAGGTGGAAAAAAACAGAGAATCAGAAATCCTGTAAACAAGCATATCAAAGAAGAAAACTAACGGATGAACCTGCTATGAGCATCGACAACAAGGATCTGTTCAATGCGATAAACGGACTGATGGACCGGCTGATGGCTGAAATGGGGGAAAATTCTCCCTCGTTTCAGCCGCACATTGTCGGTTACCGTATCGTCATCGATGGAGTACCGGTAGCGCCCGGGACGCCCGGGTCAGCGCCGACCGACGGGGCGGACCAACCGGCACCCGAGGTGGACCGGATCGGCGACGAAGTTTTCGTAGTCGCGAGCCTCCCCGGGGTAAGCGAGGAGTCCTTAAACCTCACCTGCAACGGTGAAACGCTGGTCATCGAAGGCACGAGCAGCCTTGGCACCTGTCATGCCACCACACCCCTGCCACCGGTGGACCCGGCCACCATGAAGCATGCCCTTAAACACGGCGTACTTGAGGTAACGTTCAAAGCCCTGCCGGAAGCAGCGGAAACCGGCGAAACACCAGAGCCGGAAAAGACCGGTTAACTTTTTTGGCATCCCGCTATTACGGGGTACGTTAAACGATTGATTCACTTTACCGGTAGTTGCCTGATCCGCCCCGGGGGCTTCCCCGCCGGGGCGGCGGAGTCCATCGTAATGGGATGGTTCTCAAAGCGTCAGCCCCCACCAATGTGCCTGGCAAGGACTGGGATTTACTCCTGCAATTTAACCAAGCGCCCTTTTTTTTAGCACGTCCTTGCACCCTTCAAGCGTCAGGAATAATTGCCGTCGGGGAACACACCTCCCGGAAAATCCCCGGAACCAACCGATAATAATCCTGATAAACCTCAAGGATCAAAGGACTAACCACAGACCCGGACACCCGTCCGGGTAATCGAGAAAAACGCCCGGGAGGGCGGGATCCGGTGGCAATGATGATTCTCAAAGACTTCCTTATACAATCCGGAACGGAAAAAAACCTCGCTGAACTCATCCTCTTCTTAAGCGAGCAGGCAGCGCCGGTCAGAAAAGGCTTCCTTACCTGCATGAATACCTCTGCGAGCGGCACGAAGAACATGTTTGGCGAAGACCAGAAGCCCCTTGACAAGTACGCCGACGACGTTTTTGTCCAGGGCCTCAAAAAATCCCGCCTTGTCCGGTACATCGCGACCGAAGAACAGGATTCGATCATCGAGGTCAAAGACGCAAAGAATAATTTCGGCGTCGTTATCGATCCCCTTGACGGTTCCTCGCTCCTTGATGTAAACCTCTGCGTGGGCTCCATCATCGGCATCTATCCCGGCCATGTCCTCTCCAAAGGTTCGACCATGGTCGCCGCCCTGTACATGCTGTACGGGCCCCTCACCCTCCTGACCGTTACCACCGGGCACGGCGTCCATGAATTCGTGAGAGATGAGACCGGAGCATTTGTGCTGCGCGCGAAAGATATCCGGATCCCGGACGGGAAAATTTACGCACCCGGGGCGCTGCGCAGGGACTGGCTCCCGGCCCATGCACGGTGGATCGGCGATCTTGAAAACGCCGGTTACAAACTCAGGTTCTCCGGCTGTTTTGTCGCAGACGTCCACCAGATCCTCCACAAGGGCGGGGTGTTTACCTACCCGGGGTACAAGGGAAAGGAAAAGGGAAAACTCCGTATCCTCTATGAGGCAAACCCCATGGGCATGATCGTCTGCGAGGCCGGCGGGGCGGTAAGTAACGGCAGCACCGATTACCGTGAGATCAGGCCGGAAGCGATCGATCAGGTCACGCCCATCTACATTGGTGGCAAAAAAGAGATCAGCCTGATTGAAAAATATATGAGGGAAGGATAAGTATACTCTTCACGTGAGCAGGAACATGAACGCACAAACCTTTGGTCCAATCCCCGGTTCGACCATCTTAAACGGCATCTCCGGTAAAAAAGCCATTATCATGGCGGCAAATACCCGGATCGCAACCGTCGCCGAGGGAATTTTCAAGGCAGCACAAGACACCGATTCTGCGGTTTTCATGGAACTTGCCCGGTCCGAATGCGATCTCAAAGGAGGATACACCGGGATGACACCGCAGGTATTCTCCGAAAAGATGAATGCAGCAGCAAAGGCAGTCGGATTTGATACATGGGCGCTCCACGCAGATCATATTACCATCAAGAAAGGCGATGCCGCTGAAGTCGAGGGGACAAAGCAGCTGATCGATGCGCAGGTAAAAGCCGGGTACACCTCCTTTGCTATCGATGCGTCGCACATCTTTAACTTCGAAGGGAAAAATGTCCGGGAAGAGTTAGAGGAGAATATCCGGGTCACGACAGACCTTGCCCGGCATATCCGGCAGAAAATGAACAAGAAGGAATTCGGCCTTGAAGTTGAAGTGGGCGAGATCGGGAGAAAAGGCACGGAAGGTCTTGTCCTGACCCGGCCGGAGGAAGCCGTCGAGTACATCAAAGCCTTAAACGAAAACGATGTCCATCCTCACGTGCTTGCCATCGCAAACGGCAGCTCGCACGGCCACGCATATGACGCGAACGGGAACGTCATCGAACAGCTCTCCATCGATATCCCCCAGACAAAGGCAATTGCAAAAGCCCTCCGGGACAACAACCTGCATGTCGGCATCGCCCAGCACGGCATCACCGGCACCCCCCGAGATCTCATCAACCTGCATTTCCCAAAGGGCGACATCATCAAGGGCAATGTCGGGACGTTCTGGCAGGATGTTGCGTTTAACACCCTGAAGATCTACGAACCTGCCCTTTACAAGGATATCATGGACTGGACACTTGAGAAATACCGGCCGGCAAATCCCGGCAAAAAAGATCGCCAGATCATTGACGGCAACTGCAAGAACGCCATAAAGCAATTCTATAAAGAAATTTATTCTGTCGATGAAGAGACCAACAAGGCGATGCAGGCAATGGCCTACGCGGAAAGCCTGGTCTTTTTTAAGGCGTTCGGGTCGTACGGCACGGCGTCAGTCATCAGGAAAGCCCTGCACTGATCCAACCCTCGTTTTTTTAAGATCCTTTCCCGTGTCTTTGCCATTCTAGCAAACTTTAATTATCTTACGACCCTAATCCGGACAGATGGTTAACGGAATTGTTTTGCCCATAAAAAAAGTGTTTGCACTCGTAGATTCCAAGATTACTGTTGAGATCAAGGATGAGGGGCGCAAACTGCAGGGCCGGCTTGTCGGGGTTGATGAATACTTAAACATCCACATGGACGAGACGATTGAGTATGTCAACAACGTGCGCGGGCGCAGCCTGGGCACGGTCGTTATCAGGGGCAATAATATTCTTACCATTGCCCCGGTTCTCTAAATGTATTGGGACTTGATTTACGATGCCTGAACCTGAAGATGAAGCATTTACCCTGATCCAGTCAAAACCGGAGGGTGTCCTCCAGAGCGAACTCTGGAAGGAACTGGGTGTGGACAGCCGGAAATGTTCAAGGATCGTAAAGAAATTAGAAGAGAGCGGGCTTATCGGTCGTGAAGAATTCAAAAAAGATGGGATCAAGACCTATCTTCTCCGGGCGCTAAGGCAGCCGGTTCATCCTGAAAACCTGCTTGCCGGGGACGAACTCATCCCGTGCATTGCCTGCGATCTGGAATGTGTCGTACAGGAATGCCATCCCCTGATGGACTGGATGTACCAGCTTGTAATTGTCGGGAACACCAACCAGTGATCGGTTCCCGGTCATTCCCGAAATTTTTGGTACATAAAAAACGTTTTTACCTGTCATGACCCGTCTCCGGCTGGCGTTCATCTTTGAGTGCCTGCTCTTTTTTGTCCCGCTTAATATCTATGGTATCGGGGACAACCTGGCAAACGGCGTGCAGTGGGCCCTCTTCCGGTACCAGCAGAGTTACCTTGGAAACAGCCTGATTACCCTGCACAGGGATCTCTTCTACGTCATTGATGGTGTCCTGAAAGGGACAACTGCGTATTCAACCGGCATCTGGTTCTTCGGGGCGCTTCTCCTTGTCGCCGCACTCATCCTGCTTGCTTTTGCCGTAATGCAGGGTAAAACCTGCCTGGTAAAACCCGCCGGCCTCCTCACGATCACCGGGGGTCTGCTCTTTTTGGCCGCGATGCTGGTCCAGTACGGCGTTACCCTTCACAGCGACCACGGTTTTTCTCTTCCCATCGGCGTCCCGCTCATCGTTGTTACCGGAGGCTGGCTCGCCTGCGGGGAATTCTGTGACGAAGGAAAAGACACCGGGGATGACGGAGAAGACGGGGATAATGGGAATAACGAGGATAACGTGGATAATGGGGATAACAGGGATAACGGAGATGACGTGGATGATGGGGACAATGTGGATGCAAAAAAACCATGAAGGCGATGGCTCCTGGAAAAAAAGAGTGGCTGAACTACCCTCATGCCTGTGAGCCCGTCACTGGAGAACAATTTTGCATTCCGGCCATAAATCACGTGAAATCTGCAGTTTCTCCTTCGTCCAGTGTACTATTTATCGCAAAAATATACAGATTATAGGTATACACCGGAGGAAAACCGCCCCCGCCCCGGGAGTTCCTGATGATATCCGTCCTGTTTGTCGATGACAATACCGATTCTCTCGCGCAGTTCCGCCCGTTTTTAGAGAAGAGCGGAGAAGTTCAGCTGGACGTGGTGCAGTCCGCAAAACTGGCAATCGAGAAGATCAAGAGCCGGAGATTTGATGTCATCATATGTTACGGGAAAGTGTCAGCGGTCAACGGGATCGAGTTTGTCTCTGACATGGACGGCATCGGGTTCCTGCTCTACCTTCGCTCCATGGGAAACCCCACACCGGTCATTCTTTTCAATCGTGTGAGCGAGAACCGGATTGCCTTTGAGGAGGTTAATAACGGTACCGAGATCACCCTCCCCAGAAATGCGGATCTGCGTTCCCCGGCAGCAGAGCTTGTCACCCTGATCAAGCAGGCGGCGCTGCGCAAGAAATCGGAGCGCGATATCAAACTACAGAACGAGCAGCTGACCGCGATCCTCTCGGCAACACCGCTTGGGATCTTCCAGATGCGTAACGCGACCGTCGAATGGGTCAACCACCCGTTTTTGGCACTGTTAGGCATGACTGAATCCGTTATTGTGGGAAAACCGGTCCGGGCGCTCTTTAAGAGCGAGGAAGAGTTCGGGCAGGTCTGCCGGGACCTCCAGATCCACCGGGATATACTCGGCAACGGTCTGGCGGAATGCGAACTTGTGCGGGCCGGTGGCGGTCTTGTCGCGTGTATCCTCCAGGCCCGCCTGCTCGACCCGCTTGACGCAAAAAAAGGCGGCACGGTCGTCGTGACCGATATATCCGACAAAAAGAAAATGCGGGATGCCCTCAAGGAGAGCGAGGCAAAGTACCGGGAGATGATGCAGAACTCCCAGAGTATCATCATACGCATGGACATGCAGGGCGTCATCACCTACGCCAATACCTTTGCAGCGGCATTCTTTGATTTTTCCTCAAGCGAACTTGTCGGAAAGAATGTTGTCGGGACGATTGTGCCGGAGAAGAACCGGGGCGGCCACGATCTCTCGATGATGGCAAACGACCTGGGTTTTAACGCTGAAGGGTACGCCATCAACGTGAGCGAGAACATTCGCCGGAACGGGGACATCGTCTGGATCGCGTGGATCAACAAGGCGATCCGCGACCCGCAGGGCCACATTATTGAAATCCTCTGTATCGGCCACGATATCACTGACAGGAAACGGACCGGCGAAGTAAGGATCAGCACCGATACGTGGAAGGACCAGGTGATATCCGATACCGATGTGCGGGATGAGGTCTTTGATTCAGTCTTCCACATTTCCACCGAGATCTCGATCGAAGGCCGGGAAGGAAAGGCGGTCGGCACGACATTTTTAATCGGCGATACCAAAAACGTGCTTGCCAAGTCCCGGCAGATCATGCTCAATGCCTTTGAAGGTCACCAGCCCGAGATGCGCATGGTGACAAATCCCGACCTCAAGGAAAATATCAAGGAGTTTGCCCAGCTCGACGGGGCATTCGTGATTACCGGCGACGGTTTTATCGAGGCTTCGGGACGATACATCACGGTGGACTCAAGCAAGGTGACGCTCCCAAAAGGCATGGGCACCCGGCATAACTCGGTTGCAGCGATCACGAGCGTGACAAAAGCCGTCGGGATTGTTGTTTCCCAGAGTGGCGGGGGGATCACGATCTTCAAGAACGGGCAGATCTTAAAGAAGATCACACTATGAGGGCCGAATTTCGGAAGAGTGCGTTAATAACTGTGATAAGTAGGACTATTATTCATTTCTTAATCGATATTTAAAAGGAGTTTCTGCCCTGATCTCATGATTTCTTTTAAACAAGAACGCCAATAAAATTTTAACACACATAACGATATCAATTGAAAAAAATGGAATGGGTATTATTTTATATCACACCAAAAATTGAATAATGACAAGACTTTTGGCTCCCGGTGGAGGGTACGAAATAATCAATTATCCAACATGTGAAATTAAGGATGATGATAATAATACATCATTTCTTCATATTACACCGGAAGCTTGGCAAAATGCCAATGTGATAATCACGTCAATCCGTCAAAATCGTGGAAAATTTATATCCGGGTGCGTGGATGTTGAAAACTATTTAGGACAGGCCATTTCCTACTTCTTTTTTAAAGAGGATCCAACTAATAGAGAGATGTTACACAATTTTATTCTCGATACAACAGTTTTTTCATTCTCTCAAAAGAGAAAAGTCCTCCAAAGAATTATGGAAACATATCCCGAGAGATTTGAAAGTTTTTCGAATCAATCTCGGCAGGAAATGTTCGATAAAATTAACTATCTCATAAAAACTCGTAATATTTTTGCTCATGGTGAGATGATTATTGACTTTAAAGAGGACAAGGCATATCTTCGATATTATGATTCTATGACTAATCAAAAAGCAGAGATAATTGTTTCTATGGAATTATTTGAAAGTTTAAAGAAAAAAACTGAAGCCGTTATCTCTGACCTGTTAATAATAATACCCGAACCCAGATTTACGGCGATGAGGTTTGGATAACTTCTAATTGATGCAATTGATTCTGTACGAGCCTAGAGACCTATATCGTCGGGAAGATTATTCACCAGTTAAGATCCCAACACAGTCTTCCATTTTAAACAGAGAAAAAAGATACTGGGTGGCACTTTGTCTCGTAACTGTGCGAGCACGCGCCCCCTCCGCCCCCTCGCGCTCGACGGGTGGCACAGCCACACCCGTCTCGCTAGGGGGAACAACCGGGAAACCCACCTCTCTTTTTCGCGGCCAGCTGTTGTTTGATGAAAAAGGACAGCTCAGCAGCTGATAATTTCGTAAAAAGAGTGATCCTGTTGTGGAAGATTTTCGAAAACGTCCGGGTCGGTAGCTGAGAATTGAAAATTTTGAAAAAAATTGAATTGTTGGATGAAAAATCCTGCCCTCCCTAACTGGGGTACAGGGGCATCCGCCCCCCAGTCATCCGATCTGAGTTACACTAATCCGGGCCCGAATTGAGCCCGGATGCACTCTCCTGGGATCCAAACGGGGCCCGTATCGGGCTCCTTTCCAAAACAAGCCAAAATCAGCCGTATTTTCTCAAACGGACGAATTAAAACGGCCTCATAGCGCGGTTTTAAGGCCCAATCCCCGGCCCGGATGGGTGTTTTGTTGATGAAGAAAATGATGGCCGTTACAGGGCCGCCACGGCACGGTAAAACACATTATATGGGACTCAATTTGGGCATATTTTCGCGAATAACGCGTAATACTGGCCCAAATTTACTTCCACTGGAATCGGGCGGTTTTACGGGCGTATTTTTGGGAGGGTATCGAGACAATCTCATTTGCGATTCCCCCCCTCGCGTTGCCCGGAGTCGCTCGGACGCTTCGTCAGACCCTCTGCTTTGGCGAGTGCTAATCCGGGCAACTCCATTGATCCGCCGCGGGGGCGCCCCGTCGGGGGCGGCGGCACTCCTCGCTCGTGGGGGTGTGGGGGCGACAGCCCCCACGATATCCCCACCATGCAATCCGGATCATACGGCTCAAAAATTTTCGAAAAGTTTGGGTCAGGAGCCACCTATTCCGGAAAATGATCGATCAGGCAGCGGAACATTTCAAAAAAATCCGGACACTTTGTTGAACGTTTCAAAAAAATTTCAGGAAGGTTATCGAGATTTTGCAAAAACGTCCGACAACGTTATCGAACTTCCCCAAAAAAGGCCACCAACATTATCGAACTTTTCTAAAATTATCTGGCAACGTTATCGATCTTTTCAAAAAAAGTTTGTTTGAGTTCCCGGCCTTTCCGGAAAAAAAAAGAAGGCACAAAACATACCACTCCATGCCTGATCGACCAAAGGACTTTGCCGGACTTTCTGGAAAATGGCCGGCAAAGTTATCGGACTTTTTGAAAATTGTTCGCAAAAGTCATCGGTCTTTTCAAAAAAAGTCTGGCAATATTATCGATCTTTCCGAAAAAAGTTTGCCAAAGTTCCCGAACTTTCCGGAAGATGTCTGATGAGGTTATCGAACTTTTATAAAAAAGTCCGGCAAGGTTCATGAAGATTAAAAAAAAAGATTAATCTCGCAACTGAAGATTCCAAAAATGTTCAACTCAGCTGCCGAGAATTTTGGAAAATGGATATGTTGGTTTTCCCGGTTTTTCCCGGAACCGTTATCCGGTATTATACGACCGGAACGGCACATACTGGTCGACGATCTTGACCCGGTCACCCTGCGGAGTGATTGCCCAGACGATAGCCCGGTCGTTGTTCTGTGTTGTACCTTGTAACGTGACGGTCTTACCCACATAGAGGGGCTGGTACATTGTACCGGTCTCGACGATCCCATCCGACCGGATGACTTCGAGATCGATTTCGGGAATAAAGTTCAGGCCCTTGCCGCCACGGAAGGTCATGATGATCTGCGGGTCAATAGACTTCCCGTTGCTTGCGACCTGAACATCTGCTTCCCAGATATCAGGCAGATGTTCTGTCGGTCCCGGGGTAACGGATATTGTCGGGAGGGTGGTGGGGAGCGGGGTTGCTGCCGTCGTGGGGATGTGAACCGGAAGGGGCATGATAGATTCCGCTTCCGTGCAGCCTGCAACTGCGAGCAGCAGCGAGAGCAGGAGTGCGAAGCAGAGGATAAGTTTTGAATGCATAGCTGAACGTTTCACCAACCGGTATTTAGGATGGTAGGATGGCAGAAGTATGTTGATGTATCTGGTAGTTTCTGCCATCCCGCTTACGGTGTACGGGGTTTCGGCCGGCACCCGCAGGGAGCATCCGTGTTCCGGCACGTGTACTGGCAGATGTTTCCCACCGCACGGAACGCATCTTCAAGGTCCGGGAAGTTCTGGATGTGTGCCTCCCTTAATATCCGCTGCGGGGTCTTCATGGAATCGCCACCGATCATGCAGCCGACGATCATCTTATGCGTGTGCGTGGAGAACCGGACGATCTCGTTTGCAATCCGGATGGGATCCGCGATCGCGGTCGGGACGGTGATCACAAACGCGATGTCCCAGAGGTCCTGGTGTTGGATCATCACATCGAAAGTCTTTGCGTACCGGTCCGGATGGGAATCGCCCACCATGTCGATGGGGTTTGCCCGGCTCCAGTTTGCAGGGAGCACTGCGTCCAGTTCCCGGGTGAGCTCCTCCGGGAACTCCACAAGCCTGATCCCGAACCGCTCGGCATAATCCGAGGAGAGCACCGCAAACCCGCCGGCGTTTGAGATGACGACGGCTCGGGTGCCATTGGGATACCCTTCGGATGCGAGGAGTTCTGCCGCCTGGAACGCTTCCCGGATCGACCGGACCGGGATCATTCCTGCCTGGCGGAACGCAGCCTGGTAGACCATTTCACTGCCGGCAAGGGAGCCCGTGTGCGACGAGGCCGCTTTCTGCCCGATCTGTGACGAGCCGGATTTCAGCACGATCACGGGTTTTACCGGGGTGATCCGGCTGACGGTCTCCATGAAGCGCCGGCCATTTTTAATCTCCTCGACATACAGGATGATCGCGTTTGTTGCAGGATCGGCAGCGGCCCACCGGATGAAGTCCTCAAAGGTGAGGTCCAGCTGGTTACCCACCGAGATCACGGCGGAAAACCCAATCTCTTCGGGCAGGCTCCAGTCCACGATCGTAGTGACGATCGCCCCGCTCTGGGAGAGAAACGCGATGGAACCGGGCCGGGGGGAGACCGAGTCAAAGGTGGTATTGATCCCCTGTGCCGGGAGCATGAACCCGAGACAGTTGGGGCCCATGATCCGGCACCCGTACTTTTGTGCAGCGGCAAGCACCTGCACTTCGAGCGCTTTTCCGGCCGGCCCGGTCTCACGGAACCCTGACGAGACAATGACGACGAGCGGGCACTTCTTTTTTCCCGCGTCCTCGACGACCGCCGGGACGCCCGGTGCTGGGATCGCGATAACTGCCACATCCACCGGCCCCGGGATGGCGGCAAGCGAGGGGTACGCGGTCTTTCCAAGGATCTCCGGGCTTTTGGGATTGACCGGGTAGAGGGCGCCGGAAAAGCCGAGCATGTTCCGGCAGATCGCGTACCCGATCTTGTCCGGGTCCCTGGATGCGCCGACAACTGCGACCGACCGGATCGTAAACAGGGAATCCGGCAACGCCGGTTCCGGTTCCTCGGTCTGAGCCGGTCCAGCCGCTGTGTCTGTGTAGATCCGTGCATCCACCGCACAGCCGCCTTTGTCATAGAGAATGACCGGGTTGATGTCGAACTCCCGGATCTCCCCATGGTCAAGGAACATACGCACAAGCGCCCCGGTGATTGTTACAAGCGCTGCCTCATCCCGGGGGGCCGCATGCCGGAACCCGGCGATTAAGGGGTATCCCCCGAGGCTGTGGATCATGGTGCGGATCTCGTCATCGCTCGCCGGGAGGATCCGGATCGAAACGTCCCGGATCAGTTCCACGAGCGTGCCGCCCATGCCAATTGTTATGACCTTCCCAAACGATGGGTCGGTTTTCCCCCCGATGATCAGTTCGAGGCCCGGTTTCTGCTCTGCCTCAATGATAATTCCTTTAATCTCTGCTTCGGGGTACGCTGCCCGGACATTTTGCGTGATCGCGGTAAACGCCTTCTCTGCCGCAGCGGCGGACATGATGCCCGTGATGACACCGCCTGCATCACTCTTGTGGACGACCTGCGGTGAGACGATCTTTGCCACCAGCGGGAACCCGATGTCGTCTGCTGCCCGTCCCGCTTCTTCAGCGGTACTGACAATCGCTGACCGGGGCACCGGGATGTTGTAGTGTTTTAACAGTTCATAGCCGTCCGATTCGGAAAGCAGGGTGCGTGACATGGGGATAGGTTGCTCCTGTAGTGATATTGCCGGTGGGGAGTTAATGAGGATTGTGCAAAGATACCCATCAGGATTTTTTTACAGGATTTCATGTGAAAACGGACATGATGCCAAAAGGCCACAAGCATAAAAGGATGAAAATCCAGGGGCATTTTCATATTAAATCTTATAAGAGTTCGCGTGCGGAAAAGACCGTCACCTCTCCTTCTCACGTGCGGGGTATGCAGCCAGCCCCCGGCGGGAAGTCCCCGGCGGTCCGTGACCAAAGAATTTCCTGTTAAATTCCTTTACCCCGCCGTGTCCCCCTGATAAACAGGGAAGACTCCACCGGGGGTTATGCATAGAAGTTTAAAAAAATAAAAAAAATATTTATATATCTTGCAAAGATAGTGTGATTTGGTCCTATGGTATGTCTTTCCGAAGATGGTTTTTCATCATTTTGGCCGTATCCTTACTGTCTGGTGTTTACCTGGCACAAGCCGCCAACCAGTGCGGATGGGAGGAGGGAAAATCATATGATTGTTATGATACGTGTAATAACGAGTATCATATTTCATCCGGGACATGTTATTCACTCTGTTACGATCAATGCAAATATGCCACCAGACCCCCAACCCCCACCCCGTACCCTGCTACAACAACCTCTACGTCACCCACACAATCTTCTGACTCACATCCTGATCCGAGAAATTGTGGGTGGACATTACAACAAGGTAAGGATTGTGTAATTGCCTGTTACCAGCAATACGATAAACCGTTCGAAGAGAATAAAAATTGTGCTGATAGTTGTAGTTATTGTATATCTCCTGTCATCTCACCAGAATCTGCGGGAACTACTGTTCCGACAACAACCGGGACACCTGTTAACTGCCAGGCGCTCTATTCTGCCTGCATTCAATCTACCTGCCCCGGCGTCCAGGGAAATAAAGCCTGTTACGATTCCTGTCAGAAACAAGTCGAAGTGGGACATGGATCTGAGTGCGTCCTTCTGCCCGAAAAAATAAAGTCCATGGGGAACGGGAATATCGGGGAAGTAACCGGTGATGTTCTGCTGACGACAGCCAATGGTCAAAGCAGCGTGCAGCTCAAAGATGGCGATGTGATTCCTGTTGGAAGCAAGGTTATCACAAATAATGGAAATGCAAAGATAACATTTGCCGATGGAACGCCAATTACTCTGCGTCCACACACAACATTTTCCTATGCCAGTGACGGATATAGACTGACTGCCGGGCAAATGAAAAATTTTGCCTTATGCTCACTTGAAAACCTGGCCTCGGGCAGTTTCGCCTGTCCTCCCATTTTTACTCCGGTTGCCCGCTTTACTGTGAGAGGTGGCACATCATGAACACATGCAGAAAAAGTCACATCAAGAAACCACATCTGGTCTGGCTTATCGTCATTATTTTACTTGTTTTTTATTGTGTACCGGTAGTAGAAGCAGCACTGCAACCTGCCAATGGAACTGACTATATCATTGAACATGATCCAGACACGAATATCTCAGTACTATACTTAAATCACGGCCAGATGGTTGTTTCCTCACCCGTCTCCGGTAAGATGATAACCGTGAATGCAGGTCAGAAGGTAACGATTGACAGCAAGGGAATTATTACCGTTGAAACGTTTGCTCCAGCGACATGGAACGATCTCAACCAAAATGTCGAAGCCGATAAGATGCCCACTCAAAAAACAGCGCTGACAACAATTATTCCAATACTGGCTTTGATGTGCTTTATCGGATTTCAAATGCGAAAAAAATGAGTGAAGATTTTATTTTGATCCCAGACATTTTTACCATTTTCACAAGTCAACTATTGTGGTGGTCATGAAACGGACATGATACCAAAAGGCCACAAGCATAACAGGATAAAAATCCCGAGGCAGTTTCATATAAAATTTTCATAACTTCAGATAACAGAGCAGGCAAATGAAAATTCGAGTTTGGAGTGCAAAATTTTTCATTGCTTTGGTGCGAAGTCTTTGACTTCCTGCATTTTTTTAAAGAAGTCCATGCCGGTTATCGATCTCCGGTTCCGGGAAAAATCCTGTTTTTATTGCAGTTGCATGGGGGTATGCCGTCATCAGTTCCCAAAAAAACGCCCGTAAAACAGTCCGATTTGATCTGGCCAAAAACAAGGCTCATATTGTGCCCTGTTTGCCAAAATAACTCCAAATTGAGCCCCATATAATGCGTTTTACCGTGCCGTGGCGGCCCTGTAACGGCCATCATTTCCATCATCAACGAAAAACCCATCCGGGCCGGGGATCGCGCCTTAAAACCGCGCTATGAGGCCGGTTTAATTCGTCCGTTTGGGAAAATACGGCTGATTTGAGGGTCTTTTAAAACCGGGCCCGATATGGGCTTCTTTTGGGATGGGAGGAGGGCAATCGGGGCTCATATTGAGCCCGGATTTGACCCGGTATGAAAACCCGGTATGTCGTGACCGATACCCGGCGGTTCCGGGAGGAACCGTCGTAGTATGTGCGGCCATCGACACAGGATTTTACCCGACACTTCCTGAACCGGGTATAGCCCGGAGATCCGGCATAGCCCGGAGATCAGGTAAACTGTTGACCGGTGATGCAGGTATCTCCTGAACCGGGCATAGCCTGGAGATCCGACATAGCCAGACGATCAGGTATACCGTTGACACCGGTGATGCTTGCATGCCCCCGGGATTTCCCGGACATTTGCCACGGGATAAATTGTCGGGGACTACCCTTAACGTACCAGCAGTCGTATCGTATGTCCTTATAACCGTTTAGAGCAAAATAGCGAATAAAGAAATACGTTGCCGTATAAAACATGCCAGCCCGAAAGGAGTTAAACATCAATCATGTGGCAGGTTTCCCCTAAAAACCAGATCGTATACGATATCTGCATTATTGCAAGTACCATTGTTGCAACAATAGTCACGTACTTTTGTCTCAAGAACGGGATCCAGGACATATTCCCGTACTTGTATCTCATTCCAATCGTGCTCATTGCATATTCCCGCCCGAAGTTCGGCATCTACGGGACAATCCTCATTGGCTGGTTATATTTCACGCTTGTCTATTTTTGGCAAATGCCGGATTCAAATCTTTTTACACGAGCCACCATCAGGTTCTATGTCTTTGTCTCTATCGGTATTCTCATATCCCTCTATTCTCAGGAATACCAGAAGGTGGGGGAGAGAAACTTCTCGATGTATTATCATTCCCAGGCGGGAACGTTCATTGTTAATAACAAAACCCTGAAAATAACGGATGCCAACCGGAAGTTCGCGCAGATGATATGTTACGAACAAAGCGATCTGGTTAAAAAAAACCTTGCTGATATCCTTACGGATCCTGCGGAGCGGGAATTATTCCTCTCAAAAATTTCCGACGGTTCCCGGGTGGAGGACCGGGAATTACGCCTGTCCGCACAGGATGGAACCGTGCGATGGGTAATTGTCTCTGCCTCATTAACACAAGGCGGGGAAATTATCTGTACGGCGGTGGATATCACCGAACGCAAACGGGCGGAAGATGCGTTGCAGCTGGCAAACAAGCAGTACGATACCATCGTCTCCAATATCCCCGTGGGCATTTACACCCTGCGAAGTACACCGGAGGGATCCTACTCGTTTGACTACGTCAGCCCCAAACTCGTGGAAATGTTCAACGTAAGTTCAATAAGTTTTCTGGCAGATCCCATGTTAGGGCTCAGGCCGATACACCCCGATGATCTAAATGCCCTTTTAACATTAAACCGGGAAACATTTGCGCATGAACGATCTCCACAACCGCATTCATTTGAATGGAACGGCCGGGTTATCACCGGGGGGGCGACAAGGTGGATCCATATCGAGTCCTTACCTGTACCGCAGGAAAATGGAGATGTCTTATGGGATGGCATCGTCACCGATATCACCGAGCGCAAACGGGCGGAAGATGCATTGCAGCAGGCAAACAAGCAGTTAAACCTCCTGTCCAGTATCACCCGGCACGACATCCTCAACCAGTTGATGGCGCTCAAAGGGTACCTGTATCTCTCAACTGAGGTAATCGACAAGCCCACGGTACTTTCCGGGTATATCCAGAAAGAGACGGCGGCGGTTGATACGATCGAACGCCAGATCACGTTCACACAATATTACCAGGAACTGGGTGTAGTAGCGCCCGAATGGCAGAACGTGAACGCGAGTATAAGAAAAGCAGTCGCCGGGCTGCCAATGCGGGACATCCATATCGAAGTTGATCCGAAAAATCCCGAGGTTTTCGCTGACCGGCTCTTTGAGAAAGTCTTCTACAACCTGATTGACAACGCCCTGCGCTATGGAGGCGACCAGATGAAGACGATCCGGGTCTTTTCACAGGAGAGCGACCGAGGACTCCGGATTGTCTGTGAGGATGACGGCGTGGGGATCACCGATGAAGATAAAAAACACCTTTTCACCCGGGGTTTCGGGAAGAACACCGGTTTTGGTTTGTTCCTCTCACAGGAGATTCTCTCGATCACCGGCATCACGATTGCTGAGACCGGTATACCCGGCAAAGGGGCGAGATTTGAGATCACGGTGCCAAAAGGGGCGTACCGGTTCGCCGATATAATCACAAAATCCTAAAAAAGGAAGCGGCGGATACCCGGGTTTTACCTCTCTTATGTATCCCGGCCATAAGAGTAAACCGGGGCACGCGGACAAATGAGCATGTCCTGATACCTGCGTGGCTGGTGACCGGTTTTTGGCCTCATCCGGACGTTCCCAACCATCCCTGTCAGGAAGTGCCAAAACATATAATTTATTAACCGCCTATACCGCAATAATCCCTTACACTACACGGGTGTCGTATCATGTATACCCTCCTTTATGTCGATGACGAACCCGGCCTGCTTGAGATCGGCAAACTTTTTTTAGAGCAGAGCGGGCAGTTTCGCGTTGACACCATCACCTCCGCCCCGGCTGCACTCGCCCTCTTACATTCAAAGACCTACGATGCCATTGTCTCTGATTACCAGATGCCGGAGATGGATGGTATCGAATTTTTAAAGAAGGTAAGATCATCAGGAAATCTGATCCCGTTTATCCTCTTTACCGGGCGGGGACGTGAGGAAGTCGTTATCCAGGCCTTAAATGAAGGTGCCGACTTCTATCTCCAGAAAGGCGGGGAGCCCAAAAGCCAGTTTGCCGAGCTTTCGCATCAGATCCGCCAGTCAGTCCAGCAGAGAAAGGCGGAACTTCGTATCAGGGATCTTACGCGGAGAGAGGCTGATATCATCAACTTCCTGCCGGATGCAACGCTGGCTATTGACACCCGGGGTATGGTGATCGCATGGAACCATGCGATGGAGAGGATGACTGGTATCCGGGCAGATCAGATTCTTGGAAAGGGCAACTATGAATATGCCCTTCCCTTTTACCATGAGCGCCGTCCCATCCTCATCGATCTTGTCCTCCCTGATGCCCCTCTGACCCAGGTAAAATACCAGAATGTAATCCGGGACCAGAAGAACCTCACCGCCGAGGTCACGATCCCCCACTTCAATAACGGGAAAGGGGCCTCGCTCTGGTTTGTGGCCTCCCCCCTCTATGATACCCGGGGTACGATTATCGGTGCAATTGAGTCGATCCGGGAAATCACTGCCCGCAAACGGGTGGAAGAAGAACTCCGTGCCGCCCACGAACACCTCACGGCTTCGGAAGAAGAGCTGCGCAGTCAGTATAATAAGCTTGCCCGGAGCGAAGGCCAGATCCGGGAGAGCGAAGAGCGGTACCGGAATGTTGTCGAAGACCAGACCGAGTTCATCTCCCGGTTCTTACCGGATGGCACCCATGTCTTTGTCAATGAAGCCTATTGCCGGTATTTCGGCCTGAAACGCGACGAGATCCTCGGACACCGGTTCCGGCCAAAGATCCCTGCCGACGACCGGGAGCGCCTGGACCGGTTCTTTACAACCTTAACCCCGGACCACCCGGTCGATAGCATCGAACACCGGATCATCATGCCGGACGGTACCATCCGGTGGCAGCGGTGGAGCGACCGTGCGATCTTCGATCCTTCTGGAACTATTACTGAACACCAGTCGGTAGGCCGGGATATTACCGAGGAAAAAGCAACCGAAGCAGTTTTGGAGGAGAGCGAAAAACGCCTGAATTCCATCTATAATACTGTCGGAGACAGCATCTTTCAACTGGCTGTCGAACCCTGTGAGCAGTACCGCTTCACTTCCGTCAACTCAGCCTTTAGTAAACTCACGGGATTGTCGTATGACCAGGTGATCGGCAGGATGGTAAACGAGATCATCCCCGGGTCGTCGCTCGACCTGGACCTGGGGAAATTCCGGCAGGCTATTAAAGAAAAGACCATCGTTCGTTGGGAGGAAACCTATCATTATTCATCCGGGCAGATTTTCGGAGAAGTCAGTGTCGCGCCCATCTTTGATGCGGCAGGTTCCTGTACATACCTGATCGGATCCGTGCATGACATCTCCGGGCGCAAGCAGGCAGAGGAGGCCTTAAGTGAGAGTAACGAAAAGTTCCAGACACTCTACACCCATATGACGGAAGGTGTAGCCCTCCACGAGCTTGTGTATAACGACGCGGGTGTCTTGGAGGATTATATCATCATTGAGACAAACCCGGCATTCGAGAAACTCCTTGGCATCTCCCGGGATGCAGTTCTCGGGAAGACGAGCAGGGAAGCATATGGTGTAACCGAGCCCCCCTACCTTGAAATATATGCCCGTGTCTCCCTGACCGGAACACCGGAGGTTTTTGAAACCTACTTTTCCCCCATGGACAAATATTTTTTAATATCTGCGTACTGTACGTCCAAAGGCCGGTTTGCCACAATCTTTGAAGATATTACCGTTCGCAAACGGGCAGATGAAGAGCTGCTGCGAAACGAGGCACTGTACCGGTCCATCATCACCGCCATTCCGGATGGTATCGCAATAACGGATGTTTCCGGGGTAGTCAGCCTGGTCTCTCCTGCCATGCTAAAAATTTTTGGCGTTGAAAAAAAGGAGGAGGTTGTAGGTAAGCCCGTCGATATGTTCCTTGTCCCGGAGGATCGTGAGCGTGCACGGGCTAATATCGCGCTGATGCAACAGGGAGTTTTTACCGGGCCGGGTGAATACCGTGCACTGCGTGCCGGTAAAACGATGTTGGATATTGAGGCAAACGCTGAGTTTGTGAAAGACGAAAAAGGGGATCCCACCGGGCTCGTATTCGTCGTCCGTGACCTCACCGGGCGCAAGCGGGTGGAAGCGGCGTTGAAAGAGAGCAAGGAGCGGTACAGGGATCTCATCGAAACAACCAGTGACTGGATATGGGAGATCGACAAAAACGGCAAATATACCTATGTCAGTCCAAAGATCCGGGATATACTGGGATATAAACCAGAGGAGGTCATCGGCAAAACACCCTTTGACCTGATGATTCCGGGAGAATCTGAAAAAGTTGCTGGTATTTTCAATAAGTACGTCATTACCCAAAAGCCATTTTCCGGACTGGAAAACATAAACCTCCACAAAGACGGCCGGCACGTGGTTTTTGAAACAAGCGGCATTCCGTTCTTCGATGACGGGCATGCTCTTCTGGGTTTCCGGGGAATCGACCGGGACATCACCAACCGAAAACAGGCCGATGAGGCACTCCGCCAGGCAAACAAGAAACTTAACCTGCTGTCCAGCATTACGCGGCACGACATAAACAACCTGTTAACCATGCTGCAGGGCTACCTTTTCCTGATGGATATGAAGCGGTCCGATCCCAAATTCCCGGAGTATTTCGAGAAGGCCCGGACCGTTGCAGAGCGCATCGCTGTCACTATCCGGTTTACCAAAGAATATGAATCGATCGGTGTAAAAGCCCCTCTCTGGCAGGATTGCCTCACACTTATTGACCGTGCGGCACAGCAGGTTACTTCCGGGAAGGTCAAGGTGATAAACGATCTTCCTGCCGGGACAGAGATGTTTTGTGACCCCCTGGTTGAGAAGGTCTTCTACAACCTGATCGATAATGCAATCCGGTATGGGGGCACAAAGATGACAAAAATCCGGTTCTTCTCAAAGGAGACGGATGACGGGCTCATCCTTGCCTGTGAGGATGACGGGGCCGGGGTCAGCGTGGAGGACAAAAAACATCTCTTTGAGAAGGGATTTGGGAAAAATACCGGTCTTGGGCTGTTTCTCTCCCGCGAGATCCTCTCGATCACCGGCATCACGATTACTGAGACCGGTATACCGGGCAAAGGGGCGAGGTTTGAGATCACGGTGCCAAAAGGGGCGTACCGGTTTTCCGATATACCCGTAAAACGGACATGATGCAATAGTCTTATGGTTAAGAGAAAGTCATAGAGATCTAAGATGACGGATAAAAAATACGAATCATTGAAGATTGAGAATATCGTTGCATCCGGTGTCATTGCAGAGGCCCTTGATCTTGCACTGGTGTCGAGTAAGGTCAGGAACTGCGAACTCAATACGAAACGGTTTCCCGGTGCGGTCTATCACATTGAGACTCCCAAGATGGCGTCCCTGATCTTTTCGTCGGGCAAGATCGTGCTCACCGGCAGCCATACCACGAAGGCGCTTGCCGATGGACTTGCTTTTATCCTGAAATCGTTAAATGAAGCGGGTTTTGAGACGTTCAAAGAGCCTAAAGTTGTGGTCAATAATATGGTCTGTTCTTACGATCTCGGTAAATATATCAACCTCAACAAGATTGTCGTTACGCTCAATGTCGAAAATATAGAGTATGAACCCGAACAGTTCCCCGGGCTTGTCTACCGGATCAAAGATCCCAAAATGGTTGCTCTTATCTTTTCTTCAGGAAAGATTATTCTCACGGGCGGCAGAAATCTCAACGATATCAAACTGGGGCTTGCCGTTCTCGAACAGAAGCTCGCAAGCGTCCTGTAAAAAAAGATGAGAATTTTTAATTAACCGGCAGAAATGCAAGGATTCACAAAAATATCCCCGATGGAAAAATAAATCGCAGATTCTACAAAAAGAGGGTTTAAAAAAATCACCGGTGATTTATTTCTCTCGCACCGGGTTAAACACGTCCCGGCAGATCCGATCGCTGCGGTTGTTTTTTTAGCCGGGCCCTTTTCTTGTTCTCCCTTAAATTCCCGTCACGGTATTGGAACCGTACATTTAATAATTGTTAATTCAATATAGTTATATTACAGTGAAAATTAATGAAATCTACTTTGCTTACGAACCGGCAAAAAGAGGTATTGAGATACCGAAAGAGTGGGATGACCCAGCAGCAGGTAGCGGATCTTATCCATACTTCAAAAACAAACGTCTGGACGATAGAGAAATCTGCAATCGAGAATGTACAGCGTGCAAAAGAAACCCTGTATTATTTCCATACGCTCAATGCACGCCACCTCTGTACCCTGACGGCGGGATCCGATCTTTTTGATTCGGCCCCCCTAATTTTCAGGGAAGCGAGGAAGATCGGGATAATCATGACCATCGATTCGATGGATCTGATCAACCGGCTGCGTACCGAGATCCCGAAAGGTGTCCATGGCCGGTTCATCAAGCGGGATATCAGGGTGTTTTTGGGAATCGACGGGACACTTGAGTTTGGATAACCGGTCTCCTCCGGTTACGTGATCCTTGTGCTTTGTTTCATCTAGGTTCTTCTTCCGGGCGGGCGTCAGCATCTCTTTTTCTTGCCGGCGCTCTTCTGGGTCTTTGACCGTTGTGGTCATGGAACTCTCTCATTTGCCGGTGTCAGTACTTCTCTATTTTCAAGTTAAATGAACAACCACCAAAAATTCGTATAAGCCAGATCTGGAACCGGAAGTATCCTTTTTTAACAGCCACCCCCCCTACCCCCGGGCCACAAGAGGGGGGTAGGGGTATCATGCTTTTAAAAAATTGGTCGGGGTGTGTTGGGGCCTCTCCTTTTTGGGAGCGGGTACCCCCAAGGGACCGGGAATCACTTCGGCAAGTCCTATTAAAAAATTCTGAGATTTGCATAGGAGAATTTAGAGAAGTACTGGGATCTAATAAATCAGGACCGGTCATGCGAGTCTACCGGCGCGAAAAAAAGAAAGGGTCTGATGTATGGGAGGATGACGGATTATTTCTGGACCGGGGCGGACGGGGTATTCATTCCGGCCCCTGCTTTTGCATGGTCCTTCTTGTACTCGACCTTGTGGGACACATGTACTAATGCTTTCACACCTCTTGTCCGGGGGGTGGTTTCCTGTATTTTTGTGCCGGTTATCTTTGTATCGTGTGTTGGTAGATTTGTCAAAATTGTTCAACTCCTTTCATGACGCTAAAAGCTGATATGATGATTGTGCCCGGGCTTTTTAGGAAAATAGTCCTGAATAACCCGTTGTTTGTTATTTCATACCAGACAAGGTGAATACATGGTTCGCGAATATAGAGACCTTCCTGTTGTTTACAAAAAATATGAGGTTTGTTTTTTTAAAATCCTCCCCAGCCTTTTTCACATCAGAACAGAAGTACACCTCTATGCGATTTCTTAATCTGACGCTCTTTTTGATCCTGATAATTGCCGTAAGCGTGTGCGGATGCACAACCCCGTCTCCGGCACCGGCTCACATGAGCCCGCAAACAGCAGGACCCACGACTCCTGTTGGATCTACCCCCTGGAAATTCGTGGTATTCGCGGACTCTCCCGATCCCGCTGCGAATACCACAACGGGTGTAAGCCCGGAACTGATCCCGATTGCAACGGCGATTGCCGCAGAAAAGCCGGACCTGACCCTGTACATGGGGGATCTGGTCAACGGGTGGGAATTAACAAATGCATCGCCGATGGCCGGCAATTACACCGGCCAGTTGGGAAACTGGATGGCAGACGTTGATCCCATTCATAATTATACCACGGGTACCGGTATCCCGATTTATGTTGTCCGGGGTAACCACGAGGATGGACTCACCCAGACCGTAGCTCCCCTGCTCAACGCCTACCGGGCCACGGCGGCATCAGGTATGCCGGCAAATGGCCCGCCCGGAGAAGAGAAACTGACGTATTCCTTCACCTACAAGGGTGCAAAATTTATCGGCATCGACAATTACATCGCACACGATGGTCTTAAGGAGACCGTGAACCAGAGCTGGATGGATGAACAGCTTACCAAGGACACCCGGCCGTTCATGTTCGTCTTCGGGCATTCTCCCGCATACGTGGTGGTAAATGATACGGATGATGAGGATTTCGCCCTCGCCACTCATCCACCGCAGCGCGATATATTCTGGGAGAGCATGGTAAAGACCAATGTCTCGGCTTATTTCTGCGGGCACGCCCACCTTTATGCGAGGAGCGAATCCCGGAACGTCCAGCAGATCGTCAGCGGGAACGCCGGGGCACACATGATAGCGTTTGATCCTGCGGATATCGATCCTGCACTTACCCTGGAATACCCGGTTAAGGCAATCGCACTCAAAAGTCAGAGAGTTGGCTACCTCGTCATCACGGTCCACGAAGACACCGGGACGTTTGACGGGATCCAGAAGACACTCAACCCGGTGACCAACGTATGGGAAACCGGGGATACCTTCTCCCTTAAAGCCCGGTGAAACAGCCGGGATCTCCTGACCGGGGGAACTCATCTCCCGATATCAGGGACCCGCACATAATCCGGCTCATGTTCCCATCAGATTTACGCTTTTTTATTAGGTTTTGGTCCCGCATCAATACGTTTCGATAGTAACCTGTTTCAACGGGTGTGGATACGTTAGATCGGCCTGATCTTTTTTTAGACAATGATCCCGTGGGAAAAATAAAATTATCCGCCATAAGGCGGCGATTCATTATTGCCGAGAAACGCGAGTGCGTTCTTTCCGTACTCTACGGGTGCATAATGGGACCCGACATGCGGGAGGTCTTTATACCGCACGAGCCACGATCCTTTGATCTGCCCGGCTATCTGGACCGTAACCGGTTCAGGAGTCATTACATCTGCGGTACCCACAACGAGCATGACATCCTTATGGATACCGGAAAGACCGTCATAAGACCCGTTCCAAGCAAGGTTTGCCTGTGCCTCCCTGTGGACACCTCGAGGCTTGGCGGGATCGACAGCACTCGCATTAATGCTGTCGAAGAGTAGTTTTGTCTGGGGAATCCGGATACTGTATGTCACAGAATCCAGGATCAGTTTTCGCACGCGTTCAGGGTGATCGATAACCAGCTGCTGGGAGACCGAGGACCCCATGGAGACACCGTATACGTGCATACTGTCATAGCCAAGGGCAGGCATCAGCAAAGCAGCATCATCTGCGTACAAGGAAATGGAAGGTGTCGCGTTGTTGTCACTGCTGTATCCCATCCCCCGGTGGTCGTAGGTATAGACGTGGTATTTCGAGGCAAGGATACCAATGAAGGTGGCGTTCCACTCACTATCGATAGTAGCACCGAATCCCTCCAGCATCAGGAGCGGTTCACCGGATCCGAATTCCCGGTATCCAAGGGTTACCCCGTTAACCTTTGCATACTGGATGGGGGTTGCGTTGATCGATACCGCCGGGTAGTGCTGGAGGGTTGGCTGAACCTGTGGCTGGGCAAAGGTACCGGAAGTACCCGTACATCCCGCCGTTGCGAGAAGGCTGATGATGATGACGATGGCAAGCGCGGAAAACCGTTTCCTGTTCATATAAAAAATCCTCTAATCCACTAATCATTACTTACCTTTGATAAACTCAGTGCTTTACTCATTTTTTTAGCCGCAGTTCTGGAAAGAGCGTAAGATCATTATAGGTGACAGAAAAGTTCGGGAAGAGCGGCGACTCACCTGTAGCGGGACACTGGGTGTAAAGGTACCGGTTAAAACAGTCTTTTTTTATTCCGAAAAAACCGGAATGTGTCGGTGAATTTTTTTTAACTACTTTCAAGAATTACTCAACGCGGGGGTTGGTGTACCTCCCGGTTCTTCAGCCGGAGCCCGGTCGCTTTCCCGGCATGGATCCTTTTTACCTGGTCGCGATATTTTTTACCGTGTTCCGGGATTATCCTTTGCAATTGCCGACAGGATAACCGCGAGAATAACGATACCTGCCGCCGCCAGTACTGCAACATCAAATCCTTCCACAAGAATTCCCATGGGGATATCTGCAGCGGGGGTCTTCGGATCGAATCCCGTGTTGTGAACAACGGAAAAGATGGCAATGGTTCCCATCAGGGCAATCCCCACCGTCTCGCCGACATTTTTCATCGTGGTCATGATGCTTGAACCGGCACCTTCCTCGTCTTTTTTGCTCTGGCCGAGAATCTGGTTCATGTTGGGCGGGAAGAAGACACCAAGGGCAACTCCCACGCAGAGCAGGGTAAGCACGATATAGAGAATGCTCGTGTTCTGCGTATACATGCTGATCAGGAAGTACGTCACGACGGCAAAGAGCGCCGATATTGTGGCAAGCCCCCGGGAGCCGAACCTGTCGGAGAGTGCACCGGAAAGAGGACCAAAGATCATGAGAGCAACGGCCGGGATAGCAAGGAGGAGTCCGGCGAAACCGGCCTCGTAGCCAAGCACCCCTTCAAAGAAGAAGGGGAGCAGGAACTCAATGCCGGAAAATGCGAGCATCATGATTGCGGCTGCGAGAGTGGCAGCGAGGAAATTTTTGTTCCGGAACAACCCGAAGTCACAGAGCGGATCCTGGCACCGGGTCTCCCGGATGATAAAGAGGATCCAGAGCACGGCGGAGATGCCAAAACTCCCGAGGATTGCAGGGGAGGTCCAGCCGAGTGTCAGCCCCTCGTTAACCGGCCAGAGGAATGATGCGAGGGCAAAGAAGAAGAGAATGGCCCCGTAATAATCGAACAGCCCGGGTTTTTTTGTCACATTGTCTGCGGGAATGCATTTCATGCCCATGATTATTGCACAAATCCCGATGGGGACATTGATGAGGAAGATCCATTGCCAGCTCACGTACTGGGTGAGGAGCCCCCCAATGATCGGGCCTGCGGCAATCCCGAGGGAGACTACCGTTGCAAGGATACCAAGGGCCTTGCCCCGCATCTCTTTTGGGAGATAGATGACCACCATGGCCGGACCGATGGCTTCGAGCGCGGCGGCACCGATACCCTGGATGAGCCGGAACCCGATAAGGGCTTCAATGCTAAAGGCGAAGCCGCAGAGGAACGATCCCAGGGTGAACACGGTAAACCCCAAAAGGAAGATCTTCCGGAATCCTTTCATGTCGCCGAGTCTCCCGAAGACCAGGAGGAATCCGCTCAGGACGAGGAGGTAACTCATGGCCACCCAGGAGACCGTGTTGATGGGAACCCGGAATGATTCGGCGATGGCCGGGAGGGAGATATTGACGATGGTTGCGTCGAGTGACCCCATGAATGAGGAGAGTGCGAGAATAAAGAGGACAAGTTTCTGTTCCCTTCCGGTAAGGCGCTCGCGTAGTTCCATAGAGTTTTTTCTTAGGTTCCATCGTAATATGGATTTTGCTTTGTATCCTCTATTTGGACCGTCTCATGGATCACCCGGGGAATCAATGCCAGTCCCGGGGGGGAGGTATCCTGAAAAAAAGGCTCTGTAAAAAAATCTCTGTAAAAACCCTCTGAAATAAACCTGCGTTCACCGAAGGAAAATAGTGACCAAAAGATCTAAGGTTCAGTGTTTCATTAAACGAGGTATCACGATCCGATCCCCCGCTTTTGGTTCAGTCACGTCTAAGTATCCCCTCTCCCAATCCAGATTCACCCGAAAGGCGCCCGAGGGTGGAGTAAAAAAACATGAGTGACTTCGTTTTTGTGCAACGAAACCAAGCGTGAGGTTCGGAAACTG
Organism: Methanoregula sp.; assembly: GCF_041663825.1. GTDB lineage: Archaea > Halobacteriota > Methanomicrobia > Methanomicrobiales > Methanospirillaceae > Methanoregula. The sequence continues at coordinate 45,731 of NZ_JBAYLY010000023.1, forward strand.
ACGAACCCGATCGCGGATGTGACAAAATTTGATACTATCGTCCAGTCTGTGATCACCGCGAACTCTCTCGGAAGCACCGGTACATGCTTTTGCCCCCGCTTGTATGAGGCATCCTCTCGAAAAAAGATTAATTCCCGTTCTTCCGGAACAGGAAGATCGCGCCGCACAGGCCGAGCGCACCGAGAACGGGTACCGCATCGAGCCCGGACCGGGGTGTATTCGTTGGAAGCGGCGGTATAGTGGACGTGGTGGAACCTGCACCCGATACCGTAACAACGGTCTGCTTCACCGTGGGCAGCGGTATTGGATTGGATGTTGCCGGGGTGAGAGTCGGACCGGTATAACCCGGGTCCCCGCTGGAATCATATCCCCCGACAGCCTGGCGATGAGCCCTTGTTGGTGTCGGCGTAGGTGTTGGTGTGGGACTTGTTGTCACTCCCACAAGACCATAGATGGATAACCCGTTTGAATATGCGGTGAAGTAATCGGTTGTGCCGTCGCCACCGGCATACGTTGTGGTCAGGACTTCCGCTGAGCCGCTTTCAGGCAGGTGCAGGATTCGGATCGCTCCCGTACCACCATTCGCTGTTACCCATGAATGGCTTGCACTCAGGTTAATAAAAATTGAATTTGTTTGAGTCTTATTGGCATTAAACGGGGCCGCACCGGTAATCTCAACGGTATACCCGATGACATTCAGGGTGGCACCCTGTCCCTGCACTGCCTGCTGGAACCGGGAAGTAACCGAGTTATTGGCGCCAGGAACAAAGGCCTCGCCGAACGTGGCTCCCTGCGTCAGGGTCTTCTGGTTAAGGACAAACTGAGACCGGGCAGTTCCAACACCGGTGAATATATGGGTGTTCGGAGGGGTTGTCATCACAACGAGAGTTATTGAATCGCCACGGATATACCGGGTGTCGTTGGTGATGTTACTTCCGGTCAGAATAATATCCTCCCAGCCAGCCGGCCGATAGTCAATTCGGGTAGAAGATATGTCTATAACGGATCCTCCCGCATTCACGACGTCGGTAATGTTGAACAGCCAACTATTATTTCGAACGTCAGTGTTGTGAACCCCCAAAAAAATCGTGTCGCTCTGATGTACAGGTGTTGAAACCGTGATATTCTTCACCGCTGTGTACGGTGAACTGCTGCCGGCACTGTTTGTCACGATAAGGGTTACATTGTAGACCCCGGGATTCGTATACGTGTGGTTCGGGTTCTGGCTGGCTGAGGTTTTGCTGTCACCAAAGTTCCAGTTCCAGCTGGTCGGATAGTTGGTCGAACGGTCAATGAATGTAACGGTTAACGGAGATGCACCGGATGTCGGGGTTCCACCGAAGTTTGCGACCGGGGGCTCTATACTGGACAGGTAAGTGAATATCCCCGGGCCGGTTACCGGGCCGCCGGGTGTGGTGACGACAATATCAACCGCCCCGGCTGTGTGGGCAGGAGTGGTTGCCGTCACCGCTGTATCATTGACCACCGTTACATTGGTTGCCGGTACTCCGCCAAGGGTAACTGCTTTCGTTCCGGTAAAGATTGTTCCGGTGATGGTAACGAATGTACCGCCGGCAGTTGTGCCGGATGCCGGAGTTACTATCAGAGTGGGTGTCGGACCCGGCACGGCGTTCGTAACGGCCTTGTTGTTGAAGGTGGCAAGGATGCCGCCATCGGTGGATGTTACGGTACCTGCCGTGTAGTTGACGGTGACCTTGTTACCATACGCGATGGTGGAGCCGGCAGTTGTCAGGTCGATGACCGTGGGGTTACTGCCGGGAGCTGCCGCACTGAATGGCTGGGCAGTTCCACCGTTAACTGAGTAGGAGAAATTACGTGCGTCGCCAGAGGGACTGTTCATCGCCTTGTTAAAGGTGATGCTGATAGCGGTACCGGCAGTGTTGGTTGTGGCAGAAACAAAGGTCGGTGCGGTTGGTGTCGGACCCGGCACGGCGTTCGTGACGGCCTTGTTGTTGAAGGTGGCAAGAATACCGCCATCGGTGGATGTTACGGTACCTGCTGTATAATTGACGGTGACAACATTACCGTACGCGATGGTGGAGCCGGCAGTTGTCAGGTCGATGACCGTGGGGTTACTGCCGGGAGCTGCCGCACTAAATGGCTGGGCAGTTCCACCGTTAACTGAGTAGGAGAAATTACGTGCATCGCCAGTGGGACTGTTCATCGCTTTGCTAAAGGTGATGCTGATAGCGGTACCGGCAGTGTTGGTTGTGGCAGAAACAAAGGTCGGTGCGGTTGGTGTCGGACCCGGCACGGCGTTCGTAACGGCCTTGTTGTTGAAGGTGGCAAGGATACCGCCATCGGTGGATGTTACAGTGCCTGCTGTATAATTGACGGTGACAACATTACCGTACGCGATGGTGGAGCCGGCAGTTGTCAGGTCGATGACTGTGGGGTTACTGCCGGGAGCTGCCGCACTGAATGGCTGGGGAATTCCGCCGTTAACCGAATAGGTAAACTGATTTTGGTTTCCTGTTGGATTGGACATCGCCTTGTTAAAGGTGATGCTGATAGCGGTACCGGCAGTGTTGGTTGTGGCAGAAACAAAGGTCGGTGCGGTTGGTGTTGGAGGTGGGGTCGGTGTTGGCGAGGTCGTGGGTGGTGCTGCGTTTACCGTGAACGTTACTGATGAATTGGACCCCTCCTGTCCGTCCGGGTTTATGACGGTTACGTTCCAGATCCCGGCGGCAGCCCCGGATATCGGGAGCGATACACCGGTTATCGATGTTGTCGATGCCGGGGTGAGACCGGTTACGGTCAGGTTAGCCTGGCCTGCCCGGGTCAGGTTA
>NZ_JBAYLY010000024.1:0-47315 GCF_041663825.1 Methanoregula sp.
CGGCTCGTCGATCTCTTTATCGTCTCCTCTTTCTTTGACTTCACATCAAGAAAAGGAGACGATGTACCTTAGATCTTTCGGTCGTCGGTACATTCGTTTTTGGTTTAGGTTTTCTACAGAGCAGAAAATAAAACAGTTTTCCTACAAAATCGGGTGATACGCTGTCGGATTTTGTTATTATAGCCTTCTACCAGGGATGTCAAAATCAATCCAGGAGCCATGCAAAACGTATCAATCAACCGTGATTTTATCAGAACCCCTTCTGCCCTTTCTTTATAAACTCGCAGCACTAACATTAAGTAAATATGGAGGATCTCGCAGAAGTTGCCCGGCTCCTGGATATCCTCGGGAACCGGAACCGGCGGCGTATTATCCGGCTGTTGCGGCAGAAGCCGTGCTTTGTCACCGAAATATCGGAGACGCTCATGATCTCACCTAAGGCAGTCATCGACCATCTCCAGCTCATGGAGCGGGAGGAGATCCTCTCCTTCCAGATGGACGACCGCCGGCGCAAGTATTACTACCTCGCAAACGACATCCTTGTGGACGTCAGCCTCAAGAACCTGCAGATCGTCATGACCGGGCAGGAAGACGCGACACCAACCGCGGCTGACGAGCGGACCCGGAAGGCCGTTGTCATGCTTGCAAAGATGGTCCAGGCCCACGACCAGATGGTCGAACATCTCGAACAGCTCAACCATGATATCGACACGAAAGTTGCTGATCTTGCCCGTAACCATAATGATTTATTCAGGAGCGAGCGAGAACTATCTGTAGCAATTGCCCTCTCCCACGAACCCCTTGCACCCGCTGAACTCGCGGAGGCCACCGGGTACCCTGATGAGGAGCTCGGGCCGATCCTTGCAGAGTTCGAGAAGAGGGGCATTGTATCAAGAAAGAAGAACCGGATACACTTAAGAGGAGTCCATGCAGACGAATCCCAACAACCCCTACGATGAAGTGTTTGGCAACCTCTCAAAGATAGTGGAAGAGATCGTCCGGAATATGCCCGAAGCCGAGCACGCCCGCATCATCGGGTACACCATCGTGACCCGGCACGCTTCCGGCGAACCCGGGGTCTTCCCCGGTGGGGCAGACAACGGAGACGACGATATCCCGTACGAAGTGGTGGAGACCGACACCCAGATCTTTATCACCGCCGCAATCCCCCCCGAAGCCGAGCACGCTCCCTATGCGGATATCCAGACAAACGAAGTCCGGATCTGCGTGGACAACCGCTCTACCACCGTCATGCTCGAAAAGCCCATCGATATTATCCACAGCACCTACCGGGTGCACCGCGGCGTTATGGATATCACGCTCCGGAAAATCCCGGACTATCGATAATTTGATCTTTTTTTGTCGTCCGCGTTTCCTCTATCAAAACCACAAAGGAAGGTAAACGGTCGTAGAGCACAAATCCCGTGGTAGTACTACCCGGAATGTAAGATGATGCCGATGGATGAAATTCTATAGTTGCCGGATTAAAAAAAAATAAGATTTTTATATCGTTGGTACCAGTTCAGCACCCGGGTAATTTGGTGAAGTGATCACCTTATTTATGGGATCATACGTAAACGGAACCGACCACAACCTGTACGACGCCGTGCCCTCCGTGTCATCCGCATCCATCGTGTACAGGAAAGAGATCGTCGGGTAACTGTCAATCGTTGCCGAGCCGGTGTCATCCGGGTAGAGTGTCACGGTGCCGGTATGCGATGAGCCCCGTAGTGTCCAGGTCTGGGGTAATGCCATCGCACCACTCACCGGGTCAGGTACCGTTGGAGAACTTCCCTGAGAATTAAAATTTAATGTACCCACATCAAGCGCCCCATTCACCTCTGTCCCGGTGATAGTTGCAGAATAGATATTCTCGGGCACCAAAGAATTCCACGAGTAGATGTCTGGCACATACAAGGTTTGCCCGGTGGTTGTATAAACGGAATAGTGCCCGTAGGCGCTCGAAGTTGACCGTACCGTAAATTCAAGAACGTAGGGGTATGCTGATCTCTGAACTCCTCCTTTTAACGAGGGGACCGTGATACGCGAGGCAACGCGATTAACCGTTGCGACATCAAGCGCACCGTTCGCCTCTGCCCCGGTGATAGTTGCAGAATATGTGTCCCGCGGGAGCAAATGATTCCACGAATAGAAGTCTGGCATATACAAGGTTTGCCCGGCGGTTGTATACACGGAATAGTGCCCGTTTGCTACCGTCGTTGATAGTACCGTAAATTCAATGATTGTCGGGTACACGGTCTGTGCAACGGTTGGTTCGGGAATTGTATCAGGTGCAGCCTCAGGGATCACGGTCTGTTCTGCCTGCAGGCTGCTGTAACGATCTACGATACTCATCCCCACCATGCACCCGATGATTGCGATGCCTGCGATAGCAAAAAAGTAGAGAACTGCTTTTTTGATCGTGTCCGTTTCTACGACGATTTGGGACATTAATGTACTCCGAACTTTACACCTTATTTGGGTGTAAGTTACTCGCGTTGGCGTTATCTATTCCCTGGATTGTGGTGGTGACCACATTGAACCGCCGGGTTAGTACAATAAAAACAGGAAGAATCTATTGGTTTATGCCGTGTCTCTGTGTGCCCGGACTACGATCAGATGATACCGGATTAAGGTTAACTTTGTACCGGGCTCAGGCAAAAACTGCGCCTGAAAAAAAAAAGGATTTACGCCTTTGCCGGGATATCCGTTGGCACCCACTGGCTGATCGTCTTCTTGTCCGGCCGGTACTCACGGAACTGCCTGAGTGAAACCGTGAGGTCTCGGGTAAACGCGAAGTACCCGATCTGCGTGTTCCGGCAGAGGTTCATCGCCATGTCCATGAGGCCCCGGGGGTCGGGTCGGGCCTCGCCGAGCCAGATATGGAAGATGTTCCCGCCGTCCACGATCGGGAAGAAGACATGCTCGATCTCCATCCTTTTTGTGAGCGGGACGTTTGCGCCCGGCGCGACGTGGGTACCGTTCGTGTAGTAGATGGGCAGATCGCGGGTCTTTCCCAGGTTTTCGAGCGCGTAGTCGAGGTCGCCCTTGATCACCTTTGCGGCAAAGTCGTGGTACCGCTTGTCGATGAGGTCGGCAACCGCAAAGCGCTGGCCGGTCGTCTCGGCCGGGGTACGGGCAAGGGCTATCGTCATGTTGTTCTTTTCCGAGAGTTTTCTCGCGTAGAGTTCCATCTCGGTCATCGCCCGTATGGCAAGCTTGAACGCGGCCTTTGACTCGTGGGTCTGCTGGCCGGTGTGGTGCTGGACCATCTCGTTGACCCCCACCACGCCAATCGTGTACACGAGACCTTCGAGGTCGACGGCAATCGCCCCGCGCTCACCGGTGTTCGGGTCCTTTGGCCGCTGCATCGCGAATGGCATCCGGCCGCTCGCCCGGATATTGTTCATCCACCGGCGCTTGATCTTGAAGAGCTCAATGGCGACATCCATGAGCGCCCGGAGTTCGGCAAAGAGCCGCTCATCGCTCCCTTGTGCCTTGTAAGCCGCACGCGGGCAGTTGACCGAGACCACCTGCCACGAGCCCATCGAGAAATGCTTGCCGTCCTTGAAGATCAGTTTTTTGTCAAAGTCCGAGTCCTTGTCGGCCACGGCCGAGAACTGGTAGGCGCAGCACTGGTAGCAGGAGATGCCCTTCCCTGCGCCACGGTAGGCCGGGAGCTGGTTGTCGTAGTACGGCGTCCCGAACTTGGAGGCGAGCTCGAAGGTCATGAGGTACAGGTCGCGGAATGTCGGCAGGTCCGGGTGGGCCCGGTTGAACTCCTCGCGTTCCTGCATGAAGTCCGGCTCGATACTGATCTCGGGTTTCGGGAAGTTGAATGGCTTCCCCCAGTAATCGCCTTCGATCATAACATCCATGAGCGCCTTGAAAAGCAGCCGGACCTCGCGCTCGAACTCGCCGTACGTGCGGCGCGGGGCCGCTTTCCCGTCCCAGACTTTTCCTTTAAACACGCAGGGCTTGTCCTGCCAGAGTGAGGGGACGCCCGGCGAGAGCTGGACGGATGAGAAGACAAGCTGGCCGCCCCGGGCCACCATCATCTGCGTCATCTCGTAGACAAACATCTGCATGTTCTGCTTGATCTCCCCGTAGTCCATACCCTCCATGTAGGGCGCGAGGAACGTGAGGAAGTTGTAGTAGCCCTGCCCGCCGGCAAAATTCGTCTGGGCACTCCCGAGCGCCTTTACCGCGTGGAGGATCGCAACCTCCGCCCTTTTTGCCGGGCCGGCGACCGAAGCCTTTGTCCCGTTCCCGTCCGGCATGAGGCCGTAGTAGAAGAAGTAGCGCAGGTCCCAGTCCTGGCAGAAGGGTCGCGTCCCGAAATATTCGAGGTCATGGATGTGCATCTCGCCGCAGAGATGGTGGTCGGCAAGTTCCGGGGGGAGCTGGAGCAGGTACTGCTCTTTTGAGATCTTGTCCGCCTTTTTCTTGTGGCTGGTCTCGGCGTTCTCCTGGAGGTTTGCGTTGTCGTGCGCCTCAAAACCCTTCCCCACATCGATCTGGTGGGCATCGTAGACCGGCGTCCCGACCCGGGTGCAGACGTTCCGGTACTGCACCATGCCCTTCTCAAGGAGCGTGATGTTCATGATCTCCCGGATGAGCGGGCCCGAGAGGGATTTTAAGCCAAGGGAATGGATGCGCTGCTCGACAAGCCGGGCGATCTCCTGGGCGGTCGCATCGTCCGCGCCCTCGTACCCGTAGAAGTCCTCGACGAGTTTTGTCTCCTTTTTTATCTGCTCGACAATCCGGTTCCGGTCCCACTCGATGATGTGGCCGTCGGTCGTGCGGACCGGGGGAAGGGCTGGACTAAAGCCGCCGTCAAAGGTCAGCTGCCGGGTCTCCCGCCGCGCCGCCATTATGCACCCGAGAGGACGCTTCCGAGTTTTTTCTCATCAAGCGTTCCTGTCGGGAAGAGGTCAGCGGTGGTGTAGAATTCCTCGCCCCGCTGGAGGACGGGCGCTTCGTTCACAAAGACACCGTTGAGCCGGAGCTCCGTGAGGGCCTCGGCAGTCGAAAGGTCGCGTTCGGAAAATTTGTAGCCGCCTTTTTTCAAAGATTTCTTGAGCATTTCGCAATGCGGGCAGGTATCGAGCGTATACACGATCAACTCAACCGTTTTCGTCATAGAAGGCACCCTCTGCTATCTAGGACTACGCATTTAGTGGATAAAAAAATCGTGGTTTAGTACTATTGCCGACGCATTGCACAGCAGCATCGAGCGATCACCATTTGTAGGTGAATGGACAATGAGTACCCTGATGGTCAGGGCGTTTGTGGCATTCGAGTTGTCCCCTGAAATGCGGCAGGATCTGGCAGCGGCGCAGGGAGTGCTGCGCAAAAGTACTGCCCGGCTCACCTTTGTCGATCCCGCGATCATCCACGTCACGGTCAAGTTCCTTGGCGAGGTGGATGAGAAGAAGGTCCCGCAGCTTGTCGCAGCACTCAAAACCGTGAAGGCTGCACCGTTCCCGGTGACCGGGAACCGGATCACGGTGAACAATCCCCGGAGCCCGCACACGGTCTGGTGCGCACTGGACGATGCAGGAAAAGGCCGTGAGGTATTTGCCGCAGTGGAAGCCGCGCTGGTGCCGCTCGGGTTTCCCCGCGAGACCCGGGGCTTTACTCCCCATGCGACGCTCGCCCGGGTCAAGGAAGCAGACCCGTCGCTCTTCCGGTGCCTTGAAGAACTCAAAGGTGTGCCCTGCGGCGGCTGCACTATTGCCGGCCTGAAACTGAAAAAAAGTACGCTCACGCCCCGGGGGCCGGTGTATGAGGATATCGCGGAGGTGACATGGTGAACGGGAACGGTGAAGGAACCGGCAGGCTGCCGCTTGAAGAGAAGATCCTCGCGGAGCAGCTTCGGCCGTCTGCGGAGGAGCGGGAGTACATCCACAAGGTTGCCGGCCGGCTGCTCGCGGCGATCAAAGAGAGCGGGAAAGCGGAGGGGATGATTGTCGGCTCCATCGCCCGGAACACGTGGGTGAAAGGCGACCGGGACCTCGACGTCTTCATGCTCTTTTCGCCCGACCTGCCCCGTGAGGCGCTTGAAGCGGAAGGACTCGCGCTCGCCCGCAATATTGCGCGGACGTTCACGGATACGTTCTGCGAGAAGTACGCCGAGCACCCGTACATCAACGCGACGATCGATTCTATCGATGTGGATCTCGTGCCCTGCTACAATGTCGCGAGTGCCGCCCATATCCAGAGCGCGGTGGACAGGACACCGTTTCACACCCGGTACATCACGGACAAGATCAACGGTCTTGTTGACGATGTGCTCCTCTTGAAACGGTTCGCAAAGGCCGGGGGGATCTACGGTTCCGACCAGATGACCGAGGGGTTCTCGGGCTATCTCTGCGAACTTTTAGTGCTCCACTATGGCGGGTTTACGCAGCTCCTTCACGCCGCGTCCGCATGGGGCCCGCACCTGAAGATTGATATCGCACACCACGCGGCAAAGGAATTTGACGAGCCGCTGATCGTGATCGACCCGGTTGACCCGCGAAGAAACGTGGCGGCGGCGGTCTCGATGGACCGGATGGCGGAGTTTATCGAACTCGCCCGGGGCTACCTTGATGCGCCATCGGAAGCGTTCTTTACGCTGCCCAAGGAAACGCCGGTGAGCGAAGAGGAACTGGCCGCGCTGCTCGCGTCGCGGGGGACCTCCCTCTACGCGGTCACGTTTGCGACCCCGCCGTTTATCGAGGAGGTCGTGGTGCCCCAGCTGAAACGGAGCACGGGCGCGATAAGCGACCTGCTCACCCGGAGCGGTTTTGTCGTCCACCATGCCCACTACCGGATGGGAAAGGAGCGGTGCATGCTCCTCTTCGAACTCCTGACTGATGACCTCCCGCCTATCCGGCGCCACGAAGGCCCCCCGGTCTGGAACCGGATGAATGCGGAGAAATTCCGGGAAAAGTACCGGGAAGCGACGCTCCCCGGGCCGTTCATCGAGAACGGGCGGTATATGATGGAGGTGCCCCGGGAATTTATGCGTGCGGCAGACCTCCTCTCCTCCCCGGCGCTCTTAAACGTGGGTGTCGGCCGGCATGTCCGGATGTCGCTTGAAAAAGACTGGTGCGTGTTTGAGGGGGTGGACTGCTGGCAGGAAGAGTTTGCGGGATTTATTGCCGGGTTTTTTGACCGGTGTTCGCCGCTGGTCCGGATTTCCCGGGGCCGGTAAGGGCATTTTTTTTAGAGCGCGCTCTTGGGGGCTGTTGCCCCTGCCGCGCTGGCATCCCACAAAGTGTGATGTGCATAGGATCCAGAAAGTCCTGAAATAAATTTTACCACACTGTTGCATTTCCTGATACTGCGATCACTCCCTTGAGTGTAATACAATAAAGATCGTTTGATGGTCCTGCCTTGGTTGAGATGGGAAAAATACCCGCAAAATCGTCTGTTTTGTCGTCCTTAAAAAATACGGGATTATGTTGCCCTGTTTTTAAAAATACGTCTAAATTGAGCTCCATATAATGCCTTTTGCCAAGCCATATTCGCGTTCTGACAGCGGTCATTTTCCCCATCAACAGAAAACCCATACAGACCCGAAATACCCCTTCAAAATGCGTTTATGTGAACCCTTTATTTTGTCCGATTGGCAAAATAAACCGGATTTGAGGTTATTTTTAAATGGATCCCGATACGGGCTTCGTTTTGAGTGTGAAAATGGTGATCGGGGCTCGGATTGAGCCCGGATTTGTGGGAGTCTGTTATGGGGCTCACAGGAAAAACGGCTGTATCAGGCCCGGATTGGGTCTGATCCCAGTACGATAACGGGCACCCGGTTTTTAGATGCCCTTGGAACCCCGTTCCCCGGTCCTGACCCGGATCGAGTCCTCGACCGGGAGCACGAAGATCTGGCCGTCGCCGATCTTGCCGGTGTATGCGGCAGTCTTGACGATCTCAATCACCTTTTCTGCTGCCTCATCCGCAATCACGATCTCGATCTGGCGCTTGGGGATCAGGTCGGTGATATATTCGGCGCCGCGGTACTGCTGCTTGATGCCTTTCTGGATGCCCCTCCCCTCAACATCGAATACAGTCAGTGCTCCGAATCCTGCCTCGTCCAGTGCCGTCTTCACTGCCTCGAACTTCTCGGGACGTATCATTGCCTTAATCATCTTCATGGTAATTCACCGTGTGTCCCGGGATCGCTGTTCGGATCTACCGCACAACAACGTTTCCTGGAACTGTCAGATAATATACAATGAGGAAGCCTTCACTTAAATCCATTCTTAAAAAAACAAAAAACAGGAGTGGTACCGGAGTGTCCGGCATGGAATGCAGGGAAAAAAAGAAAAAATTTTACCGGGAATTTTTCTTAATCTTCGATTCTGCAAGTTTCTCTATTGCAGCAGTATCCACGCTCTTTTCGGTCACAAGTTTGTGGTTGCGGATGGCGCTTTCCACAAATCCCCTGCCGGTCTCGTTCCTTATGAGAAGCGTAGTAAATCCTGCCGGGCTCCCGACTGCTCCAGCCGAGAGATCGGCCGAGAGCGATGAGAAGTCCGTGCAGATCCGGCAGCCCGGCCGGATCGTGTCTTCGAGCTCCGCGAGCGGAATGGAAAGGTGCGTGTCGTCCTGCTTTAAGATATCGAGCTTGCCTTTCACGTCCAGTTTTTTTATCTCGTGGGGCGCGAGCTTGTACTTCTTTTCCAGTTTCCCGTGCACGAGGCCTGCGTAATCGAAGGTCTCTGTGCAGAAGAGGCCGATCACGAGCCGGATCGATTTCGCATACGGGCGCAGGAGGTCGTTCTCGCTTGCCCGGATCCGGGCCGCGGCCTGCACAGCGCAGGGGACACCGATCACGGCAATCTTCGTGTACTTCCGGGTGATCGTGGCATCTTTGAGCGCTGCAAGGAGCGGCACCCACCAGCTGTACCGGCTGCCGGCTTCCCGGATGAGGACATCGGACTTCGTGATAACCACGGATGTGGGTTTGAGCGTCCAGGGATCTTCGGTCACCGTGACCACAGCGTCGATCATTCCCTCGTCAAGGGCATTTGCAAGGATTGCCGTGACCGCCCCGCCGCTCTGCCGGTGCGGGATCTCAAAGGCCGCTTTTGCCGAGAGCAGTTCGAGGTATGCGCCGAGTGTCTCCTTCGGCTGGTCGCCGGTCCGGGGACAGACCGCGTAGCACGCCCCGCAGGGAACATTGTCGGTCGCCTGCTTGCAGTAGCCGTTACTCTTCGGGCTGGCCACCATCTCCCCTTCAGCAAAGGAAAGGGCATCGGCCGGGCAGACGGCGACACATGCGCCGCATCCCGAGCATTTCCCGGTGTCCCAGACCTCGGTTTTTAAATCCTGGTATGTTTTTGCTGCCATCGCCATCACTCCGGTGTATACTTGTTCGCAAACGGCCGTGCGCTCGCTGCCGCGATCCGGGAGTACTGTGCGGAAATCAGGGGCTCGGGATCGATCCCGAACGCCTTTGCAAAATCCTCGATGATGGGGTGAATCATCGCCATCTGTTCGACCGTCGCCGGCAACTGCTTTGCGCCGACCCCGAGGTATTTATCCTCAACCGTTCCCCTGACGAAGATCTCGCCGCCGTGGATGCCGCTCCCGACACCCCTTTCTGCGACCGGTACCTGCCCGTTCATGCCAAGGACAATCAAAAGGCCCCCTGCCATGTACTCGCCGAGGAATGCACGGGCGGAACCGCCGACCACAAGGATCGGGCGCTTCTCCATGTACTGTTTCATGTGGATGCCGCCCCGGTACCCGATGCTGTCCCGGACATAGACCCGGCCGCCCCGCATGGAATGGGCGGTCGCGTCACCGCCGCTCCCATGGATGATCACTTTTCCCTGGTTCATCGTGTTGCCCGGCGCATGGTCCGCGTTCCCGTGGACGATAATAGTCGGGCCGCTCATGAACATCGCGAGGTCGCCGCCCGGGACGCCGTTTACCGTGATCGTCACGTCATCGCCCCGGAGCCCGTCACCAATGAACCGCTGGCCGAGCACGTTGTCGATCACGATATCTTTTGCGCCGTCACAGATGGCTTTCCTGATCTGCTGGTTGAGCGGGGTGTAGTGCAACTCCTTTGCATCGATGCGTACTGCCGCCATCTTCACGCCCCCACGGTCTTTACGTCCAGCACGTTCAGCAGGTTCTCGTCGAGCATGTAGCCCCGGAGCCGGTCCCGGTTGCCCCGCAGGCTCTCGATTGAGTTGATGCCGGCCGCGCCCATAAGTTCAGCGAGTTCGTCGGTCCACGCGTGGATCAGGTTTGCGACCTGCACGGCGTTTGTCTCCGGGTCAAGTCTCTTTGTGAGCTCCGGCTTCTGGGTTGCAATCCCCCAGGCACAGGTGCCCCGGTTGCAGGTGCCGCAGACCCGGCAGCCCATCGCAACAAGTGCCGAAGTACCGATGTAGACTGCGTCGGCACCGAGACAGATGATCTTGGCAATATCGGCGCTCTGCCGGATCCCGCCGCTTGCGATGATCGATACTTCGTTCCTGATCCCCTGCTTGCGGAGCTTTGCATCGACACTCGCAACTGCCGCCTCGACCGGGATGCCCACGTGGTCGCGGAAGACTCTCGGGGCAGCGCCCGTGCCACCCCGGAACCCGTCGACGACCACGGCATCCGCGCCCGAGCGTGCGATCCCGGCCGCGATTGCCGCCGAGTTGTGCACCGCGGCAATCTTCACAAAGACCGGCTTCTTCCACTCGGTTGCCTCCTTGAGGCTGTGCACGAGCTGCTTTAAGTCCTCGATACTGTAGATATCGTGGTGGGGTGCCGGGCTGATCGCGTCGCTCCCCTCCGGGATCATCCGGGTGCAGGAAACATCTGCGCAGACCTTCTCGCCCGGCAGGTGCCCGCCGATCCCGGGCTTTGCTCCCTGACCAATCTTGATCTCGATGGCGGCCCCGCGTTCGAGGTAATTGATATCGACCCCGAACCGGCCGGAGGCGACCTGTACTATCATGTGGCTTTGGTACGGGTAGAGCGACTCGTGCAAGCCACCTTCCCCGGTGCCCATGAACGTCCCCATCTTGGTGACTGCTTTTGCAAGGGCGGTCTGGGCATTGAGGCTGATCGCACCGTAACTCATGTGGCCGATCATGATCGGCGTTTCGATCTTCAGGTTCGGGGCGAGTTTGGTGAGGAGTTCCGTGTCACCGTTCTTATGTTCCTTTACGGAAAGTGCCGCAGGCTTCTTCCCAAGATACGTCCGCAATTCCATGGGTTCCCTGAGCGGGTCGATAGAGGGGTTTGTGACCTGGCAGGCGTCAAGGACGAGCCGGTCGAAGATCATCGGGTAGGGGAGGACGTTTCCCATCCCGGCGACGATAATCTTACCGGACTTTGCCTGGTTGAAGACCGCTTCCCGGATCTCGCGGGTCCAGACCGGGTGGCTCCGGTAGTCCGTGGGCTTCTCGTAGATGTCGATCGCATCGCGGGGACAGAACGCAAGGCAGCGGTGGCAGGCGACGCATGCCCGTGAGTTGGCAACAACAATAGTGTCGCCCTCTTTACGAAAGACGCCATACGAACAATTCTCGACACACCGCCCGCATTTCATGCAGCGTTCGGTGTCAAGGTCGACCTTGAACCGGAGTGGGGTGCTGCCGATGCTCATGCGATAACCCTCCCGATCACGGGCTCGCCGGCTTTCGGCATCCTGACATCCTCGATTGCCGGTTCGATGCGCCGGATCGCGGCCTCTTCACTGGAGATGTAGAGCCGATCGTTGTGTTCACCGGTAACGAGCGGGCGCAGTTTGATCCGGTCTGTGAATCCCACGAGCGTGTCGGCCGTCGCGACGCAGATGGCAAACGGGCCGTTCATGAGCGCCGGGCCGTACGTGAGCCGGAGTGCACGGTTGAGTTCCCGTTCCTTCTCCGGCATAGCATCGATCTCATCCCAGAACGGAGGAGCAAGGGCACGCACCGCAAGCTTTTCGGAAAGACCGTGCTTTCGTACCAGCAGATCGACGAGATACGCGACGACTTCCGTATCAGTGTACATCGAGCAGTCGTACCCGTAGCTCTCAATGTAGCGTCGGTTGGTACCATAGGAGGTGATCTCGCCGTTGTGAACAACGCTCCAGTCAAGGAGATTAAAGGGATGTGCCCCGCCCCACCAGCCGGGCGTGTTCGTGGGGTACCGGTTATGGGCGAGCCAGAGATATCCCTTGTAGTCCTGTATTCGGTAAAGATCAGCAACCTGCTCGGGCCATCCCGCGGCTTTGAAGACACCCATATTCTTTCCCGATGAAAAAATGAGGCTGCCCTTGTGTGCGGAATTTACATTCATGACCAGCCGCATGACAATATCGTCAGCGGTGGTAAGTGGTTCCTGTGCACGGGTAATATCAGGCTTGAAAAAAAAGCGCCACGGAGTATGGACTTTTTTAATCCCTGCTTTGTAGATCGGGATCGCTTCGCAATGGACGATCCGCCCCCATTCTTCAAGATCTTTGACAAGCTCCGGTTTGTTCTCCCGTACATTATCAAAGAAGACATGTATGGCGTAGGAATCTGCAAATTCCGGGTAGATCCCGTAGGCTGCATACCCGGCGCCTTCGCCACTTCCCCGCTCGTCCATTGACGCGAGTGCCTCCCGTATCTTACTGCCGTCCATGCACTGGCGGCGTTTGTCGATGACCCCTATAATTCCGCACATAGTATATCACAATCGGGATGTTCTATAGTAGTAAACTTTATCCTGAACTCTAATGCCGGCATTCGTTCAAAACTGAAACGTGTACCATTGTTTCTAAAGAGTTGGTTGAGAAAATATAAATGTAATTGGTTGGAAACTTATTTCCATTATGTCAGCGGACGTATCAAAACTGCTCAAGAAAATTGAGGCCGACAATGTAAAATTTGTCCGGCTCCAGTTCACCGATGTGCCAGGTATGCCAAAAAATGCGGCAATCCCGGTCGTTCAGGCTGAAAAAGCTTTAACTGAGGGGATCTGGTTCGATGGGTCGTCCATTGAAGGATTTACCCGGATCGAGGAGTCTGATATGCTCCTCAAGCCTGACCCGGCATCGTATACAACCCTGCCCTGGCGGCCCCAGGAGGGAAAGGTCGCCCGGTTCATGTGTGACGTGTATACGTACGGAAACAAGCCCTTTGAGGGTGACCCCCGGTTCGTGTTAAAGAATGTTGAGGCCCAGGCAGCAAAGATGGGATATACCTTCAACACCGGGCCCGAACTTGAGTTCTTCCTTTTCAACCTTGTCGACGGCAAACCGACTACGCAGTTCATCGACCAAGGCTGTTATTTCGATCTGGCCCCCCAGGACCAGGCAGAAGACGTGCGCCGTGACATCGTGCTCGCGCTCAATAGTATGGGATTTGAGATCGAGATGTCCCATCATGAAGTTGCTGCAAGCCAGCACGAGATCGATTTCAAGTACGCGGATGCACTTACGACCGCAGACCGGGTCATGACATTCAAGTTTGCGACCAAAGCAATTGCGCTTAATTACGGCCTGCACGCATCGTTCATGGCAAAGCCGATCGCCGGCATCAACGGAAGCGGTATGCATACCCACGGGTCGCTTGCAAAGAACGGTAAGAATTCATTCTACGATGCAAATGCGCCCGACGGTCTTTCTGATACCGCACTTTACTATATCGGTGGTCTCTTAAAGCACGCTAAGGCGATCACGCGGGTTGCCAATCCGACGATCAACTCCTACAAGCGACTCGTCCCCGGCTACGAAGCACCCTGCTACATTTCGTGGAGTACTACGAACCGGTCTGCTCTGATCCGTGTCCCGGCCGCCCGCGGTAACAGCACCCGTGCCGAATTCCGCAGTCCTGACCCGATGTGTAACCCATACCTTACGTTCGCCTGTATGCTCGCTGCCGGTCTTGACGGTGTGAAGAACAAGATTATGCCGCCTGATTCGACCAACGTCAACATCTATCATCTGAGTGCAAAAGAGCGCAAGAAGATGAAGATCGATATGCTGCCGGGCAGCCTTGCCGAGTCCCACCAGTACCTGTTAAAAGATCAGGTACTTTGCGATGCGCTCGGCCCGCACATTATCGAAACCCTGACAAACATTGCCGAAGCGGAGACCGATGCATTCCGTCTCGCGGTTCACCCGTGGGAACTGGATCGGTATCTCGCTACCTACTAATCTCATAAATTTTTTTAAAAAGGCGACAGGGTACAGTCCGGACTTTTCATCCGGTAACTGCCTCAATATCACTCTGGTTACGGCTGCCGTGGGGTATGTGCGGATAATAACACTGGATGGGTGGGACTGCCCGTCTTGAGATGCGCA
This sequence comes from Methanoregula sp., assembly GCF_041663825.1. Taxonomy (GTDB): domain Archaea; phylum Halobacteriota; class Methanomicrobia; order Methanomicrobiales; family Methanospirillaceae; genus Methanoregula. The sequence goes on from NZ_JBAYLY010000024.1 coordinate 14,279, forward strand.
CTGCAGGGTTTCCTGCTCACTCCCATATCGACGACCAGAGTGGTTGTGGGATACGTGATCGTCCCAAAATCAACAGTTACGGGAGAAAAATATGGCTCTGGATACCGGTGTTACAACTTGGCTCATGGTCTCGGCGCTTCTGGTCATGCTGATGACCCCGGGGGTCGGGTTTTTTTATGGCGGACTTGTCAGAAAGAAGAATTTTATTTCGATGATTGCCCTCTCGTTCGTGGTGCTGTCGCTCGTAAGTATCCAGTGGATCCTGGTCGGGTACTCGCTAGCGTTTGGCCCGGATGTGGGCGGTTTTATCGGCAACCTGCAGTATCTCGGACTTAATGGCGTGAGTGCAGATGCCGGGAGTGCGGCATATCCGCCGCTCATCTACATGGTTTTCCAGCTCTTCTTTGCATCTGTTACGATCACGATTGTAACTTCCGCAGTTGCAGAGAGGATCAAGTTGACGTCTTTTATCGTGTTCGTGCTCGTATGGCTGACGGTTGTTTACTGCCCGCTCGCACACTGGGCATGGGGCGGCGGATGGGCGCAGCAGATGGGGCTCATTGATTTTGCCGGGGGTACCGTTGTCGAAATCTGTTCGGGATTTGCCGCGCTTGCACTGGCACTCGTGATCGGAAAGCGGGCGGGTTTTGGCGAATATTCGCTTGAGCCCCACAATATCCCGATCGCCCTTCTTGGTGCGGCCCTGCTCTGGTTTGGTTGGTTCGGGTTTAATGCGGGAAGCGCCCTTGCGGTGAACGCGAGCGCAGTTACCGCGTTTGTGAACACGAACACCGCAGCGGCAGCCGGTGCGCTTGCGTGGATGTTTGCAAGCTGGTACCACGGCAAACCCAGTTCCCTTGGGATGGTCAGCGGTGCGATCGCGGGCATGGTGGCGATTACTCCTGCGGCTGGCTTTGTCAGCCCACTTGTAGCCATTCTCATTGGTGTGGTTGCCGGTGTGCTCTGCTTTGCAATGATGCTTTGGCGGATTCGCAGACGGCTTGACGAGAGCCTTGACGCGTGGGCAATTCACGGCATGGGGGGTCTCTGGGGGACGCTCGCGACCGGCCTGTTTGCGGCAGCGGCAGTTGCCGGGTTCTCCGGCCTGTTTGAAGGAAATGTCCACCAGTTCCTCGTAAATGCAGTGGGTGCGTTTGCGGCCATGATCTATGCATTTGTTATGACATACGTGATTGCGACCATCCTCGATCGCTGCATGGGCCTGCGGGTTACCCCCGATGAGGAGTACGTGGGCCTGGATATCTGCCAGTATGGCGAGCGGGCTTAAAAGAAAGCCTGCCCGCTTTTTCCTTTTTGTTAAAGATCCCTTGGCGACTGTGAATAGGATTGACTAAAAAATGTGAGAATTTTTCAGTTTTTTTTTCAACGTTGTTGTATCAGGAAATATTTTTCGTGATCCGGGCCGGATCTGGATAACGTACTTTTTGTCCGGTTCACCTGTTGTGGGATATCATACCTGCAAGCATTGATTTTGATTATCCGGTTATCCAAACGAACGATTTTTTTTAAGATCAAATTAATGACTCTGTTTTTCCTCAATAATCTACTAATTTTAAAACAACTCATATTAAATACTATAACTAGGAAACATACTTCCTACCACTCAACAGGCATTTGACACGGTTCACACTGGTTTCCCGGATTATCACGCGTGCATGAACATGCCTGTCGGGTATGAAAAGGTGACTACATGGGACAAAAGAGCAAGAACACCAAGATAACAAGCGTGACAAAAGAGCAAATTAATTCGGTCCACACCCTCATTAAAAAGAACGATATCAAGATCGTGGATTTGAAATTCAACGACCTGCCCGGTCTCTGGCAGCATTTCTCTATTCCAGCAACAGAACTCAGCAGTTCAACCAGCCCCGATGCGGGGATCTGGGCGGAAGGGATCGGGTTTGATGGATCCTCCATCCGCGGGTTTCAGAAGATCCAGGAGTCGGACATGCTCCTGTACCTGGACACCGCGACTGCCGTGGTCGACCCTGTCTGCGAGATCCCCACCGTCAGCATCATCTGTAATGTATATGATCCGGTAAATAAATCTGCATATACCCGCGACCCGCGGTACATTGCACAAAAAGCAGAGGCGTACCTGAAGTCCACGGGTATTGCCGATAAGAGTTTCTGGGGACCTGAGTACGAGTTTTTTATCTTTAACGATGTGAGATATTCCCAGTCCGTCAACCAGGGATTCTACTCGGTCGATTCGATCGAAGGCAGCTGGAACTCGGGCAGGGACGAGCATCCAAACCTCGGGTACAAACCACGGTACAAGGAAGGTTATTTCCCTGTGCCTCCGCACGACTCGCTCCAGGATATCCGCAGCCAGATCATCTTAAAGATGATCGAGACCGGGATCCCGGTCGAAGTCCACCACCACGAAGTCGCTACGGCAGGTCAGTGTGAGATCGATATGCGGTACAGCTCGCTTGTCAACATGGCCGACAATTGCATGATGTACAAGTACATCGTCAAGAACATGGCCCAGCAGTTTGGCATGGTTGCAACGTTCATGCCAAAACCGCTCTTTGGGGACAACGGTTCGGGCATGCACACCCACCAGTCGCTCTGGAAGGGAGACCAGAACCTGTTCTTTGATGCGAAGGGCTACGGCATGATCAGCCAGCTTGCAAAATATTATATCGGTGGTCTGCTCGAACACGCAAACGCGCTCATGGCATTCTGCGCCCCGACTACCAACTCGTACAAGCGCCTCGTGCCGGGATACGAAGCACCGGTCAACCTTGTGTACTCGATGAGGAACCGGTCTGCGGCCGTCAGGATCCCGATGTACACCGAGAATCCGAAAAGCAAGAGAATTGAGTTCCGACCACCAGACCCGATGTGCAACCCATATCTCTCGTTCTCTGCCCTCCTCATGGCAGGTATCGATGGTATCAAAAAGAAGATCGACCCGGGCAAAGCGTTCGAAGGCAACACCTACGATCTCCACGGTAAGGATGCAAAGAAGATCCCGACTGTTCCCGGATCGCTTGAACAGGCAATTGATGCGCTCGAAGCCGATCACAAATTCCTGTTGCAGGGCGACGTCTTCACGCAGGATGTCATTGATGTCTGGATCGATTACAAGCGTGACGAAATGGACGGTGTCCGGCTCCGCCCCCACCCGTGGGAATATCATCTCTATTTCGATATGTAAAGACCGGACAAAATTTTCATTTTGCCATAAAACTCGGATTCTAAAAAAACCCGCATGAAGGCAAAGATTTCGCACCAAAGCAATAAAAATTTTGCACTCCAAACTCGAATTTCCATTTGCCTGTTCTATCGACTGAAGTTTTCAAAATTTTCATGACAAATCCCTGTTATTTTTTAGGATAAATTCTAAAAAATAAAACGGGAACCGACCTTTCGCAGGAAGATTTCCGAATCATGGGAATACCCTCAATACTTAGAAATATATCTTAGTACAGCAATAAGCAAAATATGCCAGATTTTTCTGGATTAACCTCACAGAATTTTACGTCGAAGCAAATAGGACATTTGGGGCTTGTTGCCGGAATGATCGATGAACTCGGTATCACCGGGATTATCGACGAAGCATTACCCAAGACCCGGAACCATGTCCTCCCGCATTCAGCCATAATCAAGGCAATGCTCCTGAACGGATTAGGATTCAACGAACGCCGGCTGTATATTTTTCCCGGTTTTTCAGCAATCTCGCAACCGAACAGTTATTCGGCCCCGGAGTTACGCCAGAGCATCTCAACGATGACGTTCTCCTACGGACATTGGATCGCATCTACGAGTATGGCTCCACCGATCTCTTCAACAAGATCGTCATGGAAGTAATGAAAAAATTCAAGTTCGGCACCCATTTACTCCACGCAGATACCACCAGTTTCAGCGTCTATGGAGACTATGAAGATGAAGACGAGGTAGACTTTCGCACCATCCGGATAACCTATGGCCACAGCAAAGATCACCGGGATGATCTCAAGCAGTTTGTCATGAGCATGGTATCCAATCAACATGGCATACCTCTGTTCACCCAGCCGTATTCCGGCAATGAATCGGATAAGAAAATACTCCTTGAAACGATCCTGAAAGTACGACAAAATCTCAATTTGAAGGACCGGGCTTATTATATCGCGGACAGCGCGTTTTATACCGAGAAGAACCTCCAAACTCTGGGTCGGCATACGTTCTGGATAAGTCACGTACCGGCGACACTATCACCGGCAAAATCTCTTCTATCTGCCGAAATTCCGATGGTGCCGGGACAGGATCCAGGATATTCATTTCACGAATGCGTGATGGATTATGGGGAAATCCCTCAGAAATGGGTGCTGGTCTCTTCGGAAAAAGGCCGACAGCGCCAGGAAAAAACCTTTGAGCGAAACCTGAAGAAACGTATTGAACTTGCTCGGAAATCTTTGAAAAAACTCAAGGCAAAACCGTTCGCATGTGAACCGGATGCTCGCCGGGCGGCTGAACGCTGGTTTGCTGACCATCCCTTCCTGCGTCCTGATGGTATCCGGATCACAACTTCTCAAAAGAAAACCAATAAAAAACGGGGTCGTCCACGTAAAGAGGACATCGTTGAAACCGTTTTTTCATTCGATTCTCCGTTAGAAGTCATTCCTGAAGTTATCGAACGGGAAAAACGCTGTCTTGGCCGGTTTGTTCTGGCAACGAACGACGTGGATCTTGATGCCGATACTATCCTGAAATACTACAAAGGTCAGCAATCCGTTGAGCGCGGATTCCGGTTTCTCAAGGACAAGAGTTTCCGGGTCGCTGAAGTGTTTTTGAAGAAAGAAAGCCGTATCGAAGCCTTATCCATGCTCATGGTACTCTGCTTGTTTGTTTATGCTGCTGCTGAATGGTTCCTCCGCGCCAAACTCAAAGAGTCCGGGGCGACGGTCAAAAACCAGTTGAAGAAACCGGTTCAGAATCCTACCATGAAATGGATCTTTACTGTCTTTATGAGACCGGCTGAAGTTATTCTCTCCGTGAATTCTCAAAGCAAACGGTTTATCGTTAATCTGGAGGACGAAACGCTGGATATCCTCAATGTTATGGGGCCATCGTTTAGAAATTATTATTTCGTGAGGGAGTCCTGCGAAATGTAGGCGGGAAGGCAGTCTCCCTTTTTTTAAGTTCACGCCACTCTCCCAATAATCCCGTCAGGCTCTAATGGCATCCCTAGGATCATGGATGGTGCAAAACAATCCAATCCAAATCCTGTCAATCGCCTGGATAAGAACGATCTTATGAACAGGTCCGGGCATTCTCTTTTTCTTGGAATCGATAATTGGTTATCGGGACATCCGGTTGGGTTGTTTCCCTGCGCCATCGTCATCAAAGACACTTATGCTGTTTTTTCCCGGTATATTTGATCAGTATTTGTACTAAACCAAGATGGAAGGAATTTTCCTACTAATACATATAAATATTTGTGAAACCCATGGTACTGTGTAACAGGAGGAAAGATGCGACAACCAACACATGCGTCAGAGGCGACACCGGGAGACCGGCGGCTGGCTGCGATGCAACATCTTCGGGCAGGGAGGCATTGTCTGTCCCGCCCGTTTGCTGCATTGTACAATCTGAAGCTGCCGATCTAATCCTGGGCGGAATGACACAGAGGCTTAAAAACCGGAACAATTGTCCCGGCAGGCATCAGTTGCATGCAAAGCCAAAAGTCCCGAACCGGGAATTGGATGCGGCAGGCAGTGGGAACAGGGATGAAAAGTATCCCGATTCGTTCCTAAAAAAGATCCCTGCACGATAAAGAACGATCTCTTGGGGATCTCCTGCACTAAACGGATGGCGGATACCGGACTCATGCGACCATGCAGGTCCAGGGCCCGGGAATAATTTCACGAAAAAATAGTGGAACCGAACGAAAAGAGGCTTTTTGATGAAACGACAGGTAGCAATTTACGGAAAAGGCGGTATCGGCAAATCGACCACAACCCAGAACACGGTCGCAGCACTTGCAGAAGCCGGAAAGAAGATCATGGTCGTCGGCTGCGATCCAAAAGCGGATTCAACCCGGCTTTTGCTGCACGGGCTCTGCCAGAAGACCGTGCTTGATACGCTCAGGGACGAAGGAGACGATATCGAGCTCGATGCGATCTTAAAACCCGGGTTCAAGAATACGATGTGTGTGGAATCCGGTGGACCAGAACCCGGTGTCGGGTGTGCCGGCCGCGGGATCATTACCGCTATTAACATGCTCGAATCACTCGGGGCGTACACCGATGATCTCAACTATGTCTTCTACGATGTGCTGGGGGATGTGGTCTGCGGGGGATTTGCGATGCCGATCCGGGAAGGAAAAGCCGAAGAGATCTATATCGTCGCGTCCGGGGAACTCATGGCCCTGTATGCGGCAAATAACATCGCGAAAGGGATCCAGAAATACGCGGTAAACGGCAAAGTCCGGCTCGGCGGCATCATCTGCAACAGCCGCAAGGTCGACAACGAACGGCCCCTCCTTGAGGCATTTGCAAAGGAACTCGGGTCGCAGCTCATCTACTTTGTCCCGCGTGACAACCTTGTCCAGCGTGCCGAGATCAACAAGAAGACGGTCATCGACTTCGACCCCACGTCAAACCAGGCAAACGAGTACCGGAACCTGGCAAAGGCCATTGACGAGAACAAGATGTTCGTCATCCCAAAACCGATGACCCAGGACCGGCTTGAAGAACTCATGATGCAGCACGGGTTCATGGATGCCCTTTAAAAAAAAGTGGGAAAAACCGCAGGTTTACAAAAACAGACTGACGAAAACGAGGCTGGAACAATGTTACTTATGAGGGCAATAGTACGACCGGAAAAGAAAGATGAAGTCCTTGCAAACCTTTCCGCAGCGGGATTTAACGCGGCGACCATGGTGGATGTGGTCGGCCGGGGCAAGCAGAAGGGGATCAGGATCGGCGGGATGGTGTACGATGAGATCCCAAAGGTCCTCATCCTCATGGTCATTCCCGATGAGGAGAAGGACAGGGTTGTAAAGATCGTGCTCGAGACCGGGCGGACCGGGGCAAACGGAACGTTCGGCGATGGGAAGATCTTCGTGAGCCCGGTGGACGAAGTCTACACCATCTCAAGAAACACCAAAGGACTTTAAGAAAGGGGGAACTGGCAATGAAAGAGATCATGGCCATTGTCCGGATGAAAAAGACCGGCGCCACCAAAAAAGCCCTTGTTGAAACCGGCGTTGCCGGCTTTACCGCGGTAAAGGTGCTCGGGCGCGGGAAGCTCATCACGGACCCCGGCGTTCTCGAAGAGTGCCGGCAGAAACTCCTCTCGATGGGAGCAGACGACTTCAGCGATTCATCGGAGACGGAAAAACAGGTCACGTCATTTCTTGACGGATCGCGGTTCTTCCCCCGGCGTCTCTTTACGATCCTCGCGCATGACGAGGATGTCCCGCGGATAGTCGAGGCGATCACAAAAGCCAACAAGACAGAGCACGGAATCGGTGACGGGACGATCTTTGTCCTGCCGGTGTACGATGCGGTCAGGGTCCGCACCGGAGAGACCGGAGAGGCCGCCATCTGGTAAAGGAGGTACGGGACACATGGACGGAATGGATACAACACTGGAAGAGATCTACACGCAGTATCCGGAAACGGTGAAGAAAAACCGGAAAAAACATATTGTCATCAAATCTAAGGCGGACGAGGCCTGTCCCCAGATTGAGGCAAACACGCGTACGATCCCGGGTATCATCTCCCAGCGGGGCTGCGCTTATGCCGGCTGCAAAGGCGTGGTCGTTGCGCCGATCAAGGATATGATCACCATCACCCACGGCCCGGTCGGCTGCGGGTACTACAGCTGGGGAACGCGGCGGAATAAGGCACGGGCTGACAGCACAACGCCAAAAGACAAGATCTATTCGCAGCTCTGCTTTACCACCGACATGCAGGAACCGGATATCGTCTTTGGCGGGGACAAGAAACTCGCGAAGATGATCGACGAACTCGTCGCTGCATTCCACCCCCGGGCCATCAATATCTGTTCGACCTGCCCCATCGGGCTCATCGGCGATGATATCGGTGCGGTTGCAAAAGCGGCAACGGAACGCCACGGGATCCAGGTTCTTGCGTACGCCTGCGAAGGCTACAAAGGGGTCAGCCAGTCGGCAGGCCACCACATCGCGAACAACAACATCATGCAGAACGTGATCGGGAAGGGAAACGAGAGGAAACCCGGAAAACACGTGATAAACATCCTTGGCGAGTACAACATCGGCGGGGACGGCTGGGAGCAGGAGCGCATCCTAAAAGACTGCGGCTACACGGTCAACTGCGTAATGACCGGCGATGCAAGTTACGAGGATATCAAGAACCTCCACCTTGCAGACTTAAACCTCGTCCAGTGTCACCGGTCGATCAACTACATCGCCGAGATGATGGAGACCAGGTACGGTATTCCGTGGCTCAAGGTCAACTTTGTCGGTATCGAAGCAACAAACGAATCCCTGCGCCAGATGGCAAAATGTTTCAACGATCCCGAACTTGAGAAGCAGACCGAGGACGTCATTGCACGGGAGACCGCCCGGATCGAACCGGCGCTCGAACAGTTCAGGAAGATCTGCCTGGGCAAAAAAGCATTTGCCTTTGTCGGCGGGTCCCGCAGCCACCACTACCAGCACCTGTTAAAAGATCTCGGCATGGAGGTCGTCGTTGCCGGCTACGAATTTGCCCACCGCGACGATTACGAAGGCCGGCAGGTCATCCCGACCATCAAAAGCGATGCGGATTCCAAAAACATTCCCGAACTTCACCTCAAGCCCGACGAGAAACTGTTCAGGGAAGGAAACGAGTATCTCAGTCTCTCAAAAGAGCAGTTTGAGGCCCTGAAAAAAGAGGTCCCGCTCAACTACTACGAAGGGATGTACCCGGACATGAAAAACGGGGACATCATGATCGATGACTGCAATCACTACGAGCTTGAGGAGCTCATTAAAAAACTCAAACCCGATCTGATCTTCACCGGCGTCCGCGACAAGTACATTGCAGAGAAAATGGGCATCCCGGCAAAACAGATGCACTCGTACGATTATGCCGGGCCCTATGCCGGGTACAACGGCGCGATCAACTTCGCCCGCGATGTCACCCATGCTTTGTCGACCCCGGCCTGGAAGATGATTGTGCCGCCCTGGGAACGAAAAGAAGAACCCGATGCAGAAAAACAGGAAGGTGCGACCCATGCTTGAATGCGTGCCCGAAGGAAAAATCGAACACACTGTAGGTAAGATCAACCCGGCAAAAACCTGCCAGCCGATCGGGGCCATGTATGCAGCCCTCGGGATCCACGGGTGCCTTCCGCACAGCCACGGCTCACAGGGCTGCTGCGCCTACCACCGTATGCACCTCACCCGGCATTTCCGCGACCAGGTGCTTGCCTCCTCAAGTTCGTTTACCGAAGGGGCATCGGTCTTTGGCGGGGCAAGCAACCTGAAAACCTCCGTCAAAAATATCTTTAAGATCTACAACCCGGACATCATCGCGGTCCACACGACCTGCCTGTCGGAAACGATCGGGGACGATGTCCCAAACATCATCAAACAGTGCGAGATCCCCGAAGGAAAGATCGTCATCCACACAAACACCCCCAGTTACGTCGGCTCGCACATCACGGGTTTCTCCAACATGTGCAAATCGATGGTCGCGTACCTGGCAGTGGCCGAAGGCGAGACCAAGAAAGAGCAGGTCAATGTCATCCCGGGTTTTGTCAACCCCGGCGACATGCGCGAGATCCGGCGGATCGTCACGGCCCTCGGGATCAAGCTCGTCATGTTCCCGGACACCTCCGGTGTCCTTGACGCACCGCTCACCAGCAAGTACCAGATGTACCCCGACGGCGGCGCGACCGTTGCCGAGATCCGGGATTCGGGCAACTCCGAAGTCACCCTTGCCCTTGGTGCGTTTGCATCGAATGCGGCAGCCGATCTCCTCCAGGAGAAATGCGGTGTCACCGGTATCCCGTTAAAACTCCCGATCGGCCTCAAAGCCACTGACGATTTCGTCATGGCGTTGAAAGACTGGTTCGGCGTCGAGATCCCCAAAGAGATCGCCATCGAACGCGGCCAGGTCATCGACACGCTGATCGACACGCACTTCCACTACCAGGGAAAGACCGTCGCGATCTTCGGCGATCCCGATCATGTGATCGCCATGACCGAGTTTGCGATAACGATGGGTATGGTCCCGAAGTATGTCCTTACCGGGACGCCGGGAAAAGAGTTCGAGGCAACGGTCCAGAAGATGCTGGACGAGGCCGGGATCACCGGAAGCAAAGTCAAAGCCGAAGGAGACCTCTTCGAGCTCCACGAGTGGATCCGGGAAGAAAAAGTCGATCTCATGATCGGGACAACCTACGGGAAGTACATCGCGCGAAAAGAGGATATCCCCCTTGTCCGGTTCGGCTTTCCGATCCTTGACCGGGCCGTGCACCCGCTCATGCCGGTGGTCGGCTACCGGGGCTGCCTGCGCCTGATCGAGCAGATCAGCGATGCGCTTCTCGAACGCCGCGACCGCGACGCCCTTGACGAAGATTTCGAACTGGTCCTGTGAGAAAAAAATCTGTGAACAGAACAAAAAGGAGGTGACTATTCACTATGGAAGAATCATGCACGCTTTCGCCGGCTGCGACCGCGTGTATCGCTGAGCGCCAGGACTCCATCCTGACCGCGGGAAAAAGCCGCTCGCGCATCCACTGCACCACCGATAGCCTTGCCGGCTCGGTCAGCCAGCGGGCCTGTGTCTTCTGCGGGGCCCGGGTGGTCTTAAACCCGGTGACCGACGCCGTCCACCTGGTCCACGGCCCGATCGGCTGTGCAACCTATACAATGGACATCCGCGGAAGCCTCTCAAGCGGTTCGGAACTCTTCCGGACCAGCTTTTCGACAGACATGAAAGAAAAAGACGTCATCTTTGGCGGCGAGAAGAAACTGGCGGCGTGTATTGACGAAGTGGTGGAGAAATACCACCCCCCCGCCATCTTTGTCTATGCCACATGCGTCTCCGGTATGATCGGCGACGACATTGTTGCCGTCTGTAAAGCAGCATCCGCCCGGCACCATACCGAGGTGATTCCGGTCGAGTCGAGCGGGTTTATCTCAGGCAACAAGGTTGTCGGATACCGTGCGGCGGCTGAAGCCCTGCTCAAACTGATCCGGCCAAAAGAGGGCGAGATCATCGAGAAGAACCGGAAGGTCAACTTCCTTGGGGAGTACAACCTTGCCGGCGAGATGTGGCTTGCCCGCCGCTACCTTGCCGAGATGGGCATTGAGATCAACGTGGCATTCACCGGTGACTCCTCGGTTGCAGCGCTAAAAAAGGCGCCGTCCTCGTGCCTCAACCTTGTACAGTGTACGGGCTCCATGCACTGGGTGGCGACAAACCTCGAACGCACGTTCGGGACACCCTATATGGACGTGAACTTCTTCGGGCCCGAGAACACGGCCGAGAGCCTGAAAAAGATCGCCGCATTCTACGATGATCCCACGATCACGGAACGGACCGAGGCGCTGATTGCCCGGGAGATGGCCCGTATCCGGCCCGAGATCGAGAAATATCGTAACAAACTCCGGGGCAAACGCGCCGCGATCTACCTGGGCGGTGCCTACAAGGCTATTGCGATCATCCGCCAGCTCCGCGGACTCGGGATGGAGATCGTCCTCTCCGGCACCCAGACCGGAAATGTCGACGAGTACGAGAGCATGAGCCGGATCCTTTCTGAAGGAACAATCATCATCGACGATGCAAACCCGGCGGAACTGGAAAAATTCCTCCTGGAAAAACATGTCGATGTCATGATCGGCGGTGTCAAGGAACGGTTCCTTGCCTACAAACTCGGGATCGGCTTTGTCGATCACAACCATGACCGGAAAGACGGGCTTGCCGGATTTGACGGTGCGGTGCGGTTTGCCCGCGAGGTCTGTCTGACCACCTGTTCGCCGGTCTGGAAATCGCTGCGGACACCGGTCCCGGGAGGCAGTGCCCATGGCCAGTGAAGCAGCCGCCCCTGCCCCGGCACCGGGGCGCGTCAAAGAGGTAAGCGAGAACCAGTGTACCATGTGCATGCCCATAGGTGGTGTTGTCGCGTTTAAAGGGATCGAGAACGCGATGGTGCTCATCCACGGCTCGCAGGGCTGCAGCACGTACATGCGGCTCTTTAATGTCGAGCACTTCAATGAGCCGGTTGACATTGCCTCATCCTCCTTAAACGAGAAACAGACGATTCATGGAGGGGAGGCTAACCTCAAAAAAGCCATGGACAATGTGATTCGGGTGTACCAGCCAAAAGTTCTCGGCGTGCTGACCACCTGCCTTGCCGAGACGATGGGTGAGGATATCGACCGGATCGTTAAGTCCTATATCGAAGAGAAAAAAATTGCCGGGATCGATATTGTCCCGGTTCCGACACCCAGTTACAGCGGCACGCATGCCGAAGGCTACTGGGCCGCTGTACGGGGGATTGTTGCCTACTATGCACGTCCCGCGCAGTCCCACCGGCGTATTAACGTGATAGTACCCAACATCAGCCCGGCCGATCTGCGGGAGATCAAACGGATCCTTGGCCTCATGGGCATTGAGTACACGCTGCTCCCGGATATCTCCATGACGCTCGACCGCCCGTTTGGCGGGAAGTACCAGAAGATCCCGACCGGGGGAACCCCGACCGCAGCGATTGCGGAGATGGCGGGTGCGCCTGTCACGATCCAGTTTGGCTCGACCTGCCCGGACAGTCTTTCGCCCGGGAAATATCTTGAGGATGAGTACCATGTCCCGCTCATAAACCTCCCGCTTCCCATCGGCCTGAAAAATACGGATCTCTTCATGGAGGCCCTTCATACCATCAGCGGGAACCCGGTACCGGACGAGCTTGTGATCGAGCGCGGGTGGCTCATGGATGCCATGGCCGATGCACACAAGTACGATGCGGACGGCGTGCCGGTCGTGTATGGCGAACCTGAGCTCGTGTACGCGCTCACGTCAGTGTTGGCCGAGAACGGTGCAATGCCGGCCGTCATCGCGACCGGTTCGAAATACAGCCTGCTTGCAAAACGGCTGGAGCCCGTCATTGCAGACGCGGACGCTCCCCCGGTGCTCATCGAGGAAGCGGACTTTGCGGCAATTGAGGACGCCGCGATCCGGGCCGGGGCAAATATCGCGATCGGCCATTCGGGAGGAAAAATGCTTTCCGGGCGCCACGACATCCCGCTCCTTCGTATCGGGTATCCCATCCACGACCGTATGGGTGGCCAGAGGATCCTGTCCGCGGGCTACCGGGGCACCTTAGCGTTCCTCGACAGTTTCACCAACACGCTTCTTTCCCACAAATACGCCACGTACCGCCAGAAGATCAAACAACAGTTCTGTACCCCGGAGGGGATGTAAGACCATGCAAAAACCAAAACACCACATCTTTGTCTGTACCAGCTCCCGTGCGAACGGGCAGCAGAAAGGATTCTGCCACTCAAAAGAGGGCGTTGATATCATGTCGCGCTTCATGGAAGAGATCGAAGAACGGGATTGCGGCGGGGAAGTTTTCCTCTCAAACACCGGCTGCTTTGGGATCTGCGACAAGGGACCGATTGTTGTCGTGTACCCGGACAATGTCTGGTATGGCGCCGTGACGCCCGACGATGTGACCGAGATCATGGACGAACACATCGAGGGCGGCAAAATCGTTGAACGGCTGGCGATATAAAAAAAGTAAAAATGGAACGTACGAATGGCAGAAGAGATCGCAGTCATCCTTGGAGATGACGGGACAACGGGAAGGCTGGGTGACCCGGGGACGCTTGAGGTATTTGGCCGCAGCGCCGGTACCTGGTCCCGGGTACGTGGGATGCCTGTTGCTCTCGATCCGTCGCAGGGCCTCAAAGGGATGCGCACGGCAGCTGCCGGCATTGCTGCATTCCTTGGTGACTGCCGGGTCCTGGTGACCCGGTCGGCAAGCGGGGCCCTGTACTTCGAACTGGAAAAAGCAGGGTGCACGCTCTGGGAGATTGCCGGGAAACCCTATGAGTTCCTCGATTCAGTCTGGGCCGATGAGGAAAAGGCAAAGGTCCCGGCCATAAAACCCGTAGCAGCCGATATCCCCCGGCCCAAAGAAAAAACCCCGGGGAACTTCTTTATCTCGATAAAGGACGTCCAGGGAAAACGGCCGGACATGTCGAGCAAGCAGGTCCTCCAGCAGTTTATCCAGAGCGGGGGCTTTCTCGTCCTCGATATCGTATGCAGCCATGTTCCCCCGTGGATAGAAGTCGAGGCGGAACGCCGGGGCTATACCCTTGAGACCGAACAGCAGGACAAGGATACCGTGAAAGTCCGGCTGACAACTAACACCGGTCGGTAATCTTTTTTTATCACTGTGGTAGCATCCTGCCTTTTGTCATGAAAATTTTGAAAACTTCAGACGATGGAGCCGGCAAATGGAAATTCGAGTTTGGAGTGCAAAATTTTCATTGCTTTGGTGAGAAGTCTTTGTCTTCATGCGGGTTTTTTTAGTACCTTTATTTTTTGTTCGTGCGCGTTTTCTCAAGGCAGGTAATCTGGACAATATGTGTGTTCTGTTTCCTTAGCAAGGGGAAGACCAAACAATAAAATTTATAAACGTAGGAATAGAACTTCCTTCCTACAATCTTAGTGAACATTAGTTAATCCAAGGACCTGAAATGATGCAGAAAAACCAGATCACACGACGAGAACCGGACTTCTCATCCGGAACCACTCACGGGTCTTTTGGTACATTACAGTTCCGGGGGAATGATCCTATGTTCGCCCGTATATCCGAAAAATTATATGGGGTATGGCATAAAAGCAGCATTGATCTTATCAGGTGAATTAAATGGTTATGGATTCTGGAGCAATTGCATGGGTACTCGCCTCAACGGCGCTTGTCATGATCATGACGCCGGGAGTCGGGTTCTTCTATGGCGGTCTTGTACGGAAGAAAAACTTTATCGACATGATCACTCTCTCGTTTGTGGCCTTTGCCCTCGTAAGCATCCAGTGGGTGCTGATCGGGTACTCGCTTGCGTTTGGCCCTGACGTGGGAGGATTTATCGGTAACCTGCAGTACCTCGGCTTAAACGGTGTAGGTATGGACCCTGGTCCGTACAGCACGGCAATACCCGGGTTGCTCTACATGGTATTCCAGCTCGTGTTTGCAACGGTTACGATGGCGATCGTCACGTCCGGTTTTGCCGAGCGTATCAAGTTCAGTGCGTACCTTGTCTTTGCACTGCTCTGGACAACGATCGTCTATGACCCGCTCGCTCACTGGGTATGGGGCGGCGGCTGGACAGCACAGTTCGGCTCGATCGATTTCGCCGGCGGCACTGTCGTTCATATCAGTTCAGGGTTTGCAGCGCTTGCGCTTGCGCTCGTGATTGGGAAACGTGTCGGATTTGGCAAGTACGCGATGGAACCGGCCAATATCCCGTGGTCGATCCTTGGTGCTGTGCTCCTCTGGTTCGGCTGGTTCGGGTTTAACTCGGGAAGCGCCATTGCAGCAAACGGCCTCGCGGTGAGTGCCTTTGTCACCACTAACACGGCGGCAGCAGCCGCAGCAATGACTTGGCTCCTCGTCTCATGGGCACACGGCGGCAAGCCGAGTTCGCTCGGGTTTGTTTCCGGTGCAGTGGCAGGTCTTGTCGCTATCACGCCGGGTGCCGGGTTCGTAACCCCACTCGCTTCGATCGTGATTGGTGTAGTGGCCGGCGCACTCTGCTACGGTATCATGCTCTGGAGACAGGGCAAAGGCATTGATGAAAGCCTCGATGCATGGGCAGTCCACGGTATGGGCGGCCTCTGGGGTGCAATCGCAACCGGTATCTTTGCATCCGCCGCAGTCAACGGCTACTCGGGACTTCTCGAAGGGAATACCCACCAGTTCATCGCCCAGATTGTAGGGGCCGGTGCAGCTGTCATCTACGCGTTCGTGGTCACGTATATCCTTGCGATTATTGTGGACAAAACAATCGGACTGCGGGTGAGTGAAGAAGAGGAATATGTCGGGCTCGACATCTCCCAGCATGGTGAGCGGGCTTAAGAAGAACGGGTGATTACCATGAAAATGATCACAGCAATCATCAAACCCGAACGATTCGAGTTCGTGAAAAAAGCGCTTGAAGACAAAGGCTATGTCGGCATGACTATCACGGAGGTTAAAGGCCGGGGCGAGCAGAAGGGGATCTCCTTAGAGTACCGCGGCGGCAAGATGACCGTCGATCTCCTGCCCAAAGTCAAACTTGAGATCGTTATCCGTGACAAGGATGTCGATGATCTGGTCGCGACCCTGACCGGGGCCGCACGGACTGGAAAGATCGGTGACGGGAAGATCTTCGTTGTGCCAGTCGAGAAATCCATACGGATCCGGACGGGTGATATCGAGACATAACACACTAAAAATTGCTTGTCTACTGCCCAACAGATGCAGCAAACTAAAAATTCAGGATGGCGGGATCTTCCACCCCCGCTCCTGTTAAAAAAAAAACGTTTCAACCAGCCACATTTCTCTTCCGGCCAAAAAATATCGGTCGGGATTTTTTTATTCCGCATCCAGAAGCACACGAAGTTTCTTTTCGATGTGCGGTGAGATGTGAATATGTCCGGGCATGGATAATACGTCCGTGTCGTATTTTACCGCGTCCTGCCATTAGATTTGACTATCCTTTTCCCGGTCACGCCGGTAAATGTCGCCGATAGTGCCATCAAATTAGTAATCGGTTAGTTTGAGCTAATTGGAGAGTCTCGGTATTAGAGAATCCTTTTTTTGATTAAGCGTAAATACATCTATGATGATCGAGTATCTCGTCCTGATATCCTGTATTGGATTTCTGGCATTCCTGATACCCGGTCGCCACCGGAAATACGCAGCGATCACCGGCTGGGTCTTTATCGTCCTCTTTCTCTTTGCGACGCTGCCAGAATATTTTGCCGAGAACAATTTCCTCTACCCCGTTATGGCGGTGCTTTCAGTGCCGTTCCTGTTTATCACGACGAAATACCTGCTCGTTGATGACATACGGGTTCTGCACCTGTCACGGGCCGCCGCCGTAGCATTCCTTATCTACGCGCCGTTTGAGTACCTGCCCGTGGTCGGGAACTGGCTCATTTCAATGGTCGTGGGCCAGGTTGTCTGGCTGCTTCAGATCCTTAACTACCCGGTGAGCCTTGACGCGTGGAACATTATCGCACAGCACGGCTTCCGGGTTGAGATCATCCTTGCCTGCACCGGCATCCAGAGCATCGCGATCATGCTCGGGGTTGCCGCTGCAGTGCCGACAACGTTCCGGCAGAAACTGTATGCGGTCCTTCTCGTCGCCCCGACCATCTACATTCTTAACCTGTTACGGAACGTCTTTGTGATCATGGCCTACACCAGCCAGTGGTTCCCTTACTGGCCTGACATTGCCGGGAACGGTGAGATCGGGTACGAGAGCTTCTTCTGGGCGCACAACGTGATTGCGGAGATGCTCGCCCTTGTTATCCTGATCCTGATCGCGTACGGCCTCTTTACACTCATTCCCCGGCTCGGGACGTTTGCCGATGAACTGTTCCAGTTATATTACGGTGAGATTATCAGTGCATTTGGCCGGGGCAAAGGCAACGGGCCGGCCAAGACTGAACCGTCTCCAGAAACGGCAAACGGGTTCGAGCCGGCGCCTGCGGAAATGCCGGACGAGACGGGGAAACAGTGACAGACGGGCCGGGTGCGCCGGCGGAATAATCCCGTTCTTTTGCTTTTTTTAGAGAATCCCACGTGTTAAACAGAACAAAAACGCCGGACTTTCTCTTGAAAAAAAAAGAGTATTTCCGCAGGCATGACAAGATCAGATGAAATCGCGGATATCCTTCTCGAGTTTTTTGAATATTATATAATCCACAACGATCAGGGCAATACTCGCGATAAGGACCATCAAGAGGAATCCAAATGAGGGAATTCGCTGGTAAACAAAAATATCATGATATGCCGACACTACGGCAAGCATTGGGTTCCAGTACAAAACATTCTGTACCACGGTAGGAAGAATATCAAAAACGTAAACGATGGGTGTCATCCAGAACCAGATCTGGAATGCGAGGGCAACCACCTCTTTGAGATCCCGAAGGAATACCACAAACATTGCGAAAAAAAATCCAAGAGCATAGGCAAACACTTGCTGAATAAGGTACAGGACCGGGATCAGCGCCAGGTACCATGAGAGGGAAACCCCGGCAATAAGAAGAATCGCAAGAAAGATGACGAGCGTGACCACGAATGTGATGGATTCCGATATCACAATAAAGAGCGGGAGGGTGGGAAGATCCACATGGATCTTTGCAATGATATTTTTCTTATCGAGAAACACCGTGGAGGCCCTTGTAACCGTGTTTGCAAACGCTGTCCAGGGAATTAGACCGGCAACCAAGTAGACCCCGTATCCCCAGATCGAGGTCATGCCTTGCAGCCGCGCACCCATAAGGCTCCCGAAGATGACCATATAGATAAGGATGTTAATCAAGGGATAGATAAATGACCAGACAAAACCAAGTGCCGAACCAGAATACCGCTCGATAAAATCACGTTTGGCAAGTTCAAGAATCAGGCTGAAATTCACGATCGCGCTCCCGGTGGCAGTGTTACTCTCTTGAATTTGTAGTACTGACCTTTTACATTGAACTGTTTTCTAACTTTCTCATTGATTGTGGAGCAATAATCAACCCTGCACCTTCAGGATAAGGTGATCATGAGCTGGGAAATCCGGGCAATAACTCCCGGTTCAGCCACATCCTGTTCCCTACGGATCAGGAGACCGGCCTAAAAACCGCACGTCTCACGTGCTCCCGGAACCCGGCTATATCAAACTCCCGGGCCCGCGCCTCGCAGGCTGTGCGGTACCGTTCCGGATTCCGGGTGATTTCCCTGACAGCAGAAACAATTGAATCCGAATCCGGTTTTACAAGCATCCCGGTTTCTGGGGTCACCGTTTCACGGTATCCTCCTTCATCAATGGCAACCACCGGCTTACCACTCGCCATCGCCTCCAGGGGAGTAAGCCCGTAATCCTCATCAAGTGCGGTACAGATGTGTCCCCGGCACCGGGCATACAGATCGACAAGTTCATCCCCGTTTACTTCCCCAAGAAGCGTAACATTCCCGGGCAGGTTCCGACCAATCTTCTCCGCGTACGCTGCAGCATGATCCCCTTTGGCATACCCACCTACGATAACCAGCCGCTCTTCAGGTATCTTTCGGAACGCTTCCACCTGGAGATCGATCCTTTTTTCCGGGTAAAGCCGGTTTACCGAGAGCCAGAAATCCCCGTACTCCGTGCACCGGTACCGGGCCATATCAACCGGGGGATAAATAAGACCAGCCTCCCGGTTGTGAAACTCGCGGACCCGGCCCTGCACATTTTTTGAGATCGCAATGATCCGGTCAATGTGCCGCACGGAGCGCTGGTCAATTATTTTGTGAAAAAATACCCAGGTGCGGAACAACAGCCGGGTGACCGATCCCTGCCGGGAAATAAATGTCGGATAGAGATCATAGAATGCCCGGACCGGCGTATAGCAGTACCAGAGGTTGGGACGATGCCGGAATGAGGCCATGTGGCTCCAGTTCCCGGTAAAAATAAAGAAATCATACTCTTTTGAAAAATCGCAGAGCCTGAAACGGGCCGCAGCCGAAATTTGTTTGAGCGGCGGGAATTTTACCGTTTTTCCAAGAGAGATGACATGGACCGATGGATCGATCTTGTGCACCGCATCAGTATCGGTTGTGATTATATCAGCACCCAAGCACTTAGCCATCTCAAGAACAACGGTCTCCCCCCCGCCAATCGCACCGAAATAATCATGGAAGATCGCAACTCTCACGGCCGGTTCACCCAAACGCTCACTAATCGCCTTTCCACCACTTGTGCGGGAATTTCTTTGCGATAATTGCATCCCCTTCGCCCGGCGCCTCAAGGCTCGCCGCACGGATATCTGAGTCCAGCATGATTTTGACCAGATCGGCAAATTTCACATCTGGTTTCCAGCCAAGGACGCGTTCTGCTTTTCCTGCATCTCCGATGAGTACATCCACCTCGGTCGGCCGGAAATACCTGGGATCAATCTTCACGTACTTATCCATGTCGAGATCCACGTAAGCAAACGTGGCCTCCAGGAACTCCCGTACAGAATGCGTTTCACCGGTCCCAATAACAAAATCATCCGGTATTTCGGCCTGGAGCATCCGCCACATCGCTTCCACATACTCGGGTGAGAATCCCCAGTCCCGTTTTGCATCAAGGTTTCCCAGGTACAGGGACTGTGCTTTCTTTCCTAAAATCGCAGCGATCCCCCGGGTGATCTTCCGGGTCACAAACGTTTCTCCCCGACGGGGAGACTCGTGGTTGAAGAGAATCCCGTTTGTCGCAAACATCTCATACCCTTCACGGTAATTGCGGACCATCCAGTACGCGTAGACTTTCGCACATGCGTACGGGCTTCTCGGGACAAACGCAGTTTCTTCGTTCTGTGGGGGCTGTGCCCCGCCAAACATTTCGCTTGAAGAGGCCTGGTAAAACCGGATCGGGTTCCCGCTTCTTCGGATCGATTCAAGGATACGTGTAGTGCCAAGCCCGGTTACATTCCCGGTATATTCCGGACTGTCGAAGCTGACCCGCACGTGGCTCTGGGCGCCAAGGTGATACACCTCGTCCGGCCTGATATTATAGATAATATTTGCAATCTGCTCGGAATCCGAGAGATCGCCATAATGGAGAAAGAGCTGGGCACCCGGTTCGTGGGGGTCCACGTAGATATTGTCGATGCGCCCGGTATTAAATGTCGATGCCCTCCGTATCAGACCGTGGACCTCATATCCTTTTGAAAGGAGAAGTTCGGCAAGATAGGAACCGTCCTGCCCGGTGAGCCCGGTGATCAGTGCTTTTTTCTGGTGTGCCATGATAAAATTCCTCGTTTTTTTTGTGGAAAATCCCGTGTAAATTCCAAAACGTCGGGAATTCACAGATCTGTGATATCTGTCATTTTTTCCCCAGCAATAATTCCTGACTGATGCGGTGATCCCAGTAATCATAAAGGGACAGGAGACTCTGTTCAAATGGGATCACCGGCTTCCAGCCAAGATCGCGCCGGATCTTCTGGTTGCTCCCGATGATCCTGGGATTGTCGATTGGGCGGATCTCTGCAAGTTCCTGGTGTACCCCAACCTTCATACCCTTAAGCTCCGCAAGCAGGGTCACGATCTCCCCAATGGTATGGCCCGTACCGCTGCACACGTTATAGACTTCGCCGCGTTTCCCGTTTGAAATGAGAATCTCGTAGGCAGCAATGACATCATGCACATCAACGAAATCACGCACGATAGACCCGTTCCCGATATGGATCACCGGTTCCTGGAGACCGTGAGCGATTTTGACAAATTGCTTTGCGATTGCACTCACAACGAACCGGTCACTTTGGCCCGGACCGCAGTGGTTAAAGGATCGCGTGCAGCAAATATCAAGGCCGTAACCGTCCGCATAAATTTTTGCCAGTTGTTCCTGAGCGACACGGGCCACCGCATAGGGATTTGCCGGATGCTGGGGACTCTCCTCAGTTAACGGGAGGTCTGCGGCAGAGACGACCCCATACTGTTCCGATGACCCTATAGAGAGTACACGCGCCCCATTGTCGTTTTGCCGGACCGTATCAATAATATTTAAAAAGATATTCGTGTTGTTCATGAACGAGAAAACCGGTGTCTTCCAGCTCTCTGCAACAGAACTCTGGGCAGCCATGTGGAGGATATACTCCGGCTGGATTTCTTCTAGGAGCGATTTGATCCGTGGGATATCGAGCAAATCTGCCTGGTGGAAATGATGGCAGTTGAACAGTCCCGATGCAGGGGATATAAAATCCCATGCGGGTTTTGAGCGGCTGATGCCGTGGATCTCAAACTCATTTTTATGGTTTGCCAAATAGGAGACAATATGTCCCCCGACAAAACCGCTGATGCCGGTAATCAAGAGTCGCTTCATACGCATTTCCTGTGCAGATTTAAAAAGATCGGATGAGGTAACCCCCAAATAAATGCCGTCAATCGGGATTCCATTCTATCGTATATATTTACCATTGAACTCACATGAATATTCGTGTTACCTGCCCACTTCAAGTTCCACAGGATTTTCCCATGGATTTATTGATTGTAAATGTCCATTATGTTCATACATCCCATAAAATTTCAAAGGATTAACAATGGAGCCCCATCCCCAAAAGGAGTCTGTACCTGAAGTATCAGTTGTCCTTCCTGCGCTGGACGAAGAGCGCACGATCGGCGAATGCATCTGCAAAATACAGGAAGTATTTACCAAAAATGCGATCGATGGCGAGATTATTGTTGCAGATTCGTCAACAGATAAGACCTCACAAATAGCAGCCGCACTCGGAGCCCGTGTCATCCGGCCGAAAAAGAGCGGGTACGGCAATGCATACCTTGCCGGCTTTGCAGAGGCACGGGGCCACTACATCGTGATGGGTGATTCAGACAATACCTATGATTTCTATGATATCCCCAAAATGATCGCCCCGCTGAAGACGGGCGCGGATTTTGTTGTCGGTTCCCGGTTCAAAGGCATCATCCACACAGGATCAATGACTGCTCTCCACCAGTATATAGGCAATCCCCTGCTCACCTGGATGCTCAACTTTATCTTCCACACCCAGTATTCCGATACGCACAGCGGGTTTCGCGCGATCACCCGCGAGGCTCTCGACCGGCTTCCCTTGAAGACCGTCGGAATGGAGTTTGCTTCCGAGATGCTTGTCATGGCTTCAAAGGAATGCATAAAAATTACAGAAGTGCCCATCGATTATTATCCCCGGGTGACCCCCTCAAAATTGCACAGTTTTGCCGATGGCTGGCGCCACATCCGGTTTGTGCTGCTCATGAAGCCGCTCCCGTTTGTTGCAGTACCCGGGTTCTTGTTCTTTGTTATCGGTCTGCTGCTGATGGGATTTTTTGCCCTTCAAGGAGATGTCGAATCCTCGCACCTCCACACGTTCATTTTGGGCGCGATTCTTGTTATGGGTGGCATGCAGGTGATCCTGACGGGTTTTCTCATGAAGACCTACTCGGTCGTCCACGGGTACGAGACCAAGGCGGGGATCATCGTTGACCTAATGCAATACAGCAACCTGGAAAAGTTCCTTGTGCTGGGCGCCGCACTTTTCTTTGCCGGAGTAATTGTCGGGCTCAACATCCTCATCCACTGGGTCGCGGTCGGGTTTGGTTTTCTATCTGAGATATCCACAGCGATTATATCCCTTATCCTGATCGTGAGTGGCATCCAGGTTTTCCTCTTTGCAGTCTTCCAGAGTATGATGCTCTTAAATGAGAACAACGGCCATGCCTGAACCGGATCGAATGAAGATTGCGTTTGTCTATGATGCGATCTACCCGTACGTGAAAGGGGGCGTGGAAAAACGCGTGTGGGAACTTGCCGTGCGTCTTACAGGACGGGGCCATGAGGTCCATATCTTTGGTATGAAATACTGGAATGGCGATGACATCCTTATCCGCGAGGGGATTATCCTGCACGGGGTCTGTCCGGCACGTCCTCTCTATGCCGGGGGTAAAAGGACCTTGGGGGAAGCGATCAATTTCGGCCTCCGGCTCATCCATCCTCTGGGAAAGGGGCGGTTTGATATTATTGACTGCCAACAGTTCCCCTTTTTCTCATGCATCTCCGCAAAATTCATTTTCCTTATCAAGAGAACCCCGCTTGTCATCACATGGCACGAGGTGTGGGGTGATTACTGGTACACGTACCTTGGTCAGGGCGGAGCATTTGGCAAGTATATCGAGCGTCTTGTTGCCAGGCTCACCCCTCACATGATTGCAGTGTCTAGGATCACATCAGAACAGCTCACACCATTGAGCGGCCTGAAAACGATCGTGATCATTCCCAATGGCGTAGATCAAAGTCGCATCTCCGCAATACCCCCCGCAGCTGACCGATCGGATATCATCTTTGCTGGGCGCTTGATAAAGGAAAAACATGCAGACCAATTGGTCCGGGCGTTCGCACTCCTGTCAAAAGAACAACCGGCGATTAGGCTCCTGATCATCGGGGACGGGCCGGAACGGGAAACGCTCCTTGGTCTCATCAGGGAAAAAGGACTTCTTGACCGGGTCAGTATCCGGGATTTTGAAGCGCGGCACGACGACCTGATCACGCGGATGAAATCCTCATGTGTCTTCGTGTTGCCGTCAACCCGGGAGGGATTTGGAATCACCGCACTCGAAGCACTGGCTTGCGGGCTCCCGGTGGTCACAGTCGATCACCCGGCAAACGCGGTCCGGGAACTCATCACGGAGAAAACCGGTTTTCTCTCGTCCCCTTCAGCAGAGGATCTTGCAGATAAGATCCGTGAAGCGCTTGCGCACCATGAGGAGATGCGCGAGGCATGTCTCTCCATGGCAGCAGCATTTGACTGGGATCGCATTGCGGCAGAGTGTGAGGAGTATTACCGGTCGGTGATTGCAAAAAAGGGCACAAGGGACCGAATCAAAAACAGGGATCCGCGAACGTAACGATCAGGTTATTTCCCAAAAGCGCCGGCAATCCTGTACCCGATCGAAATTACAGAATCAGAAGAAGACCTCCGAAAAAAATGACAGTAAAAAAGATTGATTCAGGAAACCCGGTTACCCTGCATCACATCGCTATCAGTCACGTTGATGTACCGGTCAGTTCCGAGAATATGGTACAGCCCGGTTGCCCTGACTTCATACGGTGAAACCGACACAGGATATGGAACGATAAACGTCCCCTTCTCGCTTGCCTGCCGATAGACAAAGGTCCGTCCCGTGTTGGTAATTACGGGGACCTCAATAATCCCGTCACCGGTGATCTCTGCCCCCTTGACATATTCAAAAATTTTAACCGATTTTATACCGGGAAGTGTAACCGTGTCCGACTCCGGGAATGCAGCAGCAGTCGCATTGTCCGGAGATTCATGGATGAGCCGGTAATGTTTCAGGGCCGGGACTGTCGCAACCGCCTCGTAGGGGAGACTGGAATAGAAGTTAGCATAGTTCGATGCTGATAGTGTCTGGCCCTCACGTATGAGCGTGAGATTACCTGTTCCTGATGAAATGTCAACCGGCGCATCTACTGAAATCACCCGCGCGTAACCGTTCACATCCTCCGCAGATTCGCCCGCTGTCGGCACCTGCCGGATATTGTATTGAATATATTCCGCATTCATGGGGGTGGTCATGGAGCCGTCAAAGTTGTAGAGACGCGAGACCGTGGTCTGGAAATACCCCTCATTAAACCGGTGGACCTTGTCGAGAACTTTGGTATTACCGGGTTCCGGGAGCATAAACCATGAGATGTAGGGCGAAATATCTGTCGAGCCGTCTGCCCACGGGACAAGGTTCGTGAACGTGTCCACAGCGAGGTTTGAATCGACAATAACGTACCGACCCCCGAGTCCTGCAAGGATTGCATCTGCCTGGGACTCGTTTTGTGCAAGGAAGTATGCGGCAGCACCGGTACTGCCGGCAAGGTTGTCCTGGAACGGATTGGTAATGGGGATCCGGTGCGCAAAGAAGGTAATCCAGTGGCCGGCATCCCACGATGCCATGACACCGTAGGCCCCGTCAGGGTAGGAATATCCGGGAGACTGGTACTCCCCGAAATAATCGACACCGGTGACCGGTGTGTTATTTGCGAGCCAGGTTACTGATTCGACCCAGTCTGGTGACAGTCCATGATCCGGTGTCCTAAATCCAAGATCGAGATCCTTGTAGATGGAAACGCCGACAAGAACTACTGTAAGGAGAAGGACCAATGCCAGGCAAAATACCTTAAATGTCCCCGTGGCATTTCGGTCATCCCCGGATTGGTTTTTTTTCTTTTTCTTGCCGGAACGTTCAGGAGAACTGGATGTTGTTCCCTTGATATCTTCCACCTCGGGCCCGGTCGGAGAAGTTGGGACAATTCGGGATACGGCGGATGAGATTTTTGTACTCACACTGACATCCTGCCACCGGAATGGCTCCGTGATGCAGATGGCACTTAAAAGTACGATGTTGACCGTGCTGTAATAGTCAAACCGCTGGTACCGGAGGGTCAGAAGGATCATTACGACGGACCAGATCAAAAGAAAGATCCATTCGGTTTGTGGTTTTTTTGTGATATAATATCCAAGAACCAGAAACCCGCCTCCGGTAAGGAGAAGAGAAAACCCGAAATAGTCCCATGCTACAGGCAGGGTAAGTGGAAGTGTCTCGACAACACCCACCGAAAACTGCATGGAGCCAAAAAAGAGAGTGAATGCCTGTTGTCCGATCCCGGTAAACGGTGGGTACAGGAAGATTGCCCCACAGCCTGCTATCCCAAGGACTGCAAGGCTAAGCAGGTACGGGATTTTTTTCGCACAAAATACCTGGGAGAGGAAAAAGAGCACACCGGTCTCAGCGAGCAGTGCAAGGAGAACATACACAAGTCCGGGTGAATACTGCGTGATTGAGATTCCGGTCGCATGAAACCCGAAAAGGACGATTAAAACAGCCGAGAGCGAAAGGAAGATCCCGTTTGTGACCAGCAGGTCTGTGGATGAACGGCCGGCCCACTGATCCAGGATGCACTGAACGAGGGTGTAGATCCCGATCACCACAAGCATGAGGATCACGGTCGGTGATGCAAGAAGCGCGCAGAACCAGCACACTCCCACAAAACCGGCAAGCAGGATCAGCACATAAAATGTGCGAAGATTTTTCCAGTCCAGCCCGTGTTTTCGGGAGTACACAATGGTGGAGAGATAAAGTAGCAAAAATATCGTGCTGATAAAAACTTCAGCAATGTGATGGCCGATCAGACCATACGAAGAGAGAAAGAAATAGTGGTAGGATATCACAGCAACAAGGCCGGCAGCAACAATCCCGGTCTGCCAGTCCCGGATCGTCTTGCCGAAATAGTACACAACCGGAACCATGAGCGCGGCCATGACCGGGGAAACCCAGCCGGCCGCAGAAACAATCGCTGCCTGCGATGTCACCCCGGTGATCAGGCAGAGAACTGCTGCAATGAGCGGATACAGCGGCCCCCAGTCAATAAATTTCCCGGTAGGATATGCGGTCATGGGGTCAAACCAGTTATACTGTGGGAAATGGTGCACCATCACTTCGATCTGTCGCAGGGAATACCAACCGTCTGTGTCATAAGTAAAAAGGAACCCGGTATTTCCTGTGAAAAAAGCAGGAATTAACCGGAGTATGAGGGCAACCGCCATGAAAACGAGCAGAATTATTCCGACCCGGATACGCGGGTTGCTTTTCAGGTTACTGATATCCATGAGACCCCCATTTCATGAAAACAACGGTATTAGATTATGGAATGCAGGGTATATATTTCCCGGTTATCCTTTCACGTATAGGGAGTCCCGGAATGGCGAACTAATTTTTTCACCATCTGACCTGCAACCTGAGATTAGGTCTGGCATTTCTATAAGATCTCCTTTATAAAACATCAGAATTTTTTAATAGGACTTCCCGAAGAGATTCTCGTCCATTGGGGGTACCCCCCTCCACCAGCTTAGAGTGGCACCCCCGCTCCCAAAAACGGGAGGTACCCCTACCCCCGACCAATTTTTTAAAAGCATGATCCCCCCACCCCCCCTCTTGTAGCCCGGAGGTGGGGGTACCCCCCCATTCCTGCATTTCCAAAGCCTGTGCTTCGCGTGGAGTTATCCTCTAAAGGCATATTTTGCCGTCCGATGGCTTGGGGGGGTAGGGGCCTCTTTTCTTGCAAGGGGGTACCCCCCCGCTCCCAAAATTGAGAGGTACCCTGACCCCCGACCAATTTTTTAAAAGCATGATCCCCCCACCCCCCCTCTTGTGGCCCGGAGGTGGGGGTACCCCCTCCTGCCCTAAAGGGCGGGTGGCTGCTGCCAAAAAATGGACACTCCCGTTTCCAGATCTGGCTCATACGAATTTTTGGTGGTTGTTCTTTCAACTTGAAAATTGAGAAGTTCTGAAGTTGGTAAATGAACACGGACGTTTTTGAAATAAGGATTTCAAACGGATAAAAAAACTGCGGAAACTGTGCTGATAAAAAAAAGGAATTCTGTTTTTTACGCCACCGGTATCGTGGGGTCATCATTACCGGTTTTTTCTACGGTGAGCCGGCGCTTGCTTGTGTCTTTAAGTTCATCCTCGGTGACTTTGGGCACGGCGTCTTGGATCTCCTTGAGGATCGCATCCACGGCTTCCTGTTTTGGGATGACACCCAGAATGCTTTCATCCATAACGGGTCTGCCTGCGACTTCTTCAGCGGTCTCTTCATCCGCCCCGAGGAATTTTGCACCCTGCCGGATCAGCTGGGAGATCTCGAAGGGGAAGATGATCTTTGTTGACTGCCCGTTTGCCATCGCCTTTAACGCATCCAGGGAGAGCACCGTAATCGCACGCTTGTCAAGCGGGGCTGCACCGACAGAAAGGATGCGCAGACCCTGTGCTTCTCCCTGTGCCTGAAGGATCCTCGAAAGCCGTTCCCCTTCAGCCCTGAGTACCTTACTCTGGCGTTCCCCTTCTGCTTCGAGGATCATACTTTGCCGGAGACCCTCTGCCTTCAGGATCGCAGAACGCTTCTCCCCATCTGCACGCAGGATGGCAGCTCGCCGTGCCCGTTCTGCAGCGGTCTGCTCGGTCATCGCGTTCTTGACGGCCTCGACCGGGTCGACCTCTTTTATCTCGACCCTTTCAACCTTGACACCCCACTGGTCGGTCTCGCGGTCGAGGATGTCCCGGAGTTTCGTGTTGATAACGTCCCGGTTGTAAAGGACTTCATCGAGTTCCATATCCCCGATGATGCCACGGAGGCTGGTCTGAGCGAGTGCGATAGTTGCGATCCGGTAATTCGCGACCTCGAAGTATGCCTTCTCGGGATCGATCACCCGGATGTAGACAATCGCATCCACGTTGGTCGGGGAGTTGTCCTTTGTTATGACTTCCTGGCTCGGGACATCCATAACCTGTGTTCTCAGATCCAGTTTGGTCACGTCGCTGACGAACGGGACGATCCATCGGAAGCCGGGATTCATGCGCCCGATATATTTCCCGAGCCGGATCTGGAGCCCCTGCTCGTACGGCTGTACGATGACGACACCTTTTGCAAATATGACGACGATAACAAGGATCAAAAATATTGTAATTAATGTCTCGATAAATGCCATGGATTAGTTAACCTCCTCTACAACGATATGTACACCTTCCGAATCTACCACCCGAACAGTTTTACCTGTAGGTATGGCCGGGCCGGTGGAGTGGGCACTCCATTCTGTTGTGCCGATACGGACTTTTCCTCTGATTGTTGTTGCATCGATGTCAGCAATAACCTGCCCTTCTTTACCGATGAGCGAGTCCCGGCTAATTGTTGTCGGGCTTCCATCCGGTGTGATCCTGCTGTACATCCAGACGGTTACTCCGGCAGCACAAAGGGCAACGGCCACGCCAATTATAACACCCCACCCGGAGTTGAAAATATCAACTCCGAGAAGGAGCAGTACACCAAGGATGATAAGCACAGTCGCCGGTACTGTGGCAAAAAAACCCGGGCTGTGCACTTCTACAAGGAGCAGAATTGCACCAAGAACGATAAGGAGCCATCCAAGGGCAATCCCTTCAAGGAGTACCATGAATAATGAAGGGCATGAGTGAATAAAATCCTATGGAGGCGCACTCATTTTTATGGTGTGATCAGCCCTGTTGAGAATTATACCCGAAGCAACGCGATCTTTGAACCTGCCGGGACACCCGCTTCGTTGGCAACCGGCTGACACTTTGCCGCCATCAGGTACGCGACAGGGGGGAGATCGTTTCGCTCAAAGAGAGATTCAAAATTTGCCATGCCCTTTGCGATGATGAGCGTGCAGCGGGAGATGGCTTTTGTAAGCGCAGGTGGGGTCTCTTTCGGGCAGAGCCCGATCTCAGCGCCGTTGCAGTTTGTGGTGAGGCAATCAACAATGCGATCCAGTCCGAGCATTTTTGCATCCTCAAGAGTCGCATCGTTGAGCATCGGCCGGGCTTTGACCGCAAGTGTGATGTGAGACCCACGTGATTTCAGGTACTGGATAAGAAGTCGGTCAAAGACTATCTCCCCGCAGTTGTCGCTTAAGTAAACGACCCGTGACGCCAAGGGAAGGATCCGGTCCGTATCGTCAATGACCAGTCCTTTTTTAAATTCCTCCCGGAAAAACGCGGAAAAGTTACTGGTGACGGTATGCCCCTTGACCCCGTAATCAAAGGTATTCCCAATGACGGCGGCAAGAACGTAGTCCCGGAAGGTTACAATAGTTGGACGTACCGCTTTGCAGACTGCGATCGATTCGGCATTACCCTGATCTTTCAGGTCACAAAAAGGATCGGGATTTTTAAGCAGTTCATATGCGCGGCGATGGATACGGCTTGCGATCTGGGGGTGAGTTAACGGGGCGTCTTTGAGCGCAAAAAGAAGACTTCGGCAGGATTCTGCGGTTTGCTGTGTAGTTTTGGGATCTGCCCCGACAAGCCCACACTCGAGTTGCACCCGGGAGATCAGGCAGTCAACACAGGTGTCAGTAATCTTCACGGTAAGACCCCGTAAAAAACAATGAAATGGGGCCATCGCGATTTGAACGCGAGTCAGAAGACCCCCAGTCTCCTAGGATGGCCAGGCTACCCTATGGCCCCGTTCTCATACTATTTGCACATATTCCATATCTATTTTGTTATGCCGCAAAAGTAAAAGTTGATCCCAGTGCAGGACAAATAAATCTCCAAAATGGTGTTCCGATTAAATTCTTTGACTTTTTGGATCAGGCTGTCAAGTTCATGAATCAGTAATCTTTATTTGCGTCTTTTTGTTTATTGGATTAAGTGAGGAATAAACTTCCCCGAATATGCGGAATTGTGATTACTTTCTGTGTAACGGGATGATCGTGCCAGAAATAAAAAAGATATGTATATATGGTGTCATCTGAAATTATGAAATATAGCGAATAGTGTGACACGGGAGCCATGGCTATGTTAAAGGATAAAATTGCGGTATTTATTGAAAAAATACGGGCAATCGATGGAGTGACAGGCTGCGCCCTTGTGTCACGGGATGGTATCATTACCGGAAAATATTTTGACCGAGAACTCAATGAACCATGGTTTGGTGCTTTGGCCGCGACTATTCTTGCATCAGCGGAGTCTGCAGGAACACTTATTGGCATAAAATCGCTTTCGGCGATTACGATACGGGCAGCAGATTCATCTATTCTGGTCATGGGGGCAGGAGATCATTTTCTCATTGCTGCGGTCATCAAAGGTACTGTAAAGCAGGACGTGGTGTGTTCCCATATTGGTGCTGTTGCTTCAGAGATAGGACGGGTGATGTGAGTGTACACAATTCTTGTGGTGGATGACAGTCCCTTTATTGTTGATGTGTTTGTTACGATGCTTGAACGGGGGGGATACCGCACCGTTGCTGCATACGGCGGTGAAGAATGCCTGGAGATCCTCAAAACGGTCACGCCGGATCTCATCCTTCTCGATATTATGATGGAGCCTATGGACGGGTGGGAGACGCTTGAAAAGATCAAGGAGTGCCCTGTCACAAAAGAGATCCCCGTGCTCATGCTCACGGCAAAACAGCTGACTCCGACTGAGGCGCAGGAATACGGGATCTTTATAGAAGACTACGTACTCAAACCCATCACACATCGCGAGCTCTACGATGCGATCGAGCATGTGCTCAGCCGCAGGCAGACGATCCGATCTGATATGGATCGGGCCCGTCAGTCCGGGTTTGAGCCCGAACTTGTCAATGAGTATGCCCAGTTGTCAAAAAGTATCGATATCAACAAGCGTCTGATGAAGATTCTTGAAACCACATACAATTTCAATGATTCAAAAGCCCGGGTCAGCGATGATATCACCCGGACCTTAAAGAGCATGGATACCACCATCAGGTTTCAGGAAGCCCGCTTCCAGCAGATCAAAGGTGACCTTGCCGGGAAAATCACATGAGAAAACTTCACGTGGAATAAGCGATCTTATTAACATTTGAATAGTACAGGGGCGTATAACCAAGGATGCGGGGTAGATTCTCTATAACGGCCTGCCGCAGCAGCATCCTGCCTGTATGCCCCCAAACGAAGGAGAAAATTCATGGATTTGACTATTCTGATCGTTGACGACAGTTCTTTTATCGTTGACGGACTTGCTGCCATACTTAAACGCAAGGGATATACGACCCTTGCTGCTCATGGTGGAGATGAATGTATCAGAATCCTCCAGACCGTAAAACCCGATCTCATCCTCCTTGATATTATGATGGAACCGATGGACGGGTGGGAGACACTGGGAAAGATTAAGGAAAATTCTGTGACAAAAGAGATCCCGGTGCTTATGTTCTCGGCAAAGAAGATTACACTCGCTGAAGCGCAGGAGCACAGCATGAATCTCGATGATTTTGTCTCAAAACCGGTGAGCCCGTCTCAGCTGCTGGACTCGATACAGCGGATATTTTCCCGGAGAAATGATGTGAAAGGAGAGGTGCTCGTTGCACAGAGCAAGGGGATTGACCCTGTGGTGATCGATGAATACAGCGCGCTCCGGAAGAGTGTAGAAGTGGACAAGAACCTGCTGGTGGTTTTAAGGTCATCCCGCGGGATGGATATCCCAGGGCGCGATGTCCTCCCTGAAGATGTAGATGCAATCCGGAAACTTGAAGACAAAATTTCCACGTCTGAACGGCGGTTGCGGGAGATCAACGAACTACTTGCCAAAACTGCTTGATCTGGCATCGCATACCTGAATCCGATCATAACAACATTTATATAGTATTTTGGCATTGTTATAATGCTGTACATCTGATTCCAAGGGGTTCGTAGCTCAGTTCGGTAGAGCGCCTGGCTTTTAACCAGGTGGTCGGGGGTTCAAATCCCTCCGGGCCCGTTACCACGATCCAATCGTGGATTTTTTGCGGTGATGCATCTGATAGGCA
>NZ_JBAYLY010000025.1:0-46741 GCF_041663825.1 Methanoregula sp.
GCTCAGTTCGGTAGAGCGCCTGGCTTTTAACCAGGTGGTCGGGGGTTCAAATCCCTCCGGGCCCGTTACCACGATCCAATCGTGGATTTTTTGCGGTGATGCATCTGATAGGCAATCGTTTCAACTTTAAGGGGGTTTTTCTTTGAGCACCAAACTGAATGTGTTAAAGCACGTAATGGTGCCGGATCACCAGCTCATGAGCGAGGATGAGGTTTCAGCGCTACTCTCCCGCTACCATATTACTACCGAACAATTACCAAAAATTTACCATGACGATCCTGCGGTGAAAGAGATCGACGCAAAAGTCGATGATGTAATTCGGACTATCCGCAAGAGTCATACAGCTGGCAGGGCCGAAGCGTATCGACTTGTGATCAGGAGACCTAAAAAATAATGGCCGGGGGTGGTCTATCTGATTGACAGAAGCGTTTTATCTAGGGCATACTTTGCACGGGAGCATGTTGCGCGCCACCAGCTTGACTCCTTTAACTATTTCCTGACAGAGAATCTTCAGAAAGTGGTCAATGAACAGAAGATTATCGAGACCGACATCGAGAACCGGGGCAAGAACAATGAACCGGTCTGGGTTGAGCTCGGCACAATTGAGGTAAAAAGGCCACTTGTGCGCGAAGCGGACGGATCGCAGGGCGAACTGTATCCGTGCGAAGCGCGCCTGCGCAATCTTACTTATGCGGCACCGATCCAGCTTGGATTGACGCTCGTGCATGGTGAGGACCGACAGGATCCGATCGTCACGACTATCGGGCAGTTGCCTATAATGGTCGGGTCGGTCGCATGTAACCTGTACGGAATGAGCGACGATGAGCGCGTCTCCCATGGGGAGGATGCATTCGATCCGGGCGCCTATTTTATTGTTAACGGTACCGAGCGTGTGCTCATGACGTTAGAGGATCTTGCGTCCAACAAGATCATGACCGAGTTCACCGAGCGGTACAACGAGCGGATCTACGTTGCAAAAGTATTTTCGCAGTTCCGGGGATACCGTGCGCTCGTGGTTGTCGAGCGCAACAAGAAGAACCTTCTGGAGGTTTCGTTCCCATCCGTTGCAGGGCACCTAAAATTTGTCGACCTGATGCGCGCGCTTGGCATGACAAACGACCAGGAAGTCGTTAATGCGGTCTCAACTGATGAGGATATCCTCACCTTCATGATGCAGAACCTCGAAGAGAGCGAGTGCGACTCGGTCGAAGGTGGCGTCATGTACGTGGGTAAGAAGCTTGCACCCAACCAGACCAAGGACTACCAGAAGAAGCGCGCCGAGTTTGTGCTGGACAACTACTTGCTCCCGCACCTCAACTATGCGCTTCCTGTCACACTTAAGGAAGGTGACGAGGGCTATGCCGAGGCAGTTGCATCTGTCCGCCTTGCAAAGGCGCACTTCCTTGGCCGCATGGCCGAGGCCTGTTTTGATCTCGTCTTAAACAAGCGCCGGATCGATGATAAGGACCACTACTCGAACAAACGGCTCAAACTGGCCGGCGATCTCATGGAGGATCTCTTCCGAATCTCGCTCAACCGGCTGACCCGTGATATCAAGTACCAGCTCGAACGAGCAAGCATGCGGCACCGCGACCTGTCGATCGCAACAGCAGTCCGGGCCGACGTCCTCACCGAGAGGCTGCTTCACCCACTCGCCACCGGTAACTGGGTGGGTGGAAGGACCGGTGTGTCTCAGCTACTCGACCGCATCGACCACATGGCCGTACTCTCCCACCTGCGTCGTGTCATCTCTCCGCTCTCGCGTTCACAGCCTCACTTCGAAGCCCGTGACCTGCATCCGACCCAGTGGGGCCGGATCTGCCCGAGCGAGACCCCAGAAGGGCCGAATTGCGGTCTGGTGAAAAACTTCGCCCAGATGGTCGAGATCAGCAAGGGTGTTGGCGATGAAGAGGAGATCATGCGCATCCTGCATACGCTTGATGTCGAGCAGATCAGAGGTGAGGTCCGATGAAAAAGTCACGCGTGTTTGTCGATGGTGCATTGATCGGTCTTGTCAATGACCCAAAGACCCTTGTGGAGAATATCCGTACCATGCGCCGGCAGGGTGCCCTCTCATCAGAGGTAAATGTCTCATACAAGGAATTCAACGGCGATGTTATCCTTCTGACCGACCGGGGCCGTGCACGACGTCCCCTCATCGTCTTAAAGGATGGCAAATCTCTTATTAGCGACGAGGAGATCAAAAAACTCGCAAAAAAGGAGATCGATTTCTCTTACTTCGTGAAGCATGGGATGATTGAGTTTATCGATGCCGAAGAAGAAGAAGACCTCTACATTGCGATGAACCCCGCGGATATCACCCCAGAGCACACGCATCTGGAGATCGATCCTTCGCTTATCCTCGGTATCGGTGCGGCACATGTCCCATTCCCTGAACATAATGCAAGTCCGCGTGTTACGATGGGCGCCGGGATGGTCAAGCAGGCGCTTGGGTTTGGCGCGGCGAACATGAAGCTCCGCCCCGATACCCGTGGCCACCAGCTCCATTATGTTCAGAAACCTCTCACCCACACCCAGACCTCTGAGCTGATCGGATCTGACGATCGGCCTGCCGGGCAGAACTTTGTGGTTGCCATCCTGTCCTATGAAGGCTACAATATTGAAGATGCGCTCATTTTCAACAAGGCTTCGATCGACCGGGGTCTCGGCCGTTCGCATTTCTACAGGACCTACGAAGGTGAAGAGCGCCGGTACCCGGGTGGCCAGATTGACCGGATCGAAGTGCCGGATGAGGATGTCAGTGGGGCTCACGGTGCGGACTCCTACAAAAACCTCGATGAGGATGGCGTGATCAACCCCGAAACGATTGTGGCAGAAAAGGACGTCCTGATCGGAAAGACCTCCCCGCCCCGGTTCCTAGAGGAACCAACAGGAGAACTTATCGCGGAAGAGAAGCGCCGCGACACCTCGGTCACCATGCGCAGCAACGAGCATGGTATTGTCGATACGGTTATTATCACCGAAGGTGAGAACAGTTCGCGCCTCGTCAAGGTGCGGACTCGTGACCTGCGTGTGCCCGAGATTGGCGACAAGTTTGCATCTCGTCACGGTCAGAAAGGGGTCATCGGCCTGATTGCAAGCCAGGAAGATATGCCCTTTACCGAGAGCGGACTCACGCCCGACCTCGTCATTAATCCGCATGCAATCCCCAGCCGTATGACTGTCGGGCATATGCTCGAAATGATTGGTGGTAAAGTCGGGTCATTGGAAGGGAGGCGGATCAACGCTACCGCATTCGGCGGCGAAATCGAAGCCGACCTCCGTTCATCGCTCAAGAAACTCGGCTACTCACATACCGGTCGTGAAGTGATGTACGACGGTATTACCGGAAAAGCGTTCAAGGCCGATGTCTATATCGGTGTGATCTACTACCAGAAACTGTACCACATGGTATCCTCG
This sequence comes from Methanoregula sp., assembly GCF_041663825.1. GTDB lineage: Archaea > Halobacteriota > Methanomicrobia > Methanomicrobiales > Methanospirillaceae > Methanoregula. The sequence continues at coordinate 3,421 of NZ_JBAYLY010000025.1, forward strand.
AAGATGCATGCCCGTTCTCGTGGGCCGGTGCAGGTTCTTACCCGCCAGCCAACTGAAGGCCGTGCCCGTGAAGGTGGTCTCCGGTTCGGTGAGATGGAACGTGATGTCATGATCGGCCACGGAGCCGCCATGGCATTAAAGGAACGCCTGCTCGATGAATCGGATAAGGTAACGGAATATGTTTGTGCCCACTGCGGGATGGTGGCAATGCTTGACCGCAAGCGCAACATGACCCGGTGCCTTGCCTGCGGTAACGAGACCGATATCTATCCGGTCGAGATGAGTTACGCGTTCAAGCTTCTGCTTGATGAGATGAAGAGCATGGGGATAGCACCCCGCCTGAGATTAGAGGACGTCGTATAGGAGGTGCGTCATGCCAAGCCCAAAGAGAATCGGAAAAATTGAGTTCGGATTGCTGTCTCCAAAAGAGATCCGGGAGATGAGTGTCAGGAAGATCATCTGGGCGGACACCTACGATGATGACGGCTTCCCCTACCCGCAGGGTCTTATGGACTTAAACCTCGGTGTTATCGACCCGGGGCTGCGGTGCAAGACCTGCGACCAGAAGGCAAGCGACTGCCCGGGGCATTTCGGGCACATCGAGCTTGCAAAGCCCGTTATCCATGTCGGATACACCCGGCTTATAAGAAAACTCCTGCGTGTTACCTGCCGGTCATGCGGCCGGGTGCTCCTGTCACCGGATGAAGTTGAGAAGGTTATCGGGACTGATGATGATCAGACCGGCGACCAGATCTCGGAAAAGGATGTAAAAGGAGCGCGTTTGCCCGCACTGCGGCGAACAGCAGCTCAAGATCAACTTCGAGAAGCCGACTACGTTCTCCGAAGTGATGGTCGAGGATGGCAAGAAGGTCGAGCACAAGCTCACCCCCGCCGATATTCGTGCGCGCCTCGAAAAGATCCCGGACGAAGATTTGGTTCCTCTCGGGATCAACCCGAAAGTTGCCCGGCCCGAGTGGACGATCCTCACCGTGCTCCCGGTACCGCCGGTCACCATGCGGCCGTCGATTATCCTTGAGAACGGGCAGCGTTCGGAAGATGACCTTACCCACAAGCTCGTGGATATCATCCGTATCAACCAGCGGTTCAAGGAAAACCAGGATGCAGGGGCGCCCCAGCTGATCATTGAAGATCTCTGGGAACTGCTGCAGTACCACGTGACGACCTATCTTGACAACGAAGTTGCCGGGTGCCCGCCTGCACGCCATCGCAGCGGCAGGCCCTTAAAGACCCTCTCCCAGCGTCTCAAGGGTAAGGACGGCCGGTTCCGTGGGTCACTTTCCGGTAAGCGTGTGAACTTCTCTGCGCGTACCGTAATTTCCCCCGATCCGAATCTCTCGGTTGCGCAAGTTGGTATCCCCCGCGCCGTCGCAAATGAGATGACGATCCCCGTACGGGTCACCCCGTACAATATCGAGGAACTCAAGCAGATTGCTCGAACCGGCCCGGTCCGCCCGGATGTAAATGCTCCCTGTGGTGCAAACTATGTGATCCGGCCTGACAACCGCCGGCTCCGGTTGGGATCCGATAACCTGGATACGGTCGCAGATATGATCGAACCCGGCTGGACGGTCGAACGCCAGTTGCGCGATGGTGATATCGTGCTCTTTAACCGGCAGCCATCCCTGCACAGGATGAGTATCATGTCGCACCGGGTAAAAGTCATGGAAGGCCGGACATTCCGGCTCAACCCTGCCGTCTGCCCTCCGTATAACGCAGACTTTGATGGGGATGAAATGAACCTCCACGTTCCCCAGACCGAGGAAGCCCGGGCAGAAGCATTCATCCTCTGTTCAGTTCAGGAAAACATTCTCTCCCCCCGTTTCGGCGGTCCGATCATCGGCGGTATCCACGACCATATCTCGGGGATCTTCATGCTGACCCACGATATGCGGTGGTTCAACAAGGAAGAAACCCTTTACCTCTTAAAGCCGGTAAAGATCGAACACATGCCTCCGGCCGGCAAGACCGAGAACGGTGTCGAGTACTGGAGTAACAAACAGGTCTTTTCCCAGATCCTGCCTGACGCACTCAACATGGTCTTTAAGGCCAGTTCCTGCCAGAACTGTGACGAATGCAAGAAAGATGGCTGCGAACGTGATGCATACGTCAGGATCATTGACGGAAAACTTGAGTCGGGCACTATCGATAAGAAAGCGATTGGAGCATTCGAAGGTCAGATTGTTAACCGTATCATCCGGCTGTATGGCATGAAACGTGCAGCAGAGTTCATCGATCAGGTCACAAAACTCTCAATCCGAGGCATTATGATCGATGGATTCTCGTTTGGTATTGACGATGAGGATCTCACCAAGACCGAGTACGGCCAGATCGATGATGTATTGAAGACTGCCGCGCTCGATGTCTCCCGAAGGATTAAGATTTACGAGGATGGCCAGCTCGAACCGATGCCCGGGCGTACCATTGAAGAGACCCTTGAAATGCAGATCATGCAGGTGCTCGGAAAAGCCCGTGACCTGACCGGTCAGATTGCCGGCCGTCGCCTTGGTCTGGGAAATAGCGCTGTGCTGATGGCCGTCTCCGGTGCCCGTGGGTCGATGTTGAACCTGACCCAGATGGCCGGTTGTATCGGCCAGCAGTCTGTCCGTGGTGAGCGTATCGTCAGAGGTTACGATGACCGCACACTCCCGCACTTCAAGAAGGGCGACCGGGGTGCCGATGCCCACGGGTTCATCGCGCACAGTTACAAGGGCGGCTTAAACCCGACTGAGTTCTTCTTCCACGCCATCGGTGGCCGTGAAGGGCTTGTTGATACAGCAGTCCGTACGTCCCAGAGTGGGTATCTCCAGCGCCGTATGATCAATGCGCTACAGGATCTCAAGGTTGCATACGATGGCACCGTGAGGACAACCGGCGGGCGGATCATCCAGTTCCAGTACGGCGAGGACAGCACTGACCCCACGAAGAGTGCATTCGGGGATCCGGTCGATGTCAAAGGTATCGTAGAATCTGTGTTAAAAGAGGAGGTCTAGAGGATCATGATACCGGACAAGTACGAAAAGAAGATCGAGGCTGCAGATCTCCTGCCGAAGACAAAAGACCAGCTGCGCACATTCCTTGATGGAAAAGAGATCACCGATGCGCAGTTCAAAGAAATTCTGGATCGTGTCATAAAGGAGTATCTTTCAACCCGTGTCGAGCCCTGCGAGGCAGTCGGCGTGATTGCTGCGCAGTCGATCGGTGAACCGGGCACCCAGATGACGATGCGTACCTTTCACTACGCCGGTGTCGCGGAAATTAACGTTACACTGGGTCTGCCCCGGCTTATCGAAATTATGGATGCGCGAAAAGAGCCCAGCACCCCGACCATGACCGTCTACCTCGAACCCGAATTCGGTGTCGACCGGGACAAGGCTCGTGAGGTCAGCTGGCAGATCGAAGCGGCCCCGCTCCACGAATTCGGGGATATTACCACCGATATGGAGAACATGCAGGTGGTCGTCCACCTTAATACCAAGGTCTGTGAGAAACGCAAAATCTCGCCGGCAGAGGTCATGGAAGTTGCGCCTAAGAAGATCCGCGACCGCCGGCACTACCGCGACTTCGAGCACGATATCAACGAGTCCACCGCGACTATCATCTTTACCCCGAAAAACCGCGAGAGCTACCAGAACCTCTTCCAGCTTGCCGAACATGTGAGAAATGTCATTGTTCAGGGTATTGACGATATCCTCCGGGTAGTCGTCAGGAAAGAGACCGGGGAGTATATACTTTATACTGAAGGATCTAACCTAAAGGATGTATTTGATGTCGTGGGTGTGGATACCACACGGACCCGCACCAACAACATCAGTGAGATCGCCCAGGTGCTTGGTATCGAAGCGGCCAGGAATGCGATCATCCATGAGGCCCAATCGACCCTGAATGAACAGGGTATCCTTGTGGATGTCCGGCATATCATGCTCGTCTCTGACATGATGTGCATGGAAGGCGAGGTTAAGCAGATCGGCCGGCACGGTATTGCCGGTGAGAAGGAAAGTGTCCTCTCCCGGGCCGCGTTCGAAGTGACCGTCAACCACCTGCTTGATGCCGCGGTCGCAAACGAGACCGATGAACTGAGCGGTGTCACGGAGAATGTCATTGTCGGCCAGCCGATCCAGCTCGGTACCGGTGATGTCAAACTGGTGGCCGTCAAACAACTTGACAACTAAAGACTAAATCAGACAAATCAAAAATACCAAGGAGAATTGTAGATGGATTTTAATGCTTCATTGAGAAGAGCGATCAAGACCGGAAATGTCATTCTCGGTCAGAACAACACGGAAAAATGCGTAAAAGAGGGCAAGGCTCAGATGGTCGTCATCGCGGCAAACTGCCCGGAGAACTTTAAAACCCAGCTCGCAGGGTATGAAAACATCTTTATCCACACGTTTGAGGGGTCAAGCGTTGCACTTGGTAAAGCGTGTGGTAAACCCTTTATGGTGAGCACACTTGCCATCGTAAGCCCCGGCGAGTCGGATATTCTCTCCCTCAAGAGGACGGCATGATATGGTTGAAGTCAAACTGACTGAAGACGGCATGCGCCTGATCTCTCAGTTCGAATCGCTGACCGGCGCGGGAAGCCGTGACTGCGTCATTGACGAACGCAATGAAAGACTGATCTTTGTCGTGAACCCCGGGGACATGGGGCTTGCAATCGGGAAGAAAGGGGCATCCATCAAGAAGGCCTCTGAAGTGATGGGTAAGAAGATCGAGGTTGTCGAATATAATAGCAACCCCGAACAATTTTTGAGGAATTGTTTCTTACCGGCGAAGGTAACTAGCATAGTCTTTACCGGTGAACCTGATGCCCAGTCCGCCACGGTTGATGTCAGTGACGAGGACCGGGGCATTGCGATCGGTAAAAACGGCAAGAATATCTTCAAGGCAAAAAAACTGGCTCAAAGGCAGCATAACATCATCGATGTACAGATCCTTCAGCAGCCCGGTGATGATGCCGCTGTTACTGCAGAACAGTAACTATTCTATTTCTTTTCTCACTCTTTTGTGTGCACTTATTTCCTTTCGGGTAAAACAGACGTTTTTTTTACGCAAGCTGCCTCACGTGTTGATAAGTTTCGATGGATAAAAAAGAAACAACACGGGCTTGGGGGGATTTGAACCCCCGACATCCGGGTTAGAAGCCCGGCGCTATGTCCAAGCTAAGCCACAAGCCCTCTTGACGCCTATTAGGTTCGTGTTCCGGGCTAATTAATCTGCTTCCCCAGCCAATCGGTCGGTTTATTTGAGAATCGCGAAACAGATAACCCGTGAATAGGTATCACTTTCCATTTTTTTTGTTCAAATACGATTTGATAAAATATATCTAATGTCGGTTCCAAGATACCTTAATCTGAACACAAAATCAGGAAGCCCTATAATGAAAAGAATCAATCTCCTGTTATCCCTATTTTTAGCGATACTACTCCTCACGGCTTGGGTTTCTGCTGACGGTAATATTTCGGTGAGTTCAACACCTGTTGGAGCTACAATTTATCTGGACGGTGTACCCACCGGGTCAACAACAAATGCAGTGATTGGTGCTGCGTCTGGATCCCATACGATTTTGTTACAACTTACCGGGTATCAGGATTACACCCAGTCGGTTGTGGTCAATGATAACCAAACGAGTGTTGTTTCTTTAACCCTGACCGCTGTCGTTGCTGCTCCGACAATTTCCAGCATTTCTCCCACGAGTGGTTATAATTCAAGCATCGTAACAGTCACCGTTTCAGGAACCGGCTTTTCGACATCCCCCACAATCGTTCTGGCACAATCCGGACAGACCAATATCACCGCAACGTCAGTATCCGTAGCGGGGACGACATCGATCACGTGTCAGTTTCCCATTACAGGAAAACCTGCAGGAGTCTGGAATGTCGTTGTCACCAATCCGGACGGACAGTCCGCCACATCTGTGTTTACCATTTACAATGCAGGGTCGGCCATCACCCTGTTGTCTATAACACCGAATAATGGACTGGTCAATAACACCATTACCATTACCAGTCTTACAGGGACCAATTTTTTGAGTATGGCAACCATGAAACTTTCCCGGACCGGTTATAATGATATACCCGGCACTGCTGTATACTCATCCTCAACAAAAATTGGTGGAACCTTCAACCTGACCAGTCGGGCGCCCGGAACGTACCAGGTCTGTGTCTCGAATGATGCAACCACATACGTCTGCGGGCTCTCATTTGTGATATACACTTCCGACACGGTCAATGGGACCCTCTATGTCCAGTCCAGTCCTTCAGGTGCATCCATCTATGTGGATTCCGCTTACATGGGAAAAACTACGATGACGTTGTACAACATCACCCCGGGATCGCATACCATTCATCTCTTATTATCAGGATACAATGACTGGTCGGATACGATTACGGTAACGTCAGGGAACACCATAAACGAATATGCTACCCTGAAGGCGACTGCTACTGATGCAACAACGGCACCAACGTCTACGCCGACAACGGTAAAAACCACCCTGAAAGTTACCACCGCAAAGGTGCCAACCACGTATCCGAAGACCACAACAACTACCCAGAAGTCACCGGTTGAAGGCGCTATGGTCCTTGGTGCAGTCGGGCTCGGGATTGTGGCTTTCCACCGGAAATACTAATTTTTCAGAGTGTTAACAAAGGCTGCCCGCCAATTAAGGGATTCCGGGGTTCTCATATGGAGACGCCGTGCCTCTTTACCGATCAATAAAAAAATAGGATTATCTGGTGAATGCCGCTTTAGCCTCATCCTGCATGATAACACGAGGACTTGAGTACTTCCACCTGCGTCGGGGCACAGAGACCTTCATGGAAGACTTCCTTTACCACGGACGAAGAACAGTATTTGACCTGGACCCGGGCCGACATCCGTTCCCGTTCCTCGAAATACAACCCCTGGGAGTATTCCACGATCCGTTTCATGGAGATCACCGATGAGAGAAGGTCCACGCAGATCCCGGCATCCCCCGGGCCCAAATCCTCGATATCGATTGAGGTCATGAAGATGTGGATCTCGGGCCCGGGCTCGACACCGGCGATGGTCACAATGTTATGGGCACTCTGAAGTTCGATAGTACGGGGTTTTCCCGTCCGAAGATCCCGGATCACTTCAGGAGATATACCGGTTAACGCAGCGCATTTCATCGTGAATCACCCGTACATCGGCAGATCTTTTTTCGGCGTTGTATCTGTCGACTGCTGGACTTCTTCGGAAAGCTTGTGCATGCTCTGTTCGATCTCCTCTGCCTGCTCTAAAAGCGGCTTTACATCGAGGCCGAGGTTGTACATCTTGTTGAGCACTTCGATGGTTGCCGCAGATGAACGCGGGTCGGGTGCATTGACGGTCTCCCCCAGAAGGCCGTAGGCCGGGATGCCCCGGATCTTGCATCCTGTCAGGATACTTGACGCGATTCCCGAGATACTCCCGATGGGCAGGATTTCCGTGTGGTCCTCGATACGCTTGAGTGCATCGGGTGTCGTTGCAACGCCGAACACGCGCTTCTCCGGTTCGTTTGTTACGATCCCGGCGATGGTGAGCACCTCCTTTGGCTTGAACGGCACGAGCCAGTCGAGGATGCCGTTTGAGATCTCGTAGCAGATCATGGGGTGGATGGGGATGTCGGCCACAATTGCTGCGATATCGTTTTTCATATACAGCCGTACCGGATCGTTAATCACACCCTTGTTCATCATGGCAAGGGGAGGGAAGTACCGGGAGGTCATGGTGCCGGCCAGCTCAAACTCGAGCTGGTCGACCATATACTGGAGAGCGATAGTGCCGACCAGTCCGCTGCCGGGGAATCCCATCAGCACCGACGTGCTCTCACTCGGGAGCGGTTTAGAAAAGATCTGGAGATCATGCGAGGAATCGGTCGTCATTAAATTAACATACACGCACTACCTAAAAAAGAGTATGCAGGAGTACCCCATAAAAAGAGGCCTGACAAAGGATCTCGAGCCAAGAATCGTGGCAGAACTTAAAAACTGTTTCGGTGTCGAGCCGGAAAAGAACGGGAATGCCTACCGGATCCGGTTCGGGGCCCTCAAAAAACTGGAAGCGACCTGCGGTGCCGATGGGAAAACACTCCGGATAAACACCGAATCCGATATCTCGGCAAGCGATGAGGTGATCATCGATACCAACAAGCGGTTCAGGAAATTCCTGGACGCAGCGACGGGTTTCTCTACGAAAGAGCGGGTTAAGCGGGCAAAGAGCGTTGAGGAATAACTCTCCGCTTTCAATCTTCATTTTTCAATCACTACTCCACACAGATTGTGAACGGGCATGTTACCTTTTGTCTGCAACGGCTGCGGAAAATGCTGCACAAGTCTTGGCGCATACATCAGGATCGAGCGGCAGCTGACAAGCGGGGATTACTATTGCCGTAACGGTATCACGGGCGAAGTTTTCCCGGTGCACGTGCAACCAGAATATGCCGATGAGATAGATGAGGAATTTACCTCAAACCAAGGGGAGGCCCCGGGTTCCCCCAGGGGATGTATTTTCATGCGCAAAAACCCGGAAGGACCGGGTACGGTATGTGCGATCTACGCAAACCGGCCGCAGGTCTGCCGGGAGTTCCGGTGTTACCACATACTGATCTATAATGACAGGGGAACGGTCGCGGGCCGGATTGTGGGGCATCATGATATCCAGACCGATGACCCCGACCTTGCCCGGATCTGGAGTGACGAGGTCAAACCGCTCGCTGTGGCGGCCGTATCCCCAAAGCCGGCAGACCGGTCTCCCGGCCTGATAACCTCGCCCTGCAACGATCCCGTGTGGATGCAAAAGGTATCCGCGATCCTGGCGTCTCACGGGTACCGGGGCGAACCGGTGACGTGATACTCTCTTGGAGTATACCCCCGGAATCACGACTTTCAAGGATAGTATCCCCGACGATATAATCGTAAAAAAAAGGAAAATTATTCTATAACAATCGCCGGCTTGAACGGCAGGGCGGTTGCCCCTTTTGCATGACCGCTCGATTCCGCATCGACGATGTGGACCGGCACCCCGAACTCATGTTCGAGGAAGGCCTGTGCCGCTTCAAAGACCGCACGTTCGTTCAGGGGCTCTTTTGCGAGCGGTTCGACGACATGCGGGGGCAGGCGGTGGATGAGGGTGGTGCACTGCTTTGCCGCGTCGGTCGCCTCTTTGCCCCGTTTCTTCATCGCGTCGTTCTTCATTATCTCCTTTATCACCGTGTTCCGGTCGGTTGACTGAGCAATCGTCCGGAAGACCTCGTGCTTCCACGCGGGGGCGAGCACGATGGTGAGCGACTTCGGGGTGAGCTGGATCAGTTTCTTGATCGACTCGATATCCTCGACCGTGCGGGCGAGGAGTTCCTCGGAGAGTTCGATCTTCGAGTTGATGAGTTTCTCATCCGCAACCGGCCATTCGGCAAAGGAGATGAGGTCCTTGTTGCCCAGTTCCTTCCAGAGGTGTTCTGCGGTGAACGGGATGAACGGCGCAAGGAGCCGGGTCCAGACCGAACAGAGCGTGGCAAGTTCCCTGCTGCCATCGCAGCCTTCGGGCAGCCGGCGGCGGTACCACTTGAGATCGGTCTCGATCCCGAATGAGGCTTCCTGCAATGCCTGTCGGGTCTGGAAGTTCTCAAGGGCCGCGGTCATCTTTACGATGTGCTCCTGGAGCCGGCTGATCAGCCAGCGGTCGATGTCCTGCGGCTCGCCCTGTGCTCCTTTGAGCTCCGTGATGGTCGCGTAGAACCGCTCGATCTGCTTTTTTGTGGAGAGGACGAGCTCGTTTCTCCAGTCAAAGTCCTGCCAGGGCTCAGCGCTGCCGGTCAAAAACATCCTGACCGTATCGGCACCAAACTCGCTCACCGCATCTTCCAGGAGGAAGACATTCCCCTTGGAGGAGGACATCTTCGCGCCGTTTAAGAGACCCATGCCGAAGACAACCATGCCCTTCGGGAGCTTGTCCTTCGGGAAGATCGTCACGTGGTGGAAGATCTGGAAGGTGAGGTGATTGCTGATGAGGTCCTTAGCCGAGAACCGGAAGTCGTATGGGTACCAGTACAGATACTCTTCCCGCATCGCGTCGAGTTTCTTCTTCTCGGGCAGGTCCGGGGACTTCTTCCCGAGGAAGATGTAGTCAAAGACTTCGGGGGTGAGGAGTTTTGAATCGATCTCACGGATCTTATGGGCGATCGTGTAATAGGCCATGTAGACGGTCGAGTCGGAGAGCGGCTCGATGAGCTGGGCCGGATCCCACGGGAACTTCGTCCCAAGGCCGACACGACGGGTGCAGGCCCAGTCCTTGAGCCAACCGACCGTCCGGTCGAATTCGGCCCGGACCTCGGGGGGTACGAGTGCCATGTCCTTGAGGTGATCGCTGACCTGCTGCTTCCACGCCGGGTCGCTGTACTTCAGGAACCACTGGTCGTGGAGGATCTTGACCTTGACCTTGTTGCCACACCGGCAGATCACGGGGCGGGAATCGAACTCGTACATGACAACCGAGTCGTACTTGTCGAGCATCTCCTGCGCCATATCCTCGCGGGCGACCCGGACCGGCTTTCCGCCGAACTTTGCGAAAAGTTTTCCTTTCGAGAATTCGGCGGAATAGATCTCCTGCGTGAGGGAGTCCATCCGGCTGTCCATCTGGTGGTGGATGCCGGCCCGCTCGACTGCGTCCTGCGCCGGGACTTCGCCATAGCCATCAACCTTGATCAACGGGACGGGCTTGATGGTCGTGTACTTCCCCTGCTGCTGGAGGTCGCGGAGTGCGATATAATCGAAGGGTGCGTGGGCGGGCACGCTCATGACCATGCCGGTTGCCATGTCGGGATCGACAAAGTCTGCTGGGAGGATCGGGACAGTGCCGCAGAGCGGGTGGCTCACTGTCTTGTCCACGAGGTCTTTACCCGGGACTTCTTCCTTAATCTCGACTGTGTGGTCCTGCAGAACGAGTTTTTCAGCGGCTTCCTTTGAGACAATCCATGCCTTACCGTCAACGAGCGCTTTTACGTAGGTAACATTCGGGTTCGCCCAGAGATTCGTGACACCGTGGATGGTCTCGGGCCGGAGTGTGGCGGTGGGGATGAACGCGTCGCCGAAACGGAACATGACGAGAGTGAACTTGATCACTTCTGCCTTGTCTCCTTCAAGAAGGTCGTGGTCGCCGACCGGGTTGTCATCGACCGTACAGTACCGGACCGGGTGCACACCCTTGATCACGTGACCGGCCTCGTACAGGTGCTTCCACTGCCACTCGACAAACTTACTGTAGGTCGGGTCGACGGTGATAAAGCGCCTGCGCCAGTCAATCGAAAGACCGCAGGAGGTCATCACGCGCTGGTACTCGGCGGCAAAGTGCTTGACAATCGTCAGCGGGTTCGTGAATTCTTCGAGAACATTCTGCGGAACCTTGTAGAGGTCGCGGTACAGGTGGATCGTCTTCGGGTCGTTTCTTGCGATCCTTTTCGAGATACCGACGACCGGTGCGCCCGTGACGTGGAATGCCATCGGGAAGAGCACCTGTTTCTGCCGCATCCGCCAGAACCGTGCGATCACATCGGGGACGATGTAGGTCCGGCCGTGACCGACGTGCATGGCGCCGCTCGGGTACGGAAACGCAACGGTTATGTAAAATTTTTCAAGATTCGAAGGGTTGGACTCAAACGCGTGGAGCCACCGTTCGTGCGCTTCTTCTTCAAACTTGCCCAGATCAAATTCGGTCAAAATCCCTTCACCTTCTCCTCTTATTATGTGAAAGCAATCCGTAAAAAAACAGGGGTTGTTATACCGGCCTCAGCTTGATGTTCTCGTTGTTCTGGTAACGCCGGATCATTTCCTGCGCGATGCTCGAGTTCTTCGCAAGGCTGATCTCCCCGGCGTCGTTCACTGTCGCCGTGAAGAGGTACTCCTTGCCGGCAAAGACATCAACGATCTTCCCAGACTGTTCGGGAGCGACGATAACAAGCTGCTTTTTGTCGGTCTGGATCTTAATCCCGCTCCCGACCGAGAACTCCCCTTCGGGTTTCTGCGGCTGCGCCTGCTGCCGGTCGAGGTCTGAGCGGGGCTTGATATCAATGCCGATCCCGATCTTGTTTACGATAGCCGAGATGTTCTTGCCGCCTTTCCCTATTGCAGCCGGGACATCCTTGTCATCGATGAAGACGACGGCTTTCGTGTCGCTGATCATCTCGACATCGATGGCACCGTCAGTATACCTTCCGATCTCGCGCTGGATCTCTTTTTCGGTGAGTTTCCAGCCGGGGCGTTCATCAGTCGGGGCCCGTGGGGTCGCATCCGGGATGGCTGAAAGAGAACTGCCAAGCTTGTTGACCGGTAACACCGGCTGGCTGAAGTTCTGGATCTGCGGCACCTGCGGGATCCGTGTTGCAGATGCGGCAGAGGTACTCTCAAGCACCGGCATGACAATGGTCTGGCCGTCGTACCGGAAGATATCGAGCACGAGCCTGCCGGTCTCGAAGTCGGTAACGGTGGTCACGGGCCGGATGTGCATCTCGCTTCCCATGCCCTCGGGCACCTTTATGGTAAATCCAACCTCAAAAATCTTCGTGACGACGCCTTTTTCCAGGAATACGATGGTGTTAACGACCTGCGAGAGGACGGAGAAGTCCACCCGGTCGGAGAAGCGCTGGATCGCGTCCTGCACGCTGTTTGCGTGGATGACACCAACCATGCCGAGTCCGGCAAGCCGCATATCGGAAAAGACCTCGAAGTCCTCGTTCTTCCGCAGTTCGTCAAAAATGACAAAGTCAGGACGTACAAGGAGCAGGACGTCGGCGGTGTTGGACATGCTGCCATCGAGCATCGTGTACTGCGTGATCTGGTCGGGCACCTGGAGCTCGCGGGGTGCCTCCATTGTTTTCACGACAAATCCGCTGTCGGAAAGGTACGTCGCGATTCCTTGCGCAAGCGTGGTCTTTCCTGCACCGGGAGAGCCGGCGATGATGAGGCCCCGCTTGTCGGAGACGATCCGCTTTTTGATGACATCTGCTTTCGCGTAATTGTCGAGCGTTACGTCAACAATGGGCCGCACGGCCGTGATCTCCATGCCGTCCGAGAACGGTCTCCTCGCGATCGCGATGCGCATCGATCCGATCTGGACGACCGTGATGCCGCGCTTCTCCATCTCAATAAATCCGTCCGGGTCGCGCTTGGCCCGTTCGAGGATCTCCTGTGCGAGGTTACGGAGTTCGTATTCGCTGACCGGCTGGTCGCGGATCTTCACGAGTTTCATGTCGTTGATGGTGCCCTTCTTTGCGGCAGGGGAACACCGTTCCTTCAAGTACACGGCAATCGTGTGCTCGTCGAAGAACTGGTCGATCCCGAGCGGGACAAAATCGGTGATCTGCGGTTTTAGGTAGATGACGTCGAGCCCTTTAGCCCGCGCCACTTCGGCCTGCACATTGTCGCTTGTGATAAACCGTGCAGAGTTCTCAATCGCGATGTTCCTGATCATCGCGTCGATCTCTCCACCGCTTGCGAGCTTAACCTGCTCAAGCGAGGGGCGAATGCCGGAGAATTTTAGTTCTATGGTTTTTTCCTCTGCCATTTTGCAGAGCGACTGAAGCTCATTGAGGCCCGAAAACCCGATCTCGCGCCCGTTATTTGCCTGGGCTTCGAGTTCTGCAACGACTGCTTCAGGGACGATTATTGTTGCTCCTTTGTATTCACCGGCCTTTATCATCGAGGTTATGCGCCCGTCAATCAGGACGCTCGTATCTGGTACCAGTATCATAAAATATTCTCTCCCATATAGTATGGTGTTGTATACTATTCGTTCAACGATGAAGAATCGTTGATAGTTAAAGATATGAGGCGTTGGGGTTTATAAGGGGTTCTGCAGGAAATTATGGTACTTTTGGAATAGTTTTGGGATGGGGGAAACAAAGTTTTTGGTGCTGTTTTCAGGAAATGTTTACTGTCTTCTAAATGTTTTAGACGTATGCTGATGTTTGCTCCTGCACATATTTTGTATCCTCTGGTGTTTTTGGTGGCTGCACACGAAAGGCCATAAAAACATCTGCGGAAAATGGGTCTTACCATTTTTTTGGGGGGAGGGGGTGGCACCCTGCCCCCCCTGCAATTTATTTTTCCGGAGGGGACCACCCCCCACCCCAAGTGCCGGAGCAAGTGGGGGGTACCCCCTCCCCTTCCGGTCCCGGCCGGGCCCATCAACCCGTTTCCGGAAAATCTTACTGTTGCTCACCCTCACGCCGATATGTCCACACGAAATACCGGTTGTAACCCTGCAGAAAAGGTGGTTTCGCGGCGCTTGGGGGGGAGGGGGGTGATCCCCCTCCCCCCCCACAATTTATTTTTTCAGAGGGGATCACCCCCCCACCCATGTGCCAAAGCAGGAGGGGGTACCCCCTCTTTAGCCCGAACCGACTCGCTCAATGTCCCTGACTGCCCCCGGGTTTCTGCGTGCGGGAGAGTAATGCCAGGATCCGGTCCCGACGTAATCTCTCATCGCAGGTCGCCGTGTGTCCGTAACGGGTAACCACGAACTTTTAATGTGTTCGAACAAACCGTACTACATGCATATTCGATCGGGCCCTGCGACACTTTTGGCCGGAATAATCCTGCTGTTTGTTGCGCTCGTATTTGTGGCAGGCTGTACAAATTCGTCCCCTCAAACCCCGCCCACGACACCGGTCTATACTCCAAAGACAACGATTCTTATTGGAAGTTCAAGCGTCAATCCCCAGATACTCGTGGTCGATCGTGGAGTCACTGTCACCTGGCTCAACAACGATATGGGGCGTCATATCATTACCTCTGATGCCGGGACTCCCGAGTCGTTTACTTCCCCCCTGCTTGAAAATAATCACCGGTACCAGTTCACGTTCACCGTACCGGGGACGTATGGCTATCACTGCGCGGATAATGCGGGAATAAAAGGGACGGTTATTGTAAACAAGTGACTTGGTCACGCGCTTCCTTTGTGCCCTGTAAGTGGAGATGGACGGTTACTTGATCTCGATTCTCTCGCCGGTCTCCATGTACTGGACGTTCTCAGCGATCTTGCAGGCATGGTCGCCGCAGCGCTCCAGGTACCGGGCGATGATGATGTAGTACGTGGCCTGCGTGATGGTCTTGGGGTTCTCCATCATGTACGTGATCGCTTCGCGGAAGATGGAGTGGCGCAGCGCATCGATCGTATCGTCCCGTGCGGAAAAACCGTCGAGTTTTCTGATATTCTCCGTCTCGTAGGCCTTGATAGAATCATCGATCATCGCAAGCACGTACTCTGACATGAGTGGAAGGCTCATCATGTTCGCGATATGGGGCTTGCCAGCGATCTCCTTTACGATCTTTGCCGTGGATTTCCCGTATCGCCCGATCCGTTCCGATGCAGCGATTACCTTGAGGGAGCAGACGATAGTCCGCATATCCTTTGCTACCGGCTGGTTCAGGGCGATAAGCTGGTAGCAGTTCTCTTCAAGGGTAACCGTCATTTCCCGGAGCTGGTCTTTTCTGTCCAGAACCGTTGTCGCCAGAGGGGAGTCCTGGTTGATGAACGCATCATGCGAGTCCTGGAGCATCGAGAGGGCGTACCGTGCCATCTCCGAGACTCCTTTTTTCAGGTCTTTGAGTTCCGTATGGAATTTATCCGTCATATTCCCGCCTCACCCGAACCGGCCGGTAATATAGTTCTCGGTCAGGTCTTCTTTGGGGTGTTCGAAGATATTCGTCGTCCTGTCGTACTCGATCAGCTTGCCGAGATACATGAAACCGGTGTAGTCGCTGACTCGGGCGGCCTGCTGCATGTTATGCGTGACGATGATCACCGTGTAATCCTCTTTAAGCATCTCGATGAGGTTCTCGATCTTTGCGGTAGCAATAGGATCGAGCGCCGAGCAGGGTTCGTCCATGAGGATCACTTCCGGTTCGACCGCAAGCGTCCGTGCGATGCAGAGCCGCTGCTGCTGGCCTCCCGAGAGCCCGAGTGCAGACTCATCGAGCCGGTCCCGCACCTCCTCCCAGAGCGCCGCGTGCCGCAGGCTTTTCTCGACAATGACGTCCAGTTCCTTTCGATCGTTGATCCCGTGGACCCGGGGGCCGTATGCAACATTCTCGTAGATGGATTTCGGGAACGGGTTTGGCCGCTGGAAGACCATGCCGACCCGTTTCCTCAAAGATACCACGTCCATGTCACAGGAGAGCATGTTTTCCCGGTCAAGCAGGAGTTCCCCGGTGATCTTAACCTGGTTGATCAGATCGTTCATCCGGTTGAAACACCGCAGGAGCGTGGATTTCCCGCACCCTGACGGTCCGATCAGTGCGGTGGTCTTTTTCTTCTCGATCTCCATGGAAATATCCTGGAGCGCGTGCTTCTCGTTATACCAGAGGTTCAGGTTTTTCGTGGAAATGATCGTTGTGTCCGACATGTGTTATCCCCGTGCCTTTTTTGCATAATGATTCCTTACCAGAATCGCGACCGTGTAAAATGCCACGACCAGCATTACGAGAACGAGGGCAGTCCCGTACTTGTTGGTCGATGCGCCCGGTACATTGGTCGAGAGGATGTAGAGGTGATAGGGCAGTGCCATCACCGGGTCAAAGAGCGATGTTGGCAGGAATCGTGTCGAGAAGACGACCGCTACGAACATGATCGGTGCAGTCTCTCCTGCCGCCCTGCCGATCGAGAGGATCGCTCCCGTTACGATACCCGGGATTGCCGGTGGGATGACGACATTTTTGATCGTCTGCCACTGGGTTGCCCCGAGCGCAAGGCTTCCCTCGCGCAGGGACTGCGGGATGTTTTTGAGGGATTCTTCTGTTGTCCGGATCACGGTCGGGAGCACCATCAGGGCAAGGGTGATCATACCGGCAAGGAGCGATACCCCTACGTTGAGAAACAACACGATGAAGGCAAACCCAAAGAGGCCAAAGACAATGGAGGGTGTCCCGTTGAGGAGGTCCACGCCGGTCCTGATTATCTTTGTAACCCGTCCTTCCCGGGTATATTCGACAAGGTAGATTGCCGCCCCTACTCCGAGAGGAAGGGCAATCAGGATCGCGCCGGTTACGAGATACAGCGTCCCGACAATTGCCGGGAAGATCCCGCCACCCCTGCCAAGGTTAGTGGGGCTTTGCGTCAGGAAGTCCCAAGAGAGCGCCGGCAGCCCGTTGATGATAATGTCCCCGAGAATGATGGCAAGGATCGCAAGCACGATCAGGGCCGCCGCCGTGACGCCGGCAAAGGCGATTGTCTCGATATGCTTCCGCGAGAGCCGGTGCCGGCCGTAGTGCCAGAGCACTGCCGCAAGAATGACAAGGAGTGCTACCCCCCAGAGTGCAGTGATCAGGAGCAACAGCACGAACAGTGCGAGCGCAGTGATCCGCCACCACTGGCCGAACCGTTCCCTAAATGTCGTGACGAGTGGGAATTTGAGGCGCAACGTGCTTTTATGACTGGCAGTTCTCCCGTCCCGGAGGTATGACAGTATTGCCACCGCGCTGAGGTTGACGATGAGCGCGATGATAAGCAGGACAACGGCAACACCGAAGAGTGCATGGTAGTGGTCGCTTCCGATGGAGACCTCGCCCATCTCGATACCGAGTGTCCCGGTGAGGGTACGGATGGGGGAGAGCACATTCCAGATTGGGTCCGGGATAATAGCCGCATTCCCGGTCACCATCATGACAGCCATGGTCTCGCCGATTGCGCGGCCGACACCAAGGATAATCGCCGCCGCAATACCGGAGAGTGCTGCCGGGACAACCACCCGGCTGATCGTCTGCCACCGGGTGGCCCCGGTCGCAAGGGACCCCTCATGGTATTCACGGGGAACCGAGCTGATGGCATCTTCGGATACGCTGATGATCGTGGGAAGTGCCATGATCCCAAGAAGGATCGACCCGGCAAGCCAGGTCTGCCCGGTCGGGATGTCAAATGTTGTGCGGATGAACGTGGTAAGAACAATCAGGCCAAAGAAACCGTAGACTACCGAAGGAATCCCGGCAAGCAGTTCGGTGGCCGGCTTGAGGACGCTTTTAATACGGGGAGAGGCGAGTTCTGAAATATAGATCGCACAGCCGATAGAAAGCGGGACGGCAAAGATCATTGCACCCAGGGTAACGAGGATTGTCCCTACGATGAGGGCAAATATCCCGTAACTGGGTTCAACTGCGGTGGGGGTCCATGTAGATCCAAAGAGGAAATTCGCGATCCCCACCGTCTCAAATATCGGATAACCGTCCCGGAGCAGGAAAAGCAGGATAAACGATACAACGACAACTGCAAAGAGTGCTGTGAGAAAGAAGACGGACTTGATGGTTTTTTCCTTGATCCGGGAAACCTGTGCGGTACACCCTGTGGCATTCCCGGTAACTCGTTGTAAGAATGGAATGATTAGTCGCCTCCCATTTTAAACAAAAAATGAGTGGTTTTTGTAGGATGCTCTCATCAGCTCGTCAGGGGAACATATCCCTGATCAGCGACGATCTTCTGGCCATCTGCACTGAGGATGTAGTCGATGTAATCCTTGGTAAGACCGGTGGGCTGGCCGTTCGTGATCATATAGAGGTCACGGGAGACCGGGTAGGTCTTGTCTTTTACGGTGCTGATGCTGGGTGTAATGATCTTGTTGGCATTGTACCAGATGGGGAGTGCCTTGACATCAGAGGAGACAAACCCGATGGATACGTACCCGATTGCACCGGGGGTCTGGGCAACGCTCTGCGCAACCGCACCGTTGGAATTCTGTTCGAGCATAGTCTTTACCGGAGTTGCTGATTTCAGCACGGTTTCATCGAAATACGTGCGGGTACCGGATGAACTGTCACGGCCGATGAGCACAATCTGGTTGTTGGTGTTGGGGACTTCGGCTCCGGTAATTTCGGTCCACTTTGTGATCTTGCCGGTGTATATCTGGTTGACCTGATCAATGGTGATATACCGGATCGTGTTTTTCGGGTTGACGATAACGGCAATGCCGTCGTGTGCAACAGTGACGATATTGAAGCCGGGGTACTTTGCCAGTTCAGCCTTGGTTACATCCCGGGAGCTCATACCAATATCAACGGTTTTTGCACCGATTGACTGTATGCCGACGCCCGACCCGCCACCGGATATCTGGATGTTTGCCTCAGGGTGCAGTTTCATGTAGGCATCGGCTGCAGCCTGTGCAATGGGAAGGACCGTTGTCGAACCGGTAACGGTGATGGTCTGCTTCTGTGCTGCAGTGGTGGGAACTGCCGTTGTGGCCGGGACTGCAGTGGTTGCTGGTACTGCGACCTGCGTGGCTGCGGCACTGGCCGAAGTTGTTGTCGCCGGTGTTGCAGCGGTGGAAGTTGTTGTCCCGTTGCTGGTACAGCCGGCAACGAACATCGATACAATGAGTAATGCCGCGAGGCACACAGTCCCCAATACATACGAACTTCGTTTGGTTTTCATGGTGTTCGATCATGACATTAACCAGAGTTAATATACAGATTTTCGACATAAACTATACGAGTATATATACAAAAAAGTGTTAAATAGAGAAAAGCATATTCATCATATTACTCTATTCGTGAGGTGGAAAAAAGATGGAAATTCGCCGGGTCCAGATGACCGGGGGGTCATCGTTCGTCGTCACCCTGCCAAAAGACTGGATACAGGAGATGCGGATCAAGAAGAACGATCCCATCGGTCTGATCGTGCAGCCGGACGGGACGCTGCTTGTCACGAAAAACACTACCGAGGAACCGCTCCAGCGGGTAAAAGAGATCGATATCGGACACATTACCGATCCCTCATTCCTGTTCAGGATGCTTATCGGGACCTATATCACCGGTTTTAACTCGATCAGGATTACTTCCAAACAGCGGTTTCCCCCGTTTGTCCGCACGGTAGTACGGGATTTTACCCAGATGACCATCGGACAGGAAGTTGTCGAGGAGACGGATACGCTCATCACGATAAAAGACCTGCTCAATCCGGCAGAGATGCCGTTTGATAACACCATCAAGCGCATGTTTGTGATCATAAGGAACATGCACGAGGATGCCCTCACCGCACTTGAGACTCACAACCATACCCTTGCGACCGATGTGATCAACCGCGACATGGACTCGGATCGTCTCAACTGGCTGATCGCACGCCAGACCAATATGATCATGCAGAACCCGTCCCTGTCCCGGAAGATGGAGGTCTCGGTCGGTATGGCGATGTACTATTATATCATCAGCCGGATCATTGAGCGGATCGGGGATCATGCCGTACGGATAGCTGAGAATTCCCAGCCGATCATGGATGTCAATCTTGACCCGAAGATCGTGACTGCGTTAAAGAAGGCAAGCGTCTTGTCCATGAACGTCTTTGACAAGAGCATTATTTCCTTTTTCAATGCCGATATCAGAGAAGCTCACAAGACAATTGAGTCGGTCTCGGCGCTGGAAAACATCTGCGGAGATATTAACAACCTGGCATTAAAACAGGAGACGGTAACCGCAATTTCTATCGGTTATATCGCCGAAAGTATCCGCAGGGCTGGCGAATATTCTGCAGATATCTCCGAGAACGTGATTAACTACATCGTTGAGGAAGACCGGTCCCTCCACCGGCGCCCGTCAAGTAAATAATCCTCCTGAACTCATCGTGTTTTTTTTGAAGGTTCGTTTAAAAAAATACAAACCACCTATATTCACGGGTTGTTCTGTTTCTGCTTTTCATAATACGTGCAGAACGAACCACACCGGTTGCACCCTTTATTGCAGGGCTCGATATGGATAGTGACATTTGCCCGTGGATACTCCACAAGCAGGTCTGATTCGAGGTGATCGGCGAGATCGTGGGACTGGGTGACGGAAACCTCTCCGGGCACGACCAGGTGGAACTCGATAAAGATCTCCGGGCCGGACCGGCGTGTCCGCAGGCCGTGGAATCCGGCGTACTCGCTTGCATGTTCACAGATGATCGCCTTGATCCGGTCTTCGTCAATCTTGGGGATGGAATGGTCGATGAGATCGGCAAACGATCGTTTCAGGAGGTCGTAGGCTGCGTTCAGGATCACAAGGCCGACCGCGATGGCGATGATCGGGTCGAGAACAGTAATGCCGGTGAAATGGATCAGGATCAGCCCGACAAAAACCCCAAGTGACGTATAGATATCCGTTCGCAGGTGCCATGCGTCGCTCTCAAGGGCGATGGACTCTGTTTCTTTTGCCACCTTCATGAGACGCGAGGAGACATACCAGTTGGCGAGTACCGAGATGCCCATCACGGCAATACCGGCATACAGGAGGGTAGGCGAGAACTCCTGTTCGCTCCCGCTGAGGAGTTTGAGTACTCCCTCAACTATGATCACGATGGCCGCAACAAAGATGAGCAGCGCCTCGATGAGTCCTGAAATATCCTCAAATTTCCCATGCCCGAAAGA
Source organism: Methanoregula sp. (assembly GCF_041663825.1). GTDB lineage: Archaea > Halobacteriota > Methanomicrobia > Methanomicrobiales > Methanospirillaceae > Methanoregula. The sequence continues at coordinate 24,815 of NZ_JBAYLY010000025.1, forward strand.
GTGGCCGGCATCGGGAGGCTCTGCGGACTTTTTCACTGAAAAAAAGGCGATAACCGCGGCAAGCAGATCCATGGAGGAGTGGATTGCCTCAGAGATGATGCTCACCGAGCCGATCGCAAAGCCCACAACAAATTTCATGACCACTAAGCAGGAGTTAGAGATGACTGACAGGTGTGCAGTCTGCTCTTTTAACCGGTTTGTGGCCTCTCGTTTATCTGGTGTATCGTTCATATACGTCGTCTCATGGTATCTCTGTCGAAGGGGATTTCCCTTGTGGAAATGCGAGTGTCGGGATCAATGCCCGGTCTTCCCATAGACTTTTTCCGGGTCAAAGACCTTCTGGCCGATGATCCCTCCATCAAGCGTCCTGAAAAAGCAGCTGCGGTACCCGGTATGGCAGGCAGCACCGGTCTGGTCAACTTCGTAGATAAGGCAGTCTTCGTCACAGTCTACGAGGATCTTTTTCACTTTCTGGAAATGCCCGCTCTCCTCGCCTTTCTTCCAGAGTTTTTTACGGCTCCTGCTGTAGTAATGGGCATAACCGGTGGTCTCTGTGAGATGCACTGCCTCATCGTTTGCGTATGCCATCATGAGGACATCCCGGGTTTTTGTATCCTGCACGATCACCGGGATCAGTCCCCCGTCAGAAAATTTAAGGGAAAGCACCTTACACCCCACCGGTGAGTGCGGTCATGATCGCAAGCAGGAAATCCCCGCAGAAAATGGCGGTGATAAGGCCGGCAGTTATCGGGAGGATGAACGGGACTGCGTAGGAGATCCAGACAGTTCCTGCTTTCCGGTAGAGCCCCAGTTCCTTTTCGTACTCTTCAGGGTGTTCCCGAAGGTCTTTTGTATAGATCCTGCCTTCTTCGGAACGCATCCGGCGCAGGGAGTCCCAGAAACCGACAAATTTCCGCTCGACTTTGCCATTTTTCTCGTTAAAGTCTTCCATTACAAAGCCCCACGACTCCTGGATATTTTCTCCCTTTACCGGGAACCCGAAGAACATGTACTGGAGCGGTGCGCGGTTCTTCTTTACCACGTTGATAATAAAAATGCCCGCCGGTGCTACCAGGTTGAGGATCAACGCGTTGATTAGCACCGAGAACGAGAGAAAACCGAGCGGTGGTGTATTTAAAAGCGGAGTTATGGGAAATGTCGGGATACAGAATGCAATAAAGATGAGCGCCCAGGCATCGGCACCGCCAAATAAGTGCATCTGCCCAAACACATAAAACACTCCGCAGAAGACGGCAGCAAGGGCGATATAGACCCCGGAAACACCCCAGTTCCCGCCGCCGATCATATAGAATGACGCGATGGCAAGGATAATGATGATAAGCACAAAATACCATCTGGTTAAGACCGTTTCCACGTTTGAGTCCATCAGGCTGTCTTTTTTTATCTGTTTTGCCGTGAGTTTCCGTTCGGGCCTCTTTTTGGATTCCCGGTAGGATACATAGGCAAGAAGCCCGACAAACATCACATACCAGGGGATGAGCTGGAGCTCGGGTAGTTTTCCTGACGAAATGGCAGGTATAATAAACCAGGAGAGCGCGGGAAGGGCAAGGATGGCTGCAAGATAAGAGAACCTGAACGGGGTTTCAGGATCGCGGTTGTCGAGATAGTCTGCGTAAAAGAAACTGGCAACCAGAGCGAGATAACCGAAGATCAGGCTGATATTTCCGGTCTGCTGGTAGAAGAGCACAATCGTTGCGGCGAGCCCGACAACAAGCATCGGGTACCACGTCCTGAACGGTACCCGACGGTCCTTGATGTCGAGGTACGAGGCATAGATAAGGGTAACAAGAACCGCAACAGCGGAGATTACCATCGGGTAAAATATCATAAACAGCAGTACCATTATATCTTCTACAACTTATGCATGGCGATACCCGAACAGGCCACAACGGGGTTGCATTGCAGTATGAAGATAGTACCACATCGGAATCCGGAATATTCCAATCCCCCTTCTTTTTTCGTGAAGATAAACTTTGCAAATGTCTAATAAACCTGTTGCGAATACATGATTGAGATTATTAAAGAGCAATCTGTGGGAGAACAAAAAAATTCCCCCCGAGAGTATACGTGAGAGGATTGTTTCATGGATCTGCAGGAACTGCTGGAAAATATCCATAAAGGATCGAAGTGCCAGGGTACCTTTTCGCTCCCTGAATTGCTCACGTTTGCAGCCTCGCGACACCTGGATGCGATTGCTGTGGCAAAAGAAGGAAACCGTGAGTGTTACCTTGCAATATTGAACGGTGAACCTGAAGGAGCGATCTATGTGGATAGTGACGGGGCGCTGTTTGGTGACAAGGCTGTCGTCCATATACGGGCAGGCCGGAACTATGTTATCCGCGATGTGAAACCGGAAATAATCGATGCTTTTGTTATGGGATGCCGGATCTTTGAAAAGGGGCATATCCGGAAAAATGGTACGTACACCGTCCCTGAAATAGGGGAAAAAAGCCCGGGTATCGGGGTTGTTACCCTGTCAGTACGGCGAGAAAAAAACCTGCAGAACGGCGTGCGTGTTTCGATCAGAAAAGATGGAAAAATTGTGGGGAGCGATTCCACTACCGGGAACGGGGAGGTCAGTTTCCGTGTGATGCACGGTAACTATTCCTGCCTCGTTCAGGACCGGTTCCAGAATGTGACGCATTTCCAGATCACTTTTGATGAATCCCACACTTCTCATATTCTGGATCTTTAATACCTCAAATGGAATAATAAGGTGCCGGGTCTCATGGCAGATGCAAGGTTTTTCACGCTCAAAAATCTATCTTTATATATTCCGGTTTCTAATTATTTAACCGGAACTACTCGTCGATCCTTGTGAATACCATGCCCACCTTTATTCAGATCCTGATTGTGGAAGATGACGAGATAATCTCCAACCTCATCAGCGTAATCCTTGAAAAAAAGGGGTATGTTGTTGCAGGCAAGGTTACGACTGGTGAAGATGCGGTCATGAAGGCCGCTGAATTCCAGCCGGATCTTGTGCTCATGGATATCAATCTCGCCGGGTCGATTGATGGAATCATTGCAGCACAATACATCAACTCCATCTTCCACATTCCGGTGATCTTTTTAACCGGCCAGTGCGACGATACTACCCTTACCCGGGCCAAGGTTGCAGAACCGTACGGCTTTATTCTTAAACCGTTCAATTCAAACGAGATCGTCTCCAACATCGAGATTGCCCTGTACAACCACAGCATGCGCAAACGGTATTTTGACAAGGCTTCACTCTGGGATATGCCTAAAATTATGGCAGCGCTTGAATCAGTAATCATTACCGACACCAGGGGCCGCATCATCTTTTTAAACCCATATTCCTGCAGGCTTCTGGATGTTCTGGAAAAGGACGTACTGGTAAAACCTCTCAAACAGATACTTATTCTGGTAAACAAACAGACCGGAGAACGGATCAACGACCCGGCGCTTGATGTAATCCGGGATAAAATTGTCGTAACCTATGATTTCAATACGGTGCTTGTGACCCTTGCGAACAAGAAAAGGTATGTTGCACTCACGGCACGCCCGGTAAAGAATGACAAGAACGAGATGATTGGCGTGTCGGTTCAGATCCGTGAAAAGACTCCGACCGAGATCAAGATGGCAGAAAAAATCTGAAACTGTGCTTTTTGGCTATGCCATAACGTTAAAGATAAAGGAAAAGTGCTTAATGCCGTTCCTTGTCGGATTTCTTTTTGAAGAGTGCTTTTGAGAAACGCTCGACAAACCCTTCACTTGAGACTTTTTCCGCCTCTTCCTTATACGTAATACCGGCGAGGTCTGATGCGATTTTTTGTATTGCTTTTGAGGCGGGGGAATCCGGAAATTTAACAATAACCGGGGAACGGGCAGCTGCGGCTCTCCTCACATTGATATCCTCCGGGATGATCCCGATCACTTTTACTCCAAGCACTTTTTCAATCTTCTTTGAAATGATCTCGCTCGTGTCCTGGTCAACGCGGTTGATAATCGCGCCGAGAACATGTCCGCCTACGACCTCGGTAAGAATTTTTGTTTTAAGTGCGTCAACAATGGAGGGCAGTTCAGGGTTAACAACCAGGATAACCTCGTCAGCAACAGCTAGCGGAACCACACCGTCTTTACTGATCCCGGCAGGTGCATCGATAATCAGAAACTCGCACCTTTTTTCAATCTCCGACAAAACGTCCCGGATCTTGTCCGGGTCTGCCTGCTGGAAGCCCTGCAGGGATATGCCACTCGGAATAACCTTGAGCCCGGCCGGGCCATTATAGATCCCTTCATCGATAGTGTTTTTTCCGGCAAGGATCTCATGCAGGGTTACCGGTACATCTTCTAGCCCCAGGATCAGGCCGATGTTTGCCATGCCGATATCCGCATCTATAAGGTAGGTCTCTTTTCCCAGTTTTGCAAGCATCGTCCCCAGATTGATAGAAACCGTGGTTTTACCGGTACCTCCTTTTCCGGATGCGATCGTATATATTTTAACCATCAGATACCAGTCGTCCCGATTATAATTTGCTGCAATTATAGGAATAAAGAAGGATTTTGCTTTTCGCGTTTCATATTCGTGTTATATCCACCAGTTTAAAATATCTTTTATCTCACGTATCAGGTCGTGTCCTGCACTCTCACTGGATCTGTTTGTCATCTGGTAAATGTTCATGGAATCCAAAGGATCCAAATCGTGCTCGCTATCGGCATGTACAGTATCGCTTGAAGGTGTCTCTCCCCCTTTTGGAACCGGTACGGTTGCTGTATGTATCGTTTGTGAAGACACTTTGACAGGATTATTTGGACTTTCGGGTGTAGAGACACTCGTTTCCGGGGCCGGGCCGTTTTTCTCACAATTACCCGGTGAGCCGGATGTACCGGTAGGTTTATGTCTGGTAAAAATGGGATGGGGCACGATGCCAAGTTCTTTTTGCAGTAATTCAGAGAATAGATATAGTTCAAGATAAAAGAATCTTTATATAGTAATACCAGTTGATCGTGATTATCGGACCGGGGGATGTGAGGGTTGAAAGCACATGATGACGAGGCTCATGACGATATAAGTGCCCTTCTTAAAAAAATCCGGGGTGCACAAACCCCCAAAGATAAATTAGTCGGTACTGTAACAGGATCTCCCGAAAAAAAACCAGGACCGGAAGAACCGAGCCATGAGGAAGCGGGGGAATTCTCTCTTCTCCTGCAAAAACTTGGCATAGAAAAAAAAATCGCAACCCCTGCCGGAGAAGTCCCGGAAAAGAGTGGGGCACCAGTATGCTTGGGTATAGATGATCTTGATGACCTGCTTGAGGATATAACCCTGCCGGAATCCGGAACGAGTGAAAAGGATGTACGTGATGTGCCCCGTGAGTCTGGGGTGAAATTTGGGGCTGCGGCAACACCCGCCTTATCTATACCCCCCGAAGAAAAATCCGTTTCCCCAATTGCCAAACCCCCACCAGAACCGGTTGTTGAAATTATTGATGAAGATCCCCGGGATCGCCATACCTCCTCATTATTCCGGAAGCGAAAGGCAAAGCAGGAAGTACCATCCCAACATGCTGATTCTGGCGAGTGTGAACAAGATGAGCGGATCATCTCTGCCGACCAGATATCAGACTACTCCGGGCTCATCCTTCCCAAACGTTCAACATTCCAGATCGATGAGATCAAACTTCATGGCGGACTAAATACCTTTGAGCATACCGGGACCGGAACCCTGCCCCTGGAACTTGCTGATATCTGGAAACGGGAATTCTCGACTGCAGGGTTCAAGGATCTCGAATCCGAACTGACCTATGAGCCGAAAAAAGCAGAACCCGCCGCGACAAAGAAATGCCGGTTTTCTGCGTTCTTCAACGTCATACGGCCGGCATCCGTGGAATACAACCCCGGGGAGCATGGTCCTCTTGTGGACCTCTCATTTGAAACGAAACCGGGTATCGAAGAGATGGAGATATATCCGGTTAATGAGCCTTACGCATATGTCCGGATAATCTATGACCACGCTACGCATGAATACACCTATCAGGTTATCGAGCCTGTTCTAACCGAGCCTGAAATAGACCTCTTAAAGGAATTAAAAGAACGCCTCTTTGAAACGCTCGATGTCAACACCAAGGATATCTCCAAAGAGGAGGCACGGCTCAAACTCAGGAGTTCGGTGGATGAGATCCTCGCTGATTACGGGATCAAGCTCAGCCCGGTCCAGCGCGAGAAGATGCTGTATAACATGCACAAGGATTTCCTGGGCGACGGCCTGATCGACGCGATCATGCATGACAAGTACATCGAGGATATCTCCTGCGACGGTGTCGACACCCCCCTCTTTGCATTCCACGCGAGTTACGAATCGATGAAGACGACGCTGATGTACCACAATGCAGAGGATCTCGACTCGTTTGTCACAAAACTCGCCCAGCGTGCCGGCAAGTATATCTCCATTGCGGAACCGATTCTGGATGCGACCATGGGGGATGGTTCCCGCATCCAGATGACACTCGGGCAGGAAGTGACCGCCCATGGCTCCACATTCACCATCCGTAAGTTCAAGGATGAGCCGATCACACCCACGGATCTCATTGAGTAGCACACGTTTGCCCCGCTTTCGCTTGCCTATATCTGGCTGGCAGTCGAGAATGGCAAATCCGCAATCTTTGCCGGGGGAACTGCATCCGGTAAGACTACGTCGTTAAACGCAATCTCCCTGTTTATTCCTCCGATGGCAAAGATTGTCAGCCTCGAAGACACACGCGAAGTGAAGCTTCCGCATCCCAACTGGATCCCCAGTGTAACACGTGACTCATTTGACACGGCAGGACGCGGGGAGATCAACATGTACGAACTCCTGCGTGCCGCCATGCGGCAGCGGCCTGAGTACATCATCGTGGGGGAAGTCCGTGGCAAGGAGTGCCAGACACTCTTCCAGGCGATGAGTACCGGCCACGTCACGTATTCCACGATCCACGCGGACTCGGTATCGAGCGTCGTTCACCGTATCGAGAATCCTCCCATGGATGTGCCGCGGAACATGCTCTCGGCACTTGATTTTGTCTGCATCCAGGTACAGGCCCGGATGGGGGGTAAACGTATCCGCCGGAACAAGCAGATCGTTGAGATCCTCGATATCGACCCACGGACAAACGAGCTGATTACAAACGAGGTTTTCAAATGGCGATCGGCAACCGATGAGATCTCCTATTCCGGAAAGTCTTACCTCCTTGAAGAGATCATGGAGGCCCGGGGCTGGAACGAGAACCGGATGCGGGAAGAACTCAAGCGCCGGCAGGAAGTGCTGGAGTGGATGCGCATCAAGAAGATCCGGCACTACAAGGATGTTGCAAAGATCCTCATCTCATATTACCGGGAGCCGGAAGTCGTTATCGAACGTGTAAGGAAGGACCTGTATGAATAGTTTTGAACGGTTCTGCTTCAATCTCCTTGGCATGCGGATGAAGGCACAACGGGAGCAGTACTCCCAGCTCCGTAATGACCTGATATCGGCCCGGCTTAAAACCCCGTTTGAAGTCTATATCTCCACCGCCATTGTCAGTTCAGTCCTTGTTGGCCTTATCGCCGCAGCAGGATTAGGTTTTCTTACCTGATTTCTCAACCTCCCCAACCTCATAAAATACAAAGGAGCGGTTCCTGCATCGTTCCTCATTTTATCCCAGCATAGTCTCATTATCGGAACTGTTTTTGTGATCATCTTCTCGCTCCTTGTCTTTGGCGGGATGACGTATGCGGTATTTCTCGTGTACCCCTCGGTCGTCTCCGGAAACCGACGGAGAAATATCGACGCAACCATACCCTACGCCATCAACTATATTACATCCATGTCCACCGCCGGTATAACCCCGGCGGAGATCTTCCGTCTCTTGGGAGACAGTCCGATCTATGGCGAGAGTTCGGTGGAAGCGCGATATATCGCACGCGAAATCGACATTTTCGGGAGAGATCTTATTGATGCGATCAGGATTGTCTCTGCGAGCACTCCCTCCCGGCGGATGAAAGAGTTTTTACAGGGCGCGATGGCCAGTATATCGAGCGGGGGGAACCTCACGGACTATTTCCGTACCAAGGCCAACCAGTACGCCCTGGAGAACCGCCAGACTCAGAAAATGTTCCTGGATACGCTCGCGCTGATCGCGGAATCGTACGTTACGGCAATGGTGGCAGGCACGCTCTTTTTGATCATTCTCCAGTCGATCATGTCGGTCCTTGGTGGCGATGCAAAGCCCATGTTCCTCTATATCATCATCTACCTGATGATTCCCTTTGGCTCGATGATGTTTATCATAATGATTAGCTCTATGACCCCGGAGACTTGATATGGCAATTAAAGATACCTTCACCGGTCTGCTTGGACAAAAGAAGGATCCGGCTTCACGGCCCCCTCAGCCGCTTACCCGCGCCGAGATGGATTCGGTTGAAGGGGAACTTACTGATATCACCTGCCGACTTGAGTCTGAACGGAAGAGCCGGGAAGGAATCGGGCGCTTCTTCAAGCACCCGTTCAAGGTTCTCACGGAACAACCCGTTAATATCCTTATCGTTTGTATCCCCCTGTCGCTCGTTGTCTTTATCGGCGGTTTTATCTCGATGGTGAAGATATATGGCATCAAGGTGCTTTTTACTTCGACGGTCATCGATGATTTTGCAGTGCTTGCGGTGCTAATCTCAATTATTCCTGTAGCAGTTCTTGATTTCAGGGAACAGCAGCGGATAAAAAATCTCGAGGATGCCCTCCCCAACTTCTTCCGCGATCTAGCCGGGATGAATGATTCCGGGATGACACTTCCCAATGCCGTTCACCTTGTCGCCAGCGCTGAATACGGGACCCTCACACCCCATATACGGAAATTGGACAACGAGATGTCGTGGGGTGTTGGTTTTGTAGAGGGTATGTACCGGTTCGGGAAGAACCTGGGAACACCGCTTGCCGACCGGAGTGTCGATCTGATCGCAAAGGCAAGTAAGGCCGGGGGGGATATCAGCGAAGTGCTCCGTGCAGCAGCGAGCGATACCTTTGAGGTGGTCAACCTTTCCCAGGAACGCCGGAATAACATGCTGATCTACGTGATCATCGTATTAGTCTCGTGGGCAGTTTTTATGTTTGTTATTGCGATTCTGGTGAGCACCTTTTTAACGACAATGGCCACGGCGGGTGCGTCGGCGCAGGCGACGGCAGCGAGCAGCCAGTTCATGTCAAAAATAGATCTCCCGGCATACAAACGGCTGTTCACCCATGCCGCAATGATACAAGGGTTTTTCTCCGGGCTCTGCGCCGGTCAGATGGGTGAAGGACGGGTTGTTGGCGGTCTTAAATATTCAGCGATTATGCTGATCGTATCATGGGTTGTTTTCCGCTTCTTCATCTGACCTGTTTTTTATTCTTGGCAGCGGTTTATTATTCTCTCTAAAAGCCCTCCGAATGCGAGGAACCTGAAAGAGACAACTGTAAACATCCGATATTACACAAAATCACGGAATCCGGTAACTGGTCGGAATGTCACACTAAATCTTAATAAAATGAGAATATGTTGGGGTACACCCATCAGGAAATATTTTCCGTGCTGTATCCTTTCAGGGAGAGGAGCTCTTTTACCCTGTCGCGGTGGTTTCCCTGGAGTTCGATAGAATTCCCTTTCACGGTACCACCACATGCGAGTTTTCCTTTCATGAACTTTGAAAGAACTTCGAGATCAATATCGGTCGGGTCGAGGCCTTCGATCACGGTCACTTCTTTCCCGTACCGGCGTTTGTTCACTTTTACATTGATCCGCTGCTGTTCCTTTGCTACCTCCTCACAGATACATAATTCCTTGGGAAGTCCACACGTCGGGCAAATGCCACCAATCATTACAGCTATTTTCAAGTTCTGGTTATTTATTACTTGGCATTGTCCGGATGATATTCGGTCGATATGCTGCGTTTGCTGCAGTTTCCGGCACATATCCGTTTTATGTGCGGGCATTCAAATGAGTACCTATGTCACTCATGGTCGTGGGGACTTCGTCACATGTGGGAAAAAGCATCACGGTAGCTGCGATCTGCCGGTGCCTGGTACGCCGCGGTATCAGGGTTGCGCCTTTTAAGTCCCAGAACATGAGCCTGAACTCGTTTGTTACGGAGGACGGCGGGGAAATCGGGATGGCACAGGCAATGCAGGCATGGGCCGCACGGCTCTCACCCACGACCGATATGAACCCGGTGCTGCTCAAACCGAAGGGTGACTGCGTTTCGCAGGTGGTGCTTTTCGGTCACCCGTATAAGGATGTCCCAATTGCGGACTACTACACGGAAACCCCATATCTCCTCACGGAAGCAGTTGCAGCATTCCGACGGCTTCTCCAGGAGCACGGGCAGGTTGTGGTTGAGGGGGCAGGTGGTGCAGCCGAGGTGAATTTGTATGATCGGGACATCGCAAATACGCTGCTTGCAGAGAAACTCAAACTCCCCCTGATCCTTGTTGCCGACATCGAACGAGGCGGAGTATTTGCCCAGGTATACGGTACCATCCATCTCCTTCCAGAATCGGTTAAGCCGCTGGTGCGGGGGATTATCATCAACAAGTTCCGGGGCGATCCGGCCATCTTTGCCCCGGGGGTAAAGATGATCGAAGAAATTACCGGAGTGCCGGTGCTCGGCGTCGTGCCCTATTTTACCCTCCCGCTCCCAAGCGAAGATTCCCTCTCCATCGGGGACAAGATAGCACGGGAATTTCCGGTCCGGATCGCGGTGATTCGGCTCCCTCACATCGCCAATTTCACGGATTTCGAACTGTTGGAACAGTATGCGGCTGTCGAGTATGTTTCCTGTGGAACCTCACTTCAGGGCTATGACTGTATTATCCTTCCCGGAACAAAGAATACGATCGAGGATCTTGCAGCGATCAAGGCGAAAGGAACCGATCGTGAACTTTGGGATGCACGGGCAAGGAACGTCCCGGTGATCGGTATCTGTGGGGGGTACCAGATTCTGGGAAAAACTCTCGTTGATGAAGGTTTTGAATCGGTGGCCGGGACCTATGTAGGCCTCGGCCTGCTTGACTGTGTCACCCGTTTTTCCTCATATTCCAAAAATACCACGCAGGTGAAACGCGAGGCATGCCCGGTCCCCCCCATCCTGTCGGCCATGGGCACAGTGACAGGGTACGAGATCCATATGGGGGTTACCCATGAGGAGATGGATGGCGAGGCATTCAGCGGGGATGGCAGGGTGAGTGCCGATGGACTTGTCTTTGGTACCTACATGCACGGGCTGTTTTTAAACCCGTCAGCGGTAAATGCACTGCTCTCCTACCTTTACGGGAAAAAAGGGCTGCCCTTTAACCCGATCCTTCAGGAAGGCAGCGATCCCTACGATACGCTTGCGACTTTATTTGAGCAGAATGTGGATATGGGGGCAATAATCGCAATACTGAAGGAATAAAGGGAATTGCGGGAGGATTCGGCGTTTTTGCATAAGAGGCAATTACCCGATGAGACTCGTAATGCTGTGGAAGCCCTCCCCCTGACGGTCCGCACACCTGACTGCCTGCACGGTGGAGAGATCCACCTCTCCGGTCACCCGGCACTTCACACAGTAGGCAAGTGACGGGGATTTTACATAGATTCCATTTACCTTAAACTCACGACAATGGATGCAGAGCCGGCAGTACCCGACAGGCTCCCGTTTTTCCGGCAGGCACTGGACTGTGCCGCCTTTAACGTCCAGTTCCCGGTACGTATCAGATCCCATACATTGGTCCTCTCTTCTCCCATAGTATCTCGGGCACTATACTTAAAACAGTTCAACGCCAAAATTAGAGCCATGAAGGTGTGTATTATGTGCGGGGGCGAAGGAACGCGCCTGCGCCCTCTCACATTCGAACGTCCAAAGCCCTGTATCCCGATTGTCAACCGGCCCTCAATCCAGCATCTCGTCTCACACCTCTCGAACCTTGGATTCCGTGAAGTGGTGATGACCCTTGGATACCTGGGAAAGGATATCGAGGCTGCCCTTGGTGATGGCTCCCTTTTTGGCGTTGATATCACCTATGTCCACGAGAAGACCAAACTCGGCACGGCCGGCAGTGTAAGAAACGCAAAGAAATACCTGGACGGGCAGGATTTTCTGGTTGTCGGCGGGGATCATGTGACCGACTTAAATGTCCTTGAATTCTACCGCGCCCACCAGAAAGAAAAGGCGATGATCACCATCGGTCTCATCTCGATTGATGATCCCGGGGAATATGGTATCGCTGAGATCGATGTCAACTACGAGATAAAGCGGTTCAAGGAGAAGCCTTCGCCCGGTGAAATATTCTCCAATCTCGCAAGCACCGGGATGTATGTCTGCAGTCCGGAGATCTTCGATCACATCCCGACAGGAAAAAAGTTTGACTTTGCGCGGGATCTCTTCCCGCACCTTATGGAGGAAGGAATACCCCTCAAAGGCTGGTTTGCCCGCGGGAACTGGACCGATGTGGGAAGCCCGCACTCGCTCCGTCAGGCAGAGCGCTGGAAACTACAGGATATCACGATCACCGACATCATCGGAGATCTCTCCATGCACGGCGCTCGGGTGCAGGGCCCGGTGCAGTTGGGTGATTCGATCACTCTTGGGAAGAATACCCGGGTCATTGGCCCGGTGGCGATCGGTTCGGGAACGACGATCGGAGACAATGTCCTCATCGGTCCCTATACAAGCATCGGTGAGCGGTGCATCATCCGGAACAATGCGAAGATCTTCTCCTCGTCGCTCTATAACCGGGCAGTGATCGGGGCAAACACCACGATCTCGGGAAGCATTATCGATAACGATACCCATATCGGGGAAGGATGCAGCATTGAAAACGATACCGTGATCGGCCCCAGAGTTGTTTTACGCAACAACGTGGTGGTCCATTCAAAGACCCGGATCTGGCCCGAGGTCGTGGTTCCTGACGGGACTATTGTAAAAGAACACATCTTAAACGATAAGTTCGATATCCGGTGCGAAGGGTCGTAAAAAAGATTGCAATTATTTTATGGCCGTTTTACCAGCCGGTGAGTGATCGCAACGAGGGGGTGCCGGGCGTAATCCAGCACCTGCACGTCATCGAGCGTTTTTAAGTTCATCGTGTTTGCCGTCCGCTCCATGCCCAGTTCCACATCCTCGCGGATCTCGATAATATATGCATCAAGCGCTGTGATGCCAAGCCTTTTTGCGGCAATCGCACGGTGGTGACCGTCGACGAGAATAATCCGGCCCGGCCTTTTCACCACGATGATGGGTTCAGCCAGCCCTTTTTTGATCTCGTAGATTCTGCCTTCCAGTTCATCCTCGTAGATCCTGGACTGGGTGGGGAGCAGATCTTTTATGGGCACAATGCCCCGGTTGAGCGTAGGATCGACACCATAGAGTTTTTTGAGCGTCGATATGAAGTTGAAGACTTTTTCCGGGGATACGTGCTCGATCTGCGAGCGGATCACATCGGAATTGGAGATGATCCCGAGCAGGTGGTTTTTCTCGTCCACTACGGGAAGCTTCTGGATACCGCTCCGAAAGATCACACGTGCGGCATCTGTGATGTCCATCTCTGGATCTGCGACGATCAGTTCTCCGGACATCGCCTGCTCGATGGTCTCGCCCGGCTTTACAAAGAGAAGATCTCTGGCTGCGATATACCCGACCACTGCTGAACCGTCAACAACCGGGAAGCCGTCGTGATTGGTCTGCTGGATCTTCTCTATAACCGATTGCACCGTACCGTGGAGATCCACGCTGACGACATCATAGGTCATATAATCCTTGACCTTTTTTTTGTCCATCATTACAGTTTCCGGCGCTGATGACTTTAAATGAATCGGTAAAAAAGGTATGAGATGGGGTGGCGAATCTATTCGATAGCGATGTGTGAAACCTGTGCCATCTTTGAACGTTTGATGTGGACTTCCAGCACACCGTTTTTGAAACGGGCTTTGGCATCGCTCTCGGTTACATATGCAGGCAGTGTCACCACACGTCGCATCGTGCCGTACATCCGCTCTCGCATGTAGTAACCTTTGGATTTCTCATCAGTCTCTCATTTATGTTCGCAGATATCTCAAGGACACGCGGGTTCAGTACTTCTCTAAATTTTCCTTTACACACATCAGAATTTTTTAACAGGTTTGCCGAATCGATTTTTGGTTCATTGGGGGTACCCCCCTCAACCAGCCCGGGGTGGCACCCCCCCGCTCCCAAAACCGGGAGGTATCCTGACCCCCGACCAATTTTTTAAAAGCACGATACCCCCTCCCCCCTGTCCGGGCATAAGAGGAGGCCTACCCCCCCCTTTCCGACATTTCCAAAACCTGTGCTTCGCATGGAGTTATCGTCTGAAGGGATATTTTCTCCGACCGATGGCTTGGGGGGTAGGGGCCTCTTTTCTTGCAAGGGGGCACCCCCCGCTCCCAAAACCGGGAGGTACCCTGACCCCCCGGCCAATTTTTTAAAAGCATGATCCCCCACCCCCTTCTTATGGCCCGGGAGTGGGGGGTGCCACCTTTGTACAAATGGGGAGGTACCCCCTCCTGGCATAAAGGAGGGTGGCGACTGCCAAAAAAGGGTACTCCCGCTTCCAGATCTGTCTCATTCGAATTTTTAGTGGTTGTTCTTTCAACGTGAAAATAGAGAAGTACTGGGGTTCACTAACTGAATGCTGACGTTCATTTTTTCGATGCCAGGTAGATCGGCAACGATAACGATCTCATCATCATATTCCCTCACATCCACGCGGAACTAGCAGGTAACCAGATATGGATCCTATCAGAATAGTTTATGACCGTTCACCGTTGACATAATAAGGAGGATTTTAATAATGGGCGCAAAAAAGCAGGAAGAGAAATCAAAGAAGGTGTGGACAAAAGTACTCGCGATTGTTGCCGGTGTACTCTTTGTTGTTCTGATGGTAGTATCCTCAATGGGCTCAAGCTGGATCACATCGCTTGCTGCGGTCAAACCCGGCGATGTGGCGGTTGTGGACTATACGCTCCGGGATGCGCAGGGACAAGCGCTTATCACCTCGAACTCACAGCTGTACACGCAGCTTGTCAGTCAGGGTTCCGGTGTCATGTACTCAAAACAGGTGACCATAACGGCAAACCAGTCGCTCACAAAATCGATATTCCCGGTGCAGATCTATTCCGAGAAGACCGGCTGGGCGAACCAGTTTGCTTTATTCGCGAACGAGTACGATGCAATCAGCACGGGTATTGTCGGCCTCAAAACCAACGGCCAGAAAACGATCTCTCTTGCGTCGAAACAGCCCATGACACAGTTCTGGTCGGCAGACCAGCTGGCAAAGAACAACATGAGTCTCTCATCGATGCAGGTCGGCCAGTTAATGGCCCTTGGCGTTTCCGATAACCCTGATGCGGCGTCGGACAATTCCACTGCCCAGTACTATGTCCGTTTCGGTGAGATCACCAATAAGACATCTGACGGGATCACTCTCGATTTCGCCTATCCGAGTGTTGATGTTACCGTCGTCTCAATCAATAAGGCGACCTGATCCCCCGGATACTTTTTTAATCTTTTTATGAGGCGTGTATCCGTTGTATTGTGTGTTCTTAAAAAAGAGGGATTAATCCCTCGCTGGAATGTCATGCCGGGAGACCGAAACGATGTATTCCTTTTTTGTTTCTTTTAGGGACCGCCGGTAGCCTTATCCTGCCCGCGAGATTGGGTGGTAACAATAAGAAAAAGGCTCCTATGATCGGAACCCATAGATACGTTTGATCTTGTAAGCGATGGTTTTCCATCCCTCTTTTCTCATTAGGGGACCGTCACGCAGTTTGATGTGGGAGAGTTTGAACCGTTTCCCGTCGACAACGTATTTCTCTCCGACCACAAATTCATCCTCCCCGTCGCATTCCCGGTAGAGCGGAATTGTCTTCCTGCCGTCATGGACGGAGATCTTCACGACCACCTTGTCGATGGTCCGGGTCCAGAGCGTCGTAATGTCTTTTACTTTCGCACGCGTCAGTCGTTTTCCCCCGCACTCGATTGCTGTGACTTCGACCCCGTAGGCTTCGTCTCCGCACTCTGCCACAAGATGGTCGTCAAGGAAACACTCGTCCTCCGGGTCAAATTCGATGGTGCCGGTAAGTGAAGTCCCTTCCCGGGAGACAATTGTCTTTATTACCTGCATTTCAGGTTCCTTTTCCCAGGGTATACGGTGGTGGTGCCCGCACGCTGTGCACCGGACAAGGCGGTCGCGGGACTCCGCGAGGACCTCGTGCTCGGTCTCTTCCCCGCATTCGGGACACAAAACGGTGATAAACATTGAATATGAATGGCAACCCTCACATGATAAAGCATGGAGGCGCACGAGATTATCCGGTGCCGGGGACATCCTCTTGTCCTTGGCACCCACCCGACTACATTTGAGGTGACCTGCGAAGAGCATCTTTCCGAAAACGGTAACTGCATCATCGGAGTCGCTGCCGACAAGGGCTGCTCCGGCCTCTCCGCAGCCTTCAGAACTGCGCTTGCCCATGATGACGCGATTCTTGTGACACGGCTTTCTGCGGGGAACACTGAAGTAGAGGTGCGATCCCGGGGATCGGCACACCTTACCCTCGATCACCCGACGGATCTGGTCTGGCGGCGCAGTACCTTTACCTGCGGGAGGACGATCGGCATCTGCTCGGATTATGTCGCAGCAACCCTGCCCCGTGACCTGGTAGCCGCGCTCAAAAAAGGGTCGGAGATGACGGTAACCTTAACGGTCACTCGTCCCGACTGAGGGTTGTTATCTTCTCTTCTGCCCCGGCAAGAAGGGTTTCGCACTGCTTGACGAGTGCTGCACCCTGTTCGTACAATTTCATGCTCTCGTCAAGGCTCGTGCCGCCGTCCTCGATCTTTGCGATGATCTGCCGTAACTGTTCGATCTTTTCTTCATAGGTTTCCGTCATGATCCACACGCTCCACCATTACCCTACTCTTACCATCGTAAAACCGCAGGTTCAGCCGGTCGTTTTCTCTCATGGCATTCACGGATTTCACCACGATGCCGTTCTTTTCTGCGACGCAGTACCCCCTGGCGAGCACTGCACGCGGGCTCCTTCCCTCAAGTGCTGTTCTCATCTCCGCAAGCATGAGCCGGTCGCGCTCGATCCGTGTAGAGAACGACCGTTCAAGCCGGTCAGAGAGATCCGCGGCTGCCTGCCGTTTCTCGCCGATCCTGCGGCAGAACCGCTGCGGGCGGAGACTGTCCCGGAGTGCAGCGATCTCATCCTGTGCCCGTGAGACGCGGGAAAGCAGCGTCGCGCCCAGCTGGCCCCGGAGATCCCGGAGTGCGAGCCTGAGGTCTTTTCGGTCCGGTACCACCAGTTCGGCCGCAGCCGAGGGGGTCGCCGCCCGCATATCGGAGGCGAGATCCGCCAGCGTCACATCCACCTCGTGACCGATGGCTGAGACAACCGGTACCGGGCAGGTAGCAATCGCCCGCACTACATCGGGGTGGTTAAAGGGGAAGAGATCCTCAAAACTCCCGCCGCCCCGTGCGACGATCACCACATCCACGTGCCCCGCCACCCGTTCGATAGCCCGTGCAATCTCCCTATGAGCGACATCACCCTGTACTGTGGTGGGAGAAATAACGATCTCGACAGGGTAACGACGGGCAATCACGGTACGGATATCGTGGATGACCGCCCCGGTCTCAGAAGTGACCACGCCCACCCGCGCGGGAAACGGCGGCAGCGGGCGTTTCCGTTCTGTGGCAAAACAGCCCTCCGCTTCCAGTTCCTTCTTCCATTTCTCTACGAGCAGGTACTTCTCCCCGGCTCCCCCCCGGGTCATGGTTTTTATCTGCATCTGGTAGGACCCGTGCGGCGAGTACACCCGGACCGAACCGGTGATGACGACCTCCATGCCGTCCTCCGGCTCAAAGGAAAGCCGGTCCGCATCCGACCGCCACATGACGCACTTGATCACCGCCGCCATGCTCCCTCCCCCTTTCTCCGAGAGGGAGAAGTACCGGTGGCCCCGGGAGTGGTGCTTGTAGTTGGTGACCTCTCCCTGTACCCTGATATCCTGCAACTGCCGGTCATCGAGAAGGCGCTCGATGATTGTAGAGACTTCGCCGACCGTGAGCGGTGTATCCGGGAGGACGGACATCTCTTTTGGTTCCTGCGCCTCCGGGGGCTCGGTGCGGTAAAACCAGTCCATGAAAGAAATATTATGCGCTAAAGCGCTTATCAATTAGTATTATCATGACTGCCTACGGCGTATCGAGCATGTTCTTCCATGAATATACCACAGAAGAGATCTTCTCGTTTGCCGCACAGGCAGGCCTTGACGGGATCGAATACTGGCTGGAGACACCGCATTTCTGGCTCCGCGATCTCCCGGCAGACGAGCTGATTGCCTGCCGTCGGGATCACCCGGAGATCGTCACGTTCACTATCCATACCCCGGTTCTCGACCTGAACCCCTGCTCCATCAATCCTGACGTTGCGGAGATCTCGGTTGCATACGCCGTCCGGTCGCTTGAAATGGCGCAGGCACTCGGGGCCAGCGTTCTCACCGTCCACCCCGGCCGGAGAACGGCAAAACGTCCCCCGGGCGATGCGGATCGCGCCCGGTTCGACCATTATATGAGGGCGCTCCGCGCAGCTGCCCTTAAAGATACGGTTACGGTCGCGATCGAAAACATGGAACCCGCCATAAACTCTCTCATCTGCACGCCAGAACGGATGCGGGAAGTCCTCGATGACGAACCGTGGCTGAAGTTCACGCTCGATACTTCCCACGCGCTCGCGGCCTCCGAAGAGACCGCGATGCAGTACATCGATCTCTGCGCCGACCGGCTCGCGAACGTGCACATCAGCCGGGCCGGAAACGGCCGGCTCCATCTCCCTCTCGACCGGAGCCCGGTGATCGCCCGAATCCTAAAGAAGCTCCGCGACTGTCACTACCCGGGCGGTCTGATGCTTGAGATCGACGACCTTAACTTCGGAAAACCGCTTTCGGCGGAGGAGAAGTGCGCGGTTCTCGCGAGGGATAATGCGTTTATGAGGGAATGTATGGAGCCTGACTGAACGGTTCTGTCGCCGTCCGTTGGTTTTATTAAATCACATTCCCCATATCTGGAGTATAAGAACGACTATGAACCAAATAGTATGGCGTGTTTTTACACGGCGTGAAATAGGATGATTGAGGATCTTTTTTATCTCCTGCTTTTTATCATCTGCATCCTGCTTTCCGCGTTTTTTTCCAGTTCGGAAGTAGCACTGATTTCGATCACCAAAGCGAGGGTGCGGACGCTCGTGAACGATAACAAGCCCGGTGCCCTTGCCCTTGCCACCTTAAAGGAGAACCCGGATCACTTCCTGATTACGATCCTTATCGGAAACACCATCGTCAACATCGCTGCCGCTGCTATCGCAACCGCTATTGCGATCAGCGTCTTTGGTAATATCGGTGTCGGGATCGCCACCGGGGTTGTCGTGATCGTCCTCCTGGTCTTTGGGGAGATCGGTCCGAAGATCTACGCCAGCCGGGCCCCGGACACCTTTCCCCGGGCCGTGGCGCCCATTATCCTTTTCCTCTCGCGCATCGTCTCGCCCATTATCTGGGTTGTCGATCGGGTGAGCCCGTCGCTTGGTGCCGGCAGAGATGCGGCCGAACCTGCGGTGACTGAAGAAGAGATCAAAGAATGGATCGACGTGGGTAAGGAAGAGGGTACAATCGAGCAAGACGAAAAAGAGATGCTGTACTCGGTGCTCGAATTTGGGGACACCACGGCCCGGGAGATCATGACTCCCCGCGTGGACGTGATCCTCATGGAAGACACCTCGGGCATCGGTGAGGCAATCCGGGTCTTCAACGAAACCGGCTTCTCCCGTATCCCGATCTACCACGAGCAGATCGACAACATCACCGGCGTCCTCAATGTCAAGGACGTCTTCTCCGCGATGGTTTCGAAAAGGAAAGACATCTCGATAAAAGAGATTATGTACGACCCGACGTTCGTACCCGAGACAAAGAAGATTGACGATCTCTTAAAAGAACTCCAGGTACACCGGGTGCAGATCGCGATCGTCATCGATGAGTACAGCAGTTTTGTCGGGATCGTCACGGTCGAGGACATCCTTGAAGAACTTGTGGGCGAGATCATGGACGAGTACGACAAAGAGGAACCCGAGGTGCAGACAATCTCCGAGGGGGTCTATGTGCTCGACGCCCAGATGTGGGTGGACGATATCAATGACGAGCTCGGTATCGGGCTGCCCCTGGACGAATCGTACGAGACGGTCGGCGGCCTTTTGATCGACAGGCTCGGCCACATCCCGCAGCACCCGGGGGAGAAAGTAGAGATCGAGGCCGGGAGAATCACGCTTGTCGTCATGCAGATGCACGGCCGGCGGATTGTCAAGATCAAATGCGTCATCCGTCCTGAGACAACAAACGGTGCAGAGCACCCGTAAGGGAGGAGTGGAGAAACCATGACAAAACGGATCGTAGTGGTCGCATCGGGACGCGGTTCGAACTTCCAGGCCATCATCGGGGCCCTCCAGCGCGGGAATATCCCGGCCGAGTGCGTGGCGCTTGTCACCGACAATCCCAAAGCCTATGCAATCGAGCGGGCAGAGGCAGCCAATATCCCGGTTGTCGTGGTGGATTACGGTTCATTTGCTACACGGGAACTCTATGAACAGGCGCTCCTTGCGGCGCTTCATGAGGTCCGGCCTGACCTTGTTATTCTCGCCGGCTACATGCGTATCCTCGGATCGGCAATTGTCCGCGAGTATGCCGGGAAGATGGTAAACATCCACCCGGCGCTCCTTCCCAGTTTCACCGGCCTCCATGCCCAGCGGCAGGCACTTGAACAGGGAGTAAAACTTGCCGGGTGCACCGTGCATTTCGTAGACGAGAGCCTGGATGGCGGCCCTATCATCCTCCAGCGCTGCGTGCGGGTGATGGATGACGATGACGAAGATACTTTAGCGAATCGCATCCTCATACAGGAGCATCTCGCACTCCCTGAAGCAGTCCGGCTCTTCTGTGAGGACCGGCTCTCAATCGAAGGACGGAAAGTAAGGACCCGGATGTAAGGCCGGCTGGCGTGGCTTTCGTAGCATCCTGCCCGCGCCCCGTCATTTTTATATCCCGGGCGCTGATAGTATGACACGTCAAAAAGGCAGACCGTGAATCATGAAAGACAAGCACCGCACCCCCTCGGTAAAACCCCTGGCCCGAGAGCGTATCGCGGTGCTCTTTACTGAAGCAGAGAACGTCTATCATGAGCACCCGGAATACAGCGACCGGTATGTCGCCCTTGCCCGGAAGATTGCCATGCGCCAACGGGTCAGGATTGACCTGGAGTACCGGCGCCGGTTCTGCCACCACTGTTACCGGTACCTGGTGCCCGGGGTTAACATGCGGGTGCGGATTCATCCTGGATGGGTGGCAGTCACCTGCCTCGAATGCAAGAAAACAACCCGGTATAGGATGGAGAGATCTCATGACCACAAAGACTGATCCCGCGATGCAGGACCTCAAACCGACGGTCTGGATCGGGAAACAGGGCTGCACGGAGGCGACGATCGAGGAGATCGTGGCCCAGCTCAAGAAGCGTAACGTAATCAAGGTGAAATGGCTCCAGAACACGGAGGTTGACCCGGAAACAGTAGCGGAGGCGGCCCGTGCCGTACTCGTCAGCGTCCGGGGAAAAACGATGGTACTCGCGGCACGCGGGAAAAAAGAGAAAAAAGAGAAAAAATAAACCCTTTTTCTAGTCGGCCGAGTAGGGGTCCGGCTTCTCGAAATATATAAGAACCTCGCTTACCAATAAGATAAGACTGTTATTTAATTTTAAAAACAGTGAGGACTATTCATGACGACCGTATATGATGTCCCGGCCGACCACCTCATCAGGAAGGTTGCCGAGGAGCTCAAGAAGCGGCAGGAGATCAAGCC
>NZ_JBAYLY010000026.1:0-46277 GCF_041663825.1 Methanoregula sp.
CTGCATGGCCTTGTTTATCTGATCGAATCCCTGGGCAATCTTTACGGTATTTTCGCTGACCCCGGCCGTATTGACAGCGATCTGGTGGACGCCTTTTGATGCCTCTTCAATACTCTGGCTTGCGTTCTTCGACGTGGATGTCATATTCTGCATCCGGGTATCCACATCCCCGATACTGAGCCGCAGACTCTTGATAATACCTCTTACCGAGTCCTGCAATTTTTTTGTTATGGTATATATTGCCTGGGTATCCTCATCCGGGGTAGAGAGGTCATAATGAACCGTCAGGTCTCCATTTGCGGCGTTTCCATAGGCTATCGCGAGTTGGTCTACCTCGTTTTGCATATATGCATAGACCTTCTTTGACGTTGCCTCCTTTTTCTGGATCGTTTCTATTTTATGCCGTTCCTCTGTTACATCCTGGTAGATGGTGAGGAAATTCTCGACTGCCCCTTTCTGGTCAAGCAGGGGGATGACATGCCGGACGACAATTTTTTTCCCGGAGGGGAAATTGAATGTTGTCTCCCCGGTGACACCGTGCTTGAACTTTTTTGCCTCTTCAAATCCTTCGCCTGACGAGGATACTACGTTGAAATCCTTAACGGTCATCGACAGGACACGGTCACGATCATACCCGGTCAGGGTAAGCAATGCAGCATTTGCATCTTCAACTTTCAGACTGGTGTTCCAGAGAATGGTCGGGTAGGGACTGTTGTGGAATAATGCATCTGCCCGTCTCTGAATTTTTGAAAAATCTTCTTCCATTCGTTGTTCACCACACATTTTACTGGGTTATATATTGAATATGCCACTATTTCCACATAGTATTATTTAAATCTTTATTATTGAGCACATCCGTTAAAGTAAACATAAAATAACCAGAATAAATACCATTTCATAAAAAATGAGAGAAATAAACGGGTTGCCCGGACCTGTTTCCCTCATCTTAATTCCAATGGCATAGCTCTCTTGAGGGGGTTTGCCGTGCCCTTGTACGAATCCGGACGGGAAAATTGCCGGGGCCGGGCTCGGCAGGTATCCCGGGCACCTCCCCGTGACCGGGTTCACTCGCGGATCATCGTGAGGATCATCCGGAACCGTTCGTGCGCAAAGACCGCGTGGGGTTTGTTCGCCGGCATAATGATCATCTCGCCAGCCCCGACCGTGAAAGGCTTTTTGTCAATCTGAACCTCGGCACAGCCATCGGTCACCATGAGCACCGCGTCGTAGGGGGCGGTGTGTTCGGAGAGACCTTCTCCTGCGTCAAAGGAGAAGACTGTGATGGTGCCGGCTTTTTTAAAGACTACCATCCGGCTCGCAACGGTGCCGGGCTGGTACGCGATAAGGTCGTTTACGTTGAGCACTTTTTCTTTTAAGTCTTCACGTCCGGTATCGGTCATGGGGGGTTCCTCACAGAGTATTCTTTTGTGCAGCCTGTAATAGTCTTGTGCGTTCCTGCAGGGATTCCTCCACCTTTTTTGAGTACCGATAATTTTTCCGGAAGTTTTCTAACTGCTGACGCTGGCAGTTATGATGATGGGATTGATGCCTCATACCCCCGCGAGTGGGGAGTTCCGCCGCACCAAAATGGGACGTCCCTTGCGGCGCAGACAAAACGCGTGATTTTATAAAAGAAGAAATGTGCAGGGTCACGGTCCGTGAACCTGGTACGTGCCACCTGACAGCATTCTTGTCCGGCGGGTTATTCCTGCACAACGCTTACCGGTGCCTGCCGAAAATGCCGATCGAAAGAATAGATATCAGTACTTCTCTATTTTCAAGTTGAATGAACAACCACCAAAAATTCGTATAAGCCAGATCTGGAAGCGGAAGTATCTTTTTTGACAGCCACCCCCACCCCCGGGCCACAAGAGGGGTGTGGGGGTATCATGCTTTTAAAAAATCGGTCGGGGTGTGGGGGGGCCTCTCCTTTTTGGGAGCGGGGGGTACCCCCTTTGCAGGAAAAGAGGCCCCTACCCCCACTAAGCCATCGGCTGGCAAAATATACCTTCAGACGATAACTCCACACGAATCACAGGTTTTGGAAATGCCGGAAAAGGGGGGGTAGGGCCCCACTTATGCCCGGACAGGGGGGTGGGGGTATCATGCTTTAAAAAAATTGGTCGGGGGGTCGGGGTACCTCTCCTTTTTGGGAGTGGGGGGTGCCACTCCGGGCTGGCAGGAGGGGGTACCCCCAAGGGACCGGGAATCGCTTCGGCAAGTCCTATTAAAATTCTGATGTTTGCAAAGGAAAATTCAGAGAAGTACTGTATCTCTTCAATCCCCGGCCGTTCCATCACAATACCTGCAAAGAGCATCGTTTTGGCATTTTCATTATGCGTTTCACCGCGTGTTTCTCAAAAGGTGAAGAAACAGACTTTGCGCCACAATGCACCGCTCCACCTCACTAATATCCACATTTTCATTGGTCCCGTGGATACGCGAACTTGAGGCGTCCTCCGCTCCCCACAGGATAAACTCAGCGTCTGGCACGGCATTGTGGAGCACTCTTAACAAGGGGATCGAACCACCGGTTCCCTTCTCCATAACCGGCTTTTTAAAGGCAGTTTCCAGTGCCTGGCTGGCTGCCATAAACCCGGAACCGTCAGTCAGGCAGATGAATCCTGAAGAAATACTCACTTCCCTCACCTCAACATGGACGTTCCAGGGTGCGACGGCACGGAGATGATCCATAAGGATCTGCAGCTCTCGATGAGGATCCGCATCCGGGGAGATACGCATGCTGATCTTTGCGGATGCCCGGGGGATCAGGATATTCGCGGAAGCGCTGATGGAGGGAGCATCAATACCGATTACCGTCACGGAAGGTTTGGACCAGAGACGAGAACTAAGTGGTCCGGTGCCGATAAGATCCACACCTTCAAGCAGCCCGGCACTTTCGCGGTAGAGTTCCTCCGGGTACTCCATGGTCTTATGGGAATATGACAAAAGCCCCTGAACTGCCACGTTGCCATTTGCATCATGAAGCGTGGCGAGCATCCTTATCAGGGAGACCAGAGCATCGGGTGCCGCACCTCCGAACGTTCCCGAATGTACCGTATGATCGAGCGTTTGAACTTCGAGAATACAGGAAACCTCTCCCCGCAGGGAGGTGGTGAGCGCCGGGATTCCCACAGAGATGTTACCCATATCAGCAATGATAAAGAGATCGCACTTGAAGAGGTCCGGGTGTGCGGTGACAAACGCGTCAAGATGGCTGTTTGTCTCCTCTTCACCCTCGATGAGCACCTTCACGCCCACGGGAGGTTTCCCTTCAAAGATCGCAAGGGAGGCTGCGGTGATCACAATTCCCGATTTGTCATCGGCGGCTCCGCGCCCGTAAATGCGCCCGTCTTTCTCCACCGGCGTCCAGGGATCGGTCTCCCAGCCGTCTTCTCTTCGTGCAGGCTGAACATCGTAATGGGCGTACATCATGACGGTCGGCATACCCGGAGGAGCCGGGATCTCCCCGTATACGGCCGGGTATCCCCCGGGGATATCAATGAGGCAGATGTCCTGCAGCCCGTACTCTTTGAGCAGAGCAGCCGTTGCATCCGCCATCGCATTGACAGGTTCAGAGGGATAACCGGGAAAGGCCACAGAAGGATACCTGATAAGACTTTTGAGTTTTTCCACGACATCAGGCATCAATGCCCGGGTTTTCGACTGGATCTCATCGAACGTTACGTCGTTTCCCATAAGTAGAGCTCCCGGATATACTCGGTTCCAAAGAGGCTTATACTATCTTTTGCTGCGAGTGTTTCGATCGGTTTTTTTTAAAGGGAGCATCCTGCCCGGGGGGGACGAAAAGCACAACTACCGGGTGTGCGGGTTTGTGTAATTATCCGGCCCCCACCCTTCGATCTCCAGCACTGATTGGTCACAGACCCGGAGCCGCCGCCAGGCCCGCTCGTGCTGAGTGCGGAGCCAGAGCTCCCGTAGGATCCATGGCGGGAACGGCAACTCACGGACCTCGCGAAGATCGTCCGGCAGGAGAACTTCATAGATCGTCTGGGTCGATCCGGTACCGGGTCTGCCGGACCACGATGCAGGCAGCATCCGGTTTGATGATGAAGAGATCGTACGTAAGGTCAGGGTGTTCGTTGGTCTGCCACCGGCAGTCACGCGAGAGGAGTTCTCTCACCGGGAGTTACCGGTTTGTTTGAAACCTCATACGATATTTTCTCTCTTTTCCCGGGCAAACCTGGAAAATTTCCCCTTGCTTTTTTCCAAGTTCCTGCCGTTTATAACCCGGGGAAATCAATGACGATATAAGGCCCACAGGATAGGGGCAGGAGAATTCCCTTATGACCATACAAGTGTCTGAACAACCAACCCAGAATGGATTTAAAACCCTTCCAAACGCTGAGAAGAGATGGTTTTTGATCCGGGTACAGGAACTGTCGCGTGCCCCCGCACATGAGAGACCGGCTCTGAACCGCTTGTCGATTGCGTGAACGGGTGCCACTCTTTTTCCCGTTGCCCGGCGGTCGGCATTATCAGACGATGCAACAGTATAATTGGTTCAATTTTGTTCCAAGGGGTTCATTTTTGAACCAGTCTTGAATCACCCTGTCCCGTGAGGATTCTGGAAAATAGAACACGCCGAATACAAAAGAACCCAGGGGAATGCTTCAAAAAAAGTATTTTAGAAATCCGTCATAACCCCAGTACTTCTCTAAATTTTCCTTTGCAAATATCAGAATTTTTTAATAGGACTTGCCGAAGCGATTCTCGGTCCATTGGGGGTACCCCCTCCTGCCAGCCCAAGGTGGCACCCCCCGCTCCCAAAAACGGGAGGTACCCCCCCACCCCGACCGATTTTTTTAAAGCATGATACCCCTACCCCCCTCTTGTGGCCCGGGGGTGAGGGGTAGCTGTCAAAAAAGGATACTTCCGGTTCCAGATCTGGCTTATACGAATTTTTGGTGGTTGTTCATTTAACTTGAAAATAGAGAAGTACTGAACCCTGAACTGGTCGATCTCTTCCCGGTTGAGCTGATCAAGGAACTCATCGGTTGCATACTCGATGTCCTTGCTCGTGGTGATACCACGGCCGACCACGAGGATATCTGCGCCTGCCTTTAAAGCGTCCTTTACGACTTCAACCCGGATGTCACCGGCAGTTTGCACGAGATGTGTGTTTGCCACGGTAACCAATGAGGTGTCTCGTCAGACCATGCTTCCGAATTTTTACAGTCATCAAAACGTAAGGGTGAAGATGTTGAGGATACATCATGGATTTTAGTATATAAATATGGATAAATTTAAGTGAGTTTAAGATATATTCTCGATTGATTCCTATGGCTGATTCATCAGATGACACGGGAAATGCATTCCAGGAATGGACATCAGCTCGATCACTCATTATGTGGTATGAGGACAAAATACACGATTTGCGAAAATATGGTTTTTCCCTGGTTGCAGCGTTATTATCCACTACCGCCATTACGGCTATGCTGAAAATGGATCAATCGGCAAGTGCAATCCTTATCATTTTGACGTGTGTTCTTCTCATTGCCGTGTATCTCTTTGATCGCAACTATCGATTTTACCAAAAGGCTGCCGCAGGAAGAGTGAAAATTCTTGAACCAATTCTGAACATCAAGTTATCAGAAGTACTTGCGGACTGGTATTACACCCAGCAAATGTTCAATATCGTTCCTGCACTCTATGTCATTTTCATCTGGATAACCTGTTCATTGGGGTTTTTCGTGGCATCGGGATATTGGCCGGCAATTGCTATTATCGGTGTTATTACAACCCTTATCATTGGCATATTATTTTTGGTGGTCGACCAGAATCTGGGAGAGAAAGCAGGAAAATCTTATAAAAAGATCATTTTGGATAAGAAAATCCAAACAGATGACAAAAGCGGTGAAAGTTACACCGGTGACTGGTCAGTTGATAGAATCACCTGTGAATGTGGCGGATCCATACGATTTACTCTGACAAATACAGGAGGATCTGTCAGAAATGATAACGAGGGAAAGAAAATATCGTCGTCCAACAGTATCTCGTTTCACAAAGATGACGCCGTACTGTATCTTTCTGACAGTTTAACTGCACCAATCTATATAAAAGCAGAATCTGAAATACAAATCCCGCGAAATTTTAATTATTCATGGTTTTGGACACCGGAAAAGGTTCATGAAAACAAATTATTCACTATATATCCCTCCAATTTGCGCCGATTGAAACGTACAATTTTTATTAAAAAATCTAAAGACGCATCAAAGCCAGAGCCCAATAAAATTGAACTGTCGGGTCACATACGAATGGAAGGAAAAACTCAGGATATATCATCAAAATAATTCACTTTTTTGGTCAAAATTCTTTTAAATACGATAACCATACTCCGTTATACACATTAGAGAGAGTATATCCTCCGGTAAGATCGCACTAAAAAATTTCGGGGCAACATAATTTCATCGGATAATTTTTGTTACCCTGAGTTCGTTTTTGAACCAACCCGGAATAATTGTCACGGTTTTAAAAGTCTGGTTGACAGGCCAAATAAAGATAGCCCGGGAGAATGCTTCAAAAAAAGTATTTTAGAAATCAGTCATGACCCTGAACTGGTCGATCTCTTCCCGGTTGAGCTGGTCAAGGAACTCATCGGTTGCGTGCTCGATGTCCTTGCTCGCGGTGATACCACGGCCGACAACGAGAATATCTGCGCCTGCCTTGAGGGCGTCTTTTACGACTTCAACACGGATACCGCCGGCGGTTGCGCAGAGGAGTTTTCCACCTGCTGCCTTCTTCATCGCCGGGATGTCTCCCCACGCATGGGCGGTCTCTTCGGTGTCGATTGCACGGTGGAGCTCGACGATGTCAGGCTTCACTTTGAGCTTCTCGATGAGCTTTGCCGGGTTCTGCACGTTCAGCATATCGATGATCGAGTAGATGCCGACCTTTCGGGCTTCCGCAATTGCCTTCTCGATGGTCGAAGTCGGGGCAAGTCCCGAGACGACCACTGCATCGGCGGTCGCGTCGGCGGCCATCCGGGCTTCGAGGTTGCCGGTGTCGAGGATCTTCATGTCCGCGATGATGAACGCGTTGGGCCTGAGCTTGCGGATCTCACCGATGACGCCGAGGCCGAACTTCTTGATGAGCGGGGTTCCCGCCTCGATGAGCACGTGGTCGTTCTGCGGCACTTCCTTTAAGACCTGGGCGACCTTGCCCATGTCCACGAGGTCCATCGCGACCTGGAGGTACGGCGGGTCCCAGAGCCGGGTAACTTTGAATCCCATGATACCGTGGGCAGCACGATCTTTCTCGTACACGAGTGTCTTTTCGTCCGGGAACTTGTCAAGCGCCCTGTGGATGGCAAGCTTCGTTGCGCCGTAGTTGTACCGGTAGATCTTGTTATAGTCCTTTGCGTCCGGGTGGACAAACGCGGACACCATGATAACTATGCCCTCGATGTCGAGCCCCTTGAACGCTTCCTCCTCAACGCAGTCCGCAACCGCCTTTGCGACCGCGGCCTGCACGGGGCCAAACATCTCGTTGACCTGGGTCATGTCCTTTAACGTGACCTTCGGGATAACGATCGTGGCCGGCTTCGTGAGCAGGTTCGGGCGGACAACTGCAAGAAGGGGCGTGTGCCCCATGGACAGCTGCGAGACCGAGTTTGCAAATGCTGAACCGACAGGACCTTCCTTATCTCCCATCAACAGGTCGATATGCGCCAGTTCCGCGCCATCGCCTATGAGTGCTTCTCCGACAAGATACATGTGAATCGATGATCTCCGGTTACATATGTGACCGTCAACCATGATAAGATTACGCGGGGCGCCCCGGCCGCCCGGCGTTCACACAAAGGGTTTTCCCGAGAAGACCCGGACCGCGTGCCCTCCGAGGATTACCCGGTCGCCATTGAGCATGACTTTGACCGTCCCGCCCCGCAGCGAGCACTGGAACCCGGAAAGCCCGGTCTTGTGGAGTTTCTCCCCCCAGTACGGCCCGAGGCAGCAGTGCGCAGAACCGGTCACCGGGTCTTCCGGGACACCCACCGAAGGGGCAAAGAACCGGGAGACAAAATCGAAGTCCGGGAGATCGGAGACCGCAGTAACAATAATCCCCCGTGCGGGAATGCCCGCGAGGGCGGCCATGTCGGGTTCGCAGTCGCAGACATCCGAAGCACTCGGGAGCTCCACGAGCAGGTCGAACCGGTTTTTCCCGGTAAAAATGGGTGTTGCCCCGAGTGCCCGTTCAAGGCCGGGGACCGGCGGGATCGCATGCGCCGGCTCGGCAGGGAAATCGAGATTGATCCAGTTACCATCCTGCCGGGCGGTCAGTGTCCCGGACGTGGTCTCAAAAGAGATTGCCGCCCCGGGCTGTTCGCGGCCGGTCTCCCAGAGCGCAAATGCCGCAGCAAGCGTCGCGTGGCCGCAGAGTTCAACCTCCTGTACCGGGGTAAACCACCGCAGGTTCCATGTACCGGCGGATCCGGGGTGGAGAAACGCCGTCTCCGCATGGTTCAGTTCGGCGGCAACCTGCTGCATCCACCCGGGATCGGCCGGGCCGTCCAGGATGCAGACCCCGGCCGGGTTCCCCCGGAAGGGATGGCCGGTGAAGGCGTCGACAACGTGCAGTTCGCAACTCATAAGAGTGGATTGGTATACCGGCCGATAAAAATTCTGGCAGATATTGTAACGAGAGTTCCATCAGGAGCATACCGGCACTCATCGTCCCTGTGAGGGAAAATGATTGTATCCATCCCAGACGATGAATCAGGAATACTCAAACGTTGAGATCGTAACGGGACGCTCCGCTACGGACAGGAAAACTCCCATTTAGAAAACGTGGGGTTGGTGAGATTTGAACTCACGATCGACGGGTCTCTCCGACATGCGCATCAGTGCTCCAACGGGTCATCATCGTATTAACTCAGTAGACCCATTGTCATCATCTGCGAGCACGAAGAACGCAAAGACCGCTGGAGCCCGTCGCCATTCCGGGCTTGGCCACAACCCCGCCCGTAATACAGCGTGAATATGCCACAGCTGACTGTACAAGATCGTGCTGACGAAATTTAATTGTTTTCCCTCATGGGTTGTATCCGCAGGCCCTGTATACCGGCGGCCCGGGTGGCCCCGCGATATCCCCGGTCATATAATCAGTAGTCATATATCCTGTCATTACTCCATATTTTACGATGGACAAGGGGAGTTATACATGCGGGACATCGGAATTCCCTCTTTTGGGGATGACGATGGGTGAGATGATCGACCATATCGCGGCAAAGTACCCGGACAACGAGGCGCTTGTCTCCGTCCACCAGAACATCCGCTGGACGTACCGGGAGTTTCTCGCGAGGGCAAACGAGATCGGCCGGTCGCTCATGGGTCTTGGCGTGGAACGGGGCGACCGGGTGGGCATCTGGGCGATGAACCATGCCGAATGGGTGCTTGTCCAGTTCGCCACCGCGAAGATCGGGGCGATCATGGTCAACATCAACCCCGCGTACCGCACGTACGAACTCGAGTATGCCCTCAAACAGTCGGAAGTCCAGACCCTCATCCTGCAGGGACGGTTCAAGACCTCAGATTATGTCGGGATGTTCTACGAGACCTGCCCCGAGGCCTACGAGCAGAAGCCGGGCAAAATTTCAAGCGAGAAGTTCCCCTTCTTAAAAAATGTCGTCTTCATGGGCGACATCCCGTATAATGGCATGTTCACTTGGCAGGAATTCCTCAAAAAGGCAGAAGATATCGACATGGATGAACTCATCGAACGGGGCGAGGCTCTCTCCTTTGACGACCCCATCAACATCCAGTACACGAGCGGTACGACCGGGTTCCCGAAGGGAGTTGTCCTCACCCACCACAGCGTCTTAAACAACGGCTATATCATCGGTGAGGGCATGAGCTTTTCCGAGAAAGACCGGCTCTGCATCCCCGTTCCGTTCTACCACTGTTTTGGCATGGTCCTCTCCAATATGGCCGCCGCAACTCACGGTACAACGATGGTACTCCCCTGCCCCACGTTCGATGCCGAGGCAGTTTTAAAGACCATCGAGATGGAACGCTGCACAGCAGTCCACGGAGTTCCAACGATGTTCATCGCTGAACTCTCCCACCCCGACTTCTCCAAATACAACCTCACGTCCCTGCGGACCGGTATCATGGCCGGCTCCCCCTGCCCGATAGAAGTGATGAAGCAGGTCAACCAGAAGATGAACATGCGGGACATCGTGATCGTGTACGGCCAGACCGAGACCTCCCCCGGCGTCACGATGACCACGACAAAAGACCCGCTCGAGCGCCGGGTCACCACTATCGGGAAGGCGTTTCCCCATACCGAGCTCAAGATCATCGACCCGAAGACCGGTAAGATCGTCCCGATGGGTGAGATTGGGGAGATCTGCGCACGCGGCTACTGCGTGATGAAGTGCTATTACAACAACCCGTCCGCCACGCACGCGACCCTCGACAAGGATCACTGGAATCACACCGGCGATCTCGCCACCATGGACGAGGAGGGCTACTTCAAGGTCGTTGGTCGGTTAAAAGACATGGTGATCCGGGGCGGTGAGAACATCTACCCCCGGGAGATCGAGGAGTTTCTGCACCACCATGAAAAGATCTCCGATGTGTACGTTGTCGGAGTACCGGATATCAAGTATGGCGAGGAGCTCTGTGCCTGGGTAAAGGTGAAGGCCGGCCAGGTACTCACTGATGACGAGGTAAAGGATTTCTGCAAAGGAAAGATCGCCCACTTCAAGATCCCGAGGTATGTCATGTTCGTCAACGATTTCCCCATCAATATCTCCGGCAAGATCCAGAAGTACCTGATGCGGGAGGAATCCATAAAGAAACTCGGGCTTGAGGCGGCGGAAAATATTAAAACTGCCTAAAAACCCGTCCCGTTTTTTACCCATCCGGTTTTTTATAATTTTTTTTAAGTGAGCACCGACAACAGATCAGTTCCCCTTAAGGGTAGTTGCGGTTATCCCTGAGATTCAGTCTGCCCGCTATTCTTCCCCCGGGCAAGGGAGGCAAATATCCCGATCACACATAGGATCGTGAAGAGAATAAACGCATAATGCAGGCTGGTCGTGAACTGCGGGTAGTACTGCGGGGTGATCTCCACCGGACCAATCACGATTGCAAAGAGCATCATCCCGATGCCCATTGAGAGCATCTGCCCAAGGAGGCGCATCGTCCCGTTGATCCCCGAGGCGACGCCATAATACTTCTTTTCCACAGAGCTCATGATCGCGTTTGTATTCGGCGATGAGAAAAGCCCGAAACCAAAGCCGAGGATCATGAGCACGGCGATGATGTACCAGAGCGGGGTGCTCTCATTTAAGAATATCAAAAGGAAGAGCCCGAGCGCGGTAAACCCCATTCCGACCGACGAGATGATCTGGGAATCGTACCGGTCCGAGAGCCGGCCGGCAAACGGTGAAACGAGCACCTGGATAACCGGGGTAGCAATGATGATAAAACCTGCATGCTCCGCCGAGAAACCCTTGGTGTACTGGAGGTCGAGGCTGAGCAGGAAGGCGATCGCGTAGGTAGCGGAATAGTTGATAAGAGCGGCAATATTTGAGAAGGCAAAGATACGGCTCTTGAAGAAGAGCTGCATGTTGAGAACCGGGCAGTCCTGTCGCTGCTCGTACCAGACAAACACGCCGATCAAAACGACACCGGCAACCACGAGGACGCCCCCAATCACCTCGGGGAGGATTGAGAAACCGTACATGAGCGAGACAAGAGCGATGCTGTAGAGGATCGAGCCGGACAGGTCGAACCTCTCGCCGGCGCATTCCATCCACTCACCTTTGAGTTTCCAGAGAACCAGAAAGATCGCGGCGATCGCTATGGGCACGTTGATGTAGAAAATACTCTGCCACCCGAAGACATCGGTCAGGATGCCGCCAAAAAACGGCCCGACAGAAAGCCCGAGGTACACGGACGTGATGTAAATCCCGAGCGCCTTCCCCCGTTCCCCCGGGGGGAATACCGCCGTGAGGATCGCGACCGAGGTGCCGAAGATCATGGCACTCCCTATCCCCTGGAAGACCCGGACTGCAATCATCTGCTGCTCGGTGGCGACAAATGTCATCACAAGCGAGGCAGCACCGAAGAGGGCAAGGCCCCACAAAAAGACTTTTTTCCTGCCGTAGATATCCGCGATCTTCCCGAACGGGACAAGGAAGATGGCGGATGCAAGGAGGTACGCAGTCGCCACCCACGAAAGAGCGATCGCGTCCATGTGGAACTGGTTTCCTATCGTCGGCAAAGCGATGTTGACTGCCGAGCCGTCAAACGGTGTGAGAAAACCGGCGAGGATAGCGATTAAGAGGACGATGCGTTTTTCCGTGGCGGTAACTGGCAGAGCCGGAGTGTGGCAGATTGCAGGGCTCTGACCTGGGGCATCACGGGGGGCAGGGGTATCCGCGGGCATTGTATTCGATAGCTGAAATCAGTGATTAAACTTAATAATTATCGGGGAACGGGCGGACCGGCAGGGCACCGGCAGGGCACCGGCAGGGCACCGGCAGGGCACCGGCACCCGTTGTTTCACAGGTATCCGGTCGTGAGGCTTTTGTGACCGCCCCACGACCGGGAACTCTCGTTTATAACACACCGAACCATGCGATATACGACATGATCACCATGACAATAACAAGCAGGATCAGGATCTTGTACCCGCACTTGTCACAGATCCCAAGAAACGAGGGATGGCAGTCGTGGCAATACTCAGATTTGCAGATCTTACAGGATTTTGCGTGGGAATGGCCGGGGTGCTTATCGCAACACGTCATGATGCAATGGTTCACCGGGAAATGGTAAAGATGTGTCGAAAATGTTTTTAGCGGCCCATAAAGAACAGTTTACGTTCGGATCAGGTCACCGATAAGACGGGAGACCCGGTCCTGTGCTTCCCGGGTCGCAAGCTCATCGCGTTCGATGGAGAGGGTAAGGATGTCTCCTTCCTCACATCCTGGTGGAAGCAGCACAGTTGGGATATTTAACCGGAGATTTTCCTTTTCCGGGAAAACAATGACGGCAAACGTCTCCCCGATACGGTCGATGACAAACTTCATGGGAAAGTTTCCCGTTCACACCGGGGTCTGTGCCCGTTTTACAAGGCTCGACGCAGCCTGTGCCGCATGTGCGAGGATCTCATGTTCGCCCGGGATCTCGCGGTCAAGCATCAGGAAACGGCCGTTGCAGATCGTGGTCTCCACGGCAGCCCCGCTGCAGGAATAGACGAGGTTGGAGGCAGCGTTGTGGAGCGGCGTGTTGCAGGGTGTGCGATTTGAGATAAGGATAATATCGGCCGGTGCCCCTGCAGCAAGGATGCCGGCGCCAAAGCCGAGCGCCTTTGCCCCGTTTGTTGTCGCCATGAGAAGCGCTGCCGGGGCCGGGAGTACGGTCGGGTCGTTCCAGAAGAACTTCTGGAGGAGCGCAGCGATCTTCATCTCTTCGAACATGTCGAGGTTATTGTTCGAGGCGCACCCGTCCGTCCCGAGGCAGACGTTTGCCCCGGCCCCCGCAAGCTGCGGGTAAGGGAGTGCCCGGTGGGTGGCAAGCTTCATGTTGCTTGCCGGGTTGTGAGAGACCGAGACGCCCCTTTTGCCGAGGAGCGCACATTCCGCGTCATCAAGCCAGCACCCGTGCGCAGCAATGGTCGTGGAGGTCAGGACGCCGCATGCGTCGAGCAGGGCAGCCGGTCGCTTCCCGTGCTGGGAGATGCAATCGTTCACTTCCTTTTCGGTTTCCGAGAGGTGGATGTGGAGGGGGATATGCTGCTCCTTTGAAAATTCCGCGCACCACTTCAGCCCTTCAGGTGAGACCGTGTAGGGCGCGTGCGGGCCGGCGGCTGCGTGGATCCGCGGGTTGTTCATCTTTTTTATGTGGGCGGCAAGCGCTTCGGTCGCCCTGCACTCGTGCTCCCGCTTTTCCGCATCGCCAAGGTCAATGAACCCATAGCAGAGCAGGGCGCGGATGCCGGCCTCGTCTACGGCCTTTGCGGCAGACTCCATCTGGAAGTACATGTCGTTAAACGCAGTCGTCCCGGTCCGGATCATCTCAAGGCAGGCAAGTTTCGTGCCCCAGTAGACATCGTCGGCGGTAAGGTGCGCTTCAAGCGGCCAGATCTTCTGGGAGAGCCAGTCCTGCAGGATCATGTCGTCTGCGTAGCCCCGCAGGAGCGACATCGCCGCATGCGTGTGCGTGTTCGAGAGCCCCGGGAGAGCGAGTGCGCCGATACCGTCGATGATGAACTCCGCCTCGCCCCGGTGTCGTTTGCGGATATCCTGGCCGATATCGGTGATCGTCTCCGATGCATCGATAAAGATGTCAACCGGCTTGTTGCCGGAAACGACGTTCGCGATAAGTACAGATTTTTTCTTCCCGAATATCTCTGATGTTTCTGGTTTTGATTCCTTCATAGGCATCCCTCTTTTCACCTCATCTGTGCGATGATTGCATTCACAATCTCTTCGGTCCGGTGGCTGTAGGTCTTTGACGTCGAGAGGATGTGATCGAACGTGAGCACATCTTTCCCGAGACCGTTTGCATAATTATCGATCGTGCAGAGCGCGGCAAAGTCCATACCGAGTTCGCAGGCAAGCGTCGCTTCTGAGGCGACTGTCATCCCCACCACATCGGCGACTTTTGCAAGTGCCGCCACTTCGGCTACCGTCTCGATCCGGGGCCCCCGGGTCTGCACGTAAACCCCGCCCAGCCGGGCTCCAGGGACAACTGCGGAGAGTTTTCGAGCGAGCGCCTGCGGGAGCTCGGGTCTTACATGCTCGATCTTATGGTCGTGGATGGAGGGGATATCGGTCACGCTGATATAATCGGTCGGGATAAGGAGTGTGCCGGGTGCAATCTCCTTTTTGAGCGATCCCGAGGAACCGAAAGCTACGATGTGATCGACACCGGCAATCGCCATCGCTGCAAGGTTCGCCCGGTAATTGATCCGGTGCGGCGGTCGGCCGTACTGGTGACGCATCAGCATCACGATATCGCCGCAGAGGATCTCTGCGCTGCCGTACGGCGTTGCAACGGTTTTTTTCTGAAGGTCCGGCAGGGTCGAAAAGAGCAGGCTTGTCCCACCAAGGATACCAAGCATCAGTACCACCTTCCGGTCTGGCCCACCGGGGCCGAATGTCTGCAGGGCATGAGAATTCTCTCTTAAAAAGGGTTGGCGGGCGAGCACTAATACCTAGCGCAGATTAAAAAAAATCGCAAGCGCGGCATATGCGGAATGGGCACCGACAATATTGCCTTTACACGGGGGAACGTGCCGGGGGAAATGTGGACGGTTGCCTCCAAACGACCATTAAACGTAAAAGCGTCCCGGTACCAATAACATCCTATGGGCATGTTCGATACCGTCAGCGACGCGACGATCAAAAAGGGGGAGTGCACGGACATCTACTTTGTCCGGACCGAGGAGATCCTGGAAAAAGAGCGGATCAACCCGCTCGTATCCATGGAAGTGACCGCGGCGGCGCTCCCGGACACGTGGGGCATCTTCTGCGGCCTGTCCGATGTGCTCGCGCTTCTCGAAGGCGTCCCGGTGACAGTCGACGCAATGTCTGAGGGAACGCTCTTTTACCCGGGTGAACCAGTCCTTCGTATCACCGGCCGGTACCGGGACTTCTGCCGGTACGAGACCGCGATCCTCGGGTTCCTCTGCCATGCCTCGGGGATTGCATCGGCGACCGCCCATATCATGTGCGAGGCGAAGGGTAAGCCGGTCTTCTCGTTTGGCTCCCGCAGGCAGCACCCATCCATTGCCATGATGATCGAGCGGGCCGCGTGGATCGGCGGCGCGGACGGCGTCTCCAACACCTGCGCCCCCCCGGGGATGCCGGTTGTCGGCACCATGCCACACGCGATGGTGATGTGTTTTAAGACCCCCGAAGATGCGTGGCGCGCATTTGACCGGGATTCCCCGAAGGATGTCCCGAGGATCATGCTCTGCGACACCTACTGCGATGAGAAGACGGAATCTCTCCATGCAGCCGAATGCGGCGCGACGGCGGTCCGGCTTGACACGCCCCGGTCCCGGCGCGGGAACATGCGTGCGATCATCGAGGAGGTGCGCTGGGAACTGGACTCTCACGGGTATTCCCAGGTAAAGATATTCCTCTCGGGAGGGGTGACCCGGGAGGATGTGATCGCATACCGGGACTGCGTCGATTCGTTCGGTATCGGGGGAGCGATCGCAAACGCTCCCGTCGTCGACTTTGCAATGGACATCGTGGAGATCGAAGGAAAGCCCAAAGCCAAACGCGGGAAGAAAAGCGCAGTAAAACAGGTTTACGAACTTGTCTGTGAAAAACACCGGACACTTCCCGTAGGGCAGGCCCCGCCCGCAAACGCTGTCCCGCTCATTAAACAGTATATCACGGGGGGTAAGATCGTCAGGCAGTCCGATATGGCGGATGCGCGAAAACGGGTGCTCGCGTGGATCAGGAGAGCCACGGATGAGACAAAAGACAAAAATAATAAAAAAATCCCGCAGAAAAAGCAGTCCGGCAAATCCTCTGCGTAAACGCATCCAGTGTCAGTGAGAATGGTGCCGGGCTCCGGCGGAAGGCTACGATCCGGGACTGTTCCGCATACCTGCCATTGGGCTTGAGGTATCCCCCAATTCTTTTAACCTATGCCGTGTAACAATGTTAGAGCGGGCCGGTAGATCAGTGGTAGATCGCTTCCTTGGCATGGAAGAGGCCGCGGGTTCAATTCCCGCCCGGTCCATCGCTTTTCGGGTTTTTTCTGGTTTTTCCGGAGTAGATATTTATACTCCCAAAATGACGGTATGTTCTGAAGAGCCATGCGTATCCGTGACCTGATCCTCCCTGAAGACCAGATCTTTTTTACCCTCTTTAAGGATATGGCGGGAAAGATCAACGAAGCCGCGACGACTTTAAACGAGATCACCCACGAGCTCCCCGAAGGCACGGAAAAATCCCACAAGGTGCGCCAGCTTGAGCACCTCGGGGATGAAGTGACCCGGCATATCTACGAGCATCTGAATGAATCCTTGATCACGCCGCTTGAGCCGGACGAGATCGCCCGGCTTGCCCCGGCGTTTGACGACGTACTGGACAAACTCGACTGGGTGGCTCACCAGCTGGCCACCTACGAGATCCCGCAGTCAAACGATGTTCTCAAGGAATATTCCTACATGATCCTGATGACCAGCCAGGAAATTTCCGCGGCACTTGATGCCCTTGCGACCTTAAACCACCCAACGGATGTCAGCAGCCACGTGATCGAGATCAGCCGGCTCTACAACCTGTCCGGGGAACTCCTCTCCCGCGCCGTGCTCGATCTCTTTAAAACAAAAGATCTCCTGATAATCATCAAACTCAAGGATATCTACGAGAGCATGGCAAAGGTGATGGAGAAATGCAACGATGTCGGGCACGCCCTCTCTGATATCTCGATGAGCCACTCATGACCGGTATCGATCCCGTTATCGTGTTTGGTATCGTGCTGGCGCTCGCGCTTAATTTCTTAAACGGCCTCGCCGATGCCGCACAGGGCGTTGCAACCGTGGTCGCAACCAGGGCGCTCTCCCCGGTAAAAGCCGTTTTTCTCACCGGGGTCTGCAACATGGCAGGGCCTTTTATCTTCACCACTGCGGTCGCCGCGACGATCGGGACTGCGATCGTCAACCCCGACGCGATGACCCCGCAGACCATCATCATCGCCATGCTCGCCTCCACAGCGCTCGTGTTCTGTGCAACACGGGTGGGCCTCCCCCTTTCAAGCAGCCATGCACTTATCGGTGGCCTCATCGGTGCAAGTGTCGCCGCCTTCGGGCTCTCGGCGGTGATATACCCGGCCGTGAGCGTGATCGCTGATACATTTGTCTGGGGCCTTATCGGGGCGGTTGTCGGCGCCATAATCGTGGGGGGCATCGCCGCCGCCCTTGACGGCGACATCCGGCTGGCCATCCTTATCGGGGCGATCTGCGGGGCAGGTCTTGCCGTCCCGATCCTGATGGTCCTTGGCGTGCTCAAGATCACCGGGCTCTTTGCAGTCGTCCTGTTTATCTTTATCTCGCCGGTCCTTGGCGCGACCACGGCATTTCTCTTCGATGTCCTCATCTCGCACCTGTTCAAGAACTCGCGCCAGAACCGGATGAAACGGATCTTTTCGCCACTCCAGATCGTTGCCTGTCTCTTCCAGGCCACCAGCCACGGCGCAAACGACGGCATGCACGCAGTGGGTGTGATCACCGCGCTCCTTGTATCTGCCGGGCTCCTTTCCACCTTTGCCGTACCGACATGGGTGCTCCTCCTCTCCGCGATCGCGATCGGGCTTGGCACCTGTTTTGGCGGATGGAAAGTCGTAGACCGGATGGCGAAAGGTATTACGAAGATCCGGCCCTACCAGGGGTTCTGTGCCGGGACGGCCGGAAGTTCCACCCTTGCCCTTGTCACGATGCAGGGTATCCCGGTCTCGTCCAATCACGTGATCAGCGGCGCGATTGTCGGGGTCGGGGTCACAAGGGGGAAAAATGCGGTCCAGTGGAAGGTCGTGCGCGAGATGATGACTGCGTGGGTGGTCACGATCCCGCTTGCCGCCGCCTGTGCGTGGGCAGGATATATGCTCTTTATGCTGGCCGGGACCCTGCTCCTGTGAGCGCACTCTTTCGCTATATTTTTAGTCTTGCTGAACTGATGAGAAGTAGGTTTAGAGTATGGGTCTACGGGAATTGCTGATACCGCAGGATAAGATCTTCTTCGAGATGTTCGAACGCCAGGCCGCAACCGTCCGCGAGGCGGCGTATCTGCTGGTGGCGCTCAATGAAGATTTCACCAATGTCAGGGACAAGAGGCATGCGATAGAACTGCTCGAACACCAGGGCGACCAGATCACCCACGGCATCTACGAACAGCTCAACAGGACGTTTATTACCCCCCTTGACCCGGAGGAGATCTCACGGCTTGCATCGGCTCTCGATGATGTGATGGATTATATCGACAGCTCGGCAGAGAAGATGTTCTATTACGGGATTGACAACACCGATTCACACATGATCGAACTCTCAAAACTGATCCACCTTTCAACAATAGAACTCGAAGGTGCGGTCAAGGGCATCCGTTCGATTAAGGACCCACGTTACATCGAAGAGCGCTGTATTGAGGTAAACCGACTGGAGAATCTTGCCGACGATGTGCTTGCCCACGCGGTAACCGATCTTTTCCGGACAAACGATGCCGTCGCTATCATCAAACTCAAGGATATCTACGAGAACCTTGAAACGGCAACGGATTACTGCGAGGATGTGGCAAACGTGCTCTCGGATATCGCCATCCGTCACTCGTAGGGGCCGAACGGGGAAACGAACATGCTTGAGGCACCGCTGTTTCTGATTATCGCCATCATTGTCATCGCCCTTATCTTCGACTTTACAAACGGGTTCCACGATTCGGCAAATTCAATATCGACGGTGGTCTCCACAAAAGTCCTTTCCCCGAGAAACGCGGTGATGTTTGCAGCCTTTTTCAACTTTGCCGCCGCGTTCGGATTTGGCGTTGCCGTCGCAAGCACCATCGCCAAGATCATCCAGCTCGATTATGTCGATGCCACTGTAGTGCCCTATATCATCCTGAGCGCACTTGTCGGGGCGATCGCGTGGAACCTGATCACATGGTTTGTCGGCCTGCCTACCTCCTCGTCCCATGCACTTATCGGCGGGCTTGCGGGTGCCGGCATCTCCGCTGCGGGTTTTGCAGCCGTGAAATGGTCGACGGTGGGGGAAGTCGCTGCATTCATGATAATCTCCCCCATTATCGGACTGGTCTGCGGGTTTTTGTTTATGGCCGCAATTCTCTGGCTCACCCGGTCGGTAACAAAACCGATTGCAGAAACATATTTTAAAAGGCTCCAGCTCTGTTCAGCGGCAGCATACAGTTTCAGCCACGGGACAAACGATGCCCAGAAAACCATTGGTATCATCCTCCCCCTCCTCTTTTCCATCGGTTTTTTCGGAGTAACAGCCGATCCCAACCATCTCCCGGTTCCCACATGGCTTATCATCATCTCCTATGTCACGATAGCACTGGGAACGCTTGCCGGGGGCTGGCGGATTGTGCGGACGATGGGTTACAAGATAACAAAACTCCGCCCGGTGCACGGTTTTGCCGCGGAAACTGCAGGGGCAGCAACGATTCTCGGTGCATCGGCAGCAGGGATCCCGGTGAGTACCACGCATGTGATCTGCTCATCCATCATGGGAGTCGGATCCACCATGGGTGCGAGTACAGTAAAATGGGGTGTAGCGCGGAGTATCCTGTCCGCATGGATCCTCACGATCCCGGTGAGTGCCTGCATCGGGTTTGCCGCGTTCCAGGTCATCCGGCTCATTGTCGGATGACCCCTCCTCATTACAATTTTTTACGCGTCAGTTTCGGGATTCACCGGAAGGTTACGGTAATACCGGCAGAGCGAACGGATCACGCATGACGGGCACTGCGGCTTTTTTGCCGTGCAGCATGCCCTGCCGTGGGCGATGAACACATCGGTGAGATCGCCCCACTCTTTTTTGGGATACAGTGACATGAGATCGCGTTCGATCACCGTAACGTCATCCGTGTCCGAGAACCCGATCCTCTGCGCCAGACGGCGCACATGGGTGTCGACAGCGATCCCGTGGTTCTGGCCGAAGCCATGGTAAAGCACGATATTTGCGGTCTTCCTTCCGACGCCGGGGATGGTGAGCAGTTCCTCCATCGTATCCGGCACCTTCCCGCCAAAATCCGACATCAGGACGTTCGCGGCCGCGATGATGTGCCGGGCCTTCGCATGATAGAAACCGAGACTGTGGATGATGGGTTCCACGTCAGTGATCTCCGCACGGGCAAGGGCTTTCGGGGTCGGGTACGCAGAAAAGAGCGGCCCCTTTACCAGGATCACGGCACGGTCGGTTGTCTGTGCGGAGAGAATTGTCAGGATAAGCACTTCAAACGGTGTGCCCCGGCAGACCGTTGTCGGGGATTCACGGGCGTGCGGATACTCATGGAAAAGAAGTGAATAGATCCGGGCCGCATCCTGTTTTTTCATAGATCTATGGGGTAGGGCGGATTCGAACCGCCGTCAAAGCGTCCCAAACGCTCTAGGATGGACCAGGCTACCCTACTACCCCACGCGCCTTACAG
Source organism: Methanoregula sp. (assembly GCF_041663825.1). Classification (GTDB taxonomy): domain Archaea; phylum Halobacteriota; class Methanomicrobia; order Methanomicrobiales; family Methanospirillaceae; genus Methanoregula. The sequence goes on from NZ_JBAYLY010000026.1 coordinate 21,149, forward strand.
TATTGTCTGCGGACGCTAAAAATACCTGCCGTTTACCAGTCCCAGAAAAAATGCTAAAGCGGAAGAACCTTTTTCTTCGTCTCGCTGACGATAGAGCATTCGCATTTCCCGGTGAGAAGGGCATTGGAAAGGTTCTTTGGCGTCGTGCCGTCAAGCACCACGAGTGGGATATGGCTGCGCTCCACCACCCGGGCAGCGATAATGTCGAGGACATTGTGTGACCCGGCCCCAAGACCGCCCTTTCCGACAATCTCGATCAGCTGCGACGGCGTGAGCGTTTTAAAGTATTTTGCACCGGTGAACTTCTTCGGATCCTTGTCATAGATGCCGTTTACCGAGGTCACGTTGACAAAAACATCGGCATGCACCCGTTCGGCAAGTACGGCAGCAACCGCGTCCGTCGTCTGGCCCGGGGTGATCCCGCCCATGACCACAATCTTTTTTGACTCGGCAAATTTCTTCGCCTCCGAATGGCTCTCGGCAACTTTCGGGTAGGCAGCTTCGCCAAGCGCTGCAATTAAGAGCGTCGCGTTGAGCCGGGTCACGAGGATACCGATCTCGTCAGCAGTGCCCTCATCGATGCCAAGACTCCGGGCGACTTCGATATAGTCCCGTGCACCGCCACCGCCACCGACAACAACGAAGAGCCGGTGTTTCGCGGCAATCTTTTCAAGCACCGGGAGATAGGCCTTGATCCGGTTTTCCTTGAGTTCCGGGATCAGGATCGAGCCGCCAAGCGAGATAACGACCGTCTTCATTGCACTAGTTTTTGTGCAGGAGGTTCATATAGAGTTGTTTAAAGGGAGTCTTGACCATGTTGTGCTGTCCTGTCTGTAAGAGCCGCGATATCTTCCCGGTTGCCGGGGGATATATCGGCCAGGTATATCTCTGCAAGAACTGTAAGTACCGGGGATCGTTTGTCCTTGAGGTAGATGACAATGCAGTTCTGGATGAAGAGAAAAAAGTAACGGAAAAATAACGGATCTGATCAGTCATTTTAGAAAGGACAGGATATGCACGAAGCGCGCCAGTATACAAAAAAGGAAAAGAACGCGGTTCAGTGCTCGCTCTGCAGCCACCGCTGCACGATTGCCGACGGGAAGCACGGCATCTGCGGGGTGCGGCAGAACGAGGGGGGAACGCTGTACGCCACCTCGTACGGTCTCGTGAGTGCCGAGGCTGTCGACCCAATAGAGAAAAAACCGCTCTTTCACTTCCTGCCCGGCACCCTGTCGTATTCGCTGGGCGGCATCGGGTGTAACTTCCGCTGCGAGCACTGCCAGAACTGGCAAATCTCGCAGGTGGACAGTACGAGCGCACGCCTCGTCCCCATCTCCCCTAAAGAAGGGGTCGCCCGCGCCCTTGCAAGCGGGAGCGCGAGCATCTCCTGGACCTATAACGAGCCGACGATCTGGCACGAGTATACGCTGGACATGGGCACGCTCGCCCGGTCACAGGGCCTTGGGACGTGCTACGTGACAAACGGCTATATCACGGAGGAAGCACTGCGGGAGCTTGCACCGATGCTTTCGGCGTTCCGGGTGGACATCAAAGCATTTTCCGATGACTTCTACCGGACGGTCTGCGGGGCGCATCTCCAGCCGGTGCTGGACGCGACAGTGCTCGCCCGCGAGCTCGGGATGCACATCGAGACCGTGACGCTTGTTATCCCCGGCTTAAACGACAGCATGGAAGAGCAGGAGAACCTGATCCGCTGGGTGGTAGAAAACCTCGGCCCCGACACACCCATGCACTTCTCCGCGTTCCACCCGGATTACCGGATGACCGATCGCGGCGCGACCCCGGTGGCCCTTCTTGAGAAGATCTGTAACCGGGCAAAAGAACTCGGGCTCCGGTTCCCGTACCTCGGGAACGTCGCCTATCACCCGTACGAGAACACGTACTGCCCGGCCTGCGGCGCGATGCTCATCGAACGCCGGGGATTTTCGTGCCGGATTACGGGCCTCGACGACCGGCAGTGCACCAGCTGCGGCGAGACCATCGGGATCGTGCGCCATGTTCCCTGAACCCTATCCTGCGGACACTAGGTTTATCGCAGACCGGATGATGGGAACACTCACCCGTTACCTCCGGTTCATGGGATACGATACGATCAGCGCAAACGGGTTTTCCCCGGGAAATGTACAGGAGGACACCCTGCTGCTCGAACTTGCCAAAAACGAGCACCGGATCCTGCTGACCCGGGACCACGAACTCGCCCGGAGAGGAAACGCTCTGGCGGTGCTGGTGAAAGAAGGGGATGTACTCGTGCAGGTACAGCAGCTCATCGATCTGGGCCTTGTCGAGCGACGCCTCCTTATGAGCCGGTGCTCGCTCTGCAACACGGTGCTGCGGGAGGCACGTGAGGATGAGATCCGGTCTGCCGAGTATGCTCCCCGGGACAAGAATGGGTTTGCCTTCCTCTGGTGCGAGCGGTGCAAGAAACTGTACTGGAACGGCTCGCATGGACAGCGTCTCTTTGAAAGGATACAATCCGGACTTGGATTCTGATACGTTTCGGAGCTCATCCTTTTTTTTTCAAAAAGTTTGCAGCACTTGTTCCCTTTTGTCCCGGGTATAACATCCCAACCCGCCGGAGTTCCCCCTACAAATACTCCGGTGGCTGGCAATCCTTCCTGCACGGTCCTCACGTGAGGGAACCACCGTTTTCTCCAAACCCTGGTGACGATGGATACAATCGCTCTTCAGGAAACCTGCTTGCGGTTGACTACACCAGTAAACCGGACATGCAAAAGGCGAGGGTAACGGTGTAGTCCGATATAGTGAACCAGCCGGTTAAAGGTATCCCGGTTTTTGTACAATATTCACCACCCCTCATGACGTGAATATATTACCAGAGGTATGGATGAAAATACACATAAAAGACGGAGAAACCATGAAAATAAAACCAGGTATTTTTAGTTTTATTCTGATATTACTGATGGTATCAGCGGCCTACGCAGCCACCAGTACCGACAGTACGACCAGTTCTACCAGCAGTTCTACCAGCACCACGACCGAGATCGATAATGCGGCTCTGGTCTATGTCTCAAATGTGACCTTAGATCCGGAAGTGTTCTTTCCCTTTGATGATGGTACGGTCACCGTGACCCTCACGAATGCCGGTACTTCTGCAATCGGGCTTTCCCATCCGGACATCATGAGCACCAAACTCAACATTAATGACGACGAAACCTGGGATACCATGAGTTATGTCGGTGCCGGCTCAACGATCACGTATACATTGAGAGTTACTGCCAAACCACCGGACGGGACATATTATGGACTCTTTACGATCGGCACACAAAGCGGCAATTCTATCCATTACCCCATAAAGTTCAAAGTAGACTCAAACAGTATCAATGCCGATATCACAGACAAACCCACGTCGTTTTCCCCCCAGGACACCAATAACGTGACACTCAGCCTGATGAATGTCCGGGGTGGAAAGATAAACAATGTAGTAATTACTACCGAGGGATCGAGTGTTGTGGTGAACCCGGCCACGGCGTATGTATCATCTATTGCTAAAGATAGCACGGCAGATGTTACCTTCGAAATTACCCCCAGTAAGGTGACAAATCTTACCTTCCATGTCAGTTACGAGAACGGAGGGAATATCCATACCACGGATGTCGTCCTTCCAATAAATATCGCCCAGAACAAAGCAGCAGCGATACCGGTGGTAAACAACGTTGCACTCACCTCAAAAGGAACGTATTACGACGTCACCGGTGATATCACCAACGCTGGAGTCGATGATGCAAAAGGCGTAGTCGTGAGCGTAGGATCCCCGGCGAAAGGTACCGGCACGTATCCGGAATATGCCATCGGGAGCATCGCATCGGATGATTCCGGAAGTTTTGAAGTAACATTTACCTCAAACGATCTGTCATCAGTACCCCTGACTATCAGCTGGAAAGATGAGGATGGCGATGATTACTCGATAACAAAGACAGTTGATCTCTCAACGAGTTCCGGAACGAGCAGTACAACTACCAGCAGCAGTTCCAAGACTTCTTCATCAAGCAGCTCCATGAGTGGCCCCGGCGGGATGAGTGGCGGACCCGGCGGAATGGGTGGCCCGGGTGGCAGCAGTAGCAGTAGCACTACATCGCTTTTCACCGGAAGCAACGGGGGAGGCATTAGTTCGTTCTACCCGGTCATAGCGGGAGTGATCATTCTTATAGCCGGCATCGTCCTGTGGAAAAAGCGGAAATGGATCTCACTCAAACTGAAAAAACAACAGTGAGGGATCGGATATGACCGATACCCCACTTATCCAGCTTGAGGACGTGACTAAAACATATCATCTGGAGAGCGGAGACTTTACCGCTCTCAATCATGTCACCCTCAACATCATGGAAAACGATTTTGTCGCCATTATGGGACCGTCCGGTTCCGGTAAATCGACCATGATGAACCAGCTGGGGATCCTCGATGTCCCCACATCAGGAAAACTCTCTATCGCGGGACGAGATGTGGCTAAAATGTCAAACCTTGAGCGGACGCATATGCGCAGGGACACGATCGGGTATATCTTCCAGAAATTCTACCTGATCCCGCTTCTCACGGCATACGAGAACGTGGAATACCCGCTCATCTTAAAATACAAGAAACATGACACGACCGGCAAAGCCCATGACCTGCTCGACCAGGTAGGAATTGACAAGGATATGAGCGCCCACCGGCCCACCCAGCTCTCTGGCGGACAACAGCAGAGAGTGGCCATTGCCCGGGCGCTTGTCAACGATCCAAAGATCCTTCTCTGTGATGAACCGACCGGTAATCTCGACCGGAAAACCGGGTACCAGATCATGGATATTCTCTGCAACCTGCACAGCGAGGGAAAGACGGTCATCCTCGTGACCCATGATCCAAAGATTGCAGAGTATGCCCACCGCACAATCAGGCTGGAAGACGGGAGGATTGCAGAATCATGATCAAAGGAGATATCTTCTTTAGTCTCTCGGTCAGGAGTGTCCGTCTGAATTTCACGCGCTCGATGCTTGCCGCAATCGGCATTGTGATTGGCGTCGTCGCTATTGCATCCATGGGGATGCTGGGTACCAATATGCAGCTGGAAGTAAAGGATCAGCTCGCCTCCAGCGCAAACACAATTGTCATCTCCTCGGATTCAGTCCGTATGGGAGGACCGGGGTCTACCCCCACTTCATCTACGGCTTCGGGAGTAACCAAAACCGAACTCACAAAGATCAAAACGGTTGTAGGAACAAGCGGCACAGTCATTCCCATCTATTCGACAACGGGCGAGTTCACGCTATCATCGGTACCTGGCAGGGCCCAGATATATGGTATTGATCCTGACGATATCACCAAATTCCTTACTCTCAACCAGACCTATGGCAATACATCCATTGTAGGAGTAAACGAGGCCCTTGTTGGATCTTCAATCGCCGAACAGTTCGACCTGAAGATCGGAAGCCGCATTAAAATCGGATCGTTCTCCTCCACCTCCCGGCCCGAAGTTAAAATCGTCGGCGTTCTTAAAGCACGGGGGACAACCGCAGATGGCGTCTCAACCGACAATGCAATTGTGGTAAACGACAAGTGGTATACCACTCAGTACGGTGGGAAGGACAAATATACACAGGTCAATGTAATCGTAAAAGACACGGATGACATTACTACTCTTGAAGAGCAACTCGATGCGAAGCTCAACACCGATGCGAAATCCCCGTCGGTCCGGATTCGGGATGCCACATCACAGCTCGAAACTGCAACGTCAACATTGAGCACGGTGACCACATTTATCATGGCAATCGGCGGAATATCACTTCTCGTTGCTGCCGTGAGTATCTTTAACGTGATGATGATGTCGGTCAACGAACGGATACAGGAAATCGGTATCCTGCTCTCCATAGGTACAGAGAAAGGCGAAGTGCGCCGGATGTTTATGTATGAAGCATTTATTCTCGGGCTTCTTGGTGCAGTAATCGGAGGGGTTTGTAGTGTGATTATAGGGTACTGCGTCGTGGATGCGATGATTGGCACGACAGCTTATTTCTTCCAGCCGGCAAGTATCCTGTACGTCCCGGCCGCCATGATAGTCGGTGTGGTGGTCTGTGTCATATCCGGGGTGTACCCGGCATGGAGGGCATCGAACATGGACCCGATCGATGCGCTAAGAAGTGAATGACAAAACGGCCAATACGGGATAAAGAAGTAAATGCGGAGAGTATCTGACCCGTGCCGTTGAAGGTGTATGTCAAGCGGGATCTGATATAATTACCAGATTTTTTTTTAGTGGGTGACACAACCGTCACCACGTTTTTTTTAATTATTTTGTCAGTCAGGATATCTCGCACTCCGGGGTTTAACCAATCACAGATTTGATTCATAATTACACCAGGTCAATGATGGGAATATAAGACCATCCGCATACATGGGCATACGTGGTGAGTATCCTAAAAAGGGTAGTCACCAGATGGGGGTGAACCGTAAAAGACACGGGATAAACCGAGAATGAAACGAGGCAATTTATGAACCCCGACGTGAGGAAATCCGGGTTCTTTTAAAAGGGACCCACTATAAACCGGCGATCCCGTAACACCTTCGCCGGTAACATCTTCACGTCAGGCACTGCAGGTAATCCACGGACTAAATGGGCAAAAAAGTCCGGATAATGAAGCACAATTGAGAGTACACGATCAGGAAAAGCACAAAACCCCGATACTGTGATAAGTGTCAACTAAAAAAAGCAGCGATGTTATACCATACCTGAAATCTACCCGAGGACCTCATGAGAGTACCTGGCAGACAGGAACAACCGGTCACTGATTTCAAACCCGATGGGGGGCAAAACCTGCAGTGCCCATCAGGTGCCGGGAACAAAAACCGGGATTATTGATCCCATATCTACCCTCTTTTTATACGCGTTTATGCCGTGCAACAAAGATACCGGTACGTGTTACCAGAGAAAATACCCATAACCAACCGGTTCAATTATTACCGTTTTTATGAAGTATTTCACTGCTCTCATGTTCTCATAATAAATAACGAGGTGGAGGATTGGGTGGATCATATAGGTGTTGTTATGCAAGATTCGTATCCTGTAATAGTCTCCACTTTTGAAGGGTCGGGAGAACTATCATGAAAAAGAAAACCCTTCTTTTTGGATTTGTTGTTATTCTCGTCATGGTTCTTATTCTGCCGGTCTCTGCTGTTTCAACACCGGAAGCAGATTTTGTATCAAATCTGACTGACGGTACAGCTCCCTTTGGTGTACTCTTCATTGATGAATCCAGCAACACTCCAACCACGTGGCTGTGGTCATTTGGGGACGGGAGCACTTCAACACTCAAAAATCCCACACACACGTATAAAACCGCCGGTACCTATTCGGTGACCCTGACGGCAACCAATTCCGCAGGGAGCAGTACAATCACCCAGACCGGGTATATCACCGTGAGCACGACCGGATCAGGTCCGGTTGCCGCATTTGTTACGAATGTAACGAGTGGGACAGTACCACTTTCGGTCCTGTTTGTCGATTCTTCCACAAATTCCCCTTCTTCCTATATATGGTCGTTTGGGGATGGAGGTACTTCAACAGCCCAGAACCCGGTCCATACCTATGCAAGCGCCGGCACCTATGCAGTCACCCTCACAGTAACTAATTCCGTGGGATCAAACACGCTCTCCCAGTCGGGGTATATTACTGTCACGAAAGAATCTGCAACTCCGGTTGCTTCGTTTGTGGCAACCGAAACTTCCGGAAGTGCACCCCTTGTGATCCAGTTTGTGGATTCTTCCACGAACTCACCCACCTCTTGGGCGTGGTCGTTTGGAGACGGGAGTTCGTCGACGAGCCAGAACCCGGACCATATTTATACAAGTGTCGGCACCTACACCGTAACGCTGACCGCAACCAACCCGGCGGGGAGCGACACGGTGACGGAAACGGATTATATTACCGTAGAACTCTCTGCCCCGATCACTTCATTTGTGGCAGATACAACCACGGGGCCTGCACCACTCACGGTGAACTTCACCGATACTTCAACAAATTCACCGACAGAGTGGTACTGGGTCTTTGGGGATGGAAGTACCTCCACTTATCAGAATGTGACCCATTCCTACACAAGCACCGGTACTTATACCGTAAAACTGACCGCATATAACGACGCAGGAAGCAACAAGACAACCAGGTCATATTACATTACGGTAACTGAAACCATTACACCCCCCACTGCATCATTTACATCGGATGTTAAACAGGGAAATTTGCCGCTGACAGTTCAGTTCACCGATACCTCCGGGAATTCTCCGACTGCATGGGTCTGGACATTCGGGGACGGGAACTCGTCGACCCTGCCAAATCCGTCCCATACGTATACAGCGAGCGGCACCTATACGGTCAAACTCACAGCAACCAATGCCGGGGGAAGTAATACCCAAGTCAGAAGCGGGTATATTACTGTCACGACAACAACCAGCACCTCAACATATCAGACGGAAGTCCCGTCAACAACCGCCCCTGCTACGGATACCCTGACCCCCGCGCCTTCAGATGACGCCACAGCAGATTCTGCTTCAGGAGGGTCATCGGGCATTCTTCCCTTTGCCGGTATAGCGGTTCTGGTTGTGATCGGGATTTTGGTATTAATATTCCTGAAAAGACCCCCGCAGGGCCCTCATCACTCCGGCGGGAGAGAACTGTGAGGCCGGGAATGCCTGCGCCACATGCGGTCATCCATTCCAGAAGCATTATACCCTGACTTCATTTTAACAGGATATGTACCTGCAATGCCCGTCGGGGCAATCAGATACATTGTGAAATTTTTTTTAACAGTTGCAAGTCATACGGAGCATACCAGCATTTGCCACGGGTATTTTTTAATAAGATACCGTCCTCATAAACGATGATCCGGCCCCGCCGGCATATAGTTCACCGGATGGTTCAAATAATCATTTCCGGATTCCAGGATATCACTTTCCCCATGCAACGAATATAATATACCAAAGGTAAAGGAGGATAGAGAATGCTCTCCCTCACAAAGGAGATCATGAGAAAGGGAGACCTCAAAAAATAAGAGGCATCAGGAATTTCAGGTGATTTATTCCATGAAAAGAAGCAGTATAGTCATGTTGATTGCATCAGCGATCCTCATTGCAGGAATCATGATTGCAGGTTGTACCAGTACCACAAGTACTTCTACCCAGTCCACAGACAGCGCGGTTTCGTCATCAACCCCATCCGCGACTGCCACACAACAATCAGGCGGGCAGGCAGCCAGTGCTGCACCCTCCGGCACTCAACCGTCAGGTGCACAGACAAACAGTACGGCACCTTCTGGTACTCCACCGGGTGGAATGACGAATGGTACGGCACCTTCTGGTACTCCGCCGGGTGGAATGACGAATGGTACAGCACCTTCTGGTACTCCGCCGGGTGGAATGATGAACGGTTCAGCACCTTCTGGCACTCCACCGGAAGCAAAATAGAGAAGAAAACCGGATACAAAGGAACGGCAGGCACCAGGGAACAATCAATTCTCTTTTCATCCCTCCTGCCGGTCACTTTGTTAAATCCAGATTATTAAGGTCTGACAGAAGGTCCGCAACCGAAGCGTACCGGTCCTGCGGCCGTTTCATTATGCATTTTGTAATAATTGCGTTGATTGCATCAGCATGTGCCCCTCCCGACAACGCCGGGACCGGTTCCTCATGCAGGATCGCATGCGTAATCTCCCCCATGCCATCCCCGGCAAACGGGACATGGCCGGTCAGCATCTCGTAGAAGAGAACGCCCATCTGGTAGATATCGGTCCAGGGCCCGGGTTCACCGTAAAGATTCGGGGCCAGCTGTTCCGGTGCAGCATATTCAAGGGAAAAGCCGATGAGGCCGGACTGTTTTGTGCCCTCTGCCTTTGAAAGCCCCCAGTCGGTGATCTTTGCCGTTCCGTCTGGCGCAATCATGATGTTCCCCGGCTTGATATCACGGTGGACAATCCCCTGTTCATGGGCGTACCGGAGTCCTTCTGCAACACCGGTGATGATCGCCACCGCCTTTTTTTCATCGAGGGGAAAATGCTGCCCTTCAAGGGAGGATTCGACATATTCCATCTCGATATACGGCCGGGGGAAGATGTTTGCCGCATAGATCTCGACAATATTCTTGTGATGGAGACCTTCCCATACATTGAGCTCTTTTGTAAACTGGGATCCGGTCACCTCGTCAAACCGGATCGGGACTTTCACGGCGATATCGCGGTTGTTCTTTTCATCATGTACCCGGAACACCCGGGAGACCCCGCCCTCAGCGATATATTCGGCATCCGGGTATTTTTTCTCAAGGGCTGCGGGAAGGCGGACGCCATACTCATACTCGGGCTGTCGTGATGACACACCTTCCGGATGGTTTTTCACAACGGTCGCGTTCCGAGCATCTGCCGTAAGTCTGGCGGCCGGGGGAGTGTCCGGAGCCCGTTTCCTGCGGGACCGCTCAAACCAGATACCGCCCACGGCCGAGATCAGGATGGCAACCGGGATCAGCCACCAGTACTGGATCAAAACACCGACAAACGGGTTTGGGGGCTGTCCCTGCACCTGCGGGGTCATTCCCGAAGGCGATCCACCTGCGGGGGATGAAGAGGCCCCGGGGTTTAGGGAATCCTGTGGGTTGTCCGGCTGCAGGGACGACGGTACTCCGGTCGGCCTCATAAGATCGCCAAGCCGGGTGGTATTGACCGGTGACGCAGACTTGATAATCATATAGGCAGAGGGAGGACTCACCAGCGGCGCCGAATCGGTTACATCGGCCGCGCCGTGAACCGCTCCCTGTGTCGGGGTGGGGGAAAAGGCAGTGTCACCAATTCCATCACCGTTGCTGTCGGTCACCGTGGTGCCTTCCCAATAGTTTCCGAGGGGGCCGGAAAAGCTCTGACCATTGTACTGGTAATCCAGACGGGACGAGGTCCAGGTGTTCTGCGCAGACGGGCTCACGACTTCGATCGTATTGTTGAAAGTATTGAGGAAAAACGTATTGGAGCGGGACGAGCGGTCGATATTGATCCCAATGGAATTCCCGACGAGGGTATTTTCCGCGAAGATATTATTGGACGCGGAGTTCAGGCCAAGCCCGAACTCGTGGCCCCGGACAGTCGTGGAGCTGATCCGGTTGTTGCCGGAGAGTACCTGGAGACCAGAGGACGCATTACCGCCGATAACAACACCATTTATGGTGATACCATCAGCAGCAAGCGTGATCCCTGCACTGGATCCATCCGATATGATGATGGGAGGATTATTGGTATCAAGACCGCCGAATACGATGGACCGGTCGATAACAAAATTCCCGTAATATGTTCCCGCCGGGAGGAATATACTGTCACCACTGCTGGCATTATTGATCACATCCTGGATCGTCCCGGCTGAACCCGTCGGGTCATAGGTTACGACTGTCGCAGATACCGGTGCAACGACAAGCAGGAAGACTACAAGTATCCCTAGAAGAATCGCGATATTTTTTGCCCCGGACATCTTTTTCCTCCACACAGTAGTTTTTTTAGTTGAGTGTGTAACCTTCCAGACAGGAGATCACGAATCAGTAATAAAAAGGAACCGCGCCGCACTCTCTCCTAATGCACAATCGATCATATCCCCGTTTTTTAAGACGATCTTGTGCATGGGAGTAATGAGTTCCGTGTTGACGTAGGTACCTCCCGAACTGCCACGATCCTCGATCTGCCAGCCGGCGGGAGACCGGGAAATGACCGCGTGGGGTTTTGTAATCCGGGTCACCATCGCATAAGTCTCGGGCAGTAGGATATCGGCCTCGCTGCTCCGCGAAGGGGCGTCGGGATCGCTCCTGCCAACGGCAATATGGTCTTTTTTTAAGAGGAATGTATGGCCTGCCCACGACCCGCCCATGAGATGAAGGGCCGGGAAGGTCGCACCCGACTCTTTTACAACAGCGGCGCGAACCGATGCGAGTTTTTCCTGCATCTCGCCAAAGCCCATCGGGATGTTGACCCGGGAGAAGACCCCGAGATTTTTAATGAGCATCTCGAGGCTGCCTTCAGCAAGGGAGAACTTCCAGACCGGGTGGATACCCTTGATGGTCTCCCTCCCAAAACCCGCCTCCTTTTTGACAAGCCCGATGTGGACGAGCTGGTCGATATGTTTCTTCGTGTTTGCGTAACTCGTGTCGATCCGTGAAGAGATCTCGCTAATCTCCTTTGGCTCCCGTTCGATGACTTTGAGAATCTTGAGCCTCACAGGGTTGGAAAGTACTTCAAGATATTCTGACAGTTCCTGGAGGAAATCCGGATCTGTTGAGACACACACCGTTTTTTTATCAGCCATTCTTAAAGAACCTCCGGATGATCCTACACACCGGATTGCAAGGTATGCTTTACCATACTATCATTTGTTGTAATAAAATAGGTTGGTATTTTTTTCTCCCGTACGGGTACAGGAGCCGTACGTGAAAAACGGGGTATACCTGATGAACAGGGGTATTCCTGATCCGTTCCCTTGTATGATAGATGATCCCTTGAGGTTCAATATATCCGGCCCGGGAATGATGGTTCTACCGGTACCATATCACCAATATATCTCTCGCAGAAAAAGAGATCGATAACAAAACGGAGATAAGAGGGATGTGCCTGCACGATTTTATCCACGCCATACCTGCCATGCTATCGCTACAGCAGGAGAGCGGGGATACTGCAGCAACTCCCTTCCCCAACGCTACAGAGGTACATGGGGAGAACTTCCGGGTACCTGCGACAGGAGAGATTTAACCATGATAAATGCAGGATATCAAATCAGGGATCAGCATCAGGAAGCCTCACAAACCAGATCACCCAAAACCACGTGGTTTATCATTACTTCAGAAGAGATCGGGATCATTAACCGGCACCTGTCCGGGATTGAACAGAATGCACCGGAGCACGAAAAGGAGTGCGCCCGTGAGATATCCCGCATATTAAAGACTGTCGAGCGGCGCCTGGCATGACACTTCCTGATTTTTTAACCGGCACCGGGCCGAGTGCCGGCTCTGCCTGATGGACAGGGAACGACTGTGTCGGACTAAAACGGAGCACCAGGTATGAATACAGAGATCGCGGGACACCGCCGTTCACGGATCATCCCGTTCTTTTTCGTCGGGGCACTGTCATCGCTTGTCGATATCGGGCTCATGTATTATTTTACCACGTACCTCGGAATCTGGTACCTGTATTCGGCCGCACTCTCATACTGCTGCGGGATCGTCGTCAATTATCTCGTCAACAAATATTTCACGTTCCATGATCCGAGCCCGAGGACGGCCGCCCAGTTTGCAACGTTTGCCGCAATCTCGGTCTCCTGCCTTGTGGTTAACCTCGGGGTTGTCTGGCTGGCGGTAAACTTCCTCTCGGTTTCCCCGCTCGCGGCAAAGACCGTCGCTACCTGCTGTGCGTTCTTCTGGAGTTACCACGGGCAGAGCAGGTTCACGTTCCGGTCCGGAGAGGGAACATGAAGGGCGACACACCCCAAAAAGGAGACGGGGATGCTGCACAGGCTCCCGGGCCAGGAAAGAGAAAACCGGCACCTGACAGGAACCTGCCCTCAATCCGGGATCTTATACAGAGCCTCAGGCAAGAGTGGGAACATGAGATAATCGTGCAGTGTATCCTTGTTTTGAGATTACAGGAGATCTATTAGCAGGATTTGGATTATTATACGACTCGTACTCACGGTAATGCGCGAAAAACAGGAAACGGTATCCAACTCACGCCAGCTTCTTCTTATCATTCACCATCGCGGAGAGCACCAGCGGAATCACCGAGAGGACGAGCCCCACAAGGATCGTGAAATGGAACCCGTCAAGGAAGACCGCGGGGTCGAGATCGGCAAATGCCACGACGCCGCCCACAGCGGTGGCAGACGTGAGCACGGTTGCATAGAGGGCGGTGCCGAGAACCCCGCCGAAATAGATCGTGGTGATCATGAGCGAAGAACCGGTCCCCTCTTCGCCCGAAGGAGCATTTTCAATAATCCTGCTCGCTCCCGCCCCGCCTGCAATACCAAAGACAAGGCCCATCAGCACGAGACCGACGATAAGGGGGAGAAAACCGCTCTCCGGGACCATGACGGCAAAGATGGCACCGAACAGGATGAGTGCCACGCAGGCGGCAACCGTAAACCACCGGGGGCCGTAGGTGTCCGACCACCGGCCGAACTGGATGCTGATGAGGCCGGTGACCACCGGCGGGATGAGGAGGAAGATGCCGCTTATGATGAGGCTGAACTTCATTGCGGCGGTAAGGTAGAACGGCAGGAGATAGATGACGCCGGCGTATACTACGTTAATGAGCAAAAACGCGGTAAGGACGGAAGAAAACTGCCATTTTCTGAACATGGAAAGGTCGATGAACGGGGCAGGCGCCCGATGTTCCCGGACAATAAAGAGCAGGGTAAAGAGGGCGCAGAGGATGGAGCACGTAATAATCCGCGGGTCCGTGACGCTTAAGGCCGAGACCTCTTCGAGCGCAAAGACCCCAAAGACCATCGCGCCAAACAGCATCGCGGCCCCGGGGAGGTCGTAGGGTTTCTTCTCAAGGTCCGGGACGTCTTTGGGGATGACCCGTACGGCAAGGATGATGCCGATGATCCCGATCGGGATATTGATAAGGAAGATCCAGTGCCAGGAGAGGAAGTGCGTGATGATCCCGCCAAGGGCCGGTCCTGCGGCAAACCCGATAGAACTTGAAGCGGCAAGGACCCCGAGAGCAGCGCCGAGCATCTGCGGCGGGAGATACCGGACACAGAGCAGCGAGGCGGCGGCAGCGATTGCCGCGGCACCGATCCCCTGGACGATGCGGGCGGCAAGCAGGACACCAAGGTCGGGGGCAAACCCGCAGGCGGCAGAACCAATAGTAAAGAGCACCAGCCCGCCGACAAAGACCCGTTTCATGATGCCCCGGTCGGCGAGGTTGCCAAAGACGAGGATGAGCCCTGCCATCATGAGGAGGTAGGTGATGATGACCCAGGAGATGGTCCCGGCGTCGGTGTCAAACGCGGCGGCGATCGTGGGGAGCGCGACATTCACGATCGAGCCGTCAATCCCGTCCATGAGAATCCCGAGTGCCACGGCTCCGAGAAGCAGTTTCTGGTGCCGGGAATCGGTGATGATGGCGGGCATGTCTCTACAGGATGAACCGGGATGGGTCATTAACGTGTTGGGTGGACTGAATTTTTCTGGAAATTCTCAAGGTACTGAACCGGTCTTTTTCCGGAACAATCGATAACGTTGCCGGATTTTTTTTAAAAAGACCGGGAACTTTGCCGGACAATTTTTGAAAAGTTCGATAACCTTGGTAAATTTTTTTCAAAAAGTTCGATGACTTTGCCGGACAATTTTTGAAAAGTTCGGTAACTTTGCTGAACTTTTTTAAGAAAGTGCGATAACATTGCCGGGCTTTTTTTGGAAAGTCCGGTAAAGTCACTTGGGAGATCAGGCGTGGGAAGGTGTGTTTTTGGCCCTCTTTTTTTCCGGAAAGTTCGATAACGTTGGTGAGCTTTTTTAGAAAAGTTCGATAACGTTGCCGGACAATTTTTGAAAAGCCCGGTAACTTTGGTGAGCTTTTTCAGGAAAGTTCGATGACCTTGCCGGACTTTTTTGAAAAAGTCAGGTGCCCTCATTGAACTTTTTTTAAGATTTTATTCTCGTTGCAGGAATGAATCATCTTCTTTATCGCCAACAAAACCCTACGTCATTCATAAGTGTGAGGTTTTCATGAGCAATCATAGTGAGAGTGTCAGTTTCATCTGGTCGGTCGCGGATCTTATCCGCGATACGTTCAAGCGGGGCAAATACCAGGATGTCATATTGCCGTTGACTGTATTACGAAGACTCGATTGCGTGCTGGAACCTACAAAAGATCATGTGCTTGAAACAAATGCCCGGCTGAAAGGAAAACTGGAGAACCTCACCCCTCAGCTCCAGAACGCTTCGGGATATGCTTTTTACAATACTTCCCTCTATGATTTCGAGAAACTTCTGGGCGATGCCCCCAACCTCGCCGCGAACCTGAAAAATTACATCAATGGCTTTTCCGATAATATGCGGGAAGTCATCGAAAAATTTGATTTCAACAATACCATCGACAAACTTGATGAAGCCGGACTCCTCTTCCTTGTGGTTGAAAAATTCAAGAATGTCGATCTCCACCCGGATAAGGTTTCCAATCATGAGATGGGGTACATCTTTGAGGAACTGATCCGGAAATTCAACGAAGCCCTCAACGAGAACCCCGGGGAGCACTTCACCCCCCGCGAAGTTATTCGGCTGATGGTGAACCTCCAGCTGGCGCAGGATCTCGATGCGATAAAAAAGAACCACATCATTAGGACGGTGTACGATCCCTGCTGTGGATCCGGAGGTATGCTGACCACGGCAAAAGAGCGGATTGTCGAGATCAATCCCAATGCGGATGTCCACCTCTTTGGTCAGGAAGTCAATCCCGAAACATTTGCGATCTGCAAATCCGATCTCTACATGAAGAGTGCCGATGGCCGGGATGCAGAGAACATTCTTTTCGGCAGCACGCTCGCTGATGACAAGCACGCGGACAAACGCTTTGATTATCTCCTCGCCAATCCCCCGTATGGCAAGGACTGGAATCGGGACAAGGAAAAAGTTGAAGCAGAATTTGAGCGGGGAGACGCCGGCCGGTTCAGTGCGGGACTTCCCCGCATCAGTGACGGGCAGTTATTATTCCTCCAGCAGATGCT
Organism: Methanoregula sp.; assembly: GCF_041663825.1. Classification (GTDB taxonomy): domain Archaea; phylum Halobacteriota; class Methanomicrobia; order Methanomicrobiales; family Methanospirillaceae; genus Methanoregula. The sequence goes on from NZ_JBAYLY010000026.1 coordinate 37,895, forward strand.
TTCAAGGATGAAGGAGCCGGAGAAAGGAGGCTCCCGCGTCGCTATCGTCATGAACGGATCCCCGTTATTTACCGGTGATGCCGGCAGCGGCGAGAGCGAGATCCGCCGCTGGATCCTGGAGAATGACTGGCTCGAAGCAATCGTCGCGCTGCCGGAACAACTCTTCTATAATACCGGTATTGCGACCTATGTCTGGGTGCTGACGAACCATAAGAAAGCAGACCGGAAAGGAAAAGTCCAGCTGATCAATGCAACAACATTCTGGGTACCGATGCGGAAGAGTCTTGGCGATAAGCGCCGGGAGATTTCCAAAGATCATATCCAGCAGATTACGAAACTCTTTACGGATTTTACCGGGACGGAATACACAAAAATTTTCAAATCAACGGACTTCGGCTACCGGAAAATCACCGTTGAACGCCCCATCCGTCTGAATTTTATGGCCAGCAACGAGAGGATCGAGCGGATCAAATCAGAGAAAGCCTTCCAGAATCTTTCGGTTAGCAAGAAGAAAGATCCCAAAGAGAAAGCGTCTGAGGAGAGCAAGGGACGGGAGCAGCAGGACCTCATCCTTACAATGCTTCACACACTTCCCCCGACGCTCTTAAAAGATCCAAAAGAGTTCGATCGTGTTCTGGCGAAAGCTATCAAGGAGTCCGGTCTCAAAATCACCGCAGCCCTGAAGAAGTCCATCTGGTCCGCGCTCTCCGAACGGGATGAGACCGCAGAGGTCTGCAAAGATGCGGATGGGAAACCGGAACCTGATCCGGAACTCCGGGACACCGAGAACGTGCCGCTCAGCGAAGCCATCGAGACCTATTTTGACCGGGAAGTCAGGCCGCATGTACCGGATGCCTGGATTAACACGGATGTTGTCGATCAGAGAGACGGGAAGACCGGCAAAGTCGGGTACGAGATCAACTTCAACCGGTATTTTTACAAGTATGTGCCGCCACGACCGCTGGAGGAGATTGAGGCGGATTTGAAGAAGGTGGAAGAGGAGATTGCGGAATTGATGAAGGATGTGGTTCGATGAGTTCGACAACCACATTTGATAGTACAAAAGAACCGCTTCAGAAAATTCTTGAAGAAATCCGGACCGGCAAAACCCAGCTCCCTGATTTCCAGAGAGGCTGGATTTGGGATGATGAACGGATTCAGAGTCTGCTTGCGAGTGTTTCAGAATCATTCCCTATCGGCGCAATAATGATGCTGGAGACCGGCAATGCTGATGTCAGGTTCAAACCACATTTTATTGAAGGGGTAAAAATTGATCCACAACCCCAACCAGATCATCTGATCCTTGATGGTCAGCAACGCCTGACGGCATTGTATCAGTCACTCCTTGGAAAAGTTCCTGTTAAAACGCGGGATATCCGGGGGAAAGATCTGAACCGGTTTTACTACATCAACATCCAGAAAGCAACAAATCCCCATTTCGATCGTGAGGACTGTATCCGGAGTGTTGCCGAGAATAAACTGATTAAGAATTTCAGAGGGGAAATTGTTGAAGATTATTCAACCCCTGAAAAAGAATATGAAACCGGGATGTTCCCGTTCAACAAAATTTTCAGTTATGATAACTGGATGATGGGATATCAGGAATTCTGGAATTACGACCGGGACAAACAAATACTCTTCAACAAATTCAATGTCGAGATCATCAAGCGGTTCGAACAGTACCAGATCCCGCTTATCATGATGCAAAAGGAGACCCCAAAGGAAGCGGTCTGTCAGGTTTTTGAGAAAGTCAATACCGGTGGAGTCTCACTTAACGTTTTTGAATTATTGACGGCGACATTCGCTGCTGATGATTTCAACCTCCGGGAAGATTGGGATAAAATTGTTACCCGGATGAAATCGTTTGCCGTTTTACAAAAGATCGAGAATACTGATTTCCTCCAGGCGGTCTCCCTTCTCGCTACACGAGACCGACACTTGAAAGCTATCAATGATGGCATCTCACCGGAGGATGTACCCGGCATCAGCTGCAAACGAAAAGAAATCCTAAAACTTTCCCTTGAGGATTATCAGAAATATTCTCCTCAGGTACTAGCAGGATTTGAAAAAACTGCTAAATTATTATCCATTCTGAAAATTTACTCGGCACTTGATATCCCTTACCGAACACAGATCACACCCTTTGCTTCAACAGTTGCACTCCTTGGTGATGCCGTGGAGAACGAACCGGTCAGACAAAAACTGTTCCAGTGGTACTGGTGCGGTGTACTCGGTGAATTATATGGGGGAGCGATTGAGACCCGTTTTGCAAAGGATGTTCCGGAGATCCTCGCATGGGTAAATGGCGGCCCGGAACCCTCAACGGTGAGCGATGCACATTTCTCCCCTTCACGGCTCTTCACGCTCCACACCCGGAACAGCGCAGCCTACAAAGGGATTTACGCCCTGCTGATGAACGATGGCGGGCTGGATTTCATGAGCGGGCAGCCGATCGATGTCACGACCTATTTTGAGGAGGGTGTCGATATCCACCACATTTTCCCGGAGAAATGGTGTACTGCGAATGGCAAGAATAAATTCGACAATACCGGCATCAATTACGATTGTATCGTGAACAAGGCCCCGCTCTCGTACCGGACGAACCGGAAAATTGGCGGCAACGCTCCCAGCGTTTACCTGGAACGCATCCAGCACGAACTGAAAATCACACCAGAGCGGCTCAATGAGATTGTCGCGAGCCACAACATTGATCCGCAACTCCTGCGGTCAGATAATTTTGAAGGGTTCTTCAACGCCCGTAAGGATGCGATTATTCAGAGAATAGAAAAAGCGATGGGAAAACCGATAGCGCGGGATATTGTGGAAGAGTAATTTCAAGAGTGAACATGGTCGAAGCAACCGCTCACCAAAATTCATCAATGATGCACAAGTGGAAACGGTACCCGAAGTACAAGGATTCGGGGGTTGAGTGGCTGGGAGAGGTACCGGAAGGATGGGGGATAAAGAAACTCCATCGAGTCCTCCATCGTAATAATCATAAAAATGGGGATTCAATCAATCGAGAGATGCTTTCTCTTTCCGCTTATCGCGGAATTGTACTGAAGGAATATGAAAATGATAATCTCATCCGACCTAAAGACGAATCCTTAAATTATATAATCGTGAAACCGGGGCAATTAGTAGTAAATCCGATGTGGGTTATTAATTCAAGCATAGGGATATCGAAAATTAATGGAATCGTCAGTCCTGCATATCGTGTATATGATGTATCAAAAGAGTTTGATGGAACTTTTTTACATAATTTAGTAAAAACTCCACTATATCTCACTCAATATAACCGATACATTAGAGGTCTTACGACGTATGATCGTTCGGTGCGGGAAGAAGACTTTTATGAAATTGAAGTTTTAATACCCCCACTTCCCGAACAAAGTACTATGTCTGTTTTCTTCGATCGTGAGATTGCCCTCATTGATACCCTCATTGAGAAAAGGAAGCAGCAGATCGAACTCCTGAATGAGATGCGTGCGACTCTCATCAGTGATATATTATTATTTGGAATATCCGCCATTGAGGAACTTGTTTACATTCAAAATTGTACACCAAAGTGCGAATTCAGGAAAATCTCTACTCTTTCAAGAGTCATCGATTGTCTCCACCAAACCCCAGAATATCTCGACGAGGGCTTTCCAATAATTCGAATTACGGATATTACGGGGGAATATCTTGATTTAAGCGAAACCAAAAAAATCTCTGAATTCCATTTCAAAGAATTCACAAAAAAATATTCTCCGAAATTGGGGGATATTTTACTGAGTCGTGTAGGCAGCAGTCTTGGCAAAGTGAGCATTGTAAAAGATAATCAAATTTTTTGTTTGGGACAAAATATTGCTGCTATTCTTCCATTTTGTAATTCACGATATCTTTACTACTCATTCCAGACGGATTTTGTTAAAGATCAAATAGACCTAAGTGTAGTTGGTTCAGCACAAATGACATTGAGCCTTGAGGATATTAGAAAACTAAAAATCCCCTATTGGTCCCCTGAAAAACAAATCTCCATGAGTCATTTCCTTGATATTGTCACAAAGCGAGTGGATGCAATTTCTCGGAAAGTGAGTGAATCCATAGACTATTTGAAAGAATATCGCACCGCCCTAATCTCCGCTGCGGTGACCGGGAAGATTGATGTCCGGCAGGAGATTTCTGCATGAGCCAGTGGCGCCGTTATTCAAAATACAAGTCATCGGTTGTGGAATGGCTAGGGGAGGTCCCGAAAGAGTGGGAACAATCAAGACTTCGATTCTTGTGCTCGATTACAACAGGAAGTAAAAATACCGAAGATAGCGACCCAACAGGTCAATATCCCTTTTTTGTCCGGGCTGATACGGTAGAAAGGTTACATACATTTTCTTTTAATGAGGAGGCAATTTTGACTGCCGGCGATGGCGCTGGCGTTGCGAAAGTTTTTCACTATTATAATGGGAAATTTGATGCCCATCAAAGAGTCTACGTATTGACCAGATTCAAAGGAATCCTCCCCAAGTTTTTATTTTTGTATTTTAGACAAAATTTAGGTGATGAAGTACTAAAATTATCCGCAAAAAGTACCGTAGAATCATTGCGATTACCCATGTTGCAAAATTTCCCGGTATTAATCCCTCCATTTCCAGAGCAGCACTCCATCTTCTCTTTCCTTAATATCGAGACCGCCCGCATCGATACCATCATCGAAAAGAAGGAGCGGCAGATCGAACTCCTACAAGAAAAGCGGGCTTCTCTCATCTATCAGGCAGTGACAAAAGGGATTGACCCGAATGTCAAGATGAAGGAATCGGGTATCGAATGGATCGGGGAAGTACCGGAGCATTGGGAAATTCTCAAGAATAAATGGATTTACCAGGAAATCGATGAACGATCCACAACGGGTAAAGAGGAACTTCTCACGGTCTCTCACATTACCGGAGTTACGCCCCGATCAGAAAAAGATGTCAATATGTTTCTTCCCTTATCCTTTGAAGGCTATAAGTTGTGTAAAAAAGATGATTTGGCAATCAACACAATGTGGGCTTTCATGGGAGCTCTCGGATTTTCTCCTTGCGATGGCATGGTAAGCCCGTCATATAATATCTATCGCTTGAAGAATAGATGCGTTTCAAAATATTTTGATTACCTTTACCGGACGCCCGCTTTCATAGGTGAAATTTTACGCCACTCAAAAGGTGTCTGGACATCCCGACTCCGATTGTATCCGGATGAATTCCTCAGTATTGTCTCTATGATCCCGCCTGTTGATGAACAGAAAAAGATAGTGGAACATATTGATTCAATCATTGAAAATGAAAAAATACAAATCGGAAAAATCCGCCACTCCATCGATCTCCTGAAAGAATACCGCACTGCCCTCATTTCCGCTGCGGTGATGGGGAAGATAGATGTGCGGGGAGAGTCAGTTAGTTAGATTTCGCACCAAACACATCTAATTTTATATTATAATCCTAAAATAGAATAATCGAGTTGTTATGGGAAAGACTTCAATAAAAAATCCGCCACTTCCTTCACCGCAAGTACTTACAAATGCCCCTTTTAGTCAGGAACGATTAAATGAAATTTTTAAAACTTCGTCGATCAATCCTCAAAGAGTGATGACCCGAGAGAATAGTTGGCTTGAGTTTAAACAAAATTTTAATTGGAAATCCCGAGATGAATATGCAAGAACCTTTGCTGCTTTTGCAAATACAAAAGGCGGATATGTGGTATTTGGAATTGGGGATAAGCCACATACCTTGTTGGGTATTAATCCCGATGAATTTGAAAAAATAGATCCGGCTGTGATTACAGGAGAATTAAACAATTATTTTTCACCGGAACTTGCTTGGGAAAATCGTATTTTTGAATTTCAGGGAATGTCTTTTGGCATTATATACATTTATGAATCCCGTGAGAAGCCAATCATAGCAACAAAAAACGGCACTAATATTTCAGAGGGCCTGATTTACTATCGCTATCGTGGCAGAACTGAAAAAATTCGATATGCTGAACTTCGCAACCTGTTGGATGAGCAGCGAAAAATGGATCAGGAACTTCTTTTGAAACACCTGACACAGATCAAAAAATATGGGGTTGCAAACGTCGGAATATTTGATTTGAACAGCGGAATAGTTACGGGTTCGAAAAACTCTTTTATAATTGACGAATCCTTATTGCCAAAGTTAAAATTTATTAAAGAAGGACAATTTCATGAAACAAAAGGATCTCCAACCCTTAAACTGATGGGAGATCTGATAACCGCCGGATCTACGATGATTCAGCCAACAAAAGAAACCGAACGGATTCGGGGGATTCGAACTCCAGACATTATAGAAGAGTTTCTGGATCGCAAAGACGTAAAAGAGCCTAAAGAATACATAAACCAAATCTGTTTTGAATCTTCAAGTTTACTCCCAGTTTATTATTATATGAGTTTGGCTAGGCTATCTAAAATGAACACTGTCAAAACGATAAGTGAACTTCAATCTCGTTCACCGAGTAAACAAAAATTATTGAAACGAATAGAAAATGAAGAGGATTTCAAACTTAACACTCCCCAAAAAGAAACTGAAAAATCCTTGAACAAACTCCGCTTCAAAGAACAGATTTTACGAAAGCAGATTGATGACAATCTCCAGCCTGTTGACATACGATTCGCTCTTCAGGCGATTCGATTGGTACCCAAGAAAAACATAAATCTGGGATATCTCTTACCCCTATTAAAAAAATGGTATCAATCATACTATACACTCAAGGGAAAAAACAGTGTGGCCGTTGATCTTCGCATGGCTATTTGCTACATTGATTATACGATGTTTCGAGATAAAATCGCTAAAGACTAATGAATTTCAAGAAAGGTTTCATTTTTTAAGGAGATCTATTACTTTCACCCCGCAATCCTCGCTTTATTAATCATCCGGATAAATAAAAGAGATCTGATGGCAGCCTCCCCGTTTCCCGATGAACCCACGCTTGAAGTCGTGCGCTTCCTTGCCTGGCTCAAAAAGCGGGGAGCACAACAGCGGCTGATCTATTGCAATAAAAAATGGGAGCGGAAAGGGATCCGGATAAAAGAGATCTGCCGTGGCCCGGCCCGGGGAATGATGCATGTCCAGAGCGATCCCTCAACCGGGGAGAAGTGGGTCGTGCTCGACGATCTGGTGTGGGCGGATAACCTCATGATCGAATTCGGCGAAGAAGTCCCTCATCACAGCCACTGGACCGAACTGTAAACAAATTTGCTGATATAGAAACTTTATTTATGGTTTGTCGTATACGTATACATGTGAAACCTATGACTGGAGGTACCCCTGTGCCGGCCCCTGCGGCTGATGCGGACTTCTCCGATATCCCGTATGCCGGCCTCTTTGGCGATACCGTGATTGCGCGGGTAGTAGAAGAGATCATCGCCGATCCGCACTCGACCTACCGGCCCCGCGATCTCGAAGAGCTGACCGATGCATCGTCTCCGAGCATCCGGGACGCACTCGCGACCCTGACAAAGTTCGGCCTGCTGAAATCTGCCGGGGGAAAACACCCGACATACACGGTCGATAAATCCTGCAAGTCATTCGTCGCGCTGACGCTGTTAGCCTATGCAACACTCGATGACCGAAAAGGATCTGACTGCATGAACACCGCCATTCAGCATTACTGTGAAACGGTTCTTCCCTCCAGCCTCGGGGTGCAGGCTGTCGCCTCAACCGCCCCCTACCGGATTTCCAGCGGAAGCGGCAATCATTCACCAGTTATCACTGGTGGAATAGGGAATGCGTATCACGATCTGAACGGAGTAGCGACGTAGGATTGATTTGTATGGTCTCTCAAAAACAGACAAAGCCAAAAGAACAGGATCCCGGACAGCAGTTCCTCATCGATGTCGCGAGGATGTACCAGTTTAAGCCGGAAGAGATGATCCCCGACATTAAAACATCCTCGTATTCCAATGTCTCCTACTTAACCTGCACAAACCGGGATGTTTTCATCGATTTTCTTGAGATGCCCGGGATCAAAAAAGACGGGAAGATGATGGTCCCTGCCACACGAGTATACATGTCGCACTCTGCTGCCCAGCAGCTCGCCGCAAAGCTCACCGAGATACTCGAAGGCTCATACCAGCGGGGCGAGATGGAATTCTTTACACCCCCCTCCGGAAAATCCCCGGCTGTGACAAAAGTCCCGGCAAAAAAATTATAACTTTTTCTAAAAAAAATATCCGGTAAAATATTCTGAAACCTTTATCGTCTTTTTCAACCTATTGACCATATAGCCCACATTCCGCAGTACTTTCATCAAGAGTAATATTTTTCGTACTCCTGCCCAAGCAACTGGAGAATTTTTCGTAATTCGTCATTCATATTAGCAATTTTAGTACTCCGTCGGGTTCCACATA
>NZ_JBAYLY010000027.1:0-45775 GCF_041663825.1 Methanoregula sp.
CGTGTTACTGAGCAGTATGCCGAGGTCTTACACCTCTCGACTCGCATGGCTTAATCGAACTCCGATAGCAGTGGCCTCTGGCAGGATCAACCAGAATTCAAATTGTACATCTGTACGCACACTTATATCTGAACCTTAATTTCGAGGAATTAGCGGTTACTAAACAAATTTCCGCATTGCCAGTATCAACGTCAGAACCAACTCCGGTCAAGCCGGGTATTGTTGGATCTCCATCAAAGATTGCTTGTGTTCGTCGTGTTTGTTCACTTGAACACGGGCTCATAATGTATGTTTCAAGGATATTTATACCTTGTTACATGCAGTGTTTTGTATTCGGAACCAACCCCGGAATTCACCGGTTTTGTTGGTTCTTTATCACACGCCCTTCGTCGTGTTTTTAGATTAAACACGGGCTTACAATGTAGGTTTCGAGGGTATTTATACCTTCTTGCCTTCATTGTTGCCCAAACTTCGGACCCGACACCGCCTTTGCAGGACGGTTTTCTTCGGGTCTTCATCAGAAATTGTGGATCACATTATTCCTCAGACTACCATTTAAAGGTTGCCCCTTTTGTCCCCCGGTTTCCGGTTGCGATATATTGTCAAGACAAATATTCGCGGAACAGATACTTTGTAAAATCTTCACGAACCGTATTCGGGATTCAGATTCCCTGATTTTGGATAAAAAGGTCCGGGTATGACAAATGGAGAGCCGCGTCCACATGAGGGATTTTCCGGCTTACCATTATAGATTAGGAGATTGCTCCCGAAATTCCAAAACAAGGGTCAATCGGGCAGGAACATGTCCCAGCACAACAACCTGTCGTACGTGGTCGCGCAGGAAACACATAGCACCCGGCCCTACCCGGCCGCACGTATCACATCCGTACTCAAAGGATGCCGGGACCGCTGGGGCGAAGGAGGATACAGGTCCCGGGCACCCGCAATCGCGCATGGTTTTCCGGGCCGGGACGCGGAAATGCCGGAGGTGCCGCACGCAGCTCATGATCCCTCTGCCCTGTACCAGTCGATATCATGGATTGTCCACAATCCGAAATCCCGGCCACAGCTGAAGCATCCGGTATAAAAACCTAAAAAATTTTAAAAAAAGGAGCCAGGGCCGCCGCGGTTATCTTATGCGGCCGGTTCAGGTGCCGGTGCCTGCGGGACGCTGTGATCATAGACCCGGCTGATGTACCGGGCCGTGAAGACCGAGATAATCGGTGTGAGGACCAGCTGGATCACCCACCCGGCATACGGGATCAGCGCAAGCAGGGCAATGATGAGACTGAAGAGAATAACGAGCACCAGCATGATAATGAGGGCGAGGATATACGCCCCCCAGCCGATCGACTGGATCGTGCCGGTGATCGCAGAGAAACGGAGCCCTTCCCTCATGCTGCCGGTGCGGGCAAAACGCACACTGCCAAGAACCGCGTAGAGGCAGGTGATCACGAGTACGATAAGACCGATTAGGAGGACGATGAGACCGGCGCCCACCATCGGGCCCATGGACGCACTGCCCAGAGCGCCAACTATCATGAGGGCAACCGCGATGACAAAGATGACAAGGGCCGGGACAAACCAGACAAACCCGACAATGGCGATCTTTATCCCGTCGAGGTACAGGGAACACCATGCATCAAATTTTGGAGGGGGCGTTATCCCACGGTAGACCCGGACGAGGTACCCCGATACGATAAACGAAAGGAGTATCCCTGCAAGGAAGAGCGCGATGACCTGGGACCACGGGATAAGTTCCCAGTGAATCGTTGTCCCGGTGAAGATCTTCTTTGGATCGAACACGAAATTGATGAAGGCGATGGGCAGGCTGCAAATGATGAAGATGAGCCATGTAACCCAGTTCCCTGCAAGGGCTGCCTTTGTGTACCCTATTGAGTCTGAAACGAGCGTGCCATAATCCATAGTATACGATACTGGAGCACGCCTTATAAAAATGTGGTAATGCACCGGGAATCTCTTTTCCCCCAAAGACCCCCCTTGATATTTTAACTGAAGAATAATCCGGGTTATATGCATATTTAAGAAGTGAAATATGCGTGAATATGGATACAGATTAAGAATTTATTGAGATAGTAATTTTGGGGGGTCTGTGGGGGAAATTAAGCAGGATTCCCCAATGGAAAATACATACTGATTTTCACCTGAGACCCCCATTTTAACCAACAAGGTTTTCTTTGTCCCGTACATTCTTTCTTTTAAGATCTGCAGAAATTTCCGCCCGTGCAGGAGAACATGCACGACGGTTATAACCGATGCAGGATGTTTGAGCGGATTTACATCGAACCCTGCAACTGAGCTTTCGCGTGGTGTCCTGTGAGATATTTCAAGCCCAAACCGGGAACAAAGAGTGCTGTCCGTATCCTGAATACGCCGTTTGCCGACATTACGGCATTTACCCGGGTCGTGCGGGGACTCATCCTTACGAACCCTCTCGGCTGCACGGCCTACCGGGGGGTAAAAAAGTACCATCCTCCCCTGGAGATCGTGCGGGAGATGTACACGGCAAAATTCCAGTACATCAATGACAAAGGGAAGCAGATCGGGACCGGGCAGGAGATGTATGACTCCGTTGACGGGTACGAGCTGGGCGTCGCTGCCATGATCTCCAACATGGCAAACATTGCAGCACACCGGGGGAAGGTCCGGCACATCCAGATGGCAGATCACTTTTTTGTCCTCCTGAAATGCCACGATCCAAACGGAGGGCTCTTTTTTGTGAGCGTCGCCCGCGACCGCATGACAGTCGCATCCTATACGGACGACGCGATCCGTAAGAAGGTTGAGACGTGGGCGGATACGGTGCCCGGGATGATTTGAAGGACACCCGATCTCCCGGTTATCTGCTCCTCTGTGGCGCGGGACCTTCCTTGTTCAAACGCAGATTGGTTGAATTGCCACTTTTATACACAGGGGGGTCGCGCTGACGACCCCTGCCGGACAAACGGTTTAGGTAAATTCTTGTGCACCCTGCCCGAATATCTCCGTAGAGCATGACTGTTACGCAGATAGACAAGTTCTTTCATGTAACGGAGCGGGGTTCCACGATCCGGCGGGAGATCGTGGCCGGCCTCGTAACTTTTGTCGCGATCGTCTACATTATCATCGTCAACCCGGGCATCCTGCGGGCATCAGGGATCCCGTACGAGGCCTGCGTGGCGGCAACGATCGTTACCGCCGCGTTCGGCTGCATTATTATGGGCGCGTATGCCAACCGCCCGTTTGCCGTCGCGACCTACATGGGCGAGAACGCCTTTGTCGCGTATACCGTGGTCGGTGTCCTCCATTACCCGTGGCAGACGGCCCTCGGGGCGGTCTTTGTAAGCGGCATCCTCCTTGTCCTCCTGACCCTGTCGGGCTGGCGGTCGATCATGAGCGATGCTGTCCCCACCTCATTAAAACTCAGTTTTTCTGTCGGGATCGGGCTCTTCCTGGCCTTTGTCGGATTGATCGACTCCGGCATTGTCGTCCTCGGGAGCGGAAGTGTCCCGGTAGAGATCGGCAACCTCCACACGCCGGCCGTCCTGCTCGCGATCGCCTGCTTTGTCCTGACGGGGATCCTCATGGTAAAAAAGGTCCCTGCCGCGATCCTCGCCGGCATCCTTGCAACAGCTGCGGCAGCCTTTGCCTTCGGGATCGCACCCCTTCCTACCGGCATCGTCTCCCTGCCGCCGGACATCTCCCCAACCTTCCTCCAGCTCGATCTTGCCGGGGTGTTCACGCTCGGGATGTTCCCGGTGGTCCTGACCCTTTTTACGATGATGTTTCTTGACACCATGGGGACGCTGATCGGTATGGGAGCCCGGGCCGGGTTCCTCGATGAGACCGGCAACGTGCCCGAGATCGAGAAGCCTTTCCTGGCCGACGCTCTCGCGACCACTGCGGGAGGGCTTCTCGGGACCACGACCAACGGGGTCTTTGTGGAATCGGCTGCCGGGATCGAGCAGGGCGGCCGGACCGGACTCGTTGCAATTGTCGTGGGCGGCCTCCTGCTGCTCGCCCTCTTTTTTGCCCCGCTCTTCTCGGCAATTCCGGCGCTTGCGACCGGCCCGGTGCTGATCCTAGTCGGCCTCATGATGCTCCAGCCGGTAACGAGGCTCGACTTCTCAGATTATGCAGAAGTGATCCCCGCATTTACCGTAATCGCGATGATGAGTTTCACCTACAATATCGGTGTCGGTATGTGCGCCGGCTTTGTACTCTGGCCGCTCTTTGCGATTGTGAGAGGGAAATTCCGGGAGATCCAACCGGCCTGCTGGGCGCTCTTTGTGCTCTGCCTGCTCTTCTTTGTCTTCTACCCGTACTGACGAGTGCCCCGGATACACAAGCTACGGTTGCGGCGAAATGCGCCTGTCTAAAAGAGCACAACCTTGCCGGCCTCTTTTCGTGGCGCATGGATAACGACATGAGGCCCTAGAACAGCCCGCCGACCTGCCATGTGACGGGGTGGGTATACGACTGACTAAATGGATAGTTGCATCGCCCAAGGTATACACACGTGAATGAAATTCTGGTATTACGTGCCGGAACGGACGGATTCACATCCGGATACGGATCTCCCCCTCACTTCCTCCCATGCTCTTTACAGTACTCCTCCAGCGCCAGCCGGGTCGCGTGCCAGCTGTCATCGATCTTGGTCGCGTCGAGAAGTCCCTTGCGGGCCGCAAGGCTCAGGTATTCCTGCGAGTACGGCGAGATCTTCGCAAGCTCGCGGAGGGGGATGAGCGTTTCCCTGCCCCCGGCAATGGCGAGATAATGGGAGAGCGATTCGTTCTCGGCCCGTGCAATGAAACGGGTAAACGCAGTAAGATCCCCGTTATCCGCTTCGCGGAGCGCCCGGTAATACTGCTGCCGGTTCTTCTGGTCGAGAACGATCGGGGGATAACCGTTCCTCATCAGGTAGAGGTTCCCGAGCAGCCGGGCAACCCGGCCATTGCCGTCAACAAAGGGATGTATCGCAACGAACCGGTGATGGAGATATGCCGTCATCTCAACGACCGGGCAATCCTTTTTTGCAACCTCCGCAATCAGGTCATCCATCTCGTGGAGGATATGCGACCAGTCAGCCGGGGAACGAACCGCCCCGGTGATACGCACGTTGCGGGTCCGGTAACGCCCGGCACTCTCAAGAATGCCCCGTGTCACCATTTCATGGATCTGCTGAACTGTGACATGGTTGATCGGTGCCTGTTCGCGGGCCAGCCGGACAATCAGATCGTACCCCTCCGCATTGTTGGTCGCTTCCAGGTGTTCACGGAGCGTTTTCCCCCCGATCGTGATGCCTTCGTCAAGAACAAGTTTTGTTTCGGACAGGGTGAGGGTGTTTCCCTCGATGGCATTGGAGTTGTAGGTATGCAGGAGCCGCATCTCTTCGTGCAGTTTTTCGACCAGATCCCGGTCAAGCGGGCGCAGTGCATCAAGGCGCTCACGTTTCTTCTCGATCCATTCCATGAGATGAGTGTCAGTTTGTGGCATATCGGTATCGGCTGGTTTTTGATTGATCCGATATTCGTGCCGGAGGTATTGAAGGTATTGATAGGGATAGGAATTAGAGGGGAAAACACCACGAGTTACGAGCGATCCCGGACACACAGCCGGGCAGATTACCTGATTGCTCAAAACTGGAAATTGAACCGCCACGGGGGCGCCCATTCGGGGGCGGCGGCATCCATCGCAATCCGGTACGCGGCTTCCTGATAAACGAATTTTAAAGTAATGAGCAGTTATTCAACCAGAGTGCCGGACCGGTCCTCTTCCTCGTCCGCCTTCACCACATGCACCCAGATATCCCCGAAGAACTCCTCCTGCCGGATGTTGCACTGCCCGTCCAGCGCCAAAAAGAGCAGCGGGATGTATACATCAGGAAGCTGCCAGCCGAGATCCTTACAGAGCTCGGCGAGCGTGATCTCGGTGTCCGGGTCGGCGTTCGCGAGGCACTCTTCGATGACCTGCCGGGCCGAGTCCTGGTACCCTTCCTCGTGCGCGATACTGACGACATCGTCAGCTTCGACTAGGTAATCGTCATCAGCCGGGGGAAGCCGGCGGCGCCTCCGCTCCTCTTTTTCAAGGTTCTTGAGCTCGATGATCAGCTCGAAGAGCGTGACCGGGCTCTTCCGCAGGCTTTTCCTGTCGAGTCGGCGCTGGATCTCACGCTCCAGCAGTTCGATGGGGCCGAGGCGACCCTCGTCCTCGAAATCAAGGTCGCCCGCGAGGTCGAAGTCCCCGCTCTCGTCGCCTTCGCCACCCTCATCATCGGTCGGGATGTCCAGCTGCTCGGATTTCATCCGGAGAAGGGTCGCTGCAAAAAAGAGCGTGCGCCCCGAGATCTGGAGGTTGAGCTGCCGGCACCGCTCCAGCTCGGAGAGGAACCGGTCGGTCACTTCGATGATGTCGATGTTCCACGGGTCAATCTCGCCCCGTTCTGCAAGCCCGACGAGGATCTCGACCGGGTCCTCAACGACCCCCGGCTCCGGTTCTTTGGGAGCGTCTGCTGCCGCAGGAGGTGCAACGGTCTGGGCGGTATCAGGATTTTCGGCGGGCACGGCAGCGCCGGTATTTTCCGTCCCGGGCTGCTCCCCGTCCGGGGCCTCTTTCGGGACGGGTTCGCCGGCCCTTCCGGCCTTTACCCCCTTACCCGACCGGCGCTTCCCGTTCTTGTCCGGTTCAGCCATGGACCTTGACTCCGGTAACAAGCGTGCTCTTGTCCGGCCGGCTCGTCACGCCCATGATCCTCTGCGCCGCCTCGATCATCGGCTTACGCAGCGAGACGATGACAAACTGGGACGAGGGGGCAAGATCGGTGATCATCGCCGCGATCCGTTCCACGTTCGCGCCGTCAAGTGACATATCCACTTCGTCAAACGCGTAGAAAGGCGCCGGGATGTGGTGCTGGATGGAGAAGATAAACGCGAGCGTGGTCAGCGACTTCTCTCCGCCCGAGAGGGAGGAGAGGAGGTGGACTTTCTTGTCCCGGGGCTTGACCGCGAACGTGAGCCCTCCGGTGAACGGGTCCTCCTCGTTTTCAAGGACGAGGTTCCCGCTCCCGCTCGTGAGCCGGGCGAAGATCTCCCGGAAGTTGGTGTCGATTGCCTTAAAGGCGGTCATGAACGCCTCGAACTTCATCTTCTCGTACTGCCCGATGCGCTCGATCAGGCTCGCCCGCTCCTTTGAGAGAGTGTCCTTTCTCTCCGTCCGCTCCCCGACCTGCCGCTCGATCTTCTCGTACTCCTCGATGGCGAGCATGTTCACGGCCCCGATCTTATGGATGGCAAGTTCGGCGTCCGCGATCTTCCCCTCGATCTCGGTGAGCGAAAGCTCGGTCTTGACCTCGCCGACAATGGCAATGAGTGCCGCAATCTCGGCGGCGAGCGCAGCTGCCCGCTCCTCAAGGGCAACAAGCTGGATCGTGAACCGTTCCTTGTCGTTATCGAACTTCATCAGTTTTGTTTCCGAGGCGTGGATGCTCTCCGAGACTTCGGCCCGTTTCTTCCGTAGGCCTTCGAGTTCCCCGGAGAACTCCTTCTGTTTCTCTTCGAGTGCGCCAATCACGGTCTTGTGGGCCGCGATCTGCTCGTTTGACCCGGCGATCTCTGCATCGATCTGCCGGTTGCGCTCGTCCAGCCGGGCGCGTTCCTCACCCAGCTCTCCGACCCGGGCCGTGAAGTGCTGGCGCTCGCGGGAGGCATCGTTCATGTCCGCCTCCTTGTTTCTGAGGCGCCGTTCCGCTTCCTCGATCTCTTTCTTCTTCTTCTCAATCTGGTCGGTGAGCGCCGGGATGTTGGTGTCGTCGAGCTTCTTTTTGATCGCGTCGATATTTGCCGTGATCGCGTTCACCGCTTCGGTGACCTTGTCGAGTTCCCCTTCGAGTGCGCCAAGCTCTGCGGCGCTGTTGCCAGTCTCCTCTTTTTGCCGGGCGACTGCCGCCTCGATGGTCTGCTTCTCGACCGTGATCGCCTCGAACCGGCGGGTATACTCCTCGGTGACCGCCCCGGCCCGGGCGACGTTCTGGTCGATCTCGTTCCGTAACGCCCGCTTGCCCTCGACCTCTTCGGTCATGCGCCTGACGCCCGCGTCAAGGGTCGAAGCCTCTCCCGCGAGTTCGGCGAGATGCGACCGGATCCTGACGATCTCATCGTCCACGGCAGCCCCGAATCCCCGGACCGGCTTCTTTGCCGAACCGCCGGTCATCGCCCCGCTCTTTTCGAGCAGTTCGCCTTCCAGGGTGACCATCCGGTACTTCCCGATCAGTTTGCGGGCCCTCTCAAGCGTATCGACCACAACCGTCGCACCGAGCGCCACGGCGAACGCCCGATCGTATATGGGGTCGTAATCGAGGAGGTTGACCGCATAGTCAACGACACCGGGCTCCTTCACCGGCGGAAGCGTGGGCGGCCGGAGCTTGTTCAACGGGAGGAAGGTCACCCGGCCGAGCCGCTCGTCTTTTAAGTACCGGATCGCATCGGCTGCGATCTGGTCGGTGTCGCAGATCACAAACTGAAGCTTGTTCCCCGCAGCGACATTGAGCGCCGTTGCATACTCCGGGGGGGCCCGGCCCTGGTCGGCGATCGTACCGTGCACGCCTTCCATCGCCTTGACCGCCTCGATCGCCTTTCCTCCGGACTCGCCCCGGGCCTGCTGGGCGGCTTCGAGCCGGATCGCATCCTGCTCGGCATCCCTCATCTCCCCGCGCAGCCGTTCGAGGGATGAACGCTGGGCAAAGAGGCCGCTCTCCAGCTCCGATAGGTTCCGGTCGAGTTCCTTTTTCTGGCCGGCAAGCGCAGCGACTTCTTTCTCGTTCCCGGCGAGCTGCTCCTTTTTCTGGGCATACTCCTCGTCGAGCTGCTTCTGGAGTGCCATGAGGCGTTCAAGCTCGCTTGTCCGCATCCGGCTCTTCTCGATAAGCATGTCCTGCTGGTGGAGGATCGTGGACCGCTCGCCTTTCTTTCCCTCCGACTCCTCCATCAGGGCGAAGAGTTGCTGCCGTGACTCCTCCGTATCCGAGGAGTACTGCCGGATCTCGGTCTCGACTTTTTCCAGCTGGGCTTTATCGGTCGCCACTTCCATCGCAATATTCGTGCGGTCGATCGTGAGCGTGCGGATCTGGTCGGAAAGTTCCTGGACCCGGGCCTCGGCCCTTTTCGTGTCCGCAAAAACCCGGTTCATCCCTTCGAGATTTGTTTCCTTGTCTTTTTTCAGCCGGTTGATCGTCTGCTCGGCGAGTTTGATCCCGCTTTTCGCCTCTTCGAGATCGGCGATCAGTTTCAGGTAATCCGGCCCACTCTTCTGGTTGATGAGCTCATCAACATCCGCGAGATCGGCCTTGAAGTAGGCAAGTTCATTCTCCTCAAGGCCACGGTCTGCCTCGACCCGGGAGATCTTGATCTTCTGCTCCTCCGCTGAGGAAAGGAGCGTGGCCCGTTCCTTCTCCTTGTCGTGGAGCTGGGCGGCAGACCGGCACCCCTGGTAGAAGGCGAGCTCTTTCTGCCACTTCTGGTATTCGAGCGCGTGTTCCCGCTCTTTTTTCAGTTCGTTTGCCCGTTTGGTGAGTTCGATTAAGAGAAGTTCCTCGCGCTCGATGCGCTCCCTTACCACGTCAAGCTCGGCAAGCGACTGCTGCTTTTTGGTATCGAATTCGGAGACCCCGGCGATCTCGTCGATGATCTTCCGGCGCTCGTTGTCGTTCATCTCCATGATCCGGGTCACATCGCCCTGCATCACGACGTTGTACCCATGAGGGATGATACCGAACTTTGAAAGGTGATCGACAATGTCGCTCTGCTTACAGAGCCGGTCATTCAGGTAATTGTAGCTGTAATAGCCGTTTCCCGTCCGTTTGATCCGACGGCGGATCCTGGTCCCGTCAGAAAACGCGATTGCGACCTCAGCGGTGTTCTTCCCGGAGTTGAGGTTGATGAGATCGGTGAGTTTCTCTGCCCGCAGGTTGCGTGAACTCGAAAGTGCGAGGACAAAAAGGATCGAATCGATAATGTTACTCTTCCCGGAGCCGTTCGGGCCGGATATTACAGTGAAACCCTCTAAAAAGGGAATTTTTGTCTTTTTTGAAAAAGACTTGAAATTGTCTATCTCCAGCTCTGTGATGTGCAAAGATCCGGCTCCTGATACAGCTTACTTCTTTGCAGGATCAGATGACTTGGACTTGTCTTCTTCAACAGCGTAGATGAGATCGCTCTGCTTGGGCTGCTTGACAGATATACCCTTCTTGTTCCGCCCGTAGCCTGCCGAGGCGACGATGTAATCCTTTTCCCCGCGCCGGGGTTCAAGCTTCATCGTCCCGTCGGTCTGCATGATCATATCCATCGCAGGCTCTGCCGGGGCCTCCGGTTCAGCATCCGCAGCCCGGGAGCCTTTGCGGATGACAACCGTGCTTCCACCCTGTTGAGGTGCCGCACTGCCGGCAACTGAGCCGGGCACCTGCGATCCCTGAACGATTGGCTGCATGCGTTTGAGTTCCTGACGGCTGCGTTCCTCGGTCTGCTTAGACATCTTCATCGCAATAGACTTGAGGTCGAGGAGCTCCTGGGTGAGCCCCTTGACGAGCGCTTCCATCTCGTTGACCTTCTTTTCGAGCGCTGCAACACGGTCCTCGCCTGCACCGCTTCCTGAACTTTCCATCATTTTGATCATTCTCTCCTTTTCATCAAGTTCGAACTCTAAGTACCTGATCTTTGCATCCGGTTGCACCATGCCATACCTGTATAAGACCTTGTGATATATACTGGTGCGGCGCACTCCTTATTAATAACAGTAGTGATCTGCAGATGAGGAAAAAAGGGTTTGTGCTTCTTTTTCACTAAAAATCGGGTGCAGGATCCGTGTAACCTATCCGGTCCGGGCCCTACATGCGTTCTGCGGCACGTCGTATTGCCACGATAAACAGCATTTCTGCCTGCCGAAACCAGTTTTTCATTATCCCTCTGCGCTCATCTTAAGAAAAGGTATTACCTAATCCAAGCCAACCTTTCCCGCATATGTCGTATCTTTCCCAAACTGATCCAGAAATAGCAGATATCATTGAGAAGGAACGGCTCCGCCAGACAAACGGTCTCGAACTTATCGCGTCCGAGAATATCGTCAGCCGTGCGGTGCTCGAGGCAATGGGGTCGATCATGACCAACAAGTATGCTGAGGGTTACCCGGGAAAGCGGTACTATGGCGGTTGCGAGTTCCATGATATGGCCGAGAACCTTGCACGCGACCGGTTGAAAAAACTCTTCGGTGCAGAACATGCAAACGTCCAGCCTCACTCGGGCACCCAGGCGAACATGGCGGTTTATTTTGCGTACATGAAGCTGGGAGAGAA
Source organism: Methanoregula sp. (assembly GCF_041663825.1). Classification (GTDB taxonomy): domain Archaea; phylum Halobacteriota; class Methanomicrobia; order Methanomicrobiales; family Methanospirillaceae; genus Methanoregula. Next base: position 11,342 of record NZ_JBAYLY010000027.1, read on the forward strand.
GATCCTCTCCATGAAACTCAACCAGGGCGGTCACCTCTCGCACGGGTCTCCAGTCAGCTTTACCGGCAAGTTCTACCAGGTTGCCCAGTACGGCGTCGACCCCAAAACCGAAACGCTTGATTACGGTGCGGTAGGAGAGATGGCAAAGAAGGAGAAACCGCAGATCATCGTCTGCGGTGCATCCGCCTACCCCCGCACGATTGATTTCAAGGCATTTCAGGAGATTGCCGATGATGTCGGTGCTTACTGTATGGCCGATATCGCCCACATTGCAGGCCTCGTCGCATCGGGCATTCACCCGACATCGGTAGGTGTGACCAATTTCACGACCACCACCACCCACAAGACCCTCCGCGGACCCCGGGGCGGCGCGATCATGTGCAACAACGAGTATGCACAGGCGATAGATAAGGCGGTCTTCCCGGGTATGCAGGGAGGTCCCCTGATGCACACGATCACGGCAAAGGCGGTCTGTTTTGAGGAAGCCCTCAAACCCTCGTTTAAGGAATACAACAAGCAGATTGTGAAAAACGCGAAAGTACTCGCAGAGACCTTAATGAACAACGGCATCCGGCTCGTCTCGGGCGGCACGGACAACCACCTGATGCTCATCGACCTCACCAACCAGCACATCACCGGTCTTGAAGCGGAAGTGGCGCTCGGTAAAGCCGCCATCACGGTGAACAAGAACACGATCCCGAACGAGACCAAGAGCCCGTTTGTGACGAGCGGTCTCCGGGTCGGCACGCCGGCCGTTACCTCACGGGGCATGAAAGAGGCCGAGATGCGCCTGATCGGGAACTGGATCTCTTCGATCGTCAAGGATATCAAGAACGAGACGCTGATCCAGAAGGTCAACCGGGAAGTCACTGCGATGGCAGGGAAGTTCCCGATTTACCCGACAGTATAATAATCTCTTTTCTCATTTTCTATTTACAGGGGGATTTTGGCAATGGTCACCATTCTTGACGGGAAAGCGGTATCGGAAAAGCGGCTCGAACTCCTCAAGGAGGACATCAGTGAATCCGGCCTGTACCCCCGGCTTGCCACCGTGATCGTGGGAGGCGACCCGGCCTCGCAGATGTATGTCCGGATGAAGCACCGGGCCTGCGAGCGGGTGGGCATCGGATCGGTCGGGATTGAGTGCCCGGGCAACGCCACCACGCAGAAGGTGCTGGAGACCATAACCCGGCTCAACGGTGATGCAGATATCAACGGCATCCTCGTCCAGCTCCCGCTCCCGAAGCAGATCGATACCGACAGGATAGTCTCAGCAGTCCGGATCGAAAAGGATGTAGACGGGTTCCACCCGACCAGTCTTGGCCTGCTGATGAGCGGGAAGCCCGGGTTTACCCCCTGTACCCCCACGGGCATCATGACGATCCTCAGGGAATACAAGATACCGGTCGCCGGTGCCCTGGCAGTAGTTGCAGGACGGAGCATCGATGTCGGGCGGCCGATGGCAGCACTGCTCACAAACGCGGATGCGACGGTGACCGTCTGCCACAGCAGGACAAAGGATCTGCCTGCCGAATTAAAACGGGCAGATATCATTGTCTCGGCTATCGGGAAAGCGCACTTCATTACAGCAGATATGGTAAAACCCGGCGCGGTCGTGATCGATGTCGGTATCAACCAGCTGAACGGCAAACTGGTCGGCGACGTGGACTTTGACGCGGTAAAAGAGATTGCATCGGCCATCACCCCGGTCCCCGGCGGCGTCGGCCCCATGACCATTGCAACGCTCATGGAGAATACCTTTGCCGCAGCAACGAGGATGGAATGAAGTCCTGCCGGGTGAACAAATTGGAGATTGGGGGAGATGCCCCGGTCCGGCTGATGGGCGTCATCAACGTGAGCAACGAGTCTTTTTATTCCGGCTCCTATGTGCCCCTCGAAGAAGTGCGTGCGACGGCGGTCGCGATGATCGAGCAGGGCGCCGACATGATCGATATCGGTGCACGGAGCACGGCGCCAAACGTTCAGGCGATCAGCGGGAAAACCGAGGCGGAACGGATCGATGCCGCATTAACGGAACTGGACGGGAGCGGGATTACCCTCTCTGTCGATACCATCCACCCGGGTGTGCTCGACATCTGCCTGAAGCATGACATCCACGCGGCTAACGATATTGCAGGGTTCCTCTCCCAGGCCTATGCAGAGAAAGTAGCGGACGCCGGCATCCCCGCGTTTGTAATGGCAGCAAACAGCCAGCCCGGAGACCCGGTCGGGGTCGAAGCGACACTTGCCGCGCTCGAAGGCGTGATGCGGCGGTGCGAGGCAGCGGGGGTAAACGACTACGTGCTCGACCCCGGTGTCGGCACCTGGATCCCCCTGCGCTCGGTCGATGACGACTGGGAACTCTGCCGGCACTTCGACGAGTTCCTGCGCTTTGACCGCCCGGTGCTCGGCGCCGTTTCCCGGAAGACCTTTATCGGGATGCTCCTGAACCGGGTGCCGGAAGAACGGCTCCCGGGCACCCTTGCCGTGACGGTAAAACTGCTCGAAAAAGGCGCGTCGATCATCCGGGCCCATGATGTGGCTGCCACCCGCGACGTGATGAAGGTCTGTGAACGCATGGGGAAGAGCGCATGAATACCTCTTTTACCGTGATCGGGCTCTCCACCGGCATCATCAGGCCCCGCGATCCGTTTACGGACCGGATTATCGATGCGGCAAAGAAAACCTGCGGCGGTTTTCATAACGGGGATATCCTCGTCCTTGCCGAGACGGCGGTCGCGACCTCAGAGGGAAACGTGGTCCGGCTCGACTCGGTCACCCCGTCCCCGCATGCACGGGAACTGGCGGAAAAATACCACATGGACCCCCGGACCGTGGAAGTTGTCTTAAAAGAGAGTGATTCGGTGGTCGGCGGCATCCCGGGATTTTTGCTCTGCATGAAACAGGGCACGCTCCTCCCCAATGCCGGCGTGGATGCCTCAAACGCCCCGCCGGGCTGCGTCACCCCCCTGCCAGCCGATCCGAACGGGAGCGCACTTCGTATTAAAAACGAGATCGAAGGGCAGTGCGGGATAAAAATCGGGGTGCTGATCATCGACAGCCGTACCCATGCGATGCGCCTCGGGTGTTCCGGGGTTGCCATCGGCTGCTCCGGCATCACCTCGGTCATTGATGACCGGGGCAGGAGCGATCTTTTCGGCCGCAAGCTGGAAGTGACAAAACGGGCGATCGCGGATAACATCGCATCCGCCGCCGAACTCGTGATGGGCGAGGCGGATGAGTGCACGCCGGCCGTCATCGTACGGGGCCTCGGCATGCCCATCGGGGATCAGATCGGGGTCGATACCATCGATGCCGATGAATGCCTCTTTATGGGCGTGTTCCGGAAGAGCCAGATATAACAATATCAGGCAGTCGTAAACAGGCCGCCACACTTTTTTTTAAACAACTGAAAGAGCAACGGCCCCGCTATTCCTGTAAGGTAAATTCAGAATCCGGGGGATCTGAAAAACCGGCCGGCTACCAGCCCTGATCCGAGGTCACCGAAGAGGTGAAGTTGTACGCACAGTCAAGATCTGAAAACTCGGAGAAGGCGATCTGCTCGGCCTTCTTTTCCCGGGGGGCAAGGGACGGGATCTCAAATGTCGCAGACTGGATATGGCAGAACGCCACCACCGGGTTTAAGGTGACCTGCACCTCGACATTCTCAAACGTCCGGTTGGTAGGGTTCTCAATCCGGAAGTCGACGGTGTAGAAATCAACTGAACCGGTATTAACCGGGGTAAAATCGTCAAGATTGTCGCTCGTGACCGTGATGGCAGTGTTCGGGGCCCGGGAAACGCACCCTGCGGCAAGCAGGAGTGCTAATACCACAATGACAATCCACCAGCAGCCCCGCATCATGTCCGGCCCCTTGATCTCCATGAAATTATTGGTATACTGTTTCCTTTCCGGCACAAAAAAAGCAAACGATGGGCGCGGGGCAGTATGCATAATGACTATGAAACCCAACTGTTTTGCATACGGGGTCATGCCATGAAGATCGCGTTTGTCGTCTATGACGGTGTCACGCTGCTTGATTTTGCCGGGGCATACGATCCACTCACCCGGCTCAAAACCATGGGATTCGTGCCTGACCTTGAATACGATATCTGCGCCCGGGCGGGAACCGTCAGGTCGTTTGAAGGCGTCACGATCTCTGCCGACACCATCAACCCCGACCTTTCGGCCTACGATTATGTGGTCGTTCCCGGGGGTAATGGGATCGCCGGCCTCATGCAGGACCGGGCATTTTTATCCTGGCTTACCATTCCCCCGGAAAAGACCGTCATTGCCGCCGTCTGCGGGGGTGCACTCCTGATCGGGGCGGCAGGGATGCTGCACACCCGGCGGGCGACCACCCACCCGGCAATGCAGGAGATCCTCAAACGGTTCGCCCGAGAGGTTTCAAGTGCTCGGATCGTTGAAGATAACCGAGTCATCACCGCAGGAGGGGTAACCGCGGCCATCGACATGGGCCTGTACCTTTGCGAGAAGATCGCCGGGGAGGAGGCCAGGGCGAAGATCCAGAAACAGATGGATTACCCGTACTACCCGCCCCGGCCGGGGACTATACCTGAATCAGGGACGTTCCGATGACCATCCAGCGTATCCATACCCGACACCTCGACCTGATCCCGGCAACCGTGGAGATCTTAAAAAGCGATCTCCACGACCATACTGCACTCGCCCGGCTGCTGGATGCCACGGTGCCGGCTGCCTGGCCGCCCGGCGAGATGAACGATGAGGTGCTCACCGAATTTATCCGTATGGCATCGGAACAGTCAGATCCAGTCTTTGCCTGCTGGTACTGGGTGCGGGATGCCCCGGTGCCAGAGTACCGAATCCTTGTCGGGTGCGGGGGGATCGGGTCGACTGTAGACTCACCCGGCACGGTGCTGATCGGGTATTCCGTGCTTGATGAATTCCAGGGAAACGGCTATGCAACCGAAGCGGTCGGCGCTATGATCCCGGTGATCTTCCAGGATCGGCGCATATCCCGGATCATGGCGACAACCTACCCGGAACTGAAGGCTTCCATCAGAGTCCTTGAGAAAAACAGTTTTGCCTGTTCCGGCCCCACGGCACCCGGAGAGGGTCTGGAAGAAGGAACGCTCGGGTATGTACGGGAACGATCCCGCAGAGCAGACCGGTGACCGGCGGTTTCATAGAGTTCGTGGACAATCCGGTTAGGGAAGAACCATGGGCGCACCAGGACCGCAAAAAGACGAGACGAGACCTTTTCTCACCGATCCCCCCTTTTACCTCAAAGAGTTCGAGGAGTCCTACCGGTACATCATCGACGAATACGCGGTGCAGCCAAAGAATATTGCGATCTTCATGCCCTGCGCGATGAAAAAACCCTACAGCACGAGCCCGAGCCACCAGCTCATCAGGATGATCATCTCGCAGGTGCTCGACGAATCGCAGTACCACATTGTCATCTTTGGCACCTGCGGGATCGTTCCCTCCGAACTCGAAACGATGTACCCCTATGCCCACTACAAGTACATGCTCGGGAAGTGCAACGATGACAAGGTAAAGGAAGATTTCCTCACCATAGAGACCGGCCGGGTCGCAGGGTACCTGGAGAAGACCCGGCACGTGTACACCTACCGGATCGCGTACTGCATCGGCCTCTTCCGCGAAGCCCTGATCCGGGGCTCGGAGAAATCCGGGGTACCCATCGACCTGCTCCTGCCGACAAAAGATATGATCAACCGGGTGATCGAGGAAGAGGAGTGCCGGTTCCAGGAGGGGAGCCTCTCGATGGACGAGTACCTGGGTGAGTTCTGCGACGGGCTGATCCGGTTCCGGAACGCACACCCGGACCTGATAAAAGACGAATAGACCGGTTTCAGGATCGTTTCAACCGGGTGTTTTCCAGCCCAACCGGAGTTCCCGGTGCACAACCACATCCTGCTCCGGAACGGCTAAAGTCACACCATCCTAATATACGCTTGACAACCAATATCTAATACACAAACGGTTTTGGGCATACATATGATCGCTCCCGCTCTTGATCTGGAGTCAGGGCGATCCTTCACCTCCCTCTAAAAAAACCATTTTTGTAGTATCGAACCAGTAAAAACCAGAAACCGGTATCGTCCGTTCTGGTGTACCAGCATATCAAAGAATGAAACAATGGCTAAACAATCCTTAAAATCGGTTATCATGGGAACACGCTCCGGTTACGTTATCCGGTGGACCTGTCCCGAATGTTATTCGGAAAATGTGATCATCAACAGGACTCCGGCCGAGTTTTTCAAGGCCGCCCGGGATTCCTCATGCCGGCACTGCAAAAAGCGTTCGACCATTTCGACGCCCTGCCTTCATCATTAACCGGCATTTCCTTTTTATCCCGCTTGATTTTACATGCAGAGCCGGGGAAACCCGACGACTGCTTTCATTCCTTTTTTTTACGACCGCTTTACAGTGATTTAAAACGTGGAGGGACGGACCTGCTACTACCAGAAAACAGGAAGGCTCCCTTATGACGGCAGTGACTTGGCAAGCAGGTAAAAGGCGCAGAGCGCGGATGCAAGACCGGCCACGGAAAGGATCAGCGCGACGGTAGAGGAGATGGTTATCCCGTTATACGGCAGCACCTCTTTTAAACCAAACAAAAAGAACGCAAGGGCAAGGAACCAGCCATAGATCTTATTCTCGGTGAAGGCTACCCGGAGCCCGTAGATCACGACGAGCACATCAATCCCGATAAGAATCGGCGTATACCACGCAGAAAGGGTCATCACGTACTGAATTGACGCCGCACGTTAAAGGGGTGCGCTGCATACCGCAGATCCCTGCTAAAATCAGGACTGAAAAATATCAGGTACGAAAAGCCGGCCGCAAAAAAGGAAGGTGACTTCAGAAAAAAAGCGATACAGAAGAAATTACCAGGTTCTCACCCGGGCCGCCCTCCATGCACCGGGCGGCACACTGATCTCGAACCGGGCACCTTTTCCGGCCGTCCCGGTCTCGGCAATCCGGATACCGGTCATCAGCAGGATATCGCGGGAGAGGGAGAGACCGATCCCGGTGTGGCTGCCAAACCCGTACTCGAATATCCGCTGCTTATCACCGTCTTTTACCCCCACTCCGTCGTCTTCGAAGAGTACCAGGAGTGTCCCGTCGGGCTCTTCCCGGGTCGACACATCAAACCGGCTGATGTGCCCGCCATGCCGCACCGCGTTCTCGAACAGATTATACAGGACTTTGAACGCAAGCGGATCGGTGTAGATCTCAACAGGTGCAATCCGGGTGGAGACCTCGATCCCTTCATGGGGAAACGCCCCGATTCCGCTCTCGATCAGCCGGTCCAGCTGCTGCCAGGCCGGATGGTGGACACCGATCTCCTGGTATTCCCGCGAGAACTGGAGATGCCGCGTGATCTTTTCCACAATCCCGGTGCAGGAATTCAGGTAGGCTAGACTTTTGGGATCGCTCGTTTGTTCTTTGAGCAGATCCAGGTAACCGGAAAGAGCGGTCACTAGGTTATTAACATCGTGCCGGGTCATCTGGGAAAGGATCGAAATCTTTTCATTTGCCACCCGCAGGGCGGTTTCCGAGGTCTTGCGGTCGGTGATGTCATGGAGAAGCAGGACAAAACCTGCTGTTTCCCCGGAGGGGGCCCGTACCGGAGTCCCGGCGATGCTGACCACGCAGTATTCTCCCTTTGTCAGGACCGCCTCGAGATCTGAAATCGTGCCCTGTGCAGAGAATGCAGTCCGTATCGCTGCACACGCCGTTTCAGGAACAAAATTCCGGATCGGTTGTCCGGGCAGGTCACCTTCGGGAACGGTCAGGATCTTTGCTGCGGCAACATTTGCAACAAGGATCCGCCCGTCAGGAGCCATCAGGATGACGCCATCCGGCATCGTCCGCATGATATCCGGGACCGCGGTCTCCGGGCTCAGGGTAAAGAGACCGTACCGCCGGATCGTGTACACAAGGATAAGCGAAAAGAATACAATCCCGATAAAAACCTCATTGGGGACATAGATTCCAAAGAAGGGGTATAGTACTCCCGAGAGACACCCGAATGCAAGAACAAGGGCAAGCCCGATACTCACCAGACGGTTCTGGCGACGGATCTTCTCCTCTTTAGCGCGGTGCCAGGATGCGATCGTCTCACTGGTGGCCCAGAGCATTATTGCAATAATATAGATCGCCAACGCCAGATAGAGGGGGCTCTGCACGGCCGGCAGGTACACCCACCCGACGGCAGGAACGTAACTCACCGAGTAGATAGCATCGGTAAATATCCCAAGAAGGGAGAACACCAGCGCGGGGATGTACAGGAGGGCGAGCGGAAGCATCGGGTGTTTTCCCCGTACGAGCGGACGTCCGGTAAAGGTAATGATAAAGTGGACGGCTATGGCGGCGACGACCGGCCAGAACGCACTGGCCTTGAGCCAGAAACGCATGCCGTCGGGTCCGCCCGCAGTCCAGATGAGGTATTCTCCAAGTGCCCAGTAGGCCGCACCGATCATCATGGCAAAAAAGAGGCGGTTGACTGCGGATGATGAGTTTTTTGCAAGGACAAAAAAGCCAAGTGAACAGGATATGAACGCAGATACGAGGCAGGTAAACACCAGAACCGTAAAAAGAATCACCGCACACCTCCCTGTCTCATGTTACTGGCATGCAGTCCGGATCACATGATTAGGGGTACCGGGGCGCAGGGCATAAAAACCCGGAACGTCGGAAAATGCCATCGATCGCTTTGCCGAGTATATTTTATAATATGCAGGACACGAAAATTCTTTTGTTTTTATCCGGTGGCATATAGTCTCCCCCCGATATCCCATTATTCGTATAATCGGGTCTCGTTAAAATAAAACATCACAGGGATGAGAATATCAGAGCGGGAAAGATCGAGAGAACGCTCCTGTAAAATAAGGATAAAAACAAAACGGCGGCAAAAAACGAGTGCCGGATTACTTCACTACTTCACTACAAGCACTTTGCAGGGCGCAGAGCGGATGATCTCTTCTGCCACGCTCCCGAGAAGCAGGCGTTCCAGCCCCTTCTTCCCCTGAGTCCCGATCACGATCATGTCGATCTTTTTTGACATGGTAAACTTCACGATCTCGGCCGCAGGATGCCCCTCAAGGATTGCGGTCTCGACCTTCACGTCGCCGGCCAGGGATTTTATCCGGGAAAATGCCTGCTCTGCCTCGGCATGGAACATCTGGTAGGTATCACCAACCGGGATGTCCCCGGACATCGATGCGAACGTTCCTATGTCGATCACATACACCGCATACAGGTCTGATTTAAACGCGCGGGCGATTTTAATTCCCTCATCAAGGGCGGCCCGGTTCTTCTCCGAGCCGTCCGTTGCGATCAGGATCCTGCCAAGCACTACCTCTGCCATCGTACGATTCCTCCCGGTTTACCTTTTTTTAATATTCCTTACTTTCTGTCCCCGCCAGATACCTGTTGCGGATCGGTACTGTTCCCGCCACTCCGGCCGGCCCCGTCAATCTCCTCGACATACTTATCGCCCCGCATCGCACAGAGCAGGGCGGCGATAAAGGAGATGGCTGCCCCGATATAGAACGAGAGGGCAAGCGAGGGCATGAACGCCGCGGCGAGTGTCGTCGGGAACCAGATCCCGCCGGTGATGGTAGTTATTGCCGCAGGCGCAACCGTGGCAAGCAAAGCCGGGGAGAGCCCGGTAAGGATCATCTGGACCGGGTTGTAACCAAGGAACGCTGCGAAAAGTGCGCCGGTCGGCGGGATCGCGCTCATCGCGGGGATGAGCTGCGTCGCATTGGCAGCGGACAATGCCGCCGAGAGCTCAGGGGGAAACGCACTCGTAAGCCCCACGACGATGATCGTAAAGAACATCCCCATGGATAGGACAAACCCGGAGTTCATCAGGGTCGACATCATGCCGGAGGAGACACCGCGCTCTTCAGCCGGCACCGAGTTCATGATCGCCGCCGCATTGGGCGAGGAGAACATCCCGTTCCCAAGCCCCATAATCAGGAGCGCGAGCGCGAAGGGCAGGTAGTCGAAGTTGTAGGGGAGTAAGGCGAGGATCAAAAACGAGACCCCGACGAGCACCATCCCGAGCGTACTGATCCACCGGGCGCCGTACTTGTCGGAGATGATGCCCGAGAGCGGGCCCATGATCACAAAGCCGATGGTGAGCGGCAGCATGTAGACCCCGGCCCAGAACGGTGTCGACTCGAAACTGTAGCCGTGCAGGGGCAGCCAGACCCCCTGGAGCAGGATGATTAAGATGATCATCACCCCTCCCCGGGCAAGAGCGGAGAGGAAGCCGGCCCCGTTCCCGAAGGCAAAGTTGCGGATCTTGAAGAGATCCATGCGGAACATCGGGTCCTTCACCTTTGTCTCAATAACGGGGAATGCGACAAGGAGCAGAAAACCACTCACGAGCGCGGCGATGACCCACGGATCTTCCCAGCCCATGGGGGAGCTGCCGTACGGGAGCAGGGCGTAGGTGATGCCGACCAGAAAGAGCGTCAGGCCACCGATAAAGGAGAGGTTCCCCCAGATGTCGATCTTCTGGGCCCGTTTCGGGTAGGCCGGCTCTTTGAGCTTCATAAACGCCCAGATGGTCCCGATCACCCCGAACGGTACGCTGATCAAAAAGACATACCGCCAGTGGAATGCAGCAAGGATCCCGCCGATGATGAGACCGACAAACTGGCCCGAGAGCGCCGCGACCGAGTTGAGGCCGAGCGCCTTGCCCCGTTCATCGGGCGGGAATGCATCGGTGAGGATTGCGGCACTGTTGGAGAAGATAAACGCTGCGCCGACCGCCTGGATGAGCCGGAAGATGATAAGTTCGATAGCACCGGCATCGCCGGTATCGGGGGTCAGGAAAAGGAGAATGGAACCGGCCGTGAAGATGGCAAAGCCGATGTTGTAGAGCCGGACCCGGCCATAAATATCCGAGAGCCGCCCGAAACTGAGGAGAAGGGTGGCAGTCACTATCCCGTACCCCATCAGGATCCAGAGGAGGTACTGGAAGGACGTGAGCGGGTCGATGTTGATGCCGTTGAAGATGGCGGGAAGGGAGATGAGGATAATACTCCCGTTGACCGTTGCCATAAAGGTCGCAATGGTCGTGTTCGAGAGCGCGACCCACTTGTAACCGGGATCATGGGCCGGGGCTGCCGGTTCGCCGGCAGGTGCGGGGGATACGGGTACGGGTTGTGCTGGTGTGTCCAAGATTTTCACCGGATCATGGGATATTCAGGAGTATTTCTTCCGTTACTTCATTTATAGGAAACACTATGCATTTTAGCCTATAGTATCACCGGGCACAGTGTCATGACGGAGGGCAGACATTCATCAGCCATACGGTGTCACCAATCCGGGGGGGTCGTACCGGAAATGGCACGACCCCCCCTTTGCACCATACCGGATTTGAGTTGGAAAAACCTTAATTTTCACGTCATAAAATGCTGCAGGAAACGCATGAAAAATCAAAAAAGTGAGTGGGGGGGTCGTACCAGTTTTTCGTTCGTGTCCGGCTCATGCAATTTTCACGGGCCGGATGATCACTGGTTCAGTTAGATCCGGGTCGATTTTTCTTCGTAAAATGGGAGAAGTAGGCCGGATCGGAACCGGTCGAAAAAGCAGATCGGGATCTGGTAAACAGTCCCGGATTAGTATACTGAAAAACAGGGGGGTCGCACTAAAAAAGGTACGACCCCCCCACGTTTGGCCCTGAAATTATGAGGTAATTCAGGGGGGTGTCAGATGTTCCAGTGCCCCTTTTGCAGCAGCCTGCTCTGCTCTCGTGAGGCTTGAACCGGTGTCGGTACCAAGAAGAGGGCCATCCGGATCCCTGAGGGCGGCACCCTCACGTTCGTCAAGAAAAAAATCAGGCCGGGGGAGTGGGCGCACCGCTTTTACGCTCCACCCCGACCCGCCCGTTCTCCGCACTGAGATAAAAGTTCAGGTCTTCGATGTATTTCCTGCTCTTTCCGGTCCCGTGGGTGAGGAGTTCCACGAGGTCGTCTTTCTCATCGATATCCGTGTGGAGCACAAACGAGTCGATCACTTCGCAGGAGAGCCCGGCTTCCTCTGCGATCTTCATGTGCTTCAAGAAACTCATCCCGTAATAATCGACATGGTACTTTGCCGGTTCTTTGAGGAAGATCACGTTCGTTCCCCCGCCCCGGCCGGGTACAATCGCCATGTCGCTTTTGCTAGAGATCACCCGTTTTATGGCAGCGCCGGTCGCAAGCGGGAGATCGGCCATGATGATCAGGATCGACCCCACCGATTGCTCAAGCACCTCGTTTAAGGTGCCGCTTAAGTCCTTATCGGGGATGGTGATCTGGATGTCCTCGGAATCGAAGAGTTCGGTTGCGACGATCACCGGGCTGCAGTTCGCATCCTTTGCAGCAGCGATCACGTCCTCAAGCATTGCCCGGGCAAACGCCTCACGTTCTTTGAGGGAAAGTATCCCGGCAAGCCGGCTCTTGGGACTCGCGGGCTTAAAGGGAATCAGTGCATGGGGACACATGTGATACGCTCATTGGGAGGACAATTTTAAAAAAGGTACTGATTTCTCTTTTTTATGGCAGCACGAAAGAAACAGGGTTTAACATGGGTGACCGGCAAACAAAATAAGTAATGGACGATCTTCCGTACACGGTAGAGAAGATCCCGGAGCGGATCGCGGTCGGGATCGAACGGCGCACCTGTAATGCCGACGGGCGGAGCCTTCAGGATATCCCTGCCTGCTGGCAGGAGTATCTTTCGACAAAAGCGGTAGCACGTACCCCCAACCGGGCCAAGCCTACGGTAATGTACGCCATCTATTCTGATTATGAGACTGACTGGACCGGGGAATACTCGTACCTCCTCGGCTGCAGCGTAACAAAAGCGGATAAACTCCCAAAAGGCCTTGTGGCCCGGCACATCCCGGCCCAGACGTATGCACATTTCAGGGCACAGGGACCGATGCCGGACGCAGTGGTCGGCGTCTGGGCCGGGATCTGGGGATCCGACATGCCCCGTACGTACCTGTGTGACTTCGAAGTATACGACGCCAGGTTTACCGACAAGAAGAATCCCGAAGTGGATATCTACGTGGGCATACGGGACGTGTGAGTGGGTTCCCGTTTCCTGATCGGAGTTTATTTGCGAAAAATCAGGGAGCCGAAGATGTTTTACCGGCACCCTCTTTTCTGTACGCCTCAGCGGGGATCTGGATCTCGAACCGTGCGCCCTTCCCCGGTTCCCCGGTTTCAGTAATTGTCATGCCGGTGATCTTAAGGATCTCGCGAACCAGAAAGAGCCCCCAGCCAGTATGTTTGCCAAACCCGCGCTCGAATATCCGCTCTTTGTTTTCAGCAGGAATACCCGTGCCGTTATCCTCAACGATGAGCACCGCGCCGTTCTCATCGTCATGAACGGAGATGCTGACAGAAGAGACATTCTTGCCGTGGCGGATCGCGTTATCCAGCATCTGGGCCACGGCCTTTTCAAGCATCAGGTCGGCGTATACAGCGGCGTTCCCGCAGGTCTCCGCAATTTTAACCCCCTGTAAGGCAACTGCATCGTTCGCACGGCGGATTACGGACGCAAGCATCTGCCATGTTGGAGGTTCTGTCGCAAGGTTCTGGTAGTCTTTTGCAAACTGGAACTGCCGACGGATTTTATCCAGGGCAAACCGCTCTTTTTCTATATACGATTTCTGCTGAGGGTCTTCGATGACCATTTCCAGCAGTTCGGTATAGCCACTGACTGCCGTAAGCTGGTTGAGCACATCATGGCGGGTGACACTCCCCACAAGGTTGAGTTTCTTGTTGAGAAATGCAACGTCATCCTTTGACCGCCGGATTGCCGATACCTTCTCAATGAGCTGCAGGAGTACCGGGTACCATGAATCCCCGGGCCCTGCCATGACCAGGTACTCCGCGCGGTTTGCCACAGCATCGCGGAAAACGTCCGGATCATACGCTGCGGCAAGAATAATCACCGGGAGATTGATCTCCCGTTCCCGCAGTTTCTTTAAAAACAAAAGACCGTTCTGATCTACTTCATGCACAGCAATAACAACCGCCGGCGATTCAATCAGGTTCCGGCTAAAGGTCACCTCAGGTGATGCGGAGGCCATCACACGGTAGGCACCGGCACCGGTAAGGTATCGTCCGAGCGCGGTACAGCGGTCTGTCTTTGCATCGATAACAATGAGAGGGATCATACCGTATCACAAGGGGCTTTCGTTTCCCAGTATCATTCTATTCCTCCGGATCGTATAAAGGCCATTCAACGAAGTACCAACGCTTACTGCCCGCCACTTCAGCCGCCAGAATTTAACATGTACAAAAAAGAACGGTACTTTATGGAGCCACGGGTGATCACCTTCTCAAAAAACGTCTTTCTTCCGCTCACCAGCGTCTGCCGGAACCGGTGCGGGTACTGCTCATTCCGCACCCCGGTGCAGGATGGGTGCGTCATGCTGCCGGACGAGGTTGAGAGGATCCTTATGCGGGGAAAAGAGTTCGGGTGCACTGAGGCGCTCTTTACTTTTGGCGAGCACCCGGAAGAAGAGCCCGGGTTTTCCGTGTATCTCAAAAAAACCGGTTACGATACTATTCTCGATTACTGTGAGGCGATGTGCCACTTAAGCATTGAGTACGGGATCCTCCCGCACACGAATGCCGGCATCCTCGCCTGCGACGAAATGAAACGCCTCCGCAGGGTTAACGCGAGCATGGGCCTGATGCTCGAAACCACCGCACGGATCCCGGCGCACAACGGCTCGAAGGGAAAGGAACCGGAGGTGCGCCTTGCCATGATGGAGGACGCAGGAAAACTCAAAATCCCGTTTACCACCGGCCTGCTCCTTGGCATCGGCGAGACCGTGGCGGACCGCGAGGAGTCGCTTGTCGCGATCCGGGACATCCACCGGAAGTACGGGCACATCCAGGAGATTATCCTCCAGAACTTCTGCCCGAAGGACAGCACCCCTATGGCCGCGTTCCGGGTGCCGGGGACAAAAGAGGTGGCAGACACGATCCGTATGGCGCGCCGGATCCTGCCAGCGGAGATCGCAATCCAGATCGCCCCAAACCTCATCGACGCGTCCCGGCTCATCGGGTGCGGGGTCGACGACCTCGGCGGCGTATCCCCGGTCACCATCGACTACGTGAACCCGGAGCATCCCTGGCCGGCGATCGCGGAACTCAAAAATATCGCCGGTAACACGACGCTGCATGAACGTCTCTGCATCTACCCCAGGTTTATCCGCATGGGCTGGTATGACCCCGGCCTGCAACCCCTAATAAACTGGCTCGATCAACGTATTACCACAGGGAGCAGGGAACCGTGAAGCAGAAAAAACTCCTGTATACCGGCAAGGCCAAATCGGTCTTCCGTACCGATGTGAAAGGAGAACTGATCGTCGAGTTCCGCGATGATATCACCGCGTTTGACGGCGGCAAGAAAGACACACTCATGAACAAGGGCAGTTACAATGCCGGCGTTTCCGCATTTGTCTTTTCCTATCTCGAAAAGAACGGCGTAAAGACGCATTTCCTGGAGATGCTTGACGAGAAAAGGATGGCAGTCCGCGAACTCTCCATGATCCCGCTCGAAGTGATCGTGAGAAACCTCGCGGCCGGCTCGATCGTCAGGAACTACCCGTTCAAAGAGGGCACCCCGTTAAAACCACCGGTGATCGTGATCGACTACAAGGATGATTCCCGGCACGACCCGATGCTCAACGACGATCTCATCATTGCGCTCAGTATTGCAACACCGGCGGAACTTAAGAAAATTAAAACGATCGCGCTTAAGGTCAATACGCTCCTCTCGGGTCTGCTCGCAAAACAGGGTATTACACTCGTGGACTTCAAGATGGAGTTTGGCAGGCAGGGAAAACCGATCTATCTTGGCGACGAGATCAGCATGGATTCGATGCGCCTCTGGGACAAAAAGACTGGTGAATCTCTCGATAAGGATGTGTACCGGTTCAACAAGGGCGACGTGATGGCGACCTACAACCGGGTGGCCGCACGGATCACGACAACGCAAAAGGCCGGTGCCGCAAAAAAGAAGGCAGCAGCACCAAAAAAGAAAGTCGTAAAGCGGACCCGGTGAAAAATCCCTCCACAAAACATAACATATCCAAAAAAAATATTCGTACCACGTAACATTTGGCGGACTACCATGGCACAGGACACGCAGGCTGAAGCGGACATGCTCAAATGGGCTCAGGGGATCGCCCGTAAGAACGGATGGGTACTCAACCCCGATGAAGACCACCTGAGTATTGTGATCCGGGGGCTGGTCCGGAACAAGGACAAGTTCGGGAGACCCTACTGCCCCTGCCGCCTGCGGAGCGGCGACGAGGAAAAGGACCGCGCCATCGAGTGCCCGTGCATCTACCACAAGGATGAGATTGCAAAAGACGGGCACTGTCACTGCCTGCTCTATTATAAAAAACCCTAAAAGAAATCCCCTTTTTAACCACGCCCCGTATGACCACGACGGTACGCAACCCGCGAGAGCCACCCGGTCTGGCACCGATCGCCGGTACGGATCCGGAGGTTCTCATTCTCGGCAGTTTTCCCAGTTGCCAGTCGCTTCTTAAGGGCGAGTATTATGGCAACCCGCAGAACCAGTTCTGGAAAATTGTTGAGATAATTTTTGGGATCGACCGCATCCTGCCCTATACCGTCCGCACCTCCCGGCTTGTAGAGCACCGGATCGCCCTCTGGGACGTCCTTGCTACCTGTGCGCGTGACGGAAGCGCGGATATCTCGATCAGGAACCCGGTTCCAAACGATATACGGGGATTTCTCGCTTCTCACCCGACGATCCGGTGTATTGCACTCAACGGGAACACTGCCGGCCGTTACTATGCCCGGATGATGCCTCACGTTCCCGGTACAATCCTGCCATCGACAAGCCCTGCATATGCCCGCATGTCACTTGCAGAAAAAGCACGGCAATGGGCATGCATCTGCACATGGAACACCCCGTAAAAAAGGGAAAATAATCACTGCGGGTCTTACCGCTCAAGCCGCAGTTTCAGGAAGATGACGTGGTAGATCGCATAGAACCCGCAGAGCACCGCAGCGGTGTACCCGAGTATAGCGATCCACATAACTTCCTTTGGCATGCTAATTGGCGAGGCCTGCAGCACCAGGGACGACCCTACCACGAGCGCCGCGACCACAAGGCCGATCATCATCTTGTCGCTTGCCCGGTCAAGCGCCATCTGGAGTTTCTTTAAATCGGTATCGACCACTTCAAGCCGGATCGTCCCGGTCGAGAGGCGTTTTAACATGAGATTGACATTGCGCGGCAGGTCAAATGCAGCATCCACCGCTTCTAAAAGGGAGTTCGTGGCCCGTTTTGCGTATGCGGCCGAGAGGACATTTGAATCGGAAAGTTTCCGCAGGTAGGGAGTGATTTCAGAGCCGAAACTGAATTTCGGGTCGAGCCGGACGGCAACATCCAGGACCATCACGAGCGTTTTTAACAGGAGCATCAGGCTCATGGGCACCTTGAGGTTGTACCGACGCATCACTTCTGTGAGCTCGTTTATCATGAGGCCGAAATTGAACTGGAGGATCTCGTCCCCGCCGCCGAAATCGTGCATCATGATATAGAGGTCGTCTCTCAGCGCCTCACGGTTCTCCTCGGCAACAACGATCCCAAAGCCCTCAAGCGCCTTGAGAATCATATCGACATCGTCGGTTGTCAGGGCAAAGAGCAGGTTGATAAAGATCTGCTTTTTCTCCGGCCGCAACACCCCGACAATACCAAAGTCCAGGAACACCAGGTCCCCGGTATCGGATACAAGGAGGTTCCCCGGGTGGGGGTCGCCATGGAAGAACCCGTCCTCGAAGATCATCTTCAGGTACGCGTTGAAACCCCGGACTGCAATATCGTGAGGGTTGCTGCCCTGCGCCAGGATCGCATCAACATTGTCGACCCTGACACCCCGGACAAATTCCATGACAAGAAGATGGGTGGAGGTAAATTCCCAGTAGACTTTCGGGAAGTGGATCCCGGGCACGTCCCGGAAGTTGCGGGCCATCCGCTCCATATTCCTGCCGTCGCGGGTGAAATCAAGTTCCTTTCTTATCTGGGTCGCAAAATCCTGCACGAGACCGGACGGGTTGTACATCCGGCTCTCAGGGAAGACCGCCTCGATCCTCTCTGCCATGGACATAAGGATGGCCAGATCGTTCTCGATCTGTTCCGGGATCCCGGGGCGCTGGACCTTGACAGCCACGACGGTTCCGTCACGGAGGACGGCCCGGTGAACCTGCCCGATCGAGGCTGATGCAACCGGGGACTCATCGATCTCCGCGAACCACTCTTCCAGGTTCGGGCAGGTCTCGTGGAGCACCCCGAGAACTTCGGAGAACGGCAGCGGTTTTGCGTGATCCTGGAGTTTTTTTAGCTCCGCGATCAGTTCCGGGGGGAACATCTCCGTCCTCGTACTCATGATCTGCCCGAACTTCACAAACGTGGGCCCGAGTTCTTCGAGGGCAAGCCGCACCCTCTCGTACGTGGTGGACTGATCCGGTGCGTGTTCTGTTCCCGGAAGACGGAACCGTACCTTGCTCGGGAATGCCTTCTCCAATGCAATACCAAAACCGTACTTCCACAGAATATCGATGATCTGCGCATACCGCCGGATACGGGTGACCATGGATATAGTTTGGCACTGGGGATACTTAACTCTGGCTTTTTCTGATCACTATCGACCCACCTGTGCAGGAAATATGAGCCGCAAAACGACTGAAGACAGTTGATACTGCAAAAAATGAGTTACACTCACTTAAGTCCTGGAAAAGACCACAATCCGGTTCGTGTTGGTACCGGACTCGTTATTTCCTATCCCCCATATATTGGAGGTTTTTGAAAAGACCTGTTGGTTTATGATGATACCCTCACAGGTAAACCCGGCCGCCAGACCAAGAGGGACAACATGTTCTTCAAGCCGGACGGTCTTTTTCCGCACCTCACCCACCTCGAATGCAACGTAACCCCCAGGGGCGGTGATCCGGAACAGTTCCCGGAATACCGCCCCCATCACCGCTTCCCACCCCGCAACCGTTCGTGACATTGTGATGCTGTGGCTGATGGCGTCCCCGTCAAGACCGCAGAACCAGCAACGGAGCCAGTTGTCCTCCCGGTACTGGACGATATCCAGAAACGGTGGCGACGTAACAGTAAGTTGTACCGTATTGGATACAATCCCGGGTGTCGCCCGGGCGTCGCCGGTAAAAAAACGGGCACCTGCACCGGCGCGGTTCAGGATTGCCCTTTCAGCAGAGGACACGTCGGAAATCAGGCTCTTTGTTTTGCGCAGGATGAGCTTGTGGGTATCCCGGTATTCCGGCACCTGATGACGTTTGAGGTTGATCCGTTCCTGGCTTTTTTGGGATACTGCCTGGTTGGGAGGAAGAGTGTATACCGAGAAAAACCCGTTTGAGTGCCCGGTCAGCCGGTTGGTCGCCACCATCCCGATCCAGCGATCAACTGCGTCGGCAGTGCCATCCTCTTTTTTTCCCAGGAGGTAACGGCGCAGGGCGACGATCTCGCGTTCGGTATCGGGATGATAGAACATAGAGAGATCGAGATCTGCCCGGTCGCCATCGCAGGGGATGGCCGCGAGCCGTGCAGCAACCTCCTCTGCGGTTGGCGGGAAGAACCGTGGTTCGGCAAGGATCCGGGAGAGCGGGTTTGCGTCGTTTGCGATCACCTGACGGCCGCGAAGCCCGGCCTCGATCGCAGTCGTTCCCCGTCCGCTGAAGGGATCATACACGACATCACCTGTCCGTGTCAGGAGATCAATAAAAAACCGGGGCAGCTGCGGCTTGAAGCAGGCGCGATAGGAGATCTCTTGGAGGGATGAAGCCTGACGCTGGCGGGACGTCCAGAACTCGTTAATGTATCGGGGCAGAGAGGCCATGCCGTTTTCTACCGTATCCACAATAGTTGCCTGACCGGCCGGACCTGAAAACATCTTCAGGTACCTGTCGAGATTTTTGCCGTCCCGGTCGGGTGTCGTCAATGGTACCTCCATACTAAAACGTTGGGTGAGGCCGGGTAATATGCTCTGTTCTTTCATATTTTTACGACAATGACAAGAAAGATTAACCGGCGTGTGCCCCTTCCGCTTCGAACGCCGGGGGATACCGAACGGTGCCATGGATGCCGTCAAGCGCCCCGGGAACAAGGGGGCAGACCATGAACACCTCATTCCTGCAGGGAAACGGCGCATTGATCCCGAGTGTCGGTGCCGTGGTGAACCCGAACCGGGGGTAATAGGTAGGGTGCCCGACGACGATAACAATCCGGTGCCCCAGCTGCCGGCAGGCTTTGAGCCCTTCCTCGACAAGGATCGATCCAACACCCTGGCACTGGTGTTCCAGGCATACGGAAAGCGGTGCAAGGGCAACAGCAGGTACGTGGGCATCTTCAGAATCAATCGATATCGGGGCAAAGAAAATATGCCCGATAATCTTGTCATTATACACGGCAACGAGAGAGAGATCGGGGATATAGTCCCCGTCATTCCGGAGGGCGCGGACAAGCCGGGCTTCGCCATCCTGGCCGAATGCCTGGAGATTAACGTCAAATATGGCGGGGATATCTGCAGGGATTTCAGAGCGGATAAAAAAAGAATCCATCCAGATCTATAGGATGCCCAAGTACAAGAAGGAGTGGATCGGGAGCTCTGTCGGAAATCCATACCAAAAAAATCCGGTCCGTCAACGGGAAGACCTTCTACCAAGACGCTGTTTTGGTTTTTACACCCGACAGGCTCGGAGATAATTATAAAGCCCGGTTGTGGATTTTCTCCGGGATTTCTCTTTTAAAAAAAATTACGTGTGCGTGAAATACGCGAGGACGCCGGATTCATTGACCGTATCGATCCGGACAAACCCGATCCGCTCAAACTGGACAACCTTTCCCGGTTCTTTTGCCACGGCAGGTTCGCACACGCCCTTTTTCTCGCCATCCATTGTAAGGAGCGTGCAGGGCAGGGCCTGCTCTGCCGGCAGCCACTGGATGATGTGCGCTTTTGCTGCGCGGGCATCGGCAAGCGAATCCCCGCCGTAGGAGAACGATGGTGTCTCCCCGTCCCACGCGATCTTCACGTTAAAGAGATCCTTCAGGCGCACCATCGCTGCACCCGGCACGATCTCGCTTTTCGGCAGCAGGGCGGTCCCTTCAAACGGGAGTTCCCGGTTCCCTTTCGACGCATCGCCGGGATGGAGCATCGCATGCGCCATGCGGCGCGGGGCACCTTCCACGGAGGCAGTGACCGGGTCCGGGACAAAGAAGTACCGGTTTGCAACCGGGTCGATAAGCTTCTTGTTCTCCGCGTACAGGTTGTCCCACGAGAATGAGATGTCCACGTCGCCGATGCCTATCGCAATCATCGCATTCTTCACCGCGTCGGGGCTGATTCCCCGCCGGGCAAGCGCCCGGAGCGTGCCAAGGTGGATGTCGTCCCAGCAGGTGTACTTTCCCTCGTTTATCCCAAGATGCATCTGGGACGTGGAGAGCACGACACCTTCGATCCCCATCCGGCCGTAGTGACGGTATACCGGCACCTTCCAGCCGAAATGGTCGTAAATGTAGCGCTGGCGCCGGGTGTTTGCGATATGATCTTTTCCCCGGATCACATGCGTAACACCAAGCAGGTGGTCGTCAGCAACGACCGAGAAGTTCATGAGCGGGTAGACCCGGGCATCCCCCACTTTCGGATGACGCGGGGCGTCAAGGATCCGGAAGATCGGGTAGTCACGCATCGCCGGGTCAGGATGAAGAAGATCGGTCTTGACCCGGACCGAGACCTCGCCCTCTTTAAACCCGCCGTCAAGCATCTTCTCCCAGAGGGATAGTGCCGTCTCAACGGACTGGTCGCGGCAGGGGCAGGCCATCTTCTTGTCCTTGAGCGCCTTGAAATGCTCGTTCTCGCATGTGCAGACGTATGCCCCGCCGCGCTCGATGAGCTGTTTGCAGAGATCGTAATAGAGAGGGAACCGCTCGCTCTGGGTGACCGTCTCGGTGATCCCGAGACCCAGCCACTTGATGTCCTCTTTAACCATCTCGTAGGCTTCGGGGTCGACCCTTTTTGGGTCGGTGTCCTCGATACGGAGGATGTACCGCCCGCCGTACTGCTTCACGTAGGCGTCGTTGAGCGCTGCCGCCCGGGCGTGCCCGATATGGAGTGGTCCCGAGGGGTTTGGCGCAAACCGCATGACCACGCCGTGTTCTGCGCCTTCAAGTTCGGGGAGCACCTTCTTGTGCTCGTGCTTCTCGTGGAGCGCAGCAAACATCTCGGGGGAAAGGGACTGGAGTTTTGTCACCCGTTCCTCGGGCGAGAGCGCGGCCACATCGGCAATCGCTTCCTTTGCGGCAGCGGCCACTTCCTTTGCCTGTTTGCGCATCTCGGGGTGCGCACCCATCACCATCCCCATCACCGCCCCTGCCTGCGGCACGCCGCCATGCTTTACGGCATTCTGGAGTGCGCACAAAAACAGGGCGGACTTGATCTCGTCCCCTGCCATCCTAGAAGCTCCGTGTCACAAAAAATTCGCCGACATCCATGAGAAGCTGACGTTCCTTTGATGCCGGGAGCACCATGAGCAGCCGGTTGCTGTCCGCGACAAGCCCGGCTGCCTTCTTTTTTACCGCGTCAATGACGCCTGAATCGGTGAGCTCCTTAATCGCGGCTTTAATATCGGCAGGCGAGAGCTCGCGCCGGTATTTCAGGAGATCGACACCTTTTTTCCGGGCGGTAATCATGATAAGCGTCTGCTTGCCTTCCCGAAGGTCGGAACCCTGATCCTTACCGCTCTGCTCGGGGGGTGTCAGGAGATCGATGAGATCGTCCTGGATCTGGAACGCGATGCCGGTATTGAGACCGAACTGGTAAAGAGACTTCACCTGCTCTTCACTGCCGCCGGCAAGGGTGCCGCCAATGGCCGCTGCCGCCGCGTAGAGCACGCCGGTCTTCATCTCGACCATCTTCATGTACTCTTCTTCGGTCACATCGGTCCGGTGCTCAAAGGACATGTCCATGTGCTGGCCTTCGCAGATATCGGCACAGGCGCGGGCAAGGAGCGCGGTCGCCCGCACCTTTGCTGCATCGCCGGCCTTTGCCTGGCTGATGAACTCAAACGCCCGGGCGTACAGGACATCTCCTGCAAGGATCCCGGTCGGCATGTCCCACTTCGTATGGACCGTGGGCACCCCGCGCCGCAGCGAGTCACCGTCCATGATATCGTCATGGATGAGGGTGAACGTATGAGTCACTTCGAGCGCGAGCGCTGCGGGCATAATATCGGTGGAACTCCCGTGTCTTACCGCTTCTGCCGAGAGCATAACCACCGCGGGCCGGAGGCGTTTCCCGCCCGCATTGAGCAGGTGAGCAGACGCCTTGTCAAGTTCCCCGGGTGCATGATTGAAATTCTTGTCAATCATGCCGTCAATCTGGTGTGCAACCGATTTCAGGTACGGTGAAAGTTCCGACATCGTGATTCCTCTGTTTTAATTTAACTTGAGCCGCTGGCCATTCTGCATGATATGCACATCGTTACCCAGCGTGTACCCAAGCTCCCCGGTAAACTCCGCGTATGAAGCAGTCATCCTGACGTTCCCGTGGGCCGGGATGATATGCTGCGGGTTCAAGAGGCTGACAAACTCGTAGTGATCCTCGCGGAATGCGTGCCCGCTTACGTGGAGATCCTCAAAGAGCCGGGCGCCGGCCATCTTCAGGTGCGCCTCGACCATGTACCGCTGCCCGAAGTTCATCGGGTTCGGGATCACATTCGCTGAGAAGAGCACCTTGTCGCCCTTTGCAAGCTGGTACGGGGTGTCGCCAAGGGCAATCCGGGTCAGGATGGATCCCGGTTCTCCCTGGTGGCCGGTGATGATGGGGAGGAACTTCTCTTTTCCTGCCTTCATCATCCGGCGCAGGGTCCGGTCGACCGTCCGCCGGTTCCCAAAAACGCTCGTGTCCTGGGGGAACGAGACGAGTTTCATCTGCTCGGCCGTGACCGAGTACTTCTCCATCGAGCGGCCGAGAAGCACCGGCTTGCGGCCGATCTCGTGCGCACACTCTGCAATCGTCTTGACCCGTGCGATATGGGACGAAAAGGTCGAGACGACCATGGCATTCTTATCGTCCTCGTAACTGGTCATGACATCCCGGACAAGGTCCCGTGCGGTCCGCTCGCTCGGGCACCGGCCGGGCCGGTCGATATACGTGCTCTCCACGATAAGGGCGAGCACGCCTTCCTTTCCGATCTGGCGGAACCGGGCAAAGTCCGGGGGTTCGCCGATGACCGGGGTCCGGTCGAGCTTGAAATCGCAGGCGTAGACAATCGCACCGTGGGGGGTGTGGAGCACTGGCGTCACGGTATCGATGATCGAGTGCTGGGTCCGGACAAATTCGAGCACCAAGTGCTGCGAGATCGTGTACCGCTGCCCGGGTTTAAGCGGGAAGATCTTGTTGTTGACCCCGAACTTCTGTTCGCCCGAGATCTGCTGACGGATCAGCTCCGCCGCGTAGGGCGCGGCAATGATCGGCGCATTGTACCGGTGCGCGAGTTTCGGGATCGCCCCGATATGGTCGAGATGCCCGTGGGAGCAGACGATCGCTTTTACGGTCCCCTCGACCGAGTTCATCATCGTATCGTCAGGTATCGCCCCGATCTTGATCAGGTCGAGGGAATGCATATTCTCTAGTTCTGCATCCTCGTGGATCATCATCTGGTCCAGGCGGAGTCCCATGTCAAAAATGACAATTTCTTTTCCGCAGCGGACAGCGGTCATATTTCGCCCGACCTCGTTGTATCCGCCCACTGCAATAATTTCTATATCCATGTTTTTTCTCCTGATTTCTTCTTCATGCAGGCATTTCTGGTAAAAACCTGCTGTTGTTTTCCCTTTCGAGATCGTTTCCGGGATTATGCGGTTTTAGCCCCTTTGAGCATCTGCCGGGTCTTCCCTGTTATATAGAGACGGGCCGCGCGCAGATCGGCAATCCGTGACGTGCCGCACAGGAACATCGAACCCACCAGTTCCCGGTGGATCGTCCCGATGCGGTCGGCAAGCGCCTCGTCACTTTCAAGCGCCGGCTTTAAGAGCGGAAGCGCCATACCGCAGAGATCAGCACCGAGTGCAAGGCTCTTTGCCAAGTCAATACCCGTCCTTATACCGCCCGATGCAATGACCGGGCTTCCGGTACCGACAACTTCAGCAAGGCTCACGACCATAGGGATACCCCAGTCTGCAAAATCCTCGCCAAGCGATTTGAGAGGCCGGTCCTGTGCATTCCTGCTCTCACCGGCGCGGACGCTTTCGACCGCTGCCCACGAGGTTCCACCCCAACCGCCGATATCGATGGCCCGGGCACCTGCACCCCAGCACTGGCGGGCGACCTCACGGGAGATCCCGCACCCGGTCTCCTTTACGATCACCGGGGTCTTCGTCTCTGCACAGAGTTCCGTTATCGCCGCAAGACAGCCGGTTGCATTATGATCGCCTTCCGGCTGAATGGCCTCCTGCAGGAAATTGAGGTGGATCGCGATCGCATCCGCCCCGATCATCTCCACGGCCTCTCTGGCCCACTCCGTCCCGTGATCGCGGAGCTGAACGGCGCCGAGGTTCGCGACAAGAAACGCATGAGGCGCCTCATCGCGAACCACCGAAAATGTATCCGCAAGTTTGGGATTCTCTAGCGCTGCTCTTTGAGAGCCGACACCCATCCCGAGGCCGAATCGTTCGGCTATCCGGGCAAGGCGGGCATTTGTCTCTTTTGTTCCCGGGTGACCACCGGTCATTGCCGAGATAAAGAGGGGGGACGAGAGGGTGTGGCCCAGAAACCGGGTGGACAGGTCGATCGAGCGCATGTCACATTCCGGCAGCGCATTATGAACCAGCCTGACATCCCCAAACCCTGTGTCACCGGACTCGACTGCCTTTTCCGCGCAGATGCGCAGGTGGTCGAGCTTGCGCGATGACGTGAACCGTTTCTTATCGGCCATACCCCTTACTCTCCCCTTACTTTTGTCCCGCCATGGTCGTTTCCGGCAAGGAAATCCCCAAGGCGCGAGACCTGGAATATATCTGCCCCGATGCCTTCCCTGGCAAGCCCGAGCAGTTCGTCAATTTTCCCTTTCATTCCACCGGTTACATCGGTATGTGACGAGTTGCCGATCTGGAGGGTGTGCGCTGATTTCGGAGTAATCTCCGGAACAACGCGTCCCCCATCCAGCACTCCCGGTACATCGGTGGCGAGTCCCACGCGGGTACACTTCAGTGCAACCGCGAGATACCGCACGAGCTGGTCGCCCGATACGATGCAGGCTCCGCGTGAAAGGTCCATCACCACGTCGCCGTGGATCACAGGGACCATCCCGAGTGCGAGCATCTGTTCGAGGTGTCTGCTCTCGAACATGACAAGCCTGCCATTGTCAGCGACTCCTGTGTGAAGCGGGTGGACGCCAAGCGCCGGCACGCCTGCTTCCCGCAGAGCGCTGACAACCGCCTCGTTTAAGGCGCTGACGGCACGGTGGGTGACATAGATCCCATCGGTCTCGCCGGCCGTTGCACCCTTGTCCAGGTGATACCGGTGGGCCTCGGGATGCCCGCAGGAACCGGCGCCGTGCACAACGACAATCCGGGCCGCGTGTGCCCCGGCAATGGCCGCTGCAATCCCGGCAAGCGCTGCCCGGTTGACGGTACAGTCAGTACCCTTGTCCGTGATCACGCTGCCACCCAGCTTGAGGATGATAAGATCAGACATTTTTCTCCTTCCGTACTCCCTCGGTATCGATACCAGTCACGATCGCCCGTGCATCGCAGGCCTGGATCGCGTGGGCAACACGGTGCAGGATCGGCTTTGCGCAGAGTGCAACCATGCAGCCCCCGCCGCCGGCACCTGTGATCTTTGCACCAAACGCCCCGGCCGAACGGGCAGCGAGCACAAGCCGGGAGAGCTGCGGGTTCCCGACGCCCAGCGCATCAAGCAGCGCGTGGTTCATGTTCATGTACCTGCCCAGTTCCTTCGGGTTACTCAGGTGGTGGATGGCAGCTAAGCTCACTCCCTCTATCGCGTCCAGGATCGGGTCGACAATCTTCGGATTGCTCTTTTTGAGGTCCGCTACCTGCTCGACCATCTTTGACGTACTGTGCGATACCATCGAATCGCCGATCACCAGATGCAGGCTCTGGGGAGGGAGGCGCCGGCGCGATCCGCCGGTGATAAGCACGATCCCCCCGAATGCGGAAACCGTCGTATCCGTGGGGCTCGCCCGCCCTTTCTGCACCGTTTTTTCGATCTCAAATGCCATGTTTGCAATATCTTCCCGGCTTTTGCCGACGCTAAACTCATCGTTTATGGCCGACAGCGTTGCGACGGTTACCGCCGCAGATGACCCGAGGCCGGATGAACTGGGGATCTGCGAGTTGATGTACACACTTCCGATGACGCCCATTGCGTCAAAGCACCCGTCGATATAGGGGGATTTTGCCCGCTGGGGGCGCCGGGTCTTCCTGACCGTCACAAAGACACGGGGCTTGATTGCCATGGCAATGCCGGGCTTTCCGTACACCACGGCATGCTCGCCGAACAGAAATACCTTGCCCGGCGCACTCCACGTTGCCAACCTACATCACCGCAATGGCTGCGTACCCCACGACCTGGTTATGGTCGCCCGAAACATCGCCGCTGGTCCCGTAGCGGATCAAACGCCCTGCCCGTGCTCCCATGCACATGCAGGAGGATACCATGGTGCTGATCGGGCCGTACCCGCAGGCCGTGACCCTTTTTTCCCGGATCCGCCGGTAGAATTCCTTCACGTCAAGCGTTGTCAGCGCATCGATCGCGTAGAGATCGCCATCCTTTGCCTGTGCCTCGGGCACGTAATGCGAGAAATCGCTGGACGCGATGATCCGTACATCCCGTTTTGTCAGCCGTACTGCAGCGACAATCTTTTCCGTGACGGCCGCTGCATGGGCGGGATCCTGCTCCCCCATCATCACGGGCACGACCTTTGATCTCGGGAACCGGTACTTGATAAACGGCATCTGCACCTCGATCGAGTGCTCCTCCACGTGAGAGGCCTCATCGATCCCGATATCCAGCGCCCCGATAAACTCCGTGTCGGTATCGACAATCCCGAGAGGGGTCTCCCACGGGATCGCAGAGACGCTGGTGAGATACCCGTGATGGGATGGACCGATCACAACAAACGTACCGGAAAAATCAGGGGTGATGGTGGAAAACGCGTGGGCAGCGATCTGCCCGGAATAGACGTACCCGGCATGCGGGCAGACAATTCCCAGGGAATTCCCTTCCGGGGGGGCGGTTCTGGAAAAGAAACTTTCCAGCAGCTGCCCGAGATGGGAGGGATCCTTGGGATAGAACATGCCTGCAACTGCGCATGAACGCGTCTTCATCGGATCAACCCTCTGGTCGTACTGTTATATGTAACGATCGATCCAAAAAGGGGATCGACGGGGATCGCATCAGATCTCGGATTCGAAATCTTCCAGGGTAAGTGCCGTCGATATCCCGCGCAGGCGGAGCATTTCACGGCTCATGAGGAAGTATACCATCGAGAGCGCTTTCCGGCCCTTGTTGTTTGTCGGGATCACGAGATCGACGAACCGGGTCATGTTGTTCGTGTCGCAGAGCGCGACCACCGGGATACCGCACTGGACGGCCTCGTTAATGACCTGTGCGTCGCCGATCGGGTCAGTCACGACAATGACCTTCGGCTCGATATAGCCGTCAAGCACCGGGTTTGTCAGAAGGCCCGGGATGAACCGGCCGGTTGCGGACATCGCGCCGATAGTGTCGGCAAACTTCTTTGCCGGGTACTGGCCGTACTGCCGGGAGGTGACGACGAGGACATCGGGTGCCTCGTACTGGTTTAAGAATTTTGCAACGGTCTTGATCCGGGCGTCTGTCTCGCGGATATCAAGGATATAGAGCCCATCGCCGCGGACGCGGTAGATGAACTTCTTCATGTCCTCGCTTTTCTGCTGGGTGCCGATGTGGATACCGGCCGCCAGGTACTCCTCGACGGGGACGAGCGGTTCCTTTAATTCGATTTCCATCTCGTTTACTGGGGTCATAATTGTTCCTCTATGCGAATGAGTTCGTTTAATTTGGCAATGCGTTCGCCGCCCACCACTCCGCATTTTAAGAATACGCAGGAAAACGCAGTGGCGAGGTGTGTAATGGTGGTATCCGTGGTCTCGCCGGACCGGTGACTCATCACCGTGTCCAGACCATGGGCATGAGCAAGGCGAATGGCCTCGAAAGTGTCGGATAATGTCCCGACCTGGTTTGGCTTGATGAGGACGCAGTTTGCAGAACCGGTCTCGATGCCCTTCTCGATACGGTCGACCTGGGTAACAAAGAGGTCGTCCCCGCACACCAGGCACCGGTCGCCAACCTGGCGGTTGAGTTCTGCAAACGCATCGAAGTCGTCTTCATGGAGAGGATCTTCGACATAGACAAGGTTGTATTTGTCGACGATCTCGGCGATATACGCGATCTGGTCCTCGGTCGAGCGGACGCGGTCGCGGTACTTGTATCCCGTGCCGTTCCACATCTGGCTCGATGCAACATCGATACCCATATCGACCGAGACATTCATCTCGTCGGCCACACGTCCGGTTGCCTCGGCAATGAGCTCAAATGCGAGGGCATCGTCAATCTGCGGTGCCCATGCACCCTCATCACCCTTGCCGGCGGCAATTCCCTTTTTCTTCAGGAGATCCTTGACGGTCTTGTGGACGGCGGCGTTCGCGAAGACTGCCTCCTCGACATCCGCCGCGCCCCCGGGGACAATCAGGAATTCCTGGATCTCGGTCGCGTTTGCCGCGTGCGCACCGCCGCCGATAACGTTACCGAGCGGGAGCGGCATCTCATTGACAAACGCCCCGCCCAGGTACCTGAAGAGCGGGAGGCCGAGCGCCGACGCGGCGGCCTTTGCATTTGCAAGGGAGAGTGCAACTGCCACGTTTGCTCCGATCCCGGAGAAATCGGCCGTTCCGTCGATATCACGGAGCTGGGCGTCAAAACACTCCTGGTCGGCCGCGTCCATCCCGATAAGGGCAGGGATCAGGTTCTGGATGGCGTTGTCGATGGCCTCCCTCGGGGGCAGGACTTTTGCTTCTGCCGCACCGGTGCTTGCGCCGCTCGGCGCTGCCGACCGGCCAAAACCGCCAGCTGTGGAGATCTCGGCTTCGACGGTCGGGTTTCCCCGGCTGTCAAGGATCGTCCGCAGCTCGATTGCCTCAATGATCGTCATAAAGCCATTCCTCTCACTTTCTCTTTACGGTAATGGGGATATTGTTCGCGTTGAATTCCTCTATAGCGATCTCAAGGGGATCGATACGGGAAGTAGTGATAAGTAAGGGAGCACCCATTGATATCTGCAGAGCCCTTGCTCCAATAATCCTCGCCCGTTCATACCGGGTGTAAACCTGCGTCTGCATTCCTTGTCCTCGAAAATTGTTCCATTGTATACAATTGGAAAATGGGGTCGCTGAGATTTGAACTCAGGTCACTGCGTCCCGAACGCAATAGGATAGACCAGGCTACCCTACGACCCCGCGCTCTTATGTCAGTTACTGGTACGGGTTGAGCTCATCGATGATCTCTTTATGAGTCAGAAGCATACGCCGGCAGCAGTATCGGGTGATACCGAGATCGTCGAGGATCTTTTTAGGATCCTCGCCTTTCTCCCGCCGCGCCTTAAATTCTTCCCACGCTGTGGAAATTGGTTTTCCACAGGTGAAACATCGTACGGGTATCAAGATTTTTGACCTCTCATATATTGGTTGTTTAACGATAAGACTTTTGGAACTTCTTGCGTGCGCCACGGCCGTGTGGTTTCTTGGATTCTTTCTGCCGTGAATCGTTTACAAGGAGTGTTCTGTCGTATGCCAGGTAGATATCCTTTATCGCGGGATCGTTTGTCCACTCTAAGATACCCCGGGCGAGCGCTGTGCGCACTGCCTCGGCCTGTCCCATGACCCCGCCGCCGGAGACGTCGATGGTCACGTCAATTTCGCTCGTCGCGCTGGGGACAAGGAGGAGCGGCTCGGCGATCTTCATCCGGGTGGTCTCGGTGCCGTACTTCTCTAACGGCACGGAGTTGACCCGGATCACGCCTTTCCCGGCCTTTATTGTCGCCCGTGCGATTGCCGTCTTGCGTTTTCCGCTTGTGTTTATGATCTTTGCCATGGTGACCACCTTAGAACTTGGCTCCGAGGGCCGTGCAGACCGCTGCAAGCGTGATAAACTGCGGGTTGTGGAGCCGGTCCATGTGGACTTCCTCAGGAACTTCCATCTTTGCGCTGGCAAACTCGACCGGGACACCGACGTAGCATTTAATGCGCTTGAACGCATCGACGCCACGGGGGCGCTTGTAGGGGAGCATACCACGGATAGTCCGCTTCATGAGATGATCCGGCCGGCGCGGGACGAACGGTCCCCAGCGGTCACCGGAGGCGCCGCGGACACGCTTGTGGTAGTAGTTGGCAAGAACGCGTGCGCGACTGCCGGAGATGATGGTCTTCTCGACGTTCACGATCGCGATCTCTTCACCGGCAAGAGCACGCTGTGCTGTAATGCTTGCAAGCCTGCCAAGGATGAGCCCGTCTCCATTGATTACGGTAACCATAGTCTAGTTCACCTCAGGATCCGGACACCGCTTCCCTTGGGGTTGTCCTTTAAGAGTTGCTCGATCGTCATGCACTGCCCGTTTGCGTCCCTGATCTTACTCGTTGCTGATTCGGAAAAATTCAGCGCTGCAATCTTCACGGACTGCTCCAGCATGCCGCTGCCCAGTACCTTTCCCGGGACGAGAATTGTCTCGCCGTTGTGGGCGTAGCGGTTGATCTTGGACAGGTTGACCTCGGCGTAATTCCGGTTGGGGGTCTCCAGCCTGCCTGCAATTTCGCGCCAGATCTTTGCCTCATTCTCTCGTGACGTGTTCTTTAAGAGTAAGATGAGGTTGGTAAGACGGGGGTTCGTCTTCTCCACTAGTCGTGTCATTTCTTTTCCTCCCCTGAAAGTTCGCTTGTCTGTATCTCCAGCTCGTTTGCCTGCCCTTTTATGAAGGAAAGCGCCTGGACCATGATCTCTTTTGTTGGTAGCGACCCGTCGCCCTCAACCACGAAAATATACCGGTCGGGTGAGGCGGTAATTTTGATCGCGGGCTCGTCCCCGATACCGCTCGCAATGCAGGCCTTTTCACAGAGCTTGCACATGGAGCAGCTGGGAAGCTTGCCGTCGATAACCTCGACCTTCTTGCCTTTGACGGCAAGGATGCTGCGGGGGCATTCGTCCACGCAGTTCCCACACGCGTCGCAGACTGCATTGATCGTGATTTCCGGGTGGTTCTTGTACCCGCACACGAGGGTCGGCTGCCATTTTGCGTGTACTTTGCCCTTGTTGAGGACGGCACGCGCTTCGATAACCAGTTTCTGTCCCTTCGTGAGCTTCACGATGGGGATGTTATCGTACACGGGTGCAGCCTTGGGGTCCTGCGGGATGAGGTCGCTTGAAGTGACCAGCCGGGGGCCCTCAACACTGAGCGTGTAGGTTGACGTGCATGACGGGCAGCCTGCCCCTCCGCATGTACATTCTTCCTGAGTCGAATAACTGGAGAGATCGGTCCTGATGGGTATAAGCCCTAAGCGGTGCGCCAGCATTTCGTCGAAAAGTGCGCTCGTGTTGTCGTAGATGCGCACGTCCTCGATGGCAAGAGTCGGCACCTCGCCGATCATTGCCCGCCGAAACGAGTTTGCAAAGCCGGGCTTCGCTCCTGAGAGCGTGAATCGTGCTAGGTTGTCGTCCAGACTCGCGAATTCGATCTCCATCACACTCTCCTTCCCCGTCTGCCACCCTTTGGACGGCATGAGTCGTGCGGGACTGGTGTGACGTCTTCGATCCGTCCGATACGCATGCCAGCCCGGGCAAGCGCACGGATTGCTGCCTGTGCACCGGGGCCGGGGCTGCGCTGTTTCGCCTGGCCGGGTGCACGCACCTTCACATGGACACCGACGATGCCCTTTTCGCGGGCAATGGCGGCGACGTTCGAGGCCATCTGCATGGCCGCGTACGGGGAACTCTCGTTCCGGTCCTGCTTGACGACCATGCCACCGCTGCTCTTGGTGATGGTCTCTGCACCGGAGAGGTCAGTGACGGTGATAATCGTGTTGTTAAATGAGGCAAAGATGTGTGCGATGCCCCACTTTTCCTTGTCGTTTGCCGCCATCTTAGTTCACTCCTGAACCTGCAGCACCGGCAGGCTTGGTGATCCGGGTGCGCTCTGCGTGAGAGGCATCCACGAACGGCGACTTGCCGTAGTAGGCGATATCGTTCTCTTCACCACGGTGTACAAGGTATCCCGGGATGGTGACACGCCGGCCGGCGATTGCGATATGGCCGTGCGTGACGAGCTGGCGTGCCTGCTTCGGTGAGCGGGCAAGTCCTTTCCGGTAGACAAGGGTCTGGAGCCGGCGTTCGAGATGGGCCGGGACCTTGAGCGCGAGAACGTCATCGACGTCCGCATCAGGACCGAGAAGGCCGACACGCTGCATGTGGCTGATGAGCTCTGTCTTTTTTGCGTCAAAAACCGCCTGATCGGCGGCGTTAGACATGAGAGCGAGCAGTTCACGGGCAGCCTTGCGGTACTTCCTTAAGTGGCTCTGTGCCTTCCAGACCTCGCGCTTGTTGCGCAGGCCGTATTCGATGACAAGCCGGGTCTCTTCCTCGATCCGGGTCTTCTCCCACGGCCTTTTCGGCGTCTGGTAAGACTTGTGGTTCTTCCCTGGGTATCCCATGGCTTACTGGCCTCCTTCCTTGGTCTTCTTGACACCGACCGTCATACCGGTCCTGCCGGTTGACTTGGTGCGCTGCCCGCGGACTTTCTGGCCGGTTTCGTGCCGGATGCCCTTGTAGCAGCGGATCTTCCGCATCGTGTTGACGTCTTCGTCGCGAGCGAGCGCAACGTCACCGCCAACGAGATGCTTGGTCTCACCGGTGTAGAGGTCCTTGGGCCGGTTTGCCATCCACATCGGGATGTTCCCGGAGTATTTCTCAACTGCGGCTCGGATCCGATTGACTGACACTTCGTCCATGAGGCCGAGCTTTGCGTACTCGTCAACTTCGGCCATGCGGGAGATTACCATAGCGGTATGCCTGCCGACACCAGTGATGCCGGTCAGTGCTACCCGCACCGACTTCGTGCCATCCAGATCGGTTGTGCCAATCCGTACAAAGTATTTTATTTCTTGTTCCTGTGCCATCCAATCCCCTCGATTTTGAGATTGTCTCTTTGAAGCGCTGAGGGAGGGATTTGAACCCTCGAGTCCCAAGGGGACACAGGTTTAGCAAACCTGCGCCATACCAGGCTTGGC
>NZ_JBAYLY010000028.1:0-43767 GCF_041663825.1 Methanoregula sp.
GGCAGCGTGGCAGAAATTCAGAAATAACAAA
The DNA here is from genome assembly GCF_041663825.1 of Methanoregula sp. Lineage (GTDB taxonomy): Archaea > Halobacteriota > Methanomicrobia > Methanomicrobiales > Methanospirillaceae > Methanoregula. The sequence goes on from NZ_JBAYLY010000028.1 coordinate 32, forward strand.
ATTGCAACGGTTAATTGGCAATTTACGACTGAAGATGCCAGGGTAAAATTACGCCGCCTTTATCCGACACTTGAAAGTTGACGAGACACTAGCAAGCGGGGCTCAAAAGCAGACTGGTGAAATGTCCGTTATTTACTGACATCCAGCAGCGCGACCCGTTCCAGTACGAGATCCCGGATACGATCCTGCCCCGTCGCCGCGATCTCTTCTGGTGTTATATCAAACAGGGCCATCAGCCGGGTGGCTTTCTCCGGGGATATGCGCTCATCCGGCTCCCCGCCAAACTGCATATGTAAGGCAAGGTCTTTCCAGATGCCCTCCGGTGCCGGGCTGCAGCAGACGTACAGGAGGTTTTTGCCCTCATGGAGGCCAAACGGGACGGCCACATTGCACTGCCGGGTCCCGGCAGCGTAGAGCAGTGCCTCCATCTCAAACGAGTTGGAGATGGCGCAGCCCTGTGCGAATGCCCGGTGTGCATGCCGGAGTGCAGCCTCTGCATGTACCCGGCCGGCCAGTTTTTCCGCGTCAAAACAGACAATGCGGGCGGCGTAGCTCCTGGCAATCTCCCGGAGCACGCCAAGCAGGGCAGCGCGATCCCGGATCGTCACTTCTGCATATCCAATCTCATAGGAAAACAAAGCAGGTTCCATAAGGCTCACCCGAAACGGAACAGCGTTGACTGGCCGCCGGCTGTTCTCTTCTCGTCCACCCGTGTCGTGTCCGTACTTCTTTTCCTTGGCTCTATCTGGTCAAAAATCTGATCTGCAATGCCCTGGCCGAGAATTCTCGCAAGGTCCTCCCGCGGGTGTTTTTTGATCTCTTCGGGAGTAGTCATGCCATTATTGAAAAGCCGCCGGGCACGGACCCGGCCGATTCCCCGGAGTCTGATGAGCGGAAGGAGCTCGCGCCGTATCCCGTTCTTCATGCAGATCTCGCATTCTGCTATCTGTGGGTAGAATTTCGGGGCAAACATTCTTGCCAGCTGGCTTGTTGCGTGCAGCAGCCAGTTGATGCTCTCGACCATCCCGAACACATCGCCCGGCCCGACCGCGTACCGCTCGCAGATCTTCTCATCGGGGAGCTCATCGGTCCAGTCCGAGAGCAGCATCGCGGTCTTTATGGCCCGGTAATAGCCTTCAGCCTCGTCTTCATCGGTGGGGAGCGGGAGCCAGAGATCGCTGCCCTTATCCTCCATCATCCGCGACAGGGCAGCAAGATCGGAGTTTTTTGCATAGAGTGTCGGCATATCGGGTGTGCTGCAGATGAGCTGGACAAGGCCGAGATCCGCGTACTCCTCTTGTTCCCTCAGGGTCGTGACAATCGCGGACGCGCTTCTCGGGTCGATATACATCCGCGAGACAAGGGTGCCAAGGTCGGTTGCCCCGATATGTTCGCCCACTTCGATTACCATCTCTGCCGTGATAAGGAACTGGAGCGCGTCATCCACGGCCCGGTGGATGAGCCGGCCCTGCCTGTGCTCGTGGACGTAAAACGAGCGGTTCATGAACTCTGAAAGCTCGTCCCGGGTCTTTGCAAAGCCCGAGGCGATAAGGGAAAGGACATGCGTGTAGAGTGCGGTCGGTTCTGCGATCCGCGAATGAACATCTTCGGCTGCCGCCTCGATGTAACATTCGAAGAGTTCCGGCACCTGCTCAGCCTCCTTTGCGATCAGTACAGCCTCGCCGTACGGGTCGAGCCGGGGCCGGCCGGCCCTTCCTGCCATCTGCCGGTACTCGCTGACAGGTATCGGCTGCATCCCCTCACCGGCCGAGAACCGGAGATAGTCCCGGATGATCACCCGGCGGGCGGGCAGGTTGAGACCCGCAGCGAGAGTCGGGGTTGAGGAGATGCACTTGAGCCAGCCTTTGCGGAACGCGTCTTCCACAACAGACCGCTCGTTCCGGCTGAGACCGGCATGGTGGAAGGCCGCGCCTTTTGCGACGCACGCGGCTAGGGTCTTTACCATCTCGGTCGGGGTACCGGCCAGAAGGCGGTCGGCGCACGCGGCAAGCGCCGGGTCTTCGCTCTTTATCGCGCCGGCCGCCCGTTTTGCAAACGCTTCGGCGTTCCTCCGCGAGGAGACAAAGACAAGGCACTGTCCCCCCTCGGCAATCGTATCGAGGCAGAGATTAAGGTCATCGTAGTTCTTTGAGACCTGTTTGATGGGCCGTGATCCCTCCTCGAACTGGATTTTGTTATCGAAAAAGACACCCTGGCGCAGGTCCACCGGCCGCCAGGAACTCGTGACCAGTTCCGCGTCGAGCCACCCGGCAAGCATCTTCGGATTCCCGATGGTCGCCGAGAGCCCGATGAGCTGCATGCCGGGATTCCTGGACCGCATCTTTGCGATCACCATCTCGAGCGTCGGGCCCCGGTCCGGGGAATCGATCAGGTGCACTTCGTCCACGACTACAAGGGTGATCTCCGGGATCCAGCGTGCGCCGTTCCGTAAAAGCGAGTCCACCTTCTCGCTCGTCGCGACAATAATGTCGTTTTTCCCCAGGGCGTCGTCGCGCCGGTCGAGGTCCCCGGTGGAGATCCCGACCCGGACACCCTTGTTGCCAAACTCGTCGTATTTTTCCGATGCAAGGGCCTTAAGCGGGACGATATAGAGACACTTTCCTCCGTTTGCGATATGGCGGTGCATCGCCATCTCTGCAATCAGTGTCTTCCCGCTCGCGGTCGGGATCGCAACAAGGAGGTTTTTGCCGTCAAGCAGACCTTTCTCGACACAGGTGGCCTGCGGCGGGTAGAGTTCAAGGATGCCGAGCCCGAGGTACTGCTGTCTGAGGGTTTCGGGTATGGCAAGGTCCTGTATCTGCATAGCGGTCCCCATCGGTGTCGCGGTTTTTTTACTGCCTGTCATTCATTGTCAGTTAATTGTTTATTACCGGATGAATTGCTTTTTTTCGGATTATACCCGGCAACCAAGGTATCCCGTGTGGGACCCGGCGCCGAGGAAGTGGATCGGGTGCCCGGCTCCTGTCCGGTACCGTTTTTTTCGGACTGCATAAAAAAGAGGAGGTGCGGGAGGCGGAAATGATCAGTAGTAGTAGCTGATCATGTCCTGCTTGGCCTCTTTTTTCTTCTTGTCGAGGAACGCGAAGACATTTTCGTGGGGGATACCCTCGATGATCATGTCGATGGCCGCCCGGGCGACCTTCATCTGTTCAGGGTAACCGATCAGGGCGACCGTATGGCCGAAGACCGAGAGGTCGACATCGGTCATGTTCTCGATCTGTTCGCGGGCTTTGCCATCTTTTCCGATGATCCTGCCCCGGAGCCGGTCGAGCTGCTTGGGGTTGTCTGCCGCTCTGGAGAGATCGATGATATCGAGCAGGAGATCCTCGTCTTCGATCATCTCGAAGGCGCGTTCGGGCGAGAACCCTGCGTTAATGGCGTTGATGATCTCGACAGCCCGAAGGAGCGGGATTGCGTTCTCCTCTGCCCCTTCGACTTTTACCTGGCCCTCCTTGCTGTCGATGGAGATGGCCGTGTGGGTCTTGGATTCGAGCTCTTTTTTTGTCGCCCCGCCCTTCCCGATGAGGACGCCCACTCTGCTTGTTGCAATTTTTAGTTCCTGTATCATGGTTGTGTCACCGTTCCGGCTGACTGCCCGGCATTCTTATCACAGGTTATACTGTTCTTTCTGGAGATGATGCTGATGTGTGTCATGGTTGTGAGACGTTGAGCCCGGTCACCGCGTTAAAAATTTCATACTCTGTTTTTACTTCGCAGCCCTTCTTTTTAAAGAACCTGTTCATATTGCGGATGTCCCGCATCAGGAACTGGAGAGCACGCGGATGGTCGCGGGTAACCGACTGGCCCATATCGATGAGATATGGTTGGTCACTGTACAATATATTGAACTCGCTTAAGTCACCATGCACGAGTTCTGCCTTGTTATACAGCGTGCCGATCATCGCCATAATGTCCTCGTAGACCTGCGCAGGATTGTCGATCTCTGCACTCCGCAGCTGGGGATACGGGCATTCCCCTTCCCCAAGGAAAGACATGATGAGGATATTCCGGTCCCAGACGAGCGGCTCCGGGACAGGAAGCCCTGCCTCTTTTGCCCGGGCAAGATTGGAGAACTCCTTTCGTGTCCACGCAAAGATGAGCTCTTTTTTGGACTTTTTTACATGGGAAAACCGGCGGTCCCCGGTGACGTACGAGCTCATGGTGGTGAAGTTCGCCGACTGGATCCGGTAGATCTTGATGGCGACTGCCTGGTCCTCCCGGTCCCCTAAAAAGACGTTCGCCTCTTTCCCGGTGCTGATGGAGCCGCCAATTGCGGTGATCCATTTCTTGTGGACGAGCTTGTACAGGGCAAGGAGGGTGACCTCGTCAAAAACATTCTCGCTGACTTTGAAGGTATTCGCATCTTTTATGCGTATACCCATCTCAGCGAGGCGCTGGTCGAATGCTTCCTCCTGCTGTTCGATACTCACGTGTCATCCCCGGCTGTTTTCAAGACACGTATCTTTTTGCCTAGCGTATATAGTCGCGCACCGGTGCAAGAATCTCGACCAGTCCCTCGCCGCAGGCTTTCTTGAGGTCGAGCGGGTGGATCTCAGCCTTGCCATAGGCAGCTTCGAGCTCTGTGTACCCGGTAAAAGTCCGGTCGCCGCCGAATTTTTCCGGCCGCTTTATCGTGATCTCCGGGAGCCGGGGGAAGATGTGGTGCTGGAAGATCTGGAGGATCGGGTTCTCGGCAATCTCCGGCGGGCAGAACGCCTTCTGGCATTTCTTCCTGATCTCGTCCTCGCTGTCGGCGACCGAGATATAGTTGCCCTGCGACGAGGACATCTTCTTCCCGTCAAGACCATTCAGGATCGGTGTATGGATGCAGACCGGGGAGGGGAACTTGAAGTTTGGCAGGTGTTCCCTTGCAAGCATGTGGATCTTCCGCTGGTCGATCCCGCCCACTGCAGCATCCACACCGAGCATCGCGATATCGGCCATCTGCATGATCGGGTAGACCATCTGCGAGACGGTCGGGTGGTCCATCTGCCGGCCCACTTCGTCCATGCTCCGGGTCGCCCGCGCAAGGGTGATCTGCTGGGAGAGCTGGTGGACGAGGAGTTCATAATCCCGGTTGAGCTGGAGATCGGAACCGAGCACGTATTTTACGTTTTTGAGGCCGAGCCCCTCAAAACAGCGGCGGTTGTACTCGGCGAGTTCCCCGACCTTTTCCATGGTCCCTTTCCGGTTGAGGAACGCGTGAAGGTCAGCGAGGAGGACCGTGACCTCAAAGCCTGCTGCCTGGAGATCGACGAGCTTATTGACCGTGACAAGGTGGCCAAGGTGGATCTCGCCGCTGGGCTCGTACCCTGCGTATACCTTCTTTGTGGGCCGGGCCAGGAGAGCGCGGAGTTCGTCTTCGGTGACGATTTCAACGGTGTTCCGGGTAACCCGTTCGAATGTGTCCATTAAAAAATATGGGTGATGGTGGGAGTTAATGGTTATTCTGGATGGGGACAAAGTGGAGCGCGTCGTTCGTGAGTTTTATGGAGGTTGCCGCATCTTTTGCGAGGCCGGTCATCGCACGGATCGCGTCCACGTTCTCGACAACGACATCTGCCTCCTGGTGGATGGCCTGGAAGAAACAGAGCTCGTTCTTGTCGGCGTAGATGGACTCCTCGAAGATACAGTTCTCGTAGAGATCTGCCCGCTGCCGGCCGAGGTCCATGGCAAATTCCTTGAGCTCTGCGGTGCTCTTGATCCCTGCCGTCTTCTTCACAAGACCGAGCCGGGGATGATTTTTGATAAGCGCGATCACTTTCTCCCGGTTCACGTCTTTTTTGGTCGTGATCCGGATCGCGTGCATGTGCATCATCGTGGTCGGGACGATCATCGCCATGGTCGTGATCGAGATATGGGGGAGCACGGTCTGCACATCCGGGCCGTGGTGGCTGGGCACGGTCACCGGGTCAAGGACGACCGCGTCGATCGGTCCTTTCTTGATCTCGCCGGGGTCGGATCCCCTGCGCACCATGATCGCGTGGACATGGGCAACGCCAAATTCCTTGTCGATCTCGTGGATAATCCGGCAGAGACCGGTGGTATTGCAGGAGACCACCCGGACGAACTGCCGGCCGATGGCATCCTTGAAATTACAGGACGAGTTAAAGGAGAACCCGGCAACTTCGTGGTCTTCGCCGCCCTGCCAGAGTGCCTTTTTCCCGAGTTTCTCGTAAAGCGGCTTGTTGGTCGCACCGACATCCCCGGGCGTCGCGTCAACAATCACATCGGCGGCTTTGCACATGTCCTCGACCGAACCGGCAACCGTAAGGCCTGCTTTTTCAAACGCCGCCTTCTTTGAGAGATCCGCAATATAGAGGGGGTATCCCCGCTGTTTTGCGATAAAGGCCTCGGCATTCGGGCGTGTCTTTGAGACGCCGATCACTTTCATGTCCTTCTGGGCTGCAACCGCATCGGCGACACGCTTCCCGATGGTACCGTACCCGTTGATGGCAACCTTGATCATATACCGAAACTGTATGAGCGATATGAGATAAAGATTGCTTGTTCTGGTTTTTTGTATCCCGGGGCACGATGCGGGGAGGGGGTCCCTTCGGCTCATATAGAATAAGTCATTGCAAAACTGTAGAGAAGTTCATGCAGTGCATCAAACAACGGTGAGATATAGATGGAATTCTCTAATACCAAGCCTTCGAATAGTTCTAAATAGTCAATAATTATTATTTTGTTTTATATGAACACTAATTCCAATCTGACATCAAATGCAACGTCTTTGTTTAGAGGATCTTCTTTATCCCAAAAAAGCCGTCGCTTAAATGATTTTGACGATATTCCCCCTTGGAGATTTTTATCATTTGGATGGAAATGGGCTATTGATGTATTGTTAAAAGAAGCGAAGACTGGTGTTTGCTCGTCAGATTGTTGCTATCCTGTATTATATGTATTTCGTCAGTACTTGGAAATTAAATTGAAGGAATTGATTATTACATTAGAATTAAGTCTACATTCGAAGAAAATCGGTGAAGACGAATTAAAAGCTCAATACGGTCACAATATTAAGAAGCTTTGGGATTATTGCGACAAATTGTTAATGGAATGGTTAAGCAATTTAGAATCAGAAAAAGACTATTCTGAATGCAACAGTAGAAATCTAGAGGATTTTAAACGTGTTAAACTTTATATTAATGAGATTTATGAGAAAGACCCTCAATCATTTGCCTACAGATATCCACAAATCGCTGAAAAATATACTGTTGATCTGAATCATTTTTACGAAAATGCCATGTGGGTAAGCGAGTATCTAGAGGGTGTTTCGGATTGGATAGAAACAATACAGGATTTGGAGAATGAATGCTGTGCTAATTTTGATGATGAATATTAATGTACGGGAGAAACAAGAATCAGATTATATGTGTAAAAGTGATATTATGGAAATTTGGACGTAAATCAAATCATTTTGTTTAAATAATTAACACTCAATTGTGTGTTATTTAAAAAAATTGTAGTGTGTTTTTCAGATGATAACACAAAAAGACAAAGTTTATCAACGTTTACTTTGAGTTTCTTTAAAAAACGATCTAGGATCTCCCTGACCAATCTCATGAACGCAATGCGGCAAAGGAACAACCGGGCAGCAGACCGATCAAAGATTTTACGATCATGCCTCATGCCTGATGTGCAATTTCGCTCTTTTTTACACCCTCTCCGACGTGAGGCAGTTTGTAATGTTACAGCTGAGCTGTAACTTTACAGCTCAGCTGTAAGGTTAAGTACTGTGCGGAGCCGGATTTTTTTTAATTTTTTGATCTGCGAAATATCTGTACATCAGCATCACTATCTTGCTATGGCTCTCACCAAAAACCCCGGATGCGAAAAAACGAACGAATGATTTTTTGGGGAGTCCGTTTGCGTATCCGGATCTCCGGTCAGACCCGGTTGCCCGGCAGCTTTAACAGGTTTACCGGGCAGAGTACAAAAATCAGAGAAACAGCGCCTGGAACTTCACGACTTCGGTGCTGTCCTTAGCTGTGACATAGAGCTCAAGCGGCTCCTTGTTGACCTCTAAAAACCGGATGCCCCAGCTGACGCAGCCGAGAATCTGTGCCGCCCGTTCCTGTTCCCCGAGGATATAGAGCGCTGCGGCAATCGCTTCGATGGAGGTAAGCTTGCAGGGCTTCCCGAAATTGACCGGGTTTGCTGCCATCAGGAAAGGAAGCGCCCGCCGGATCCTCCACGAGCTGACCGCACCGGTATCGAGCACTTCCCAGGAGCAGTCAAGTGCGGTGATAGATTTTACGAACTTGTCGGCGGGAGAAAGGGCCTGCTCGGCGGTCGGGTCCAGGAGCAGGGTGTTCCGGGGGATCTGTGAGATCTTTTTTACGATCCTCAAAAAACCTGCCCGCTCCAGTTTTTTTACCGTACACTTCTTAGGGTCGCAGCTGTTGTCCCGGTAGGCAACCAGCGGAATCATTGATTATTGTGTGCGTTCACACACTGTAATAATGTACGTCCTTTGTTCTCCCTGCATTCTCAACCCCTCCCTGCGGGCAAAAGGGATTACGCACCCCTCCGATATTGCATTGTTTGCCCGGTCCATCGGGCGCTGCAAGAAGTTCGGGATAGATGTTGTGCCCCTTCCGTGCCCTGAGACGCAGTATCTTGGCCCGGACCGGAAGCCGGGCACGTTCCTTGAACGACTCAACACCCCGGAGTTTGCCACGCTCCTCGATGAGCTGTGCGGAACGGTGAATGAAATCATCAAAGAGCGGGGCCCGCCGCTCTGTATCCTAGGTGTGAACTCATCGCCGACTTGCGGAGTGACCAGCACATATTACGGTGCTGAAGGTGACAAGCCCGCCAAAAGAGCCGGTCGGGGAGTATTTTACGCAAAATTTCCGGATATCCCGGCACTGGATGTCGCCGAGTTCTCAAAATACCGGATCTACCTTGCCGCCCCGCTCTTTTCTGAAAGCGAGCGATCCTATAATTCAGCCATTTCGGAGCTGCTCAGATCTCATTATTTTGAGGTATTTCTCCCGCAGGATACCGGGGACAACCATGCGGTAAGGGACCGGCAGGAACACGTCCGGATTTACAACCACAACAGGAGAGCGATCCGCGATGCTGATATTATCGTTGCAATTATCGATGGTGCGGATGCTGACTCGGGAACCGCATGGGAGATGGGGTATGCCGCCGCACTCAAAAAACCGATTGTTGCGATCAGGACAGATTTCAGGATGACCGGGAGCCACGAACGGGTTAACCTCATGCTCGAACAGACTGGAACTGTTGTGACCAATAAAAATGCACTCCTCACCGCTCTTGGAGTACCTGTGGATAAGGCACCGGAACAGCCGGTAAAAAAACCCGGAACTGGAATCATAACCTCCTTTGAAATTTAAATAAACTGTCCCTGTACCACTCAAAATTTTCCTTTACAAACATCAGAATTTTTTAATAGGACTTTCCGAAGCGATTCCCGGTCCATTGGGGGTACCCCCTCCCGCCAGCCCGGGGTGGCACCCCCCGCTCCCAAAACCGGGAGGTACCCTGACCCCCCGACCAATTTTTTAAAAGCACGATACCCCCACCCCCCTGTCCGGGCATAAGAGGAGGCCTACCCCCCTTTCCAACATTTCCAAAACCTGTGCTTCGCGTGGAGTTATCGTCTGAAAGTATATTTTGTCGGCCAATGGCTTGGGGGGGTAGGGGCCTCTTTTCTTGCATGGGGGCACCCCCCGCTCCCAAAAATGAGAGGTACCCTGACCCCCGACTGATTTTTTAAAAGCATGATTCCCCACCCCCCTCTTGTGGCCCGGGAGTGGGGGGTGTCACCTTTGTACAAATGGGGGGTACCCCCTCCTGCTATAAAGGGAGGGTGGCGGCTGCCAAAAAGGATACTCCCGCTTCCAGATCTGGCTCATACGAATTTTGGTGGTTGTTCTTTCAACTTGAAAATAGAGAAGTACTGGATCCGTGAAATTTTTGTTAACAGGATATTTTAACAGGACAAACAGTCAGCCGTTTCCGGTATAAACCGGGAAGATATATCTGAACCATAATGAAATAGATAGTGATACCGATGGCAAAGAAAAAGGTGGGCCGGGAAACGGGGAAAAAACAGGTGGCCACTGGGGAATGCGACCTTGACAGTGGTTACGTATCACCCATTACGACTATCCGCGATTTTTCCCTTGAAAATATAAGATCGGTCATTGCGACGAGCAGGTATATTCAGGCACTTATTGTCCTCACGGTTCTCGGCATTTTTTTCCGGTTCTATAATCTTGGGTTTAATTCCCTCTGGCTTGATGAAGCAGCTACCGTCTCTTTCTCACTTCACTCATTCACGGAGATCTGGCAGGTGACGGCAGGAGGGGAATTCAACCCGCCGCTCTTTCACTGGGCTGAGCACTTCATGTTAATGCTCGGGAATAATGAGGTAATCCTGCGGTTCCTGCCGGCCCTGCTCGGGGTATTTACAATCCCGCTCTTTTATCTTGTCGGGAAAGAATTTTTCGACCGCAACGTAGGAATTATCGCTGCTGCGGGATGCGCATTTTCGCCGTTCCTGATCTATTATTCGCAGGAAGCGCGGGCATATTCGATGATGCTCTTTTTTGTGGCGCTTGCGACGCTTTTTTTCCTCAAAGGTCTCAAATCTGGGAAATTACTCGACTGGGGATTGTTCGGTGTGTTCTCCGCTCTCGCGTTCTGGACGCACTTCTATGCGTTTGTGATGATCGTATCCCTTGTCCTTTATGCACTGATTGTCTGGGCTCCCCACATCCGCACCGAATTCGATAAGGTCAAGATGCTTGTCGCAGGAGTAGCTATATTCATTATTCTCTGTCTGCCTCTCATCATTGTCACTATCCAGCTCTTTGCTGTCAGGACATCATCGGCACCCACATATGGAATACAGGGTCTTGGCCTTATTACCCAGACATTTACCCAGATGTCGGGATTCAATACCCTCTCCATGATCGTGCTGCTGGTTCTTTTTGCAGTCGGAATTATCCAGACATTTTTCCTTGATAAAAATAAGGCCCTCTTCCTTGTCCTGCTCACCGTTCTCACGTTTGTTGTTAGTTTTGTATTGTCATTCAAGATGCCGATGCTTCCCCGGTACCTCATCTTTTTAAGTATCGTGATTTTCATCGGAGTTGCGATGTCGTACCGGGCCCTTTACACCCTCTGGAGCAGCAAAGCAATTGTGTACGTGCTGATCGCTGTTATGATCCTTATCAGTGTCCCGGTACTTGCAAACTATTATTCCGGTTATTCCAAGGAGGACTGGAGAGGATTTTCCCTGACTCTTTCAGAAAAAACGAGCCCCGGTGATCTCGTCATTACTGTCCCCGGATATATGGCAGCACCTCTTGACTATTATTACTCCTCGATAAAGGATAATACTCATGAGTATGGGGCAACCACGGGCCAGGATCTCGAGAAGCTCATGTTACAAAAAGGTAACAGCACGATGTTTTTTGTCGTGACGCAGGATATTGGTGCCGCAAATCCAAATGGCGATGCGGTTGCATGGCTTAATAACAACACGAAATTTGCCGGGCAGGATACAGGCATCTACCTCTTTACTGCCTCATAATCCCCATGTGCTGCCATGTACGATCTGACCGTCATTATTCCCCTCTTTAAAGGAGAGTTCAATATTGGTTCCATCATCCGGGAAGTGGATGAGGTTTTTTCCCGCAATTCCATTCATGGCGAAATTCTTATCGTTGACGATAATTTCTCTGACCGGACAATTGAAATTGTCAGGGATTTACAAAAAACAAACACACATATCAGTCTTATTGTAAGAAAAGAGGATCACGGTCTTTTCCAGTCCGTGATTGAAGGATTCCGGCAAGCCCAATCGGATATTATCCTTGTCATAGATACGGATCTATCTCATCTTTCGACCCATATCCCCCAGATGCTTGCAGAAATTCGTGCCGGAAACGATCTGGTCATCGGAAGCCGGTTCATGGAAGGCGGAGGGATAAAAAAATGGCCGCTCAAACGGCGCATTCTATCTATTGGTACAACGTTCCCCGGGAGGGTGCTCTTTCCGGAAATCCGGGATCCGGTCAGCGGCTTTTTTGCCGTAAAAAAGAGTGTGGTCGAACATGCACCGCTCAAGCCCCGGGGATATAAAATCCTGCTTGAAGTGCTCGGCAAGGGAACCTGGGAAAAAGAAAAAGAGATCCCTCTCGAATTTGTGGATCGTGCAATCGGAGCGAGTAAATGGGGTGGCCGGACCCTCGTCGAATATGCAGCACAGGTGATCGATAATGCCTGGTATTCTTGGAACCATCACGACAGTGTCGTCTGGCAGGAATGGATGAAACTTTTCAAATTCGGAATGGTGGGGCTTTCAGGGATCGTTATCAATGAGGGAGTGCTCATTTATCTCAAGGAATGTGTTCATTTCACTCTCCCGGTTGCAAGCATTTTTGCGATTGAACTGTCGATCGTGAGTAATTTCATCTGGAACGATCTCTGGACGTTTAAATCCGACAAGCAGCATGCTCTGGGTCACCGGTGGCACCGTTTCCTTTCGTATCAGGTGATTTCCGTTGGCGGGGCGGTCATCAATTTTGTCATCCTGAATGTGCTTGGATTTTATATCGGTGTCGACTACCGGATTGCAAACATCATCGGTATCCTGATCGCTTTTGCGTGGAATTTCCTCATAAACCGGAATGTAACGTGGAAAAAAAGCGAATAAATTTTTGAGATAATTCCTTTTCGGGACGATTCATGCACATTTCGTGGATAACCTATCATGATCTGCCCGGATTTCTCTGCTGTCAAACCTATGATTGTTCCAGTCGTGGAAGTCAGGGATCGTTCGTGTTATTGTTATTCCTGTCTGTTTTGGGGAGAATATCCTCTTTACTGAAGATATTCCGGAACCCCAGTGCTACGATAAACAGAAGCCACTGAACCATATCTCTGAATTTTAATTTTGAATTCCCATAAGTTCTTTGGGGGAGTATGACCGGGATTTCCGATATGCGTATGCCGTTCCTGTTCATTATGTTCAGGCTTTCCGGGAAAAACGAGTATCCCTTGCTCGCTATTTTTTCAAACAGGTCTTGGGGAATCCTGTCAATTTTATATAGCCGGAACGCCCCTGTGATATCATACGGCATATTCAGGAGCAGTCTTGTTACAACATGTCCCGAGGTTGTCAGGAATTTTCGCCACAGGGCCCACTCCTGCAGACTGTCTTTACGGATAAACCTGGATGCAACAACAATATCTGAATTTTTTGATTGTTCCATCATTGCCGGAATATCTTCCGGCCTGTGGAGGAAATCTGAATCCATGGTGATAAGCTGTTCGTATCCATGAGAATATGCCCATGCAATTCCATCTTTGTGTGCACTTCCGATGCCCAGCTTGCCAGACCGGTGAATAACGAAAACACTTGGTTTATTGATCCGATCTAGGACATCCCCTGTCCCATCCGGTGAATTATCATCGATGAATAAGATGTCGAGCGGGAGTTTCAGGTTTGATATCCGCTCATACAGTTTCATGACATTATCCCGTTCATTGTAGGTTGGAATAAATACGAGTATTGTATTGGGCATTTCTATGCACTCCTTGTGTTTTCAACTACCGATCGGATCATGGGGGAACCTGTCTCAGGTCGTCTCCATCCTGTGGCCCATACCACCGGTTCAAAATGGGCATTCATATCAGGATCAGAATGTGGGAAAAGCACGCCATGTTTTTCAGTGATTCCAATGATCATTGCGCTTGACATTTTAAAGGTGTCCTCTGGGATAGGCAAATGCTGATGAGGCGGAGTTATTGCGACTTTAATGATTTATTATCTACAATTTTGCTATTCAATCATTATATTTCTTCGGCACTTCCCGATGGTAGAGTACACGATGTGCTGTAAAATGTGAAGACGCCCTCTATCCAACCTTGATTCCCGCCCACTCATAACGAGGCGGGAATCAAGGAATAATGGTTGGGGGCAGGTTTTTACTGCGGATTGTGGGATAAATTTCCCGTACTTTAATAGCCGTTTGATTATCCGTTGAATGGTCGGCCACTACTAAAAAAATGAGTAAATGTGTCATTAATATATTTGATCATCTGGTCAGTCAATCCTGGATATACCCCAATCCAGAAGAGCTTATCCATTACAAGATCCGTATTTTTCAGAGAATCAACCCCTCTGCTATTTATTCCTAAATATGCCGGCTGCTTGAGAAGATTCCCACCAAAGAGCATCCGTGTAGCGATCTTGTGCTCTTCCAGGTATCGAACAATATCATCACGCTTGAACGATGAATCTTCCCGGACAATAATCGGAAATCCAAACCAGCTGGGTGCCGAATGCGGTGTTGCACGAGGAAGGATTAAATCGTTCTCGTATTTTTTCAGCCCATGATAAAGTGCATTAAAATTCTCTTTTCGTCTCTCGATAAAACCCGGCAATTTCCTGATTTGTTCAACTCCGATTGCTGCCTGCATATCAGTAACCTTGAGATTGTAACCGATGTGGGAATAGGTATACTTGTGATCGTATCCTTTAGGGAGATCTCCCAGCTGCCAGTCAAATCTTTTTTTGCAGGAATTATCACAGCCAGGATCACACCAGCAGTCGCGACCCCAGTCACGGAATGAGGCAATTATTTTCTTAAGTAAGGGATCATCTGTGCACACTGCACCCCCCTCACCCATTGTTATGTGGTGTGCCGGATAGAAACTGCATGTGGAGATGTGACCAAACGTCCCGGTGAGTTTTCCCTGGTACCGTGAGCCAAGGGCATCACAGTTATCTTCGATGAACCAGAGATCATATTTTCTCACCAGTTTCATAATGGTATCCAGATCGACGGGATTCCCCAGCGTATGCGGAACCATAATCGCTTTTGTCTTGTCAGAGATCGCATCTTCGATGTGATCGGCCTGAATATTGTACGTTCCCAGTTCAACATCCAAAAATACCGGGACCAGATTATTCTGGAGGATAGGGTTGAGGGTTGTGGGAAAACCGCAAGCGGTGGTAATAACTTCATCACCGGCGTTTAATCTCTTTTCACCAAGTTTTGGAGAAGTGAGCGCTGAGACCGCGAGAAGGTTTGCAGAGGAACCGGAATTCGTCAGAAGACAATATTTGACACCCAAAAATGCGGCAAGATCTTTTTCAAACTGTGCTGCATAGCGCCCGGTCGTGAGCCAGAAATCGAGTGATGCGTCAACGAGACTGATGAGTTCTTTCTCATCGTAGATCCGACCCGCATAGGGTATATGCGAAATTCCAGGAATAAAGGTCTCGTGATTTTTCAGAGCATACAACTCTTTTACTTTTTCAAAAATTTCAGACCGGATTTCTTTTTCCGATTTCATGGGTGCTCCTGTAACATCTCAATAATCATATGGGATTTTAGTTCTTCCCGGGGCAACAATGGCTCCTGGTCCTCCACAGGTCTGTTCACCGACAACTTGGGGCTTGCACGCGATTTCTCATCAATGATTACTTCGAGAAAACCCGGGTTCATGTCAGATAAAAACTGGTGTAAGGTTGTAGAAATCTCAGCGTTGCCAGAAATTTTGGTTGCGGGTATCTTATATGCCCCTACCACCGCCGGGAAGTCCGGATTGCTATACCCGACTCCTGACGACTGGAAACGGCTGTTGAGATATTGTTCCTGGAACTGCTTGATCATTCCGTACCCATTGTTGTTTATCAGAATGATTTTGATAGGAAGATTGTGATGATAGACCGTCTGGAGTTCCTGGATGTTCAGCTGGAAGCCTCCGTCTCCGGTAATAGCAATAATCTGTTTTTTCGGCTGTGCAAAGGCAGCACCAATCGCCATTGGCAGTGCAGAACCGATCGATGCCATGCCGCCCTCGGTCAAAAATCGCTGTGCTTTTTTAATCACAAGACTCTGGGCCGCCCACATCTGGATCTGCCCGACATCGACACAGACGATTACATCATCCCCGAATATATCCGACAGTACATGCATGAAATAATTCGGATCGATTTTCGGGTTGACGGGGTCTTTGAAATCGGGATAACTCTGCCGGTAATGGGTGATCTTTTCCAGCCAGGGAGCAGTTTTTGTTGGAATCCGAGCATTGTCCGGATGTTGCAGGATCGATTTTAAAAACTGCCTGATATCTGCATGAAGGGCGAATGTTCCCTTGATTTTATTATTCAGCTCATGCGGGTCAATATCGACATGGACAATTGTAGCTCTCCGTGCAAATGTTTCGGGACGTGTCCCGGTCTGCCGGGTGTCCAGGCGCGTCCCAAGTGCTATAACCAAATCTGCATTTGCAATAGTCAGATTTGCAGAGCGATTACCATATGTCCCGATCATTCCTGCAAACAGAGGGTCGTCGTGAGGAAATGCGTCTAATCCCATAAGTGATGTAACGACGGGAATCTTGGTTTCATGCGCAAAACGCCGAAGCTCCTCACAGGCATGAGAGGATCTCACACCGCCTCCTGCAAGTATCACGGGTCTTGTTGAAGTCTGGATAAGATTGCAGATATGGTTTACTGCGGAGGTCGGTGGATTTGATCCAGCGGGTTCTTCTGTATATGACTCAAGGGAGGAAATGTCAACATCTGCCCGCTGAATGTTCAGGGGCAAATCCAGAAGTACCGGTCCGGGGCGGCCGGATTTCATCAGAGGATATACCTCATCCATAGTACGGCGAATATCCTCCGCATTTTTTACCATTACTGCTTTTTTTACAATGGGTTCTACGATGGAGACAATGTCGGTTTCTTGAAATCCGATCTGCCGTACCGGGTTGTCAAATTTATATTCATAGGTGTTCACCTGCCCGGTGATATACAGGCAGGGAATTGAATCGAAATAACAGCTCCCGATTCCAGTGATGAGATTCGTTGCACCGGGACCGCTAGTCGCCATTGCAACACCGAAATTTTCGCTCGCCCGGGCATATCCTTCAGCGGCAATTGCAGCGGCCATTTCGTGATGCATGGAAACGGTGGTGATATCTGTCCGCCCGTATACGGAATCAAGCAGATGGGCCAGCGCACCCCCGCACACTTCAAAAATGTGGGTAATCCCCTGTTCTGCAAGCGAATCTATTACGTAGTCGGATAATTTCATAACCGCTCCGATGTATCAGGAATATAATATCATATGCTCTTTAAACCAGTCAATGGTTTTGTTAAGCCCTTGTTCCAATGTATATTTCGGCACCCAGGCTAATTCCGAAGCTGCCCTCTGGATATCCGCCTGCCAGAATGTGGGCTCATTTTCCCAGGCCCGTGGCAGCCCTGTGACACAGGTTACCTCATTTCCAAGGAGGCTGATGATGGTATCTGTCACATATCCAACGGTATGCTGCGTACCGGAGCCGATATTGTAGATCTCTCCTCTGGGGTCCTTGAGATTGAGGGCCGCCTCGTATACATCGAGTACATCCTCAATATAGATGAAATCCCGGACAAAATCCCTCGACGCTATGTGGGGATTTTGTTTCTGCAATGCTGCAAGAATTACCGAAGGAACCAACCTCGATTTTTGTTCATACTGCCCGTAGGGTGAGAAAAGACGGAGAGTTACGACCGGAAGATTTTCTGTCAGTGCAGTCTTCTGGCAGAATAATGTCGCCGCTGCTTTTGATACACCGTAATCCGTAACGGGATTGAGGAGATCCGATTCCTTCATTGCAGTATTTTTTATCCCGTATTCTGAAGAGGAACCCGTGTTTACAAAGAGATTAAAATGAATATTTTTGCAGATTCGCAATAAATTTACCGTTCCGGAAATGTTTGATTCTATTATTTTCACGGTATCCTTTTGAGCGGAATTTCCTCCATAAACAGCGGTATGGAAGATAATATCTGGCTTTATTTTTTTTAGCGAGTCGTTCAGTTTTTCGTATTCTGAAAGATCCGCATGAACAACAGACACATCTTTGAGAAGATCCCTGATTCTCCAAGTGTCAGAGGAATTTCGGATATTAATATAGACGTCTGCCCCGTTCTGGAGAGATCGCCGCACCAGATTTGAACCTACAAATCCTGTGGCTCCGGTTATGAAGATTTTCTCTCCATCGAATGACAGCATAATCCTCCTCACAGAATAAATTCACAATTGAAATAAAGTGGTAATTTGTCCTTAAACAACATTACCCATTACGTAAATCCGATTTCAGTGTTCACAATGAAATTTGGTCGTTCTTTAACTTCATCGTAAATCCGTTCAATATATGTTCCCATGATCCCGAGGATCAAAAAGACCATGCCGAAACAGAACAGGATAGCCAGAATGATCGTGGTAAAACCTGGGACTTCACGTCCATACATAAAATAAAGGGAGATCTCGGCTAATGCCATGAGAAACGTAAGAGTGGATAAAAGAAATCCTAGAAATGTCGCAATTTTTAATGGGAAATAGGAGAATGAGAAGATCCCGTTCATGGCAACATTCCATACAGTCTTGAAATCTGCTTTTGATTCCCCTGCAAAACGGGGTTGTCGTTCGAACGGAACACCGATTTGTTTAAAGCCGGTCCAGACTACAAGACCCCGCAGGAACTTATTTTTTTCTTTCAGGGAATTGATTATTGTATAGACTTTTCGATCAATTAACCGGAAATCACTTGCATTTTCAGGGATCATATGATTACTTAATTTGAAAATAATCATGTACGCAGCCCTTGACAATACCCGTCGAATTACGTTGACACCCTCGCGTTTTTGGATTACCCCGTAAACAATCTCATATCCCGATTCCCATTTCTGAATAAACGAAGGAATCAATTCAGGAGGATCCTGCAGGTCCGCATTCATAATTACTGCAGCATCCCCTTTGGCATAGGCAAGTCCTGCAGTAATTCCTCCGTCGCATCCAAAATTCCGGGATAACTGAACAATTTTGAAGCGTGGATCTTCGTGATGGACAGAGATCAGTTGCTCGAAGGTAGTATCCGCCGATCCATTCTCGACAATAATTACTTCAAAATCGTAATTTTTACATTGATTCATTATCTGCTGCAATCGTTTTTTCAGTTCTCCGATTACCGCTTCTTCATTATATGCAGGGATAATAATACTGATCAGTTTTTTCATACATTCACCGGATGCTGATACGATTCAAAAAAATGAGTATACCATTCGATCGTTTCTTTAAGTCCCTTATCGAGAGTGTACTGCGATTTCCAGTTCAATAGTTTTTTTGCTTTTTGTGCGGACAAAAACTGGTCCTGAATTTCATTCGTCGTATTTTTCAATACTTCTGGCTTAAGGTCACTGCCCATAAGATCAATTGTTTTTTGTACAATCTCCAAAACCGAATGGGGTTGTTCTGTACTAAAATTAAATGCCTCTCCCAGAATTTTTTTGTTGTTCATCTTTTCTGCGAGTAATTCATACGCCATAACCCCGTCGCGAATATAGAAATAATCCCGAAGCGGCGAACCGTCACTTCTTATAACCGGGGGATTATGATGGATGACAGAGTGTATGGTGCCCGGGATAATGCGGTTAAAATTCAGGTCCCCGCCCCCGTAAAAATTTCCGCATCTTGTGACGCATACCGGGAGATTGTAGGTCTCAAAATATGCCCGGCAGATCAAATCGGCACAACTTTTTGATACATCGTAGGGATGCCGCCCCTCAAGGGGTGTTTTTTCATCATAGGGTAATATCGATTGATCCCCGTACGCTTTATCGCTGGATGCAACGACAATCCGTGATACCAATGATGATCTACGGGCTGCCTCAAGGATGTTCCAGGTTCCTTCGATATTTGATTTAAATGTTGAAACCGGATTCCTGTTGGCTAAGCTTACGATAGTCTGGGCGGCAAGATGAAAGACAGAATCGATTTCATATTCATTAAGGGTGCGTTCTAAAAGGGGATAATTTTCGACATCCCCCCGCACGACAGTAACGCGGTTCAGAATCGTCGGTAGATAAAATCTTGATTTGGGGACAGAATCACGAACTAAACCAATAACATTCGCATTTTGTGATACCAGTGATTCCGTAAGCCACGAGCCGAGCAGTCCGGTACACCCGGTAATGAGAACATTTCTCTCTTCCCAGAACCTGTCTTTTAGCATGAGTAATCAAAACCTTTCCTACATTTGATTTTTTGAAGTATCAATTTTATCTTTGAACGTCCATAATTTTTGACCGAAAAAACTCACCGCTGTTATCATTGGTAACAAGAGCAATTGCGCAAGTCTGGGATTCATATCAATAATCTCCACGCTCACGAAGAGTGCAACTGCATTTACGATAAAAACGACAGCATAGATTAAATTAAATTTTACAAACTCAAGTACCTGGAATTTTTTCGACTTGAAAATCCAGTATTTGTTCCAGAGAAAACTATGGCAGACCCCTATGAGATGGGCAAAGAGCAAGGCCAGTAGATAATACAGATAATTTACCAAAAGCAAAAAGGCGGCATAACCGACAATTGTGTTCAGTATCCCGACGCCGCAAAACTGAATAATTTGCTTTCGGGATGTGGGATCCTGAATAAAAGTTTTTACAAACGACACAATCCTGTGAACGGGATCAGATCTTTTTAAATCCCTGGGGTATTCTACCTTGTCGTCCAATATTACCACACTTTCCATGGTGGGTTTGGGGTATTCCATGAAGCATTGAGAAGTTCCAGTTCCCTGAACGTGTCACAGCATTGCCAGAATCCCTCATGAGGGTACATCATAAGTTCATTATCTGCGGCCAGCCTTTCAATGGGTTCTTTCTCCAAGATACATCCATCACGATCGTCTAAGTAGGAAAAAAAGTTTTTGTTGAAGACAAAGAAACCGCCGCTGACAAATCCTCCCATTGCCTGTGGCTTCTCACTGAATCGTTTTACACAACGGGAATCAGTACACAATTCGCCAAACCGAGATGCCGGGTGTACTCCGGTAACAGTCCCGATTTTTCCGTGAGACTGGTGGAATGCAAGAAGTTTGCTGATATCAATGTCAGCGACTGCATCGCCATATGTCAGCATAAATGTATCTCCATCAATATAGTTTTCAATTTTTTTAACCCTAGCACCGGTCTGTGATTTTTCCCCTGTATCCGCCAGCGTGACGTTCCAGTCACGCTCTGTGTGATCATTATGGAGAATTATTTTACGGCGGTTTCCTAGGTTAACCGTAAAATCACTATTCATAATCTCGTAATTTAAAAAATACTCTTTAATCGTGGCACCTTTATACCCGAGGCAAATGACAAACTCTTTAATGCCATAAGAACTGTAAATTTTCATTATATGCCATAATATCGGTTTATTGCCAATCTGAACCATTGGTTTAGGCCGGTATTCGGTCTCTTCGCGGAGACGTGTCCCCAAACCTCCGGCTAATATTACCACTTTCATGATCGAACCACATGTAAATTTAAATTTTTGATATTTAAAGTATATGAGAATCGGCACCCTTTGTTTTTAGACGGGGTACATTCTTCGTTTTTTGTCGGGCAAATCGATTTAGGCCAGTACCTACGGGACCGGGACACGCTCTGTTATATACGTAATGCGCTGCTTTTCCGTGTAGAAATTGTCTCATACTGCCTGTTTACCTTGTCCAAAAGTTCAGGACCGGTGCTCATGAAAAACAGACAAATTTCCTGTTAAAATGGGCCACAATTGTGGGATATAAACTGTTTGAAAAAATATATCAGATCCTGTACTGAAGTATACACAATGAGAATCAGATAGTACCTCATATTGACTGATTGTGCAGATATTTTTTGAGATATGACACTCACTAAAAAACTCTGAATGGCACTGGTGGATCAAATGACATTTGAATGGATTAAAAACTGTAATATTTCTGTAAAAGAGGTATGTTACCTCATTTTGCCGTTGGTACTTTTATTAGTGGTGTTCCCGTCAATTATTCAACAGGATCAAGGGTTCATTTCAAGTAAATATGATACACTCCTTGCGGTTAACTCTGAACTCTCGGTAGCAAATGATCCCCTTGCATTATGGAATCCAAACTGGATCTCAGGAATTCCTGAATATGCACTCTCTCTGTCAGAAAAATATTATCCCACAAATATCCCCGGACTCCTGTTTTCACAGGATATCTACCTGACAAACTGGTTTATTATCATTCATCTTTTTTTGGCGTACCTGTTTTTTTTCAAAATGTCTGGATTAATGACCAGGAATCCGGAACTTCGCATGATTTTTTCAACAATATACATGTTTTCGGGGATTCTATTAGCCCGGGTTGATGCCGGTCACCTGACCATTATATACGCGTTGACATGGATTCCCCTGATGTATTATGCATTTTTCAAGATGATATGGGATAATAACACCTCTGTAATAAATATTATTATATTTTCCGTCTCGTTTGCAATGATATTCTTTACTGGAGCCGTGTACTACCTTTTCTATAGTTGTGCACTCCTTGCTATTTTTTTTATTTATTATCTTTTAAAGAAAAAATTAAGCAGC
This sequence comes from Methanoregula sp., assembly GCF_041663825.1. Lineage (GTDB taxonomy): Archaea > Halobacteriota > Methanomicrobia > Methanomicrobiales > Methanospirillaceae > Methanoregula. Next base: position 22,489 of record NZ_JBAYLY010000028.1, read on the forward strand.
CGAATGATTATTGCTGTATTTTTATCTGCGTGTATTGGAACCCTTCTGCTAGCCATAAAGTTCATCCCGGTTGTTATCAGTTCAAGCGCATTAGGCCGGATTGATGCCATCAACCCCCTGGGAGATGGAGGGTCGTTAGAAAATAATATTGCCTCTTTTATAGTGGGAACGCCGATTGATCAGGTGTTCAGCAGCTATGAGAGTCTGGCATTGATCGGGATAATTCCTGTTTTACTCCTGATCATCGCATTTATCTATGGTCGTGAAGACTGGACGATCCCTGCTTTTTTTGCAATGGTGTTCGCATTTATCTGGGCAGATGGCGGGCGGACATTGTTATCGTTTATTCACCTTCTCCCCGGTGTAGTAAATTTCCGGGTTGCTGGACGTATATTTGGGGCGTTGCTTCCGATCCTCCTCCTTTTTTCTCTCTATGGGTTTGATCTTGTGTTAACCCGGTTTAAGAATGAGGACTTTTTTGAAATATCTCATCAACAGAAAAAAAATATTATTTACGGAATATGTGTATTGCTGATACTGAAATTATTAGAGTTGCCATTTCAGGGAATTGGATCAATCGAGGCTTGGATTTCACTCGTGATTATTGCAATTTTTGTCGCGTTGTTGTATTGCAATAAAGCAACAGTGAAAAATCTGATGGTATTCTTTAGCGCCGCGTTGGTCGTGGATGCAATCCTGATTTACCGTCATTTTTCAGCGATTAATACAGATATCTTCATCAAATCGGTTATTATTGTGGTTATCATCAGTGCGGTGGTGATTCTTTTCAATCGTCAGCGTATTCACCCACACACTACCAAATCAAATGTGTTTTGTGGTTTGCTGATGGTGGGTATTTTGATTATGGCGATGGGAAATTTTAGTTATCTTACAGTATCCCCCCCGAATCTTGATAACAGTCCTGCCATTCCTATCGTTGAAAAAATAAAATCACTCCCTACAAATGAATCCCAGATATGGGTGCTTGAAACAGGCTGGCCGTTCTACCACCAAGATTTTACCTACTGGTTTATAAAAAGTGGAATTCATCCTATCAGGGTATATTATCCGAATTATCTTCTGACCACTCTCGGCAATGCATATACGATTGGGAATACCTCGTATTACATTGCCGATTATATTGTAGATACCCAGTATCTTGAGAATGGCAATCAGAATATCGATAACGTGACCTTCAAGGTTCAAAATGTATCAATATACCAACCGGATCATGTCCTTCCAAATGCATTTGTAATCCGAAAGAACGAGGTTGTTCCTGTTAAAATTGAAAAATTTTCATCCGATGAAGTGACGATATCGGGCCATTTCGCCCCCGGAGATATTGCTGTACTTAAAACCTCATATTACCCCGGGTGGAAGGTTAATGGTCAGGATGCGTTGAATGCGGGAAATATGGTCGCCGCTCAGGTCACATCGGAAACCTCTGCAATCACCTTCAAATTTGATCCTAACGACGTAAAAATCGGATATGTGTTGACCGGAATGGGTATAATCATACTCGTAATTATGATCATTAAACGCAGGGAAATCGAACAATACTTTGTAAGTATGGATGTTATTAAAAAAGAGCAAGGATCAAGCCACAAAAAGAAGAAGCAGTGAGTAATTGAGCAAGCGGCTCAAACCACTTTTTCCGGGGCACACCTTATAATATTTCATTTGTTTCTCCAATTTTTCATTTTTGTTAAAAAATCCTCATATCCTGTGACATCCAATACACTCAATCATGTCCAACATCACCGTCGCCGTCCTTGCCCCGAACGGCTATGCAGATGATCTGGGGAAGAAGGGCACAACAAGCGATATCACCTTCTACAACCTCAAAAAAAGCGGAGCAACGGTCACTTTCATCGAACCCACGCGGTATCCGGAAAAACTCTCGTCGCTCTACTACGCGATCTCCCTTGCGGACCGGATCCTCCTTGTAGTGGATGAGATCAATGCGACCTTCGGGGAGACTGTCCTGATGCTTCAGTGCGCCGGGAAAGCGAACGGATCAATCATTTTCAAGAACTATCTCTCGCCCGACCAGATCGCCCCGCTCATCAAGGGCACGGTCCTTGAGCACTACGAGGTTATCGAGAACGATCCGATCGGTATCCGTGAGAAACTGCTTGACTCGGCGGCAAAGATGACCGCCCACCAGAAAGCAAGGGAAGGTGCCGGCACAGGCGCAGTGCCCATCGACCACCACTTTAATGTCAAGGGCGTCGGAACTGTCGTCCTCGGGTGCGTCGCCCACGGCGTCATTAAAAAGCATGACACCTTAAAGGTGCTCCCGACGACAAAGACCGCCCAGGTCCGCTCCATCCAGAAACACGAAGAGGATTCGGACTCCGCCGTGGCCGGTGACCGTGTCGGCCTTGCCCTCAAGGGAGTCGAAGCAGAGGAGCTCGACCGTGGTTATGTCCTGACAAATGATCCTGCAATCAAATGCTCGGCCACGGTCACGGGTAAAGCCCAGCTGGTCAAGTACTGGCCGGCGCCGTTAAAGGAAGACATGGTCCTCTACGTGGGCCACTGGATGCAGTTCCTGCCCTCCCGCCTCACCAAGGTCTCTGCGGATGGCGACTGGAGGATGCCGGAGCTGACGCTTACCCTTGAAAAAGAGCTGGTATATCCTGCCGGGGCAAAAGCAGTTCTCCATTACCTTGAGGGTGGCAAGCTCCGGGTTGTCGGGACCCTCACGCTCTCATAAGACCGTGATAAAACACGGAACTTTTTTTTTAGAATTGGTTCTCTCTTGAGTGTTTCTGTCACCAGTACCCGGCCACCTCATTTATTATCTGGACCGGGATCATCAGTACACTGAGAAACCATGTTTGGCGATATTATTGGCTGGATTATTCTTGCCGTTGTGATCATCGTGGTCATTGCCCTTGTCATCTGGGCAGTCGGGATCTACAACCGGTTCTATTCCCTGAAAAATTCGTCAGAGGCGACCCTCGGGCAGATCCGGGTCGCGATGAAAAAGCGGCTGGACATGATCGAGCAGCTGCTCGGTGCGGTCAAGAGCTATGCAAAGTTCGAGCAGGAGACGCTCACCAAAGTCACTGCCATGCGGGCAGCGGTCGCGACCGCAGGGCCGGGCGACTTGAACAAGGTCGAGGCAGAGTCCCGTTCCATCTTCGGGCGCCTGCTTGCCGTAGCCGAAAACTATCCCGATCTCAAGACCTCCCAGACCGTCACCTCGCTCATGGACTCGGTCAAGGGTCTCGAAGATGAGATCTCCCGCCAGCGTTACACGTTCAACAACATCTCTCAGGAGTTCAACACGATGATGGACACGATCCCGTCAAACATCATCGGGCACCTGATTCACCTCGCAAAGCTTGAGTACCTCCAGTTCGAAGAAGCGATCCAGACCCCCCCGAAAATCGAGTTCTGATGAGGAATTGCGGTGAGTGAAACACGACAGATCGCCGGCATTTTCATTGTCGCCCTGGTCCTGGGTATCGTTGGCCTGATCCTTGTCACGGTGATCCCGCCCCTTATCCAGAATGACCTTGTTGTCGACTCGTACGATGCGACGCTGTATGATAACGGTACCCTCGAGGAACAGTACATTTACAACGTGCATTCGTCCGGCGAGTACCGGATGCTGTACCGCTCGTGGGAATCTTCGCTCGTGTTTACCAGCAGCAACGAGCCGTATATCCAGTTCGTTTCGATAGTACCGCCACCCGGTACTACCGGCTATGCAAAGGATGCCTCTTCTGCGGTTCGAGTAACGGGTTCCTCCGGGACATCATCGGAAGCACAGATTGGCCACCTGGCTGAAACAAACGAAGTGGGAATTTTTAACCCCGGTTACTTTTCCGAGGGGACCTACACGGTCCAGACCACGTACGTGGTGCATCCCCCCATAGAAGATGACGGGACGACCGCCCATCTCAATATCAAACTTGCAGGGACGACGCACATACCCTACCAGGATGTCAGGATCACGGTTCCGGCAGAGGGTATTGAGCAGATCTATGTGTACCCCCCGACCCTGACCGCTGAAAAGACCGGAAATACCTACACGATTACCGGCAGCGCCGCAGAAAATGAGAATATTGCCGTTGAAATGCTCGCCAGCGGGAACGGATTTGGCCAGATGCCGGGATTCCGGAGCGAGGCCACAAACCTTCAGTCGAAAGCAGCGTCTGCGAATTTCTGGTATAATCTTCCTTATTCGGTTGCCACCCTCCTGAATTACCTGGCGAAAGTGGCCGTGCTTCTTGTTCCGTTCCTCCTGCTTCTCATCTATTACCGCTACGGGCAGGAGAGACCGTTCACCGTTACGACATACCTGAGCACCATCCCGAACCCGGCACTCAAGCCCTGGCAGGTCAACCTGCTCTTCAAAGGTGATGCGCTGGATTTCGATAAGGACGGGTATTACGCGACCATCCTCGACCTGCACCGGAGAAAGCTGCTCTCGGTGACAAGCAAGGGGGAGGGGAAGGGTTTTGTCATCAAAGTACTGTCCACGGCGACAACAGACCCGTATGAGCAGCGGGTTATCGCGTTTATCCAGCAGCTCGCTGAGAACGGCGCCCTTGATTCCGACAGTATCGGATCGCTGGTCAGCACGGCCCGGTCTGACCGCATTGCCGAAGAAAAAGTCTTACGGTACCAGAAAAACCTTTCAGATGTTACGACCCGGGCTGATACCTCGATCTCCTACCAGTACATGGTTGACGGGAGGGATCACCTCACGCCTTTCTTTGCCATAAGTGCTGTCGGTTTTGCCATCAGCCTTATCTTTGCACTTGTCCTCCCGATGCAATCCTTCATCCTGTATCCGGCCGTTGTCCTGTGGATCATTGTCCTTGTGCAGCTGGGCATTGCGTGGGCTGCGCCCTCCACGTTATTCGGGCACTGGAAAGAGGATCATTACAAGGACAAGCTGGAATGGGATGCCTTTACCCACTTCCTGTCCGATATGGCCATGATCCGGAAATATGCCCCCGAAGATCTCCCTATGTGGGGCGAATGGCTGGTCTACGGTACTGCGCTTGGAGTCGGTGACAAGGTGGAGCAGGCGATGAAGGCGCTCAACATCCCGGTGGCAGAGACCGGGGTACCACTCGGTGTTATGGGCATGTATTCAGGATTCATGCCGCTCAGCATGTATACCCCGCCGAACCAGGGTGGTTCCGGTGGCGGGTTCGGAGGGGGAGGCGGCTTTGGCGGTGGCGGAGGGTTTGGCGGCGGAGGAGCCGGGGGAAGATAAACTGCGCGACAGGATCCCTCTTACACCTGTACAGGTGAGGTCTGCCGCGATTTCTCTTTTTTAGACGGAAAAGAGATATAAATCCGCGCCAATCCTATGAATACCCAGATAGGAAATTAAGAGCGCTCACATGCAATATTCTGAAGGTCGGCTCGGCAGGGTATTCGTCGTGCGAATTGACGACGGCGAGGATTTTTTAGCGGTCATGCACGAGTTCGTCCGCAACAAAGCGGTGCATACCGGTACCGTCCTTTTTCTTGGCGCACTCAGGCAGGGCCGGATGGTGACCGGTCCCGAGGAAGCAATACTCCCCCCCGATCCGCATTATGTCATGTTTGAAGGAGGCTGGGAGATGGTGGGCATCGGCACCATCTGCCCGGGGGATGACGGCCCTGCACTCCATTACCACGCGTCGGTCGGCCGGGCCGGTCACGCGCTGACCGGGTGCCTGCGGGAGAAGGCCATCACCTATATCGTTGCCGAAGCGATCGTCCTCGAATTTACCGGGCTTGATATCCGCCGCCAGCTTGACGAAAAGACCCAGGTGATCCTGCCGGTCCATAAAAGAGACGAGGCGACCTTAATGTCCCCCCCACCCGGGACGGAAAGCACACCGGCAGAAGAACCCGAATCCAAAAAGGAAGAGGCGGCAACAAAAGATGAGGACACCGGGGGGCTTGCCGAAATTATCCGCGATCTCACCCGGCGGCCCCGGGCCTGATCCGAATAAATCCCCGGTTTTTATGAAAACACAGCCCGCGTTCCTTCCTGTCTCCCAAAAAGAGGGAGCGGTTCTTGGCATCGAAGAGTTTGATATTATCCTTGTCACGGGCGATGCATACGTCGACCACCCCTCCTTTGGCACGGCGCTTATCGGCCGGGTCCTCTGGGATGCAGGCTTTTCTGTCGGCATTATTGCCCAGCCGGACTGGAAAAGCAACCGGGACATAACGGCGCTCGGGAAACCCCGGCTCTTCTTTGGCATCTCGTCCGGTAACGTCGACTCGATGGTGAATAACCTCACGCCGAACCTGAAACGGCGGAGCTCGGACGTCTATTCTCCCGGGGGAGAACCTCGTCGCCCGGATCGGGCCACAGTTGTATACGCGAACCTTGTCCACGCTGCGTACCCGGGCGTCCCGATCGTTATCGGCGGGATAGAGGCGAGCCTGCGCAGGTTTGCGCACTACGATTACTGGCAGGACCGGGTGCGCCAGTCGATCCTTGCCGATGCCCCGGCAACTCTCCTTGTCTACGGTATGGGCGAACGGCAGATGACCGAGATCGCCCGGCGCCTCGACGGAGGTGAACCGGCCCGTTCGCTGCGGGATATCCGGGGGACTTCGTATACGATGGAAGTAGCCGAGTGGCGCACCGCCCGGCCGGATGGAATCGTCGAGATCCCATCCTTTACGGAAGTGTCGCAAGACAAGACCGCGTACGCCCGGGCCTTTGCACTTCACTACCAGGAACAGGACCCGGTCCGGGGAAAACCGGTCGCCCAGCCCCACCCGAAGACGGTTGTCGTCCAAAACCCCCCGGCGCTTCCTCTCACGACGGCAGTACTCGATCATATCTACGAACTCCCCTTCTCCCGTCGGGCCCACCCGTCGTACCAGAAGCCGGTCCCGGCCCTTGAACCGGTCCAGTTCTCGGTCGTGAGCCACCGGGGGTGCTTTGGGGGCTGCTCGTTCTGCGCCCTCACCCATCACCAGGGCAGGATCATCCAGAGCCGGAGTATCGGATCTGTTGTCCGCGAGGTGACCCGGATGGCCGCGATGCCGGAATTTAAGGGAATTGTTCAGGACGTGGGCGGCCCGACGGCAAACATGTATGCGATGGAATGCGGCCGGTGGGAGAAGGCGGGTGCCTGCCCGGATAAGTCCTGCACCCCGGCGTGCAAGACCCTCAAAACGAGTCACCGGCAGCTCACCGAACTCCTGAAAAAGGTGAGCGGGGTGCCGGGTGTGAAAAAGGTATTTGTCGGTTCCGGGATCCGGTACGATCTCGTCCTCGCCGATGATCCCGGTTCCGATTATCTCTCGCAGCTCTGCGACCGACACGTCTCCGGTCACCTCAAGGTCGCCCCTGAACATGTCAGCCCAAAGGTCACCGCTGCGATGAACAAACCGGACGGTGCGGTCTTCGACCGGTTCCGGGACCGGTTCGAGGCGCTCCAGAAAGGAAAACCCAGACGCCAGTACCTTGTTCCCTATTTTATGTCCGGCCACCCGGGCTGCACGGTTAATGACATGGTCGAGCTCGCCGAGTATATCCGGGATCGCCAGCTCTACACCGAGCAGGTACAGGATTTCACGCCGACTCCCATGAGTGTCTCCACGTGCATGTACTACACCGGCATGAATCCGTTCACGCTCGAACCGGTATATGTGCCCAAGGGCCGGGAGAAGAAGATCCAGCGGGCGATGATGCAGTACCGGGAACCGGGAAACCGGGCCCTCGTGCTCGAAGGGCTTTGCATGGCAGGCAGGGGCGATCTTGTCGGGAGCGGAAAAAAGTGCCTGGTTGCCGGGGATGGACCCGGGGACAGGTTCTCACCCCGATATGCGGTATGGCGGAAGTGAGCCCTACTCCCTCCCGTAATCGTCTTCGTACCGGACGATATCGTCCTCTTCGAGATATTCCCCGAGCTGGACCTCGATGACTTCGAGAGGGATCACGCCCGGGTTCCTGAGCCGGTGCCGGATCCCGCTCCTCACAAACGTGCTCTCCCCCTGCCGGAGCAGGGTTGTCTCGCCGTTAAGCTCGACTTCCGCTGTCCCGCTCACGACCACCCAGTGCTCGCTCCGGTGGTGGTGGAGCTGGAGGGAGAGTTTCTGGCCGGGCTTTACGGTCATTCGCTTGATCTTGTAGCCATTCGCATCCTCAAGCACCGTGTACGATCCCCAGGGCCGATGCACCTGCCGGTGGAACTGTGTGACCGGGTCGTTTTGCTTATTGTACCTTTGGACGAGGTCTTTTACCTGCTCCGTGTGCCGGTTGTCACAGATGAGGAGTGCATCGGCCGTATCGACCACGACGAGATTATCCACGCCGATCATCCCCACGCGCTTGCCTGGCGCATGCACGTAGTTGTCCTTTGCCGAAAGGTACTCGGCCTTCCCCACGTTTCCTTCCGCATCGTGCGGGTGGACCTCGTAGAGCGCCTTGAACGTCCCGAGATCGTTCCAGTCCGTATCGAGCGGCACCACGGCCACTTTCTTCGACGGTTCCAGCAGGCCGTAATCGATAGAGATCGAATCCAGTTTTGCGTACTCCGGGACTTTGGCACCGCCAAACGCGGCAGAGAGGCGGGGCTGGTATTTCTTGAGTTCCGCAAAGAACACGGGTACGGAAATAAGGAATATCCCACTGTTCCAGAGGTACCCTTTCTTCACGTACTCCGTCGCGGTCTTTTCATCGGGCTTCTCCTTGAACTGACTGACGATGGATCCAAGGGCAAGCGCTTTTCCCGGCTTAATATACCCGTAGCCGGTGTGGGGCGATGCCGGTTTTACCCCGAACGTGACTAGGTATTCCTGTGCAAGGGGTTCTGCCGCCTTGATCTGGCCGATTGCCAAATCGCCGAGCAGGTGATCGCTCGGGAACACCACTGCGGTGGCATTCTTATCCTCTTTTTTGATCCGCTGCATCGCCCACGCGATCGCAGGCAGCGTATTCTTCTGCTCGGGTTCAGAGAGCACGTGATCGTCCGGGATTGAATACCCCAGATCGTCCATCTGGTTCCTGACAAGATACTGGTGGATCTCGTTTGTCACCACCCAGATCTCATCCTCCCGCGAGAGTTTTGCTGCCCGTTCGCAGGTCTTCTGGAACAGGGAATTTCCTTCCATCGGGATGAACTGCTTGGGGAAATATTCACGCGAGAGGGGCCAGAGTCTGGTCCCCACGCCACCGGCAAGGATAATCGTCTTCATGTATTCGCCTGGTATCTGCACCGGGTGCGGACCCGGTACGGTATTCGTACAGTATTGTGTCCGGGGTTATTCCTTATAAAAGCCGGTCCCGCACGCACTATTTTACGCTGCCGGCGCAGTCTCACACGGCGAGTCGATAAATTTCCTCATCCACAGTTCGGCGCAGGCGACCCGTCAGACCTCGGGGAAAAAAATCCTGCCCAAAACGATCTGCAGATAGTCGAAACAAAAATAAAACCCTATATGGTTCTGTGGCAATTCCCTTTCATTGACGGTGTTGCTATGCACAGATCTGTCCCCTTGTTCATTATTGCCCTTGCTCTCATTGCCGGGCTTATTGTCTCCGCCGGCTGCATGCAGGCATCCGTTTCCCCACAGGACGCTGGTATCCAGAATGCAACGGGATCAGAGAGTGTTCTCTCCACGGTCCCGGATGTCCGGCAGAGCCAGCCCTACTCCTGCGGGGCTGCGTGCTTACTGGCGATCTTCAACTACTGGGGGATCGATATGCGGGAGGGCGTGCTCATGCAGGAACTCAACACCACCGAAGAGGCCGGCACGTCTCCGGATGCGATCGTCCGGGTGGCCCGGGCCCACGGGTTACAGGCGGCGTTGCGGACCAACCTCACGCTGGCCGATCTCGAACGCTCCCTTGCCAACCGGACACCGGTGATCATCGATTGCCAGGCATGGTCGGATACCAGCCCGGCTAACATTTCGTGGGAAGATGACTGGGAGGACGGCCACTACATGATCGTGATCGGGCTGGATGCAGAGAACGTCTATTTCGAGGACCCGTCGCAACTCGGCACCCGCGGTGTGATCCCCCGGCAGGAGTTCATCTCCCGCTGGCACGATTACGAGGGCCCCGCGCCCTTTAATGCAAACTCGACACCCATGTACCATGCCGGGATCTTTATCAGCGGCAGCAAGTCCGCGAACTACCCGACGTTCACGCATGTCGACTGACCCGGCCGGGGGAAGCGACCCGCTCCTGCAATCGGTACATCCGGACAACCTGGAGTATCATCCGAACGGTTCACAAAAAAACAAAAAAGGAAACGGTCTTACTTCTTCTTGCCAGCCGCCCCGGCTTTCTTTTTCCCGGCGGCTTTCTTCTGAGGCACCGCTTTTACATCACAGGGGAAACACTTTTCCAGTTTGTCATCGACGACCCGGTATGCATTGGCGAGTACCGAGGAGTTTGCGATCAAGCCCGAGAGCAGGATCACTTCGAGGATCTCCTCCCGGCTCGCGCCCATCTTGGTCGCTGCCTGCATGTGGTAACTGGTACAGTACGGGCATTTCAGGGCCGCCCCGACCGCCATGCTGATCAGTTCCACGTACTTGGGGTCGAGCTGGCTCGTCTCGGCCACGGTACTCTTGTACAAAAGGTGGGAGATCAACACTTCAGGCCGCTCCCCCAAGCGCTTGAAGATAAGCGGCACCTTGCCGTACTCGTTCTCGATCACCTTAAGCCATTCATCCGCCGTGGCGTCAGCGCCCTGATCAACAATCTGCCGTAACCGGGCCTCAAAATCGTTTTCCTGTTTGCGTCCCATGATACCTCATATCACCGTGTTTGTCTCCGAGAACGGTTTTACCCGGACAATAATGTAGTCCCGCATCCGCGAGGGTTCGATTGCCGCGATATCACCGATTTTTATTCCATCCTCGATCTCGGTCTTCCGGAGCACGTCAGCGTACGTGTCGTACGGCAGTTTCACCCGCAGGCCCGACATCTGCACGGTAAGCGGGGTCGGTGAGGTCACGTCAAGGATGGCTGGCACCTGTTCCCGGATCACATCCATGAGCCGGGCCGGGGAGACCGAGAGCGGGTCTTTTGCGAGTTCCTCGCGGCGCTTTGAGAGGACCCGGGTGATCTCCGCGATGATCTCGTCGAGTTTCTCCAGTTCCTCGGACTCTTTGGTCCGGTGCATGAACCGGCCGACGTTTCCCACGTACCCGTCCACCTTCGGTTCAACGATACGCTGGAGCACTTCCTTGTCCGGGCCACCGCAGAGAACGACCGGCACCTCGATCCCCCGGAGCAGCACCGGCATCTTCTTCTCGATGCAGTGCTCGAAGTTCCCGAGCAGGTACACCGCTATGTCGTGCTCGTTGATGACATCGCGCTCCTCATCGTTGAGGCCCGCGATCCTTTTGCCCACGCCCCGGGCCATCCCGACCATGTTGCTTTTCGCCCCGAGCCTTCGCACGTACTCGGCGATATCGCAGGACGGGTGCGGCAGGTGGTGGATCTCAAGGCTCATACTCACGACCGCGATCTCGGTGCCCACGAGCGGCGAATCGTTCACTTCCCCGGCAAGCGGCTTTCCTATCGTACGGATCAGTTCCACATCTTCCTTTGGCACGAAGCACTGGATCACGACTTCCTGTGCGATCAGGTGCTTCTGGACGATGTAGCCCCCGAGATCCTCTATAAGATCGATGATCTCGTTGTGCCGGTAGACCCCACCCCTGTACGTGATCGGGACGAGGATCATGGCGTTTCCCCCATGAGCGCGAATTTTTCTTTGATAAGGGCAAGGCCGGCGTCCGTCAACGTATCCTCGCTTGCCACAAACGAGAACTTCTCGGCGCCGTAGTTCTCGCTCCTGACCCGGAACCCCTCGGGACAGATGCACTTGAGGGCGTAGACGAGATCCTTGTACAGCGCCTGGCTCGGGTCGGCGATCGCGATCTCCTCGACCTCGCGTGCACTGGCTGGGATCCCGGACAGGATGACCGTGAACCGGTCCGGCTGGTCGACGTGATCTTTCCCGAACCGGTCCCAGAAGATCTTAAGCATCGGGGCAAGCCAGGTCTCGTCAGAGATCGCAAGCGTCATCTTTCCTTCCTGCGGGTTGACGTTCGCGATGTCGCCGACTTTGACCAGCGTCGTTACTTTCTTTAAAACCCCGACCGCGACAAAGATGGGCACCTTCGGGTCAATGTAGACGTGCATCTTGTGGATGACCCGGAGCAGGTTGTGGTCGAGGAGGACGTCGTTTGTGATCTGCTTGTAGTACTCGCCGCCCAGCTTCTCGGTGCACTCCACTTCAAAGTACTCAATGGCCTGCATCTGTCCCGTCCTTTACAAACCCTGATGCCAGCAGCGCCGAACCAACCGCACCGATGTACTGCGAGTGCGGCGGGACGACAACTTTGATCTTCAGGAGTTCGCCCATCGCGTGCACCAGCCCCTCGATGAGCGAGGTGCCGCCGACCATGAGCACGGGCTCCTTGATGTCCACTTCCTGGAGCTGCTGCTCGAAGACCTGTTCGGCTACGCTGTGACAGGCCGCTGCCGCCACATCCTCCCGGGTGCTGCCGGCGGCAAGGGCGTTTACGAGGCTCTGGGTGCCAAAGACGATACAGTAACTGTTCATCGGCACCCGGCCGCCCATGCCTTTCATCGCAAGGGGCCCGAGTTCGGTGATATCGACCCCGAGGCGTTTTGCGGTCATCTCCAGGAACCGGCCGCTTGCACCGGCACAGATGCCGCCCATCGTGAAGGTGCCGGGGATACCGTCCATCACGGTAATCGCCTTGTTGTCCATGCCCCCAATATCGATCACGGTCGCCGGCCCGTGCTGCGTATTGGCGAGATAGACCGCGCCTTTGGAGTTCACGGTCAGTTCTTCCTGGATCAGGTCAGCCCCGAACTCTTTACCCACCAGGAAACGCCCGTAGCCGGTCGTCCCGATGGCCTGGACGTCTTCGAGTTTCATTCCCGCTTCGGCCAGAGCATTGTCGACAACACTGTGGGCGCTCTTGAGCACCTCTCCTGTCGGCAGCCAGCCTTTGCCGATGATCTTGTTGTCCTTCATCAGGATGGCCTTTGTTGTCGAGGAGCCGGAATCGATCCCGAGCGTTATTCCCTCCTGGACTTCGCGGGCAAGAAGTGCCCTTCTCCGGGCAATGGTCGTTAAGGCCTCCATCCGGGTAAGGAGGGTTCCCGAGGTCGTCCGCTCGGTAAACGAGTAACTGACGACCGGGAGTTTTGAGTTTTCGAGGATATAGCGCCTGAGTTCGTTTCGTACGATCGCGGCCTCGGCGCACCGGAAACAGGTTGCGATAAAGACCGCGTCTGCGTCCACCCGGCCTTCGACAAGCGCAATCGCCCGCGCAATAGCGAGTTTTAAGTCGGGACTCCTGACTTCAAGGCCGAACTTTTCAAAGTCCCGTACGATATCCTTGAGCGCGATATCCGGGAAGAAGATCTCGCCGTTCACCGACCGGGCGGCCGTGTTAATCTCTTCTTGGACTCCTGAGTAATCTGCCCCGCAGGAGAGCTGGGCGATCCGTACCGGGGCGGTCATTTCTTTCCTCCGAGCTCGGAAAGGAACCGTTTGATTGCCGCGACAAACTGCGTGCCCTCGCCCTCGTTTCGCGGGTATTCCAGTTCGAGTTTTGGCATATCCTTCTGCCGGATTAAAAATTTTAAGAGTTCGTTTGTCCTCGCGCAGCCCATGCAGCCGAACGCGAGGTCGGCATTATTGATGATGATCGCGGCATCGCATTCCTCCACCATCGGGCCGTAGAGCGCCATGCGCCCCCGCACCCCGCTCGGGACTTCAACTGCCGCCCAGCGGAGCCCTTTTTTTGGTTCCTCCGGTGTTATCTGGAGCGGTGAGGATTCGAGGCCCGGGGTCTGGACGCGTTCGCGGATCGCAAGCGCAGATCCGAGCGGGGTGTGCCCGAACCGGGTTACCATATCTGAAAGGATCAGGCTCGTTGCGGGGTAAATGAATACTTTTGCCATGGTTTTCAGGGCTCCTGTGCATCGATCATTTTCTTTAGGGTGTACACGTCCAGCCGGTGTGCAGAGAGCGTGGCGGCTGGTGCCGGGACGGTTGCGGCATCGCGCTTGTCCAGTTCTTCAAGGGCGTGGGAAATGTACGGGAGTATTCCCATCTCGAACTCGATCCCGTGGAAGCCGGGCCGTGCACCGCCAAGCGACGCCCGGCACCTCCGGGCATCTCCCGGCGGAAAACCCCGGTCCTTGACAAAGATATGCGCCGGGTCCATCTTTCTCACTTCGGCAATCACCCGGTCGACATCCGCCTCTTTTCCCATGATGACCAGGCCAAAACAGTTCTCCTTAACCATCACGCCCTTTGCTATCTCGTATGCCCGGATCGCGACATCAGACGGGGTCACGTTGTACGATTCCACGACAACGTACCGGGTCACGGTCCCGACGTTTGCCGGGTTGTAGTCAGTCATTTTTTCACCTCGCGGATATACACCGTCTGCCGCTCCTTTACGCCTTTTAATTTTGCCGTATCGATCACGCGCCCGATGATGTTCGTTCCTTCAAACGGTTCCGAGGTCGGGCCGAACTCCTTGTTCGCCGACAACCGCACCCCCACAAGCCCGGTGCCTTTGCGCGAATCGTTCGTGATGGCAAGCGTAGCGGCAGGGACTTCATCAGTCGGGCAGTTCTCCGGGTAAATCTTGACGGTAGTCGGGATCTTCGGCTTGAAGAGATACACATCGTCAAAAACAAAGAACGCCGGCATCATCCCGGCGTCATGCTCAGCAAGCCCGGTGATCCTGCGGAACACCCCGCAGCTCTCGGGAGCCCGTGCATCGTCAAGTTCGAGATCGACCACCTGCGCAAACGGCGCTGTCGTCACCGTTGCCGCACGTTCGGCAAGCACGTCAAGCGTCGTGCCCGGTTCCTGCGACACCACGATCCGGTCTGCACTGTCTTTATCGATGGCAAGGGCGATCCCCCGGGCTGCGGCGATCTTCTTTGCCTCGGGAAGGGGCAGGCCAAGGAGATCGATACGCGACGGCACCACCCGGGTGGAGAGAAGGTCGCCCTCTTTTGCGAGTTTCACGAGTTCGATCCCGTGAACGACCTGCCCGACCACGCTGTGAGCCGGGCTGCTTGGGACATCTGCCCGGTAGATATACACGCCCCCGACTGAAGGCCCCCCGGTGCGCACGGTCACCGTGCCCTCGCGCCGCGGGCGTTTGAACTGGGCGGGGACATCGGTGCCGACCAGTCTCTGGTCGAGGATATGGGTGCTTGTCGCACGCCCGACCGTAAACCTCCCGGACTGGAGGGCAAGGAGCAGGTGCTCGACGCTTCCTGCCGCCTCGATCGTTATCCGCTCAGGGGTATACCCCTGAGCCATCACTTCGACCCGGGTCACGATCTGCATCCCCTCATCGAGCGTAAGGGTCATGTCCGTGGTGGTAAACGACCGGCTGGTGTCCGCCCAGCTGATGACCGGCTCGGTTTTGGTCACCCGGTCGCCCGTCGCCCACCGGTCGAGCACGGCTTTCCCGCTCACGACCCGGCCGACCACGCCGCCGGTCTCATCGGCTCCGTGATCCGCAAGGTGGCGGCTTTTTGAAAAGAGAAGGTACGAGGTCTTCGGGTCGTATCCGCCGCAGCCGAGGATCACATCGCCCCGTTCATAGAGATGGGGTTTGCGTGCCGGGCGGATGTCGGAGGGAAACGGGCCAAAAGCGGCAGCGTACCGGTCTGTCCAGTGGAGCACGAGGCTCTTCTCCGCATCCGGCCGTTCAAGCACATCCAGCTCGCGGCCGGCCAGTTCAAGGGTGATCTCCCCGGCAGTGGTACTGACTTCGATGCTCTCGGTCTTTTCCTGCTCCTGGGTCGCGGGCCGGATAATGGCGACAGCGCAAGCTGCAGGCTGGTCTGAAACGAGCGTGGAAAGCGGGGATCCCTCGCTGACTTCACGAAGTTCCCCGTCAAGATGAACACGGATCATGTGTCCCTCGAATCAGGCTGGAGGCTGGCTCATAACCTTGCGTTCGTCGTCGGTCAGGTGGGCGAGTACCTCGGCGGTCTTCCCGATCTCGACGATCTTCCCGCCCCGCATCAGGGCAATCCTGTCGCAGACATCCCGCACGAACTCCATATCGTGCGAGACTACGATAAATGTCTCATCGATCTCGTCCCGGGAGTGCATGATGGAGTGCTTCACGTCGATCTTCGTGATCGGGTCCATGGTGCCGGTCGGCTCATCGAGGATCACGATCTTGGGCTCCCGGATCAGCACCTGTGCGAGGGCAACCCGGTGGCGCTCCCCTTCCGAGAGCTGGGCCGGCATCCGGTCGAGGATCTCTTTGCTCTTTTCCTCGGAGAACCCGGCCATCTTCAAGGTGACAATCGCCTTTCGCATGGCCAGTTCCTTGGGGAATTCAAGGCCGATCGCATCGGTGAGGTTATCGAGCACCGTCCGGTGCGGGTAGAGGTCGTACTCCTGGTGCAGGAGACCGATATACTCTTTCGCCCGGCCCCGTTCTTCGACGCCGGGCTTTGTCATGTCCACCCATTCATCCCCGATCTTGATATTGATCTCCCCGCTCGTGGGCTCGATGAGGCCGGCGATGATCTGCGAGAGCGTGGTTTTTCCCGCCCCGCTCTTTCCGATGATGCCGAAGATCTCCTTGGTGTAGACCTCGAAACTGACGCCGTTTACTGCTTTTACGACACCCCGGTCGACCGAGATATAGCGCTTGATGAGATCCCGGGCCTCCACGATCTTCTCGCCCGCTTCCGTGTGCTCGAACGTCTCCGTGTCGTCGCAGCCTTTCATGAACTCGCTGATCACTTCTTTAGGCGTGCCGATCTTTACGATAGAGCCGTCGACGAGCAGGAGGGCCCGGCTGGCCACGTCCTCGATCACTTGCGAGAAGTGGGAGGTGACGACCATGCCCATGTTGTTGGTCGTTGCTGCCTCGGAGAGCATCGAGTGGACGATCTTTGCCGTCCCGGGGTCAAGCGTGCCGGTCGGTTCATCGGCAAAGAGTAAAAACGGCTCTTTTGCGAGCTGCCGGGCGAGGACGACCCGCTGCTTCTCGCCGCCCGAGAGATCGCGGGCGATATGCATCATCCGGTGCGAGAGCCGGACCTGGTCGATGAGGTCGGCTGCACGGTTGATCGCCTTGTCCGCCGGGTAATTAATATCGTCGAGTGCATGGAGGACGTTCTCGATCACCCTGTCGTCACCGTACAGGGCAAACGTTCGCTGGAACATGATCGCGGTCCGGCGCATGACCCGGCGCTTCAGGGCCTCGTTTGTCTCGTTCCAGAGATCCACATCGATTGCCGCGAGCGTGCCGCCGCAGTGCGGGCATGGCTTGCCGGCAGAACTCGCGACATCCATGTACTCGCACGATGGGCAGGCAGAGACATGGTAGATGATCCTCCCTCGGGTCGGGGGCTGTTCCACGCCCCTCATTAAGTGCATCAGCACGGTCTTGCCGGCACCGCTCCTCCCGATGATCCCGAGAATCTCCCCTTCATGGATCTCGAAGGAGATATTTTTGAGGGCGGGGGTGCCGTCAAAATCCATACAGATATTGTCGACCGTGATCAGTGGAGCCTTCATAGTTCCCTAGTTCCCTTGTAACTAATGTTATTCTGGTCTCATATTACCTTTTATATGCTGCACGTTGTCGTCACGATCGGGAAGCCGGGGGCTGATCGAGCAGGTCCCGGATGATGGGCAGCACGTCGCCGATCTGGCTGACCACAAAATCCGCGGCCTGGAAGAGCTGTTCGGGACGTTCGCCGGCCTGTTGCACGGTCAGGATGGCGGTATCGGCTTTTTTAAAGGCGCAGAGATCGTTGATCCCGTCCCCGACCATGATGACCCGGTCGAATTCGGTTTTCAGATCCTCAACGATCTGCGCCTTGACCGAGGGGGTTGCCACGCCATAGACCCGGTCCCTGGGGATGCCGAGGTGGTCGGCCATGATCTCCAGTTTTGTCGAACGGTCGCCGGATGCGATGTACGTCGGGACGCCCATCTTGTGGAGGGCAGTGATTGTCTCCTTTGCCCCGTCAAACGGCCAGCCTCCCGCGGTGATGGCAAACTCGATGGATTTTTTTGCCATGTTGAGGATCGCCCCGCTGTTGAGCGTGAGCGTGGACTCGTCCTTGCACACCCGCCAGACATCGCGGATACATTCCTGGAGATCGCCGACCCGGGTCTTTTTGTCGGTATATAGCATGTTCCCAATCTCTTCGGCGGTCGTGATCTTCCGGGTACAGCTGATCCCGAATCCCACGTTGTTGTCGGAAAGGTAGGCAGAGAGCAGGGTCTCCGGTGGGGCGGTGATAATATGCTTGGAGTGGACCGGGATAACAATCAGGACACGGTCGGGGGAGGAGAAGGTGAGTGTCGTTGTCTCGATCCCGGGCATGAGTACCTGTCGTGCGACATCCTTTGCCACCCGGTACGTAGAGAGGAGCGTGCCGGCACTGTCAAAAACCACAGCGACTGTCAAGTGTTTCACCCGGTAATAAGTTCTATGTAGGTTCCTGCCTTTATTGAATCAGTGAAGTGTAATGATCGTATCTGAAACTGCAGAGAAGATAAAGAGCATGGAGATCCGGGGGGCGGGGAGGATTGCACGCGCCGTCGCGGAAGCCCTGCGGGACCATGCTCTTTCGGCCCGGGCCACCACGAGCGAAGCGTTCCGGCATGAGATGGAACAGGCCGCCTCCCTCCTCCTTGCCACCCGGCCGACCGCAGTCTCGCTCCCGAACGCCGTCCACATCGTCATGGCAGGCCTCGAAAAAGCCATGACCGTTGACGAGGCCCGGGCAGGTATCATGACCCGGGCCGACGAGTTTATCCGGTCTTCGCAGCACGCGGTGGAACAGATTGCAGGGTTCGGTGCGAGCCACATCCGCGACGGCGATACGATCCTCACCCACTGCAACTCGGAGGTCGCGCTCGGGTGCATTATCGAGGCGCACCGGCAGGGTAAGGAGATCGAGGTCTTTGCAACGGAAGTCCGGCCGAGGAACCAGGGGCTCATTACGATCCGGACCTTAAACGACGCGGGGATCACGACAAATTTCATCGTGGACTCTGCGGTCAGGTCCTTTATCAACGATGTCGATCTCGTGATTGTCGGGGCCGACGCGGTGACCGTGAACGGGGCCGTGGTCAACAAGATCGGGACCGCACAGGTTGCCCATTCCGCCCGCGAGGCCCGGGTGAACGTGATCGTCGCAGCCGAGACCTACAAGTTTGCGCCCCGGACCATTCTCGGGGAACTCATACGGATCGAAGAGCGGCCCGGAAACGAGGTGTTGCCTGACGAGATTGCAAAGACACTTCCCCACGTTACTGTGAGGAACCCGGCCTTTGATGTGACGCCGGCCGAGTACATCGACCTGATCGTGACCGAGAAGGGAGCGATTCCCCCGCAGATGGCCTACGTGATTATCCGGGATTACCTCGGCTGGGGGATCGACGAGTTCCACACCACGTTCGGGCCGGCAGGCTTCAACGGGGAGTAAAAGTATACTTCCCAATTGTCCTGTCAGGACCTTGGGCCGATGCGTTTATTGAAGGACAATCGCAAAAAGAATACCGGACAATCCGGGTATATCCTCATCCCGGGAAACAAGAAGGATACAACCGGATCAACAGGGGAAGTGCGATGGAGATACCCTTTACCAAATTGCACGGGAACGGCAACGATTTCGTGCTCATCGATGAATATGAGGAGACCGTCATCCCTGATGACTTAAAGGCGCATTTTGCTGCCCTCTACTGTGACCGGAGGTTCGGGATCGGGGCGGACGGCATCCTGTACCTCCTGAAGTCTGCAACATCAGATATCCGGATGCGCATCTTCCAGCCCGACGAGAGCGAGGCCGAGATGTGCGGGAACGGGATCCGGTGTATTGCCAAATACGCGTACGATGCCGGGTACATCGGGGAGACCTGTACAATCGAGACTCCTGCCGGGGAAGTCGGTGTGGCTCTTAAGTATACCGGCGAGGATTTTACCGCGACCATCCGTATGCCCACCCCGAAATTCGAGCGCAAAGACATCCCTGCCACCGGGGACGGCGAGTACCGGGAGCGTATCGGGGAGTTCGATGTCTACGCCACAAATACCGGCGTCCCCCACGCGGTGATCCTTGTCGATGCAGTCGACACCATCGATATCGCCGTGGCCGCCCCGCCGATC
The DNA here is from genome assembly GCF_041663825.1 of Methanoregula sp. Taxonomy (GTDB): domain Archaea; phylum Halobacteriota; class Methanomicrobia; order Methanomicrobiales; family Methanospirillaceae; genus Methanoregula. The sequence continues at coordinate 42,655 of NZ_JBAYLY010000028.1, forward strand.
CGCCACCATGCCGGTTTCTTAAACGGCGCAAACGTGAATTTCGTGCAAAAGACCGGTGATGATTCCATCCGGGTGCGAACGTTCGAGCGCGGTGTCGAAGAAGAGACACTCTCCTGCGGAACCGGCGCGACGGCTTCTGCGGTGATCGTGCACAAACTCGGTTACATGGGCGACACGATCCATGTCGAGACGCAAGGGGGGCCGCTCACCATTCACTTCAAGGATGGCGTGAAGATGGAAGGCCCGGCTGTCACGGTTTTTTCCGGTGTCATCTCATTCTGATCCGTTCTCCTTTTTTTACTTTTTCAGGATTCTTAAAAATGGATTAACATACGCTCTTTGTGGGCTGCCGCACTCTGCCAGCGCGGGCATCCCCCGGCTGGCGATAGTGCCTCAGAAGGTTTCTAAAAGATTCGGAAAAATTGGATGAGCACAGGTTTTCTCCAGAGTCTGTTTTTTTAGCTACTGATCCGTAGCGTGGGCGTCTCATCAGGAGCGGCGGTATTCATCGCACGTATGGGAGGAGCAACGGCAACAGTGCAAAAATCCGGCAAAAAATTCCCGCGCCCCACCGGAAATTTACCGGCCTAAAAAATCCGGGCAGAACCGGTGGCCTGATTCTTTCGACACCCCGATAAGCTAACCAGAACCATCACAGTAATTTAAATACGAACCTGCCGTTCTCCATGGATAAGGGGAAACATGTTCCAGAAATTCTGCACGAGGGTGGAAAGGAAACTGAGGCGCCTTGGTGTCGCACGAAAAGCGGCAGCCAGGTTCGCGAAGTTTTTCTATGTCTCCATGATCACCATGTGCGGACTCTTCGGGCTGTTTTTTGTTATCCCGCAGGAATTGTCCGAACCGATCGCCATTGCCGGGAAGATACACGCGGACACCCGGTATGGTACTCTTCTGCCCGCTGTTTTTATCATACGTCGGTGACCGCCAGTCCGGGCGCTGAAGTGTAATCCTGTACGATGCGGATGGTGCCTAGTGTCTCGTCAACTTTCAAGTGTCGGATAAAGGCGGCGTAATTTTACCCTGGCATCTTCAGTCGTAAATTGCCAATTAACCGTTGCAATTTTGTTATTTCTGAATTTCTGCCACGCTGCC